>NZ_JBVIXD010000011.1:0-18789 GCF_055593965.1 Streptomyces sp. NPDC040622 | reverse complement strand
CCTCGTTAACTAGTGGTCCCCGCCGGGGGGGGAGACACAGACTACCTCCCCTTTTTTTTTTTTTTTTTTTTTTTTTTTTTTTTTTTCTCCCCCCCCCCCCTTTTTCCCCCCCCCCCACGACGTACCGGATGCGACGCACAACCGGAGTGGCGCCGTCAGTCGGCGTGCGTGTCCGCCGCCTCGACCTCTTCGCGGGTGATGCCGAGCAGATAGAGGACGGTGTCCAGGAACGGGACGTTCACCGCGGTGTGCGCGGCCTCGCGGACCAGGGGCTTGGCGTTGAAGGCGACCCCGAGGCCCGCCGCGTTCAGCATGTCGAGGTCGTTCGCCCCGTCGCCGATCGCGACCGTCTGCTCCAGCGGGACCCCGGCCTCCGTGGCGAAGCGGCGCAGGAGGCGCGCCTTGCCCGCGCGGTCGACGATCTCGCCGGTCACCTTGCCGGTGAGCCTGCCGTCGACGATCTCCAGGGTGTTGGCCTGCGCGAAGTCGAGGCCGAGACGTTCCTGCAGATCATCGGTGACCTGCGTGAACCCGCCCGAAACGACGCCCACTTGGTAGCCCAGACGCTTCAGGGTGCGGATGAGGGTGCGGGCGCCCGGCGTGAGCCGTACCTCCGAGCGGACCTTGTCGACGACCGAGGCGTCCAGGCCCTTGAGGAGCGCGACGCGGGCGTGCAGCGACTGCTCGAAGTCCAGCTCGCCGCGCATCGCCGCCGACGTCACCTCGGCGACCTCGGCCTCGCAGCCGGCGTGCGCGGCGAAGAGTTCGATGACCTCGTCCTGGATGAGCGTCGAGTCGACGTCCATCACGACCAGGCGCTGCGCGCGGCGGTGCAGGCCCGCCGCGACGACCGCGACGTCCACGCCGAGCTTCGCGGCCTCTATGGCCAGGGCGGTGCGCAGTGTCTCGGTCCCGGTGCCGGAGACCGCGAACTCCACCGCGGTGACCGGGTACTTGGCGAGCCGGAAGATACGGTCGATGTTGCCGCCGGTGGCGGTGATGCTGGCGGCGATGGCGGCCGTCGACTCGGAGGTCAGGGGGTGGCCGAGGACGGTCACGAGCGAACGGCCGACGCCGCGCGGCCGGTTGTCGCCGATGCCCGAGATGATCTCGGCCTGCATCTTCATGGACTCGGCCCAGCTGTGGACGGTGGCGCGCAGATCGCCCTCCAGGCCGGCGGGCGGCTCGGTCACGAGCGCGCACAGCACGATGCGGCCGCGGGTGACGACCTGCTCGATGTCGACGACGTCGACGGAGTAGGCGGCGAGGGTGTCGAAGAGGCCGGCGGTGATGCCGGGGCGGTCCTTGCCGAAGATCTTGACGAGGAGCGTCGGGACGTCGGCGGGCTGAGGGGGCTGCGAAGCACTCATGGTGATCCCTACGGTATCCGCCCGCTCCGCGCGGGCGCCCCGGCGGTCCGCGTGCCGGACACCCTTGGTTTTCGCTTGTCACGTCTTGTTCCGCTTGCGCCGCTTCGGCGCGTCCTCTCGTCCCCGCACGCCCGCCCTTTTAGTCCCCGCACGCGCGCCCGTTCGCTCGTCGCGTGTCGTCAGCGAGGTCCGCGCGGCCTGCCCGGTGCGGGCGGCGGACCCGGCTCCGGTGGGGGCGGTGGGGGCGGTGGCGGCGGAGGCCAGTCCCCGGAACGGGTGCGCGGCCTCCTGGGCCGGGGCGGCGGAACCGTCGGCCCCACCACGGTCGGCGCACCGGAGGCGCCCCGAGGGGGCGGCGCCGACGCGTCGCCGCGCGGGGGACCGGTGCCGTCCCGCGGCAGCCGCAGATAGGGGTTGGTGTCGGGGTTCGGCGGCCGGTGCGGAGCGCTGGGCCGGTACGGTCCCGCACCGGCTTGCCCGGCCCCGGGCTGCCCCGCTCCGGCTTGCCCGGCCCCGACCGGTCCCGTCCCGGCCGGCCCGGGGGCGGCGGAGGCGGAGGCCCCGACGGCGGACCCCTCCGCCGCACCTCCGGCCCCGGTCGCACCCCCGGCGAGCCCGAGCGCGGACGCCCTGCCGCCCGCCGCCCCCGTGGCCGCCGCGAGCAGCGCCCCCGCCACCCCCGCCCCGAGCCCCCACACCGCCCCGAGCAGCACCGCCATCCCCAGCCGCGCGTGCAGTTCGACCCCCGCGCCGAACGCGTCGAAGCCGAGTACGGACAAGGAGGCGTCGGCGGACACCGCGGTCAGCCACGCGAGCAGCGGGAGCCCCACCGCGGTCACCACGCCGAGCCGCAGCCCGCAGCGGCCCGCGAAGCCCGCCACGGACATGGTGCCGGGACCCCGGGGCGTCCTGGCGGCCGTCAGCACCCCGGCGAACAGCATCATGACCGCCGCCGCGACACCCAACAGCCAGATTCTCCCGTCGAGTTCGGCGAGCCGCCCCAGCGTGAGCGGCTTGTCGGAGGACCCCGCCAGGAGGTCGTCCACCGGGTCCGGCAGGAAGCGTGTGAGGGCACCCGTCGCCCTGCCGTCCCACGGCACGAAGAGCCCGACGGGGATGCCGAGCCACACGCCGTTCGGCGCCCCGAGCAGGGCGGCACCCGCGATCCGACGTGGGTGGTCGTCCCCGACCATCGCGTACGCCGCCGCGGCGAACCCCGCGGCGACCGCCACCAGCACCACCGTGACCAGCGCGGATGCGGCGGGCCGCACCACCCGGTGCACTCCGTCCAGGGCGCGCGGCAGCGGGGTGCGTCGCGAGGCGAGCAGCGCGATGAGCAGGACGCCGGCCACCCAGGCCGCCCCGCCGAGCAGCGTCGGCGCGGTGTCCACGGTGAACCCGACCGAGGCCTTCGCCTTCGCGAGGTCGCCGAGCCGGTCGGGGAGGAGCCCGCCGATGTCCCCGATCCCGCCGGGCAGCTTGTCGCCGATGCCGCCCGGCAGCTCGTCGAGCCCCTTGTCGATGCCCTTGTCGATGCCGAGCTGCTCACCGTCGATCGTGATGATGTCGTGACCGGCCCAGGTGAGCCCCGCGAGCATCGCGAGGAAGAGGGCGATCACCGCGCCGACGCGCGCGGCGAGTTCGGCGGGCGGGATGACGACGCCCGCCCCGCGCAGGGAGCGCAGGAAGAAGTGGGCGAGGAGCAGCGCGCCCACCAGCCCCACACCGAGTGGCGCGATATCGATCGTCGTGGTCGCTTCCGCGCCGTCCAGGCCGAAGGCCGAGACGTCGCCGGACGGGGTGACCGAACCTCCCGCGCCGAGCGCGACGGTCGCCGCCGTCATCGGCCCGAGTGCGCCCGCCGCGTCCGCGTCGAGCAGGTGCAGGGCGAGTGCGGCCGTCCCCGCCATGCCGACCAGAGCCCAACTCACCGCGGCGATCGCGGAGAGCAGGACGTCGCCCCACCGCACGCCCCGGCCTTCGCTTTTGTGCTCGCCGGCCGTCATGAGGACCCCCCGAACCGCAGTGCGCCGACCCATCACCACGACG
Source organism: Streptomyces sp. NPDC040622 (assembly GCF_055593965.1). Lineage (NCBI taxonomy): Bacteria > Bacillati > Actinomycetota > Actinomycetes > Kitasatosporales > Streptomycetaceae > Streptomyces > Streptomyces sp. NPDC040622. The sequence continues at coordinate 15,370 of NZ_JBVIXD010000011.1, read as the reverse complement.
CACGCGTTCCATGCGTTTCACACGACTCATAGGCCTAGTGGTGGCGATGAGCGTGATGGGTGAAATGCGCCCAATGAGCATGATCCGTATGCACTGATGGGTGCTTACCACTCTCCGGGGCGTTTTCTTCCCCGTCAACGGTGCAACCCTTCACGCCCGTACGCAGTCTTCACAAGGCCCGACTTTCGGTCAGAGCCCTCCGCCTGAAATAGTTCCTCCCGATGTTCGACATCCCTAGACTCCCCATCGATGGGGGCTAGCTCGGGGGACAACTCAGTGGGGCATGGAGTGCCGGAACTCGTACTGGAATTGAATGGCAGGACCTGGACGCTCGACCCGTCCAGGCCGTACACCCTCGGACGTGATCCGCAGGGGGATATCCCGCTCGACGACGCCAGGGTGTCCTGGCGTCACGCGACGATCAGTTGGAGCGGGCGCAGTTGGGTCATTGAGGACCACGGCAGCACCAATGGCACCTTCGTGCAGGGCCAGCGGATCCACCAGATGGAAATCGGCCCTGGTTCGGCCGTGAACCTGGGGAACGCGACCGACGGTCCGCGGGTGAACGTGTCGGGCGGCGCGTCGGGCGCGGCCGCGGCCGCCGTCTCGGCGCCCCAGCAGCACGCCCAGCAGCAGGCCGCGCCGCAGCACGCGCCCCAGCAGCACCAGCAGGAGGCTCCCGGCTGGGCCGCCCAGGCAGCTCAGCAGCAGGCTCCGCAGCATCAGGCACCCCAGCAGCAGGCTCCGTACCAGGCGCAGCAGCAGGGCTGGCCGCAACAGCAGCCCCAGCAGCACCAGCCCCAGCAACAGCACCAGCCGCACGTGCCCCCGCAGCAGGGTGGCCCGTCCGAGCAGTTCGCACAGAAGGTTCCGGGATCCGGCGGTGTCGCGGGGGCCCCGCCGGTCTACGGCGACCGCAGCCCGACGACGTTCCACCAGCTGGCGCTGGGCCGCAAGATGCGCATCGGACGTGCCCTCGAGAACGAGCTGGTCGTCTCCGACCTGCAGGTCTCGCGCCACCACGCCGAGTTCACGGCGACGCCCGACGGCCGCTTCGAGATCCACGACCTCGGATCCCACAACGGCACGTACGTCAACGGCCAGCCGATCGCGAAGTCCTCGACGGTCCTGATCGGCGCCCATGACATCGTCGGCGTCGGTCACTCGACGTTCCGCCTCGTCGGCGGACAGCTCGAGGAGTTCGTCGACACCGGTGACGTCTCCTTCTCGGCCCGCCACCTCACGGTCACGGTCGACGGCGGCAAGCAGATCCTCAAGGACGTCTCCTTCGGCGTCCCGGAGAAGTCGCTCATCGCGGTCATCGGACCCTCGGGCTCCGGCAAGTCCACCCTGCTCAAGGCGCTCACCGGCTACCGGCCCGCCAACCAGGGCGACGTCCTCTACGACAACCGGAACCTGTACAAGCAGTTCGCCGAGCTGCGCCAGCGCATCGGTCTGGTCCCGCAGGACGACATCCTGCACAAGGAACTGACCGTCAAGAAGGCCCTCAAGTACGCGGCCAAGCTGCGCTTCCCCGCGGACACCACGGAGGCCGAGCGCGAGCAGCGGATCGGCGAGGTCCTGCGCGAGCTCAAGCTGGACATCCACAAGGAGAAGAAGGTCACCTCCCTCTCCGGTGGCCAGCGCAAGCGCGTCTCGGTGGCCCTCGAGCTCCTGACCAAGCCGTCGCTGATCTTCCTGGACGAGCCGACGTCGGGCCTCGACCCGGGCATGGACCGCGACGTCATGCAGTTGCTCCGCGGCCTCGCCGACGACGGCCGTACGGTCCTCGTCGTCACGCACTCGGTCGCCGAGCTGGCGATCTGCGACAAGCTCCTGGTGATGGCGCCGGGCGGTTCGGTGGCGTACTTCGGCCCGCCGGAGGAAGCCCTCAACTTCTTCGGCTACAGCACGTGGGCCGACGTCTTCTCCGCCTTCGAGAACTACCGCGACTACGACTGGGCGGGCCGCTGGAAGGGCTCGCAGCACTACCAGATGTACGCCGCGGACATCGACGCCGTCGCCGCACAGTCCGTACAGATGCCGCCGCCCCAGGCGGTCCGGCCGCCCAAACCGCAGGGCTGGGGTTCGCAGCTGTGGACCCTGATCCGCCGCTACGTGTCGGTGATCGCCTCCGACAAGGGCTTCATGGGCCTGATGGTGATCCTGCCCGCGGTCCTCGGCATCGTGAGCGTCGTGATCCCGGCCGACTTCGGCCTCGCGCCACCCAAACCGCCGGTCAAGTTCAACGGCGACGCGGGCACGATCATGCTGATCCTCGCGGTCGGCATGTGCTTCTCGGGCGCCGCCAACTCCGTACGTGAGCTGATCAAGGAACGGGTCATCTACGAACGGGAACGGGCGACCGGCCTCTCCCGTTCCGCGTACCTGATGTCGAAGGTCATCGTCCTCGGCGTGATCACGGCCATCCAGGGCGTCATCATCTGCGGCATCGGCTTCGCGACGCGCGACATGCCGGAAGAGGGCCTGCTCATGCCCCCGGCCGTCGAGATCTGCCTGGTGATCATCGCCCTGGGCTTCACGTCGATGATGTTCGGCCTGGTCATCTCCTCGCTGGTGAAGACCTCCGAGAAGACCATGCCGCTCCTGGTGATGTTCGCGATCGTCCAGGTCGTCTTCACCGGTGTCCTCTTCCAGATCTACGGTTCGCCCGGCCTGGAGCAGTTCGCCTGGCTGATGCCGTCCCGCTGGGCCATCGCGGGCGCGGGCGCCACGCTCGACCTCTCACACCTGATGCCGCCGTGGGACCCGAAGAAGCCGAACGACCTGGACCCGCTGTGGGAGCACTCGGTGGGTCAGTGGGGTCTGAACATCACGGTCCTGCTGCTGATCGGCGTCGCCTGCGGCTTCGCGGTCGCGCGCCTGCTGCGCCGGCACGAGCCGGAGGTCATGCGCAAGTAAGTGCCTTCGGGCACAGGAGAAGGGCGGCACCCCGTACGGGGTGCCGCCCTTCGGCGTCCGTGGGCCTCGTCTTCGGCTGAAGAGGTCCGTTGATCAGGCGATCAAGGCTCAGTAGGCGCCGTTCACGTTGTCCATCGAGCCGTACTTGTCGGCCGCGTAGTTGGCCGCCGCGGTGATGTTGGCGACCGGGTCGTAGATGTTCGTGGACGTGCCGTCCACGTGGTACGCGTCGAACGTCGGCTGGATGACCTGGAGCAGGCCGACCGAGGGGGTGCCGTTCTGGGCGTTGACGTCCCAGCCGTTCATGGCGTTCGGGTTGCCCGTCGACTCGCGCATGATGTTGCGGTGCAGGCCCTCGTAGGAACCGGGGATGCCCTTGGACTTCATGATGTCCAGGGACTGGCGGATCCAGCCGTCGAGGTTGTTGGCGTAGACGGGCTTGCGGGCGGCGGCGCGGCTCGCGGCCTCCTTGGCCTTGCGCTCGTCCTCGGCCTTCTTCTTCGCGGCCGCCTCGTCGGCGGCCTTCTTGGCCTCGTCGGCCTTCTTCTTGTCGGCGGCGGCCTTCGCGGCGGCGTCCTTGGCCTGCTGGTCGGCGTTGGACTGCTGCTTGGTGACGTTGGCGTGGACCGCCTGCTGCGTACCGGCGGACGCGGCGAAGGCCACGGGGGAGACGTCGGTGGCCTCGGTGGTGGTGGCCTCGGAGCTGCCCGGCACGAGGGAGAACGCGAGAGCGGCGGCGCCGAGCGTGGCGACACCGGCGATCGAGAACTTCTGGGTCCTGGTCACGGTGGAGCGACTATGACCAGGGGTGCTGTGCTTGGACATGCGAGTGGACCTCTTCGAATGGCGGAGGTCGCTCTGGTCCGGCGGGGACAGGGTGCTTCTCCGGCACAAACGCCGCGGTGGTGAGACCGCGGCGCCGAGCGACGGGAGCAATTCTTAGCGGCAGCAAAATTCCGTGGCAAAGGTGTGACGTACGATCCCGGGTAGTGGACCGGGGGGTGCGAAGAGCCCCTTCGCGCCCCGCACCCCCCGCACATAAAGGGATTCCTTATCCACTAGGGACCTTCGTACGTGATGTGTGTCCTATGCGCGGGCTCACATCGGACACGTAACAGTCTCACCATGAGTTGCCTCAGCAACGCTCTCGGTGAGCAAACTCCTCCGGGAGGAGGAGATGTACGTCGCCGAACTCGTGCCACAGGTAGAGACGGCGTACCGCCTCCGCGTAACCCCGCTCGATCGCGGCCCGCCCCGCGACCGCCTCCAGCATCAGCAGGTGTGAGGCCGCCGGCTCGTGGAGTCCCGTCAGCAGCCCGTCCACGACCCGCACGCCGCGCCGCGGCGTCACCACCAGCTCCGTGCGGCCGCTTGCCGCCCGCACCACGCCGTCGGGCCCCGCGGCGGACTCGACGGCACGCACCGCGGTCGTACCGACCGCGACGACCCGGCCGCCGGCCGCCTGTGCCGCGTTGATCAGCCGCGCCGATGTCCGCGGCACCTCGAAGAGCTCCGGGTAGGGCGGCTCGTGCGCCTCCTGCGAGGCGACACCGGTGTGCAGCACGACCGGCGCGAACTGCACGCCCCTTGTCACCAGCTCCGTCACCGTCGACGCCGTGAAAGGCCGCCCCGCGCTCGGCATCTCCGCGCTCCCCGCCCCGTCCCGCGACTCCAGCGCGAACACGGTCTGGTGCGCGTCGAGCGGCTGGTCCCTGTCTGTATAGGAGTAGCGAATGGGGCGCCCGTGCCGCCGCAGCAGCTCCGGCACGTCGGCGGAGACCCGCACCCACCACAGCCGCTGCCCGCCCGCCGCCATCGGCTCCTCATATACAAGGTGTGCGTTTTCGGGGAGCCGCACCACCGCACCGGACGGACCACCGCCACGCGCGCGTGTGGTGCCCTCCCCGTCCGGGTCGCGCAGCTCCACCGCCCACCGCCCGTCCGCACCCCGGGTGGAGAAGTGCACCACCACGCGTGCGTGCCCGAGCCTCCCGTCCACGGCCGCCGGCAGGGTCGGTGAGGTGTTGACGACGAGCAGGTCCCCGGCCCGCAGCAGCGACGGCAGCTCCGTGAACCGGTGGTGCGTGGTCCGTGTGCCGCGCGACACCAGCAGCCGTACCGCGTCCCTGCCCCGGCCCGGGCCCCGCTGCTCGGGCGGCACCCGGGCGACGAGCGAGTCCGGTACGCGCAGCGGCGCGCCCAGCACGCTCATCGCGCGCCCGCCGATGCCGCCGCTGATCCCGCCGGTCCCGCCGGTCCCGCCGGTCCCGTCGACCTCTCAGCCGTCGCCGTCGCCGTATAACGGCCACTGGCGGGCCGCTCGGCCAGGAGCCGCACGAAGGCGGGCACCACGCTCTCCGGCAGCGGCCGCCCGGACGGATCGTCCAGGGGCACCGCCGCCCGGTACAGATCCGTCCGCATGTCCCCGGGATCCACCGCCCACACCCGGATCCCCGGCTCCTCCTCGGCCAGCACCGCGGAGAGATGGTCGAGTGCCGCCTTGGACGCCCCGTAACCGCCCCACGTCTCGTACGCCTCCACGGCCGCGTCGGAGCTGACGTTCACCACCGCCCCCGCGGACTCCCGCAGCAGCGGCAACGCCTCCTGGGCCAGACCGAGGGCCGCCACCACGTTCGTCTCCAGCGCCGCCCGCAGCCCGTCGAGCGCCAGACCGTCGAGGCGTACGAGGGGTTCCGCGCCCAGCGCACTCGCGTTGTTCACGAGCAGATCCAGACCGCCGAGGCGGCGGGCCGCGGCCACCAGCTCCGCGCGGTGCCCCGGATCGGTGACGTCCCCGGCCCGCGCCTCCACGCGCGTGCCGTACCTGCCCAGCTCCCGCGCCGCATCGGCCAGGACCCCGGCCGTCCTGGCATCGAGTACGAGGTCCCAGCCGGACTCCGCGAGAGCCGCGCCCAGCGCGCGCCCCAGCCCCTTCGAAGCCCCCGTGATGATCGCTACCGGCATGACATCCGTCCCCTCGGGTCGTTGACCGTCGCCCGGCGGGCGCCGCACGCCGTTCCGCCGGACCCTCACCGTAGGAACGGCCCCGCCCCGGACACCTCGTGCGCGAGCCGCAACTCCCCGGGGCCCTTCGCCCTAAGCCGGTCCGGCGGCCTAGGCCCCCGCCTAGGACCAGGGACCTAGGCGGGGGCCTCCACAGGACGGATACGCACTGTCACACCCCGCCGGTACGGTGTGACCATGAGTCAAGGACCCCGATCCGGCCTGACCGCGGTGAGCTCCGCGCTCCTCGCCATGAGCCGGCACCTGGAGGTGCGCGACGTCCTCAAGACGATCGTCGCCTCGGCCCGCGAGCTGCTCGACGCCGAGTACGCCGCGCTCGGGGTCCCCGACGACCACGGCGGGTTCGCCCAGTTCGTCGTCGACGGCGTCAGCGACGACCAGTGGAAGGCCATCGGCCCGCTGCCCCGGCAGCACGGCATCCTCGCCTCGATGCTCCAGAAGGGCGAGACCGTACGCCTCGGCGACGTGCGCGAGGACCCCCGCTTCGGCGGCTGGCCCGCCGCCCACCCCGACATGTCCGACTTCCTCGGCGTCCCCATCCGCTCGGACGACGAGACGCTCGGCGCGCTCTTCCTCGCCAACAAGAACTGCCCCAAGCCGCTGGGCGGTTGTGGCTTCACCGAGGACGACGCGGACCTCCTCTCCATCCTCGCCCAGCACGCCGCCATCGCGCTGACCAACGCCCGCCTGTACGAGCGCAGCCGCGAGCTGACCATCGCCGAGGAGCGCTCCCGCCTCGCCCACGAACTGCACGACGCCGTCAGCCAGAAGCTCTTCTCGCTGCGCCTGACGGCCCAGGCCGCCGCGGCCCTGGTGGACCGCGATCCGTCCCGGGCCAAGGGCGAACTGCAGCAGGTGGCGGTCCTCGCGGCCGAGGCTGCGGACGAACTGCGGGCCGCTGTCGTGGAGTTGCGCCCGGCGGCCCTCGACGAGGACGGCCTGGTGGCCACGTTGCGCACCCACATCCACGTACTGGACCGCGCGCACTCCGCGCGGGTCACCTTCGAGAGCAACGGCGTACGGGCGCTGCCCGCCTCGCAGGAGGAAGCCATGCTGCGGGTCGCCCAGGAGGCCCTGCACAACGCACTGCGCCACTCCGGCGCGGAGCACGTCGCCGTGGTCCTGGACAAGCGCGGCGCCGGAGCCGTCCTGCGCGTCGCCGACACCGGCTCGGGTTTCGACCCGAAGTCGATACGACGCGCGGGGCGCCACCTCGGCCTGGTCTCCATGCGGGACCGGGCGAGCGGGGTCGGCGGACGGCTGACCGTTGAATCGGAGCCCGGCAAGGGCACAACGATCGAGATGGAGGTTCCCGGTGGCTGACGCCGCGCGCGACTCGAAGACAGGGATCCGGGTGCTGCTGGTCGACGACCACCAGGTGGTCCGCCGCGGTCTGCGCACGTTCCTGGAGATCCAGGAGGACATCGACGTCGTCGGCGAGGCGTCGGACGGTGCCGAAGGGGTCGCGCGGGCCGAGGAGTTGAGGCCGGACGTCGTCCTGATGGACGTCAAGATGCCCGGCATGGACGGCGTCGAGGCACTGCGCAAGCTCCGCGAACTGGCCAACCCCGCGCGCGTGCTCATCGTCACCAGCTTCACCGAACAGCGCACGGTCGTCCCCGCCCTGCGCGCCGGCGCCGCCGGGTACGTCTACAAGGACGTCGACCCGGACGCGCTCGCCGGCGCCATCCGCTCCGTGCACGCGGGACACGTCCTGCTGCAGCCCGAGGTGGCGGGCGCGCTGCTCTCCCAGGAGGAGACCGGCACCGGCCAGGGCAGGGGCGGTTCGCTCACCGAGCGCGAGCGCGAGGTGCTCGGCCTGATCGCCGACGGCCGGTCCAACCGTGAGATCGCCCGCGCCCTCGTCCTCTCCGAGAAGACCGTCAAGACGCACGTCTCGAACATCCTGATGAAACTGGACCTGGCCGACCGTACCCAGGCCGCGCTCTGGGCCGTGCGCCACGGAGTGGCGGGCTGATCAGGGCGCTGACGGGCGCTCCGGCGGCGCGCGCCGGGGCGCGGAGCGGACCGTCGCCTTCCGGGCTGAGATTCATACCGTCGTGTGGATGTCCCCCAATTGGCGTATCCCCCGGGGCGGCCGGACCGTTCTCCAGGGCGTGCTGCGGCGGTTGGCCGCAGCTTCCGCTCAGGAGGATCGTAGAAGTGAAGAACCTCAAGAAGGCCGCCGCCGTCACGATGGTGGCCGGTGGCCTGGTCGCGGCCGGCGCCGGTATGGCCTCCGCGCACGGTGGCGCGCACGCCGACGGTGTCGCCAAGAAGTCTCCCGGCGTCGTCTCCGGCAACCTGGTCCAGGCCCCGGTCCACATCCCGGTGAACGCCTGCGGCAACACGGTCACCGTCATCGGCGCGCTGAACCCGACGTTCGGAAACGTCTGCGAGAACTTCTGATCGCACGCCGCGACGCGCCGCCCGCACCTCCGCGAGCGGTTCCGCGGCCGGCCGGTCCGCCGACGTGCCCGTGGCGGAGCCGGTCACGATCCGCGCACCCACCGTGCGCCGCACACCCCTTCTGATCCCGACCCCGTCGCCGGGGTCGCCCATGTCTGCACGAGGAGCACTTCCCATGAACAGCATCGCCAAGAAGGCCGCCCTGGTCGTCGTCGCCGCCGGCATCGCCGCGGGTGCCACCGCCGGCGCCGCGTCCGCCACCTCGGACGCCCAGGCCAACGGTGCCGCCACGAAGTCGCCGGGCGTCGGCTCCGGCAACCTCGTCCAGGTGCCCGTCGACGTCCCGGTCAACGTCACCGGCAACAGCGTGAACGTGGTCGGCATCCTCAACCCGGCGTTCGCCAACGGCACCGTGAACCACTGAGCCACCGGCTCCGCCCCGGGCCCCGCCGACCACACCGGTCCGCGGGGCCCCCGGCGTCGCGGACCCCTCCCGTACAACGGACCCGGCCCGCACGCTCACCGGCTCAGCCGCTCACCGGTTTCAGCGCCCGCCCCGCTCCCGCTCCTCGACATACGCGTTGTACGCGGCCACCTGGGCCCGCCGCGCCGTCCGCTCCACGGGACGCAGGGCCTCGCCCCGCGCGGCCATCTCCGCGGCGCTCACCGCCCCGCCGTGCCCGTTCTCGTACGCCAGCGAGATCAGCAGACCGACCCGCTGCGCCAGCTCCAACACCCGCACCGCGCGCGGCGGATAGCCGGGCGCGAGCACCTCGCGGCCGCGCTCCGCCCGAGCCCGGTACGCGTCGAGCGCCGCCTCCGCGACCGGACCCGACCCCGCGACATCGAGCCGGGACAGCACCTCAGTCGCCTCCCGCAGTGCCTCGGCGAGCTCGCGCTCCGCCTCGCCGAGCGAGGGAACGTCGGCGGGCGGCGCCTCACGCACCGGCAGACAGTGCCAGACGACCTCGACGTGCACGTCACCCTCGGGCCCCGCCTCGTACACCTCCGGCACGAGCCCGTACGGCGCGCCGAACGCGACGACGGCCTCCTCGGCCTCCAGGGCGCGCGCGTTGAACGCGGGGGGACCGCTCAGTCCCAGCGGATGCCCCGGCGCGGGCAGCGCCACCCGCAGTCCGGTCACCCCCAGCGAGCGCAGCCGCCCCAGGGCGAGCGTGAGCCCGACGGGGGCCGACTCGCCGGGCAGTCCTTCGACCCGGTGCACCGCGTCCTCGCCGACCATGGCGAGCACGGCGTCATCCGGAGAAACAAGTCCGGCCAAAAGGGCATTTCCCCATGCGGCCAGGCGTCCTGAGCGTGGTTCCGAGAGCATGCACACAGCCTAAGGACCGGGCTCACGACAGGAACGGTCGGCCGGTGGCGTAGGTTTTATCCGGGGGCCGCGTCCACAGGCGCGAGCGACGACCGAGACTGCAATGGGAGACAGCGCGCTCATGAGCGATGTACTGGAGCTTGAGGACGTATCTGTGGTCCGCGAGGGCCGGGCTCTGGTGGACCAGGTCTCCTGGTCGGTGAAGGAGGGTGAGCGCTGGGTCATCCTCGGCCCGAACGGCGCGGGCAAGACCACCCTCCTGAACGTCGCGTCCAGCTACCTCTACCCGAGCACCGGCACCGCCACCATCCTCGGCGAGACCCTCGGCAAGCCGGGCACCGACGTCTTCGAGCTGCGCCCGCGCATCGGCGTCGCGGGCATCGCGATGGCAGAGAAGCTGCCCAAGCGCCAGACCGTCCTCCAGACGGTGCTCACCGCGGCGTACGGCATGACCGCCGGCTGGCACGAGGACTACGAGGACGTCGACGAGCAGCGCGCCCGCGCCTTCCTCGACCGCCTCGGCATGAGCGACTACCTCGACCGCAAGTTCGGCACCCTCTCCGAGGGCGAGCGCAAGCGCACCCTGATCGCCCGTGCCCTGATGACCGACCCCGAGCTGTTGCTCCTCGACGAGCCCGCCGCCGGCCTCGACCTCGGTGGCCGCGAAGACCTCGTCCGCCGCCTCGGCCGCCTCGCCCGCGACCCGATCGCCCCCTCGATGATCATGGTCACGCACCACGTCGAGGAAATCGCCCCCGGCTTCACGCACGTCCTCATGATCCGCCAGGGCAAGGTCATGGCCGCGGGCCCGCTGGAGCTGGAGCTCACCTCCCGCAACCTCTCCCTCTGCTTCGGCCTCCCGCTGGTCGTCGAGCAGCGGAACGACCGCTGGACCGCCACGGGCCTGCCGCTCGGCTGAGCCGCCTGCGCCCTGTCCCGCAGGGTGCCCGCGGACCTACCATGACCATGTGGACATCGACGCATGGGTGTGGTGGCTGATCGCGGCGGCCGCGCTCGGAATCCCGCTCGTACTGACCGCGATGCCGGAGCTCGGCATGCTCGCCGTGGGCGCCGTCGCGGCCGCCGTGACAGCGGGCCTCGGCGGCGACACCGTGCTGCAGGTCGTGGTCTTCGCCGCGGTCTCCGTCGCGCTCATCGGCGTCGTACGCCCGGTCGCGGCCAGGCATCGCGCACAGCGCCCCGAACTGGCCACCGGAGTCGAGGCGTTGAAGGGCAGAACGGCCCTCGTCCTCGAACGGGTCGACGCATCGGGCGGCCGCATCAAGCTCGCGGGCGAGATCTGGTCGGCCCGCACGCTCGACACGGAGCGCGCCTTCGAAGCCGGCCAGGAAGTGGACGTCGTGGAGATCGACGGAGCGACGGCCGTCGTCATGTGAATGCCCCACGGGTTGTACGACGGTCTGACAGACTCGACCAGCAAGATCTTCGCCGAGGCATGAAGGGTACGGGGAGCCACGATGGAACCAATCATCATCGTCCTGATCATTCTGGTGGTGCTGGTCTTCATCGCCCTGATCAAGACCATCCAGGTGATCCCGCAGGCGAGCGCCGCCATCGTGGAGCGCTTCGGCCGCTACACACGCACGCTGAACGCCGGACTGAACATCGTCGTCCCGTTCATCGACTCGATCCGCAACCGCATCGACCTCCGTGAACAGGTCGTCCCCTTCCCGCCCCAGCCGGTGATCACCCAGGACAACCTGGTGGTCAACATCGACACCGTCATCTACTACCAGGTGACCGACGCCAGGGCCGCGACGTACGAAGTCGCCAGCTACATCCAGGCGATCGAGCAGCTCACCGTCACCACCCTGCGCAACATCATCGGCGGCATGGACCTGGAGCGGACCCTGACCTCCCGCGAGGAGATCAACGCGGCCCTGCGCGGCGTCCTCGACGAGGCCACCGGCAAGTGGGGCATCCGCGTCAACCGCGTCGAGCTCAAGGCGATCGAGCCGCCGACCTCCATCCAAGACTCGATGGAGAAGCAGATGCGCGCCGACCGTGACAAGCGCGCCGCGATCCTCCAGGCCGAAGGTGTCCGGCAGTCGGAGATCCTGCGCGCCGAAGGTGAGAAGCAGTCCGCGATCCTGCGCGCCGAAGGTGAGGCCAAGGCCGCGGCTCTGCGCGCCGAGGGCGAGGCCCAGGCGATCCGCACGGTCTTCGAGTCCATCCACGCCGGCGACCCGGACCAGAAGCTCCTCTCGTACCAGTACCTCCAGATGCTCCCGAAGATCGCCGAGGGCGACGCGAACAAGCTCTGGATCGTGCCCAGCGAGATCGGCGACGCCCTCAAGGGCCTCGGCGGCGCGCTCGGCAACTTCAACCCCATGGGCGGCGGTTCGGGCAGCGGCGGCTCCTCCGGCACGGAGCGCCGCGAACAGCCGCGCATCGACTGAGCGACCCCGTCGGACGACGCGCCCCGCAAGGGGCGCGGAGTCCTACGCCGCGGGCTGCGCCAGCCACTCGGGCAACGAGGCCAACTCGTCCCGCCCGAGAGACAGCAGCATCGCGTCGGCAGGCGTGGGCTCGAACGGCTGCCGCAGCAACGGCATCCCGGCCTCGTCAGGAGTCCGGTTCGCCTTGCGGTGATTGTCCAGCGCGCACGAGGCCACCGTGTTCAGCCAGGAGTCGGCACCGCCCTGCGAGCGCGGTATGACGTGGTCCACGGTCGTGGCGCGCCTGCCGCAGTACGCGCACCGGTGACCGTCCCGCACCAGCACACCCCGCCTCGACCACGGCGCCTGTCTTCGGAACGGCACCCGCACGTATCTGCAGAGCCTGATCACCCGGGGCACGGGGATGTCGATCGCCGCGGCGCGCACACGGAGTCCGGGGTGGGCGTGCTCCACCACGGCCTTGTCCTGGAGCACCAGAACGACGGCCCGGTTCAGCGACACCGTCGAGAGCGGCTCGAAGCTCGCGTTGAGCACCAGCGTGTCCCGCATCAACCTGCCCACCTCCCGTATGCACCGGCCCACCGCCTGGCGGGCTGGGATCAACTCTGGCCGGGCACGCCGAGATGGACAACGCAATAAAAAATGCCCGCCTCTGATCACTTCCATGACCAGAGGCGGGCAAACAATCGGTGAACGCTCAGTTCACGTCGACCGCTCAGCTCTCCGCGGGAGCCGCGTACTCGGCGATCACCTGGGCGCGCGCCAGCGTGTGGAACCGGAGGTTGAAGCCCACGAACGCGGGCGGCGCGTCGGAGTCGGGCCCCAGCTTCTCCTGGTCCACCGCATACACGGTGAACACATAGCGGTGCGGCCGGTCACCCGGCGGCGGCGCCGCACCACCGAACTCCTTCGTCCCGAAGTCGTTGCGCACCTGCACCGCGCCCTCGGGCAGCCCTTCGAACTTGCCGCTGCCCGCACCGCCCGGCAGCTCGGTCACCGCGACCGGGATGTCGAAGACGGTCCAGTGCCAGAACCCGCTGCCCGTGGGGGCGTCCGGGTCGAAGCACGTCACGGCGAAGCTCTTGGTCTCCGGCGGAAAGCCCTCCCACCGCAGCTGCGGCGAGGTGTTCCCGGCCGCGTAGACCTGAGCGTCCGCAAGGACCGCACCCGGCTCGAAGTCCTCGCTCACGACCGTGAACGACGGCACGGGCGGGTGGAAGTCATGGGGAAGCGGCGGCCTCTTGAGCTCGCTCACGTCGGCACCTCCTGGTTGATTGCTGGTCCTCGCTGATCCTCCCCGAGCCTAGAACCAGTTGCGCTTGCTGCCGACCTGGGACAGCCACTCGTTCAGGTACGCCGCCCAGTCCGTGCCCTGGAAGTCGTTCAGCCCCACCTTGAACGAGCGGAAGGAGTCGCTGCCCTCGCTGAAGAGCCCCGGCTTCTTGTCCATCTCCAGGACGACGTCCATCTCGCGGTCGTCGGCGATGAAGCTCAGCTCGACCTGGTTGAGACCGCGGTACTGCTGCGGCGGGTAGAACTCGATCTCCTGGTAGAACGGCAGCTTCTGCCGCGTACCGCGGATGTGACCGCGCTCCATGTCGGCGCTCTTGAAGCGGAAGCCCAGCTGGATGAAGGCGTCCAGGAGGGCCTGCTGCGCCGGCAGCGGGTGCACGTTGATCGGGTCCAGATCGCCCGAGTCCACGGCGCGCGCGATCTCCAGCTCGGTGGTCACACCGATGTTCATGCCGCGCAGCTGCTGACCGTCGATGCTGGTGACCGGGGTCTCCCAGGGGATCTCCAGGCCGAACGGCACGGCGTGCACCTGGCCGGCCTGCAGGGTGAAGGCGCCACCGAGCCGCAGCTTGGTGAACTCGATGTCCTGCTTGGTCTCCTGGTCGTTGCCCTCGACCTCGACGCGTGCCTGCAGACCGACGGAGAGCCCCTCGATCTGCTGGTCCACCGACCCGCCCTGGATCCGCACCTCGCCCTGGACCACGCCGCCCGGGACCACGTTGACCTCGGTCAGCACGGTCTCCACCGAGGCGCCACCGGCCCCCAGACTCGCGAGCAGCTTCTTGAACCCCATGACTCTCCTCCCCAGGCCGCCGCCTGTGGTTCGTCTCGACTTGCATACTTGATCGGTACAAACGCGAGGGGACCGCGCGCGGTTCCGCGTCATCACCCTGGCCATCGGGCGGTCCGAAGGCCACCCGCGTGCGCAGACCACGTGCATTACCCTCGGTCGCCATGATCGCGGCACCTGACCGTACGCCCCTTACACGTGACTTCTTCGACCGCCCTGTCCTGGACGTGGCTCCGGACCTGCTGGGTCGCGTACTCGTACGCGACTCCGACGAAGGGCCGATCGAGCTCCGCCTGACGGAGGTGGAGGCGTACGCGGGGGAGGCGGACCCCGGCTCGCACGCGTATCGCGGCCGTACGGCCCGCAACGGCGTGATGTTCGGCCCGCCCGGACACCTGTACGTCTACTTCACCTACGGCATGTGGCACTGCATGAACCTGGTGTGCGGTCCGGACGGCACGGCGGGCGCGGTGCTGCTGCGCGCGGGAGAGATCACGGAGGGCGCCGACCTGGCGCGCACACGACGACTCTCGGCCCGCAACGACAGGGAACTGGCCAAAGGCCCCGCACGCATGGCCACCGCCCTCGACGTGGACCGACGGTTCGACGGCAGCGACGTCTGCGGCGCCCCGGACTCCCCGTTCACCCTCCTGACCGGCACCCCGACCCCCTCCGACCAGGTCGGGAGCGGTCCCCGCACGGGCGTGGCCGGCGAGGGCGGTGTCCACCCGTGGCGCTTCTGGACGGTCAACGACCCTACGGTCAGCCCTTATCGGGCCCATGCGCCCCGGCGCCGACGAACTTGACGCGGCGTTGGTGCCTCCGTAATGTAGTCCGAGCCGCTTGACCCGGTGACGGCAATCTGCCAGCAGCTGGAAGCGGCCAACCACTACCTAACGACTTCCCCTTGGCGGGGTCCTATTCGGCGTGCCCGCATGCCCGAATTCGAACTCGCGGAACTCGATTATGAGTTGCGGAGGGAATCCGCTAACGTAGTGAACACGCCGAAAGGCAAAGGCCCCCAACGGCCACCGGAAATGAAATCCGAACCGGAAACGGAACGGAAAACGGATCTGGTAGAGTTGGAAACGCAAGAACAAAAGAAACACCGAAGGGAAGCGCCCGGAGGAAAGCCCGAGAGGGTGAGTACAAAGGAAGCGTCCGTTCCTTGAGAACTCA
>NZ_JBVIXD010000010.1:470396-490805 GCF_055593965.1 Streptomyces sp. NPDC040622 | reverse complement strand
TGCAGAACGACCACAAGCTCGACCTGCCGCGCCGTATGCAGATCGAGTTCTCGCGGATCATCCAGGCGAAGACCGACGCCGAAGGCGGCGAAGTCACGCCGGGCGCGATCTGGAGCGTCTTCCAGGACGAGTACCTGCCGAACCCGGCGAACCCCTGGGGTCGGATTCAGGTCAAGAACGGCCAGACGACGACCGACACCGACGGCGTCGACACCCTCACCGTCGAGGCCACGCTGGACGGCGCGGACACCGTGCTGACCGGTACCGGCAACGGTCCGATCTCCGCGTTCTTCGACGCGCTGCAGGGCATCGGCATCGACGTACGCCTGCTGGACTACCAGGAGCACACGATGAGCGAGGGCGCGTCCGCGCAGGCCGCCTCGTACATCGAGTGCGCGATCGGCGACAAGGTCCTCTGGGGCATCGGCATCGACGCCAACACGACACGCGCGTCCCTGAAGGCCGTCGTCTCCGCCGTCAACCGCGCGGCACGCTAGTCCGCACACCGTTTCGGCCCGGCCCCGTCCGCCCCTGTGGCGGGCGGGGCCGCGTCGTCTCCCGGCCACGTTCGACTCGCTCTCCTGTACGAGGTGCTGACGTCACATCAAGGATGTGGCTAACATCACGCCAACGCGGCAATGCAGCCGGGGAGTTACGGAGGTGCGTGGTGCTGCCAGATCGGGGACGAACCGGCCGGAATTCCCGCATCCCCGCCAAACCGGTCTCACGCGGGTGGGCGCTGTACCGGCGGACGTTCGGCATGCACACGGCCTGGGACACCGTCGGCGACGGTGAATTCTTCTGCCCCGCGTGCGGCGGCGACCGCAACTTCCAGCGGCTCACGGGCCGGCGCCGCTTCGTCCTGCTCGGCCTGCCCGTCCTGCCGCGCGGCACCGCGGGTCCCGTCATCCAGTGCGCCGCCTGCCAGGACCTGTTCGACCCGGACGTCCTGGACCACCCCACCACCACCCGGCTCTCCGCGATGCTCCGCGACGCCGTGCACACCATCGTCCTCGCGGTCCTCTCCACCGGCGGCACCACCTCCCGCTCGACCCTGGACACGGCGGTCGCCGCGCTGCACGGCGCGGGCCACGACGACTGCACCGAGGAGCAGCTCGTCGCCCTCGTCGACGCGCTCGCCACGGACGCGGGACGCGCCACCGAGCCCGACTGCGGCCCCGGCCTCGCCATCGAACTCCACGAGGCGCTGGGCCCCCTGGCCCCGCACCTCGCCCCCGCGGGCCGCGAGGCCCTCCTCCTCCAGGGCGCCCGCATCGCCCTGGCCGACGGCCCCTACACCACGGCCGAACGGGACGTGCTCAGCACGGCGGGCTGCGCGCTGACGATCTGCTCGGAGGACGTGATTCGCCTGCTGGCGACGGCGCGGACGCCTTCCTGAGCACGGCCGCCCCCAGGCCTCACAGCGGCGTACCGGGCAACTCGCCCCTGGTGAGGGGCAGCTCCGCCGGGCGCAGGCCGCTGGTCGTGCTCGCGAGCGGCGCCGTGCTGCCCGACGCCTTCCTGGTCCGCACGTACCTGGTGACGAGCGCGAGCGTCGCGCTCAACAGGAAGGTGTGGTGGCCCGGACCGCTCTCCAGGCGCCCGGCGGACAGGCCCGCGGCCCCCGAGGCCGGACCCGTCCCGGTCGCCTCGCCTTGAGCCGGCCCCCGTCGCGCCGGCCCCCGCACGCGCCCCTCCCCTCCCGCAGGGGCGCCCGTGTGCCCGAGGATGGGGCCGTGGAGTCATCTCTGGCAGGACCGGTCGCCCGGCCGTGCCCCGGCCGCCGCAACCTCGTCGAACGCGTCCTCGGCCCCGCCGCCCCCGGCGAACGACTGCGCACCGACGCCCTGTTCGCCCTGGCCATGGCGGCGTGCGCCGTCGTGACCGTGCGGATCGTGCGGGACAACGGCGACCCGCCCGACGCGTACGGCTGGGCGCTGCTGCTCGCCGCGCACGGCGTCATCGTGTGGCGGCGGCGCGCTCCGATGCGCGTCATGCTCGCCCTGATGGCGATCCTGCTCACCTACCACTCGCTGGGCGCCAACCACTCCGCGCCCATGGCGGTGTCGATGGCCGGCCTGTTCACCGTGGCGTCCCGGTGCAGGCCGCGCAGCACCGCCCTCGTCGGCGCCGGGGTCATGAGCATCATGCTGGGCCTGAAGTTCCACGAGGGCATGGCCGAGGGCGCGGAGTCGCTGCGCATCTCCGGCTGGATCGTCGCCTTCCTGCTGCTCGGCGTGTACGTACGCATCCACCGCCAGTACGTCGCCTCCGTGGTGGAGCGGGCCGAGCGCGCGGAGCGCACCCGCGAGGAGGAGGCGCGCCGCCGGGTCGCCGAGGAACGCCTGCGGGTCGCCCGCGACCTGCACGACCTCCTCGCGCACAGCATCACGCTCGTCGGCGTCCAGACGTCCGTCGCCGCGCACGTACTGGCCGCCGATCCGGAACGCCTCGACCGCGCGGCCGTCGCCAAGGCGCTCGACGACGTCGCCGACACCTGCCGCACCGCACGCGGTGAACTCCGGGCCACACTCCAGGTGTTGCGCTCCGGCGCCGAGGACGAGGACGGCGGGGCGCGCGGCCCGCTGCCGGGCCTCGACGGCCTGCCCGACCTCGCCGCCGCGGCCCGCACGGCGGGCGCCCGCGTGGAGCTGGCCGTGGCCGAGTGCCAGGCGCCGCCCGCCGTCGGCGTCGCGGCCTACCGGATCGTGCAGGAGGCCCTCACCAACGTCGTGCGGCACGCGGGTCCCGGCAGCACCGTGCGGGTCTCGGTGCGCGAGGAGGACGCGGCGCTGTGCGTACGGGTCACGGACGACGGCTCCGGCGGCCGGGCCCACGAGGCCGCCCACACGCCGGGATTCGGTCTCCTGGGCATGCGGGAGCGGGCCCGCACGGTCGGCGGCACCCTGGACGCGGGCCCGCGCCCCGAGGGAGGTTTCATGGTGGCCGCGGTGCTGCCCCTGGCACCCGTGTCCCTGGGAGGTCTGTCATGACGACGCGTGCTTCGGGAGGCGGGCGATGACGATCCGCGTGCTGCTCGCCGACGACCAGACGCTGGTACGCGCCGCGTTCGCGATGCTCGTCGACTCGGCGCCCGACATGGAGGTCGTCGCGCAGGCCGGCACGGGACGCTCGGCGGTCGAACTGGCCCGCGCCGAGCGCGCCGACCTCGTCGTCATGGACATCCGCATGCCCGACCTCGACGGCATCGAGGCGACCCGGCTGCTCGCGGCCGACGAGGACCTGGCGGGCGTGAAGGTCCTGATGCTGACGACGTACGACACCGACGAGCACGTCCTCGACGCACTGCGCGCGGGCGCGTCCGGCTTCCTCGTCAAGGACACCAGGCCCGCCGAACTCCTCGACGCCATCCGCACGGTGGCCGCGGGCGACTCCCTCCTGTCGCCGGGCCCCACGGCCCGACTGATCGCCCGCGTGCTGCGCGCGGCGGACACGCCGCCGCCCCCGACCGGCGGGCCCGAGGGCCTCTCGGAGCGGGAACGGCAGGTCCTGCGGCTCGTCGCGCGCGGCCGGAACAACCAGGAGATCGCCGACGCGCTGGGCCTGAGTCCGCTGACCGCGAAGACACACGTCAGCCGGATCATGGGAAAGCTGGGCGCCCGGGACAGGGCCCAACTCGTCATCACCGCCTACGAGTCGGGACTCGTCGCCCCGGGGACGGCGCCCTCTCCCTGAGGGAGGCCGAGGGCGCCGGCCCCTCACAGCAGTCCCGCTGCCGCCAGGTGCTTGCCCACCCGCTCGGTCTCCGCCGCCGACAGCGGGACCTGCGGCTCGGCCGTCGCCGGGCAGTCGATGATCCCGCGCAGGTGCAGCGCGGCCTTGAACGCGCCGAGCGCGGCGGAGCTCGCGCCCATCCGGGCCGGGTCCCCGGCCGTGACCATCCCGAACAGGCCGCACAGCCGCTCCTGTTCGGCCCGCGCCTGCGCCCAGTCGCCCGCCCGGCAGGCGCGATGGAGGCGCACGTACCCTTCGGGGTCCACGTTCCCGAGGCCCGGCACGACGCCGTCCGCGCCCATCGCCAGCGCCGAGTCGGCCGTCACCTCCGACCCCGTCAGGACGCCGAAGCCCGCGAGCCCCGGCCGCGACCGCTTGCCGAGGACGACGGAGCGGAAGGAGCCCTCGTCGCCGCTGGAGTCCTTCAGGCCCGCGAGCACGCCGTCCGCCGCCAGTTCGAGGACCAGCTCCGCGCCCAGCTTGGAGTGGACGGCCACCGGCAGGTCGTACGCGACGACCGGCACCCCGCAGCCCGCCGCGACCAGCCGGAAGTGGCGGGAGATCTCGGCCGGGTGGGTCCGCGTGTAGAAGGGCGCGGTGACCACGACCGCGTCCGCGCCCGCCGCGACGGCGGCCCGCGCACGGTCCAGGACGCGGGGGGTCGTCATGTCGATCGCCCCCGCGATGACGGGCAGTTGGCCGCCCACGTGCCGTACGACCGTGTCGACGACCAGGGCGCGCTGCGCGTCCGTCAGATAGGCGACCTCCGAGGTCGAGCCGAGCACGAACAGGCCGTCGACGCCGCCCGCGACCAGGTGGTCGACGAGCCGGACGAGGGAGGGGACGTCCACCTCGCGGTCCGGTGTCAGCGGGGTGCAGACGGGTGGGACGACACCGGTCGGCGGGGTGGGGTTCATGGACGCTCCCTGGGGTCGGCGAAGGCCGTGGCGGCGGCCTGGGTGACGAGGTCGTGGGTCGACTGTCCCCCGTCGACGGGGTGAAAACAGCGGAAGCGGTGCGCGGGGTCCGCCGGCCGGGGGGCGGACCCGGCAGCTTCCGGCCGGGTGTCCGACCGGATCTCCGGCATCGCCGTGGCGCACACCTCGTCCGCCCGCCAGCAGCGGGTACGGAAGGGGCAGCCGCTCGGCGGGCGGGTCGCCGACGGCACGGGGCCCGCCAGCGGGATCGGGTCGATGGGGTCGAGCAGGCCCGGGGTGGCGGAGAACAGGGCGCGCGTGTACGGGTGGCGGGCGCGGTCCAGGATCTCGGCGGCCGGCGCCTCCTCGACGATCCGGCCGAGGTACATCGTCACGACGCGGTCGCTCATCCTGCGGACGGTCTGGATGTCGTGGGAGACGAAGACCAGCGCCAGGCCCAGGCGCTCCTTCAGGTCGAGGAGCAGGTTGAGGATCTGGGCGCGCACCGACACGTCGAGGGCGCTGGTGGGCTCGTCGGCGACCACCAGGTCCGGTTCCAGGGCGAGGGCACGGGCGATCGCCACGCGTTGGCGCTGACCGCCCGAGAGCTGTCCCGGCAGCCCCTCGGCGAGAGCGGTCGGCAGGCCGACCAGGGACATCAGTTCCCGTACGCGCTCGTCCCTCCCGGCCGGCGTGCCGCGGCGGTGCACGTCCAGGGGGTCGCGGAGGATCCGGCGGACCGTGAGCCTGCGGTTCAGGGCGGTCGAGGGGTCCTGGAAGATCATTCCGGTGTGTGTGCCGATCGCCGTCCTGCGGGGGGCGGATCCCATGGTCCACAGGTCCTCGCCCCGGAAGGCCACCGTGCCCGCCGTGGGGCGCTGTACGCCGACCAGGACCCTGGCCAGGGTCGACTTGCCGCAGCCCGACTCGCCGACCACGCCGACGGTCTCGCCGGGGGCGACGGTCAGGGTCGCCCCGGTGAGGGCGTACACGTGGTCCCGGGAGAACAGGCCCCCGGAGCGGGCCCTGTGCACGACGTGCACGTCGTCCAGCGCCACGATCGGGGTCGTCATGGTGGCCGTGGTGGTCATGTCGGCTCTCCCTCCGTCGTGGGGCGATCCGTCGTGGGGCGGCGCGCCGCGGGGAGCTCGACCCGGTGCGCGGACGCCGGTTCGTCGTGGCCGTTCGCGCGGCTCCCCGTGCCCCTCGCGGGGCTCAGTGGCGCCGGATGGTGGCATGCCGTCGCGTGGGCGCGGTCGCCGAGCAGCTGCGGGGCGTCGCTTCGGCACAGGTCGCTCGCCAGGGGGCAGCGGTCCGAGAATCTGCAGCCTGCCGGGAAGTCGGCGGGGGACGGGACGACGCCCTTGATCTGGGTGAGCCGCTGCTGCGCCGACTCCAGGGAGAGCACCGAGCCGAGCAGCCCGCGCGTGTAGTGGTGGGCCGGGGCCTCGACCAGGTCGGCGGTCACGCCCGTCTCGACGATCTGTCCGCCGTACATGACCACCACCCGGTCGGTGACGTCGGCGACGAGCGCCAGGTCGTGCGAGACGAGGATCAGGGCGAACCCCAACTCCTCGCGCAGGCGCAGCAGGAGCTGGATGATCTGCGCCTGCACGGTGACGTCGAGCGCGGTGGTCGGCTCGTCGGCGACGATCAGTTTCGGGTCGCGGGAGAGGGCCATGGCGATCAGGACGCGCTGGCGCTGGCCGCCGGACAGCTCGTGCGGGTAGCTGCGCAGTGTCCGTTCGGGGTCGAGGCCGACCAGTTCGAGGAGGGCCGCGGGGGAGCGGCGGCCGCCCCTGCGGACGACCTGCCGCAGCTGCGCACGTACGGTCATCGCCGGGTTCAGCGAGGACAGCGCGTCCTGGTAGACCATCGCCATGGCGTGGCCGAGGAGCCGGCGCCTGGCCCGCGCGGGCAGCCCGACGAGCTCCTGGCCGTCGAAGGTGATCCGCCCGCCGACCCGGGCGCCCCTGGGCTCAAGGCCCATCACCGTCAGCGCGGTCAGCGACTTGCCGCAGCCCGATTCGCCGACCAGGCCGAGGACTTCGCCGGGGCGCACGGCGAAGCTGATGCCGTCGACGATGTCCACGCCGCCGTGGCGCTCGGGGAAGGAGAGGGTCAGGCCGGTGACGTCCAGGACGGGGGCGCCCGTCGGCAGGGGTCGGGCGCGGGCGCGCAGGCGCCGGGCCGCCTCGGTCAGGCCGGGCAGTTCGAGGACCTGGCCGCCGCCCGGCTCGGGGGCCTCCAGGCGGTCCCGGGCGCGGGCCGCGGCCGGGACGTCCCGGCCGGACGGCGCCGCCCACG
Organism: Streptomyces sp. NPDC040622; assembly: GCF_055593965.1. Lineage (NCBI taxonomy): Bacteria > Bacillati > Actinomycetota > Actinomycetes > Kitasatosporales > Streptomycetaceae > Streptomyces > Streptomyces sp. NPDC040622. The sequence goes on along the minus strand of NZ_JBVIXD010000010.1, from coordinate 483,846 downwards.
CGTCCGACACGCCCTCGGAGAGGATGTTCAGGGCGAGGACGGTGAGCAGCATCAGGAGTCCGGGGAAGACCGTCGCCCACCAGCCGCCGATCAGGACCATGTTCTTGCCGTCGGCGATGACGCTGCCCCAGGACGGGTCGGGCGGCCGCACGCCGGCGCCGATGAAGGAGAGCGAGGCCTCGAAGACGACGGCCTCGGCGACCTGCACCGTGCAGAAGACGAGGATGGGTGCCGCGCAGTTCACGGCGACGTGCCGGATCAGGATGTGCGGGGTGCGGGCGCCGATGACGCGTTCGGCGACGACGTAGTCCTCGCCGTACTGGTCGAGCACGTTGGCCCGTACGACCCGGGCGATCGGCGGGGTGAACAGGAAGGCGATGGCGCAGATCAGGACGGTGATGCCGCCGCCGAAGACCGCGACGAGCACGGCGGCGAGCGCGATGCCGGGAAACGCCATGACGACGTCCAGGCAGCGCATCAGCGTCTCGTCGACGGCCTTGCGGGAGGTCGCGGCGACCGCGCCGATGACCGCGCCGACGAGAAGGGCGAGCAGGGTGGCGCCGAGCCCGATCGCCAGCGACCAGCGCGCCCCGTACATCAGCCTGCTGAGGATGTCGCGGCCCAGGCTGTCCTGGCCCATCCAGTGGTCGCCGGAGGGGTGTCCCGTGCCGTCGGTCTGGGGCTGCTGGTCGAGCGGGTCGTGCGGGGCGATCAGCGGTGCGAACAGGGCCACCAGGACGACGAGGCCGACGACGCCGACCGCGACGCGGGACAGTACGGGGAGGCGCCGCAGGGAGCGGAGCCGCAGGCCGGGCACGGAGAGGCGTTCGGTGAGCGCCTTGCGTGAGGTGAACATCAGCCGGCCCCCCTCAGACGCGGGTTGACCAGCAGGTGGAGGACGTCGATGACGAGGTTGACGACGACGAAGCCGACGGCGGTGGTGATGACGACGCCCTGCACGACGGCCGGGTCGCCGTTCTTCACGGCGTCGATCATCAGCTTGCCCATGCCGGGCAGCGAGAAGATCGTCTCGATGACGACGGCACCGCCGAGCAGATAGCCGACGCGCAGGCCGAGCACGGTCAGGGGATTGATGAGGGCGTTGCGCAGCACGTTGCGGCCGACGACGACCACCGGCGGAAGCCCGCAGCCGATCGCGGTGCGCACGTAGTCCTTGTCGAGCTCCTCGACGACGGCCGTGCGGATGATCCGGGTGAGGCCGGCCGCGACCGGCAGGGAGAGCGCGAAGGCGGGCAGCGTCATGGTCCTGAGCCAGCCCGTGAAGGAGTCGGCGGGGTTGATGTAGCCGCCGGTCGGGAACCAGCCGAGGTCGACGGCCAGGTACTGGATCATCAGCAGCGCCAGCCAGAAGCCGGGTGCGGCGACGCCGGTCAGCGAGACGACGCGGATCAGCTGGTCCGGCAGCCGGTCGCGGTGGATCGCGGCGGTGACGCCGAGGGTCAGGGAGAGCACCACGGCGATGCCGAGGCCCAGGAAGGTGAGCTGCATCGTGAGCGGCAGGGCGGTGGTGACCTGGTCCAGCACGGGGGAGCGGTTCAGGACGCTGATGCCCATGTCGCCGTGGAGGAGGTCCCCGACAAAGGCGATGTAGCGCACGGGCAGCGGGTCGAGCAGCCCGTTCTCCTCGCGGAACCGGCGCAGCTGCTCGGGGGTCGGGTTGGCGCCCTGGAAGAACGCGGAGGCCGGGTCGACGTCCGAGAAGCGCATCACGAGGAACACGAAGAGCACGATGCCGAGCAGCAGCGGGACGAGCAGGGCGACGCGGCGGGCCAGGATTCTGAGGACTGCGGTCACGGCATGCGGCTCCTGGACTCGCCGGGCATCAGGCCCACTTGGCCTGCAGCAGGTTGATCCCCGGGTAGGGCTGGGCCTTGACCCCGGTGACCTTCTTCGGGTCCCAGGCCGTCATCAGCTCGTTGTGGACGACCGGGTAGAGCACGGCCTGTTCCGCGACGACGTCGATGTACTCCTGGACCATGGTCTTCTTGCGGCCCGCGTCGGGTTCGCGGGTGGCCTGGTCCATGTCCTTGAAGAGCTTCTTGGCCACGGAGTCGCCGGCCCAGCGCGCGTAGCCCATCCACAGGTTCCCGGGGCCGTAGTTGTAGTGCATGATCAGGTCGGCGTCGAGCCCGAACTGGTTGGGGTTCGAGGCGGCCGCGACGACCTGGAAGTCCTTCTTCTGGTCCAGCTTGGTGAAGACGGCCGTGGTCTCCTGCGGGTCGAGGGTGACCTCGACGCCCAGTTTCTCCCAGCCGTCCTGGATGGTCGGCAGGCAGTCCACGATCCAGCTCACGTTCACGGCCATGAGGTTGATGCTCAGCTTGCCGACCCCCGCCGCCTTCAGGAGTTTCCTCGCCTTCGCCAGGTCGTACGCGTACACCGTCCTGGCGGGCCGGTAGGAGGGGTTGGCCTCGTTGAGGAAGGACGTCGACGCCTTGCCGTGGCCCTTGAGGGCGGCCTCGATCATCTTGTCGCGGTCGATGGCGTAGTGCAGGGCCTGGCGGACACGGACGTCGTCGAAGGGCTTGTGCGCGGTGTTGAAGAGCAGGAAGAGGTTGTTCATCCCCGCGCCGCCCTCGACGGTCATCCCGCCCTTCTTGAGCTGCTCGATGTTGGCGTACGGGATGTTGTCGGCGATCTCCGCGTCCGCGCTGCCGCCGGAGATCTTCGCGACGCGCGGCGCGGCGTCCACGATGGTCAGCCAGTTCATCTTCTTGAAGGCGGCCTTGCGCGGCCCGTTGTAGTCGTCGAAGGCCTCGAAGGTGGTGTTCGACTTCGGGTGGTGCGCGGTCTGCCGGTACGGTCCCGAGCCCACGGCCTTGCCCTTGGTCGCCTCGTCCCAGGCGCCCGGCTTCGAGAAGACGTGCTTCGGCATGATCTTGGCGAGGGAGAGGCGGGCGGCGCCGTCGGGGAAGGGGAACTTCAGGCGCAGCTCGACGGAGGTCGCGTCGACCTTCCTGACCTCCTTGAGCCAGCTCGCGAAGAAGCCCTTGGCGAGGGTCTGCGTCGTGGGGTCGAGGATGCGGTCGAAGACGAAGACGACGTCGTCGGCGGTGACCGGTTTGCCGTCGTGCCACGTGGCGCCGGGGCGCAGGGTGAACTTCCAGGTGGTCGCCCTGAGGTCGTTCGGTATCTCGGTGGCGAGCGCGGCGTAGGGCTCGCGGGTGATCGGGTCGGTGCCGAGCAGCCCCTCGTAGATGTGCTCGTTGCCGGCCATCGCGAAGGCGGACGCGGTCTGCGTCGGATCCCAGCTGCCGTCGTTGCCGTAGCCGATGACGGCCGTGAGCGTCGAGCCGCCGCCCTTGCCGCCGCCCCCGGTCTCGTTGGTGGACTCGGGCCCCGACGAGCAGGCGGAGAGCGAGGTGGTGACGGCGGCCGCCGCGCTCAGCGCGCCGGTGTACCTGAGGAAGGTCCGGCGGCCCGGCGTGACCGCGTGGCGCACGGTCCGAGAGGTCTGTTCGCTCACTGTGTCGTTGCCTCCTGCTAGAGGTTCCACACGAAGAGGTCCCACGTCCTACGTCATGGGTGGCGAGGCGACGATAGGAGCGGCGGGAGGGCCGGTCAAGGCCTCCGGCAAGGGCTTGCTGCGGTGGTGGGCCGGGTGGGGCGCGATGAGGCCGACGCGCGGGGGAGGCGGGGCCGTTCGGGGTGGGCCGGTGGGCGGCCGGGACCGGCGGTCTCGCGGTGCGGTCGTCCGGGGCGCGGGCCCGGCACGGTTTGTATCCTCGGGGCGCTCCGTCGACCGGAGCGACCGAAGCCATCGAAGCGGTACCTGCGAGAGGCCACACCATGACCACCGAGCTGAGTCCCGACGCCCAGGCCCCGGCCGGGCTGCTTGAGCGGGCGCGGAAGGACTACGACGAACTCGCGGGGCGCGGGCTCTCCCTCGACCTCACCCGGGGCAAGCCCGCGCCCGAGCAGCTCGACCTCTCCGAGGACCTGCTGAGCCTGCCCGGTGGCCGCCACACCGCCGCCGACGGCACCGACGTGCGCAACTACGGCGGACTGCAGGGCCTGCCCGAGCTCCGCGAGATCTTCGCCGGACTGCTGCAGGTGCCCGCGGGCCGGCTGCTCGCGCTCGGCAACTCCAGCCTGGAGCTGATGCACGACTGTCTCGTGCACGCCCTCCTCGGCCGGGTGCCCGGCGCCGAGTCCCGCTGGGCGGACCAGGAGCGCGTCGCGTTCCTGTGCCCGGTGCCCGGCTACGACCGGCACTTCGCGCTCTGCGAGCGGTTCGGCATCGACATGATCCCCGTGCCGATGACCGGGCAGGGCCCCGACATGGACGCCGTGGAGCGGCTCGTCGCCGAGGACCCGGCGGTCAAGGGCATCTGGTGCGTGCCGAAGTACAGCAACCCCGACGGCGTCGTCTACAGCGACGAGACCGTGGCGCGGCTCGCCGCGATGCCCACCGCCGCTCCCGATTTCCGGATCTTCTGGGACAACGCGTACGCCGCCCACCACCTCACCGACGAGCCCGCCGAGATCGCCGACCTGCTCGGCGCGTGCGCGGACGCGGGCAACGAGGACCGGGCGTTCGTCTTCGGCTCCACCTCGAAGATCACCGTGGCCGGCGCGGGCGTCGCCTTCTTCGGCTCGTCGCCCGCCAACGTGAAGTGGCTGCTGGCCAACAACCAGAAGCGGTCGATCGGCCCCGACAAGATCAACCAGCTGCGGCACGTGATGTTCCTGAAGGACGCCGACGGCGTACGGGCCCACATGGAGCGCCAGCGCGCCCTGCTGCAGCCCAAGTTCGAGACGGTCGCGCGGATCCTGGACGCCGAGCTCGGCGGCACCGGCCTCGCGACGTGGACGTCCCCCAAGGGCGGCTACTTCGTGACTCTCGAAGTCCCGGACGGCTGCGCCAAGGAGGTCGTGCGCCGGGCCGCAGAGGCGGGCATCGTCCTCACCCCGGCCGGTGCCACGCACCCTTACGGCGACGACCCGCGCGACGCCGTCATCCGCGTCGCGCCCAGCTACCCGGGCCTCGCGGAGCTGGAGCAGGCGATCAAGGGCCTCACCGTGTGCGTGCGCCTCGTCGGGTACGAGCGGCAGGCGCAGGCGGCCGGCTAGTCGCCGAGGGCAGGCAGAAGCGGGGGGTTCGGCGAGGCGGGCGGGCCGGGGTTCAGCGCAGCGGGCCGCGTGCCGGGGACGGACCGCGTTCCGGGGACGGACCGCGTTCCGGGGACGGACCGTGTTCCAGAAACGGGCCGAGCAGGCCGGGCACCGCCCGCTCCGCGAATTCGAGCCCCTCCGCCTCGCCCACGTCGTACGCCGCGTACGCCTGCGCGCCCGCGGCGGTCGTCGCGCTCAGCGTCACCAGGCCCGCCCTGCGCTGCAGCACGGACTGCTTCACGGTCCAGCCGATCACCCCGCCGCGACGCAGGGCCACCGTCGACCGCCGCAGCGTCCCTGACCGTACGACCAGGTAGTCCCCGGCGAGCGCGTGCCCCAGGCTGCGGTACGCGTCGCGGGCGAGCGCCACCGCGGCCGGTACCAGCACCACGGCCGTGCCCGCCCCCAGGTACGTCAGGACCGGCACGCCGATCAGCGCCCCGAGCGGCAGCAGGACCAGCGCGGGCGCCAGCGCCGCCGACACCGCCCAGCGGATCCGCCGGGCCCTCGCCGCCCGGGGATGCGGGGTGAGCCGCGCGGCGGTGGGTGTCACCGGCTCCCGCAGGACCTGCGCCGCCACCTGCTCGGCGAGCCCGCGCGGTGCGGCGGGCAGCAGGGTGCTCGGGCCCGCCTGGTCCTCCTCGTCACGGCGGGAGAGCCCCGTGGCGACCGCGTCCACGCGGGCCGCGCCCGAGAGCCGCAGGCCGAGCGGCTCCACCACGTCGACGCCGCGCAGCCTGGCCTCCTCCAGGGAGACCGAGCGGGTCGTCAGGAGCCCGCGCCGCACGCGCAGCGTCCCGCCGGGCTCCCGCTCCAGGCGGTAGCTCCACCACATCTCGACCCACAGCCCGAGCGCACCCACGGAACCGGCCGCCAGCGCCCCCACGACCAGCGCGAGCACCATGCCCGCGACGGACATCCCGCGGAACGCCTCACCCACCCGCTCGATGACTTCCTCCTGCACCCCGAACCACTCGCTGACCTGCATCACCGCGCCGCCCGCCGCCGCCGCGAGCGCGGAGGTGACGAAGGACAGCGGGGCGTAACGGATCCACCGGACGTCGAGGGAGGCGATCGTGCCCTGCGTGTCCGGCGCGGCATCCTTGGCCGCCCGGCTCAACAGTTCGCGCCGCAGCCGCTCGCCCTCCGCCCTGCGCACGGGCCGGAGTTCGAGCGTCGCCTCCTGGGCGGAGTTCTGCTCGCCGGTGCCGATGCGGACCTCGACGAGGCCGAGCAGGCGCAGCAGGGGATGGGCGACGAGGTCGACGGAGCGGATGCGCTCGCGGCTCAGGGAGCGGTGCTTGACGAAGAGGATGCCGCTGCGCAGCTCGGCGCGTTCGGGGCCGATGCGGTAGCGGCTGTGGCGCAGCCGCAGCGCGTCGAGGCCCATGCCGCCCCCGATCACCAGCAGGCTCAGGCCCACGGCCCAGGCGATGACCGGTCCCATGGGCACCCAGCCCTGGAAGCTGAGGGTGATCGGCAGGCCGATGGCGCTCACGACGCCGCCCGTCATCTGGACGGTGACGAGCAGCGAGCGCCGGTCGAGCCGCCGCCAGCCGCTCTCCGGGCCGGCCTCGGCGGGGGCTGCCCCCGGACCCGTACCCGTACTTGCACCCGTACCGGTGTCGGCGGTCAGCCCGGTGTCGGCGGTCAGCGGGGCAGGCTCCGCGAGGCCGCTCACGTCGCGTCACCGGGGGTCGCCTGGGTGACCAGCGCGAGCCGCTCGGCCAGTTCGGCGGCCGTCGCGTGATCGAGGCCCTTGACCTTCAGGGCGCCCCTGGCGGACGCGGTGGTGACCGTCACGGTGGCCAGCCCGAAGACCCGCTGGACGGGGCCGCGCATCGTGTCCACGGTCTGCAGCCGGGACATCGGCGCGATCCGGCCCTCCATCCAGAAGAACCCGGTCCGCACGTACACCGCGTCGTCGGTGACCTCCCAGCGGTGCACCTGGTACCACCACAGCGGCAGCAGCAGCCCGACGACCAGCCCCGGCACCGCGATGAGCACGGCGGGCAGCAGCAGCCAGAAGCGGGCGGGCGCGATGAGCGCGCCGAGCAGGCCGAGGAGCGCCACCGGAGCGGCCACCGCCAGCAGCAGCTGCGTGCGCCACCAGGCGACGGCGCGGCGGTCCAGGGGATGGCGGGGCGGTCGCAGGCGCACGCCCGCCATCGTGTCTCCTTGGTCAACAACCATGTGACGAAAGGTACTTGCTCGCCCAAGATGCCTGCTCACCGGCTGTAGCCGGGCTCGGCCGAATATCGACCGAGGCCGCCCCCTCCCTGCGTTCCGCTGCTCCCTCAGTGCTGCTGCGGCTTCTGGGGCGTCGCCTCGCTCGGCCGCACGATGACGTGCCCCTCGCCCTCCAGCTTCAGCTGCACCGCCTCGCCGGAACCGCCGCGGATCATCGAGCCGATGGACTGCGAGCGGTGCAGCGTGGTGCTGAGGTTGGCGGTCCAGCCGACCACCGCGTCCGTGTCGACGTACACGGGCTGCTGCGGCGACACGGGGATCACCAGCGGGTTGCCCTCGCAGACCAGGCCGAGGCGCCCGCCGCCGGTGAAGACGCTGTTGAACAGCCCGCCGCCGGCGATCCCCGAACCCTTCACGGTCTTGATCTCGTACGAGAGGGTCGCGTCGAAGCAGAGGACGTTGCGGCCGTTGACCGTGAGGACGTCGCCCGGCTCGACGTCGACGACGAAGCAGTTCTGCGCCTCGTGCGCGAACCACGCCTCGCCCTGGCCGCGCACGGCCATCAGCGGCAGCCCCTCGCCGGTCACGGCCCGCTTGAGCATGCCGCCCACGCCCTGGCCCTTGCGCTCGAACTGCAGGTTTCCGCGGTAGGCGATCATCGCGCCCTGCCGGGCGAGCATCTCGCCGTCCAGTGTGTACTTGATGGATTTGGCGTTCTGCAGGCTCATACCGGGGGCGTGGGCCGGCTGCGCCATGTGATCGCTGGAGAACAGGTCACTCTTCATACCGGCATCCTGCCCGCAGCGGTCCGGTTCGCCAATATCCGTACGGCTGGAGCGGACCCTGCTTCGGTCTACGGTTCGGGTGGCGGCACGGCTACGGCTTGTGCGCGCGAAAGCGCATGCCGCCGGTCTCCGGGTGCAGGTCCACGGCGGTGTCCGTGAAGCCCGCGGCCCGCAATCGGCCGGGGAGCCGCGCCGGATCCACCGTGTTCATGACGTCCCCGACGTGCAGTTCGTCCAGTTCCCGGCTCGGCTGGCTGTCGCTGCCCGCGAAGACCCCGCCCGGTCGCAGCACCCTGAAGGCCTCCGCGAAGATGCGGTCCTGGAGCGCGTCCGTGGGGACGTGGTGCAGCATCGTGAACCCGACGACCGCGGAGAACGTGCCGTCGGGCAGCGGCATCCGGGCCGCGTCCGCGTGCAGGACGCGGGCCCGGTCGCCCCAGGTGCGCTCCAGGAGCGCGGCGGTGGCACCGTCGATCTCCAGGGCGGTGAGGCGGGGGACGAGGTCGACGAGGAGGCGGAGGTTGGCGCCGTACCCCGGCCCGATCTCCACCACGTCGTCGCCCAGGTCGACTCCGTCGAGGGCCCAGGGCAGGATGCGGTCCTTGACGGTCTGCGCCCACTCCGCGGAGCCGCACAGCGCTTGGTGTGCTTCGTTCATCGGCATACGGCGACGCTACGGCCGGCGTCGCCGTGTCCGCGACGGGCTACGCCGCCGTCCCAGGTCGCGTACCGGACACCCCGAGCCCGCGGGCGGCTCCGCCAGGACCGGCGTACCGGGCTCGACTTCGGGCAGTGGCGCAAGCGGTGGCGCAAGCAGTCGCGGATGCGTGCCGCGATGCCGCTGCCGGCCGAGGGCCTGCCGCTGGAGTCGGTGGCCCGCCGCGTCGGCTACGCCTCGGCCGGCTCGTTCGTCGCCGCCTTCCACCGCATCGTGGGCGTCACGCCCCGCCCGTACTTTCCGGTACGCCAGGAGTGACACCGGCCCCCTCTCCGGCACGGTTCGGCCCCCACCGAAACGTCCGGCCCGTACGGTCGTGGCATGACACCTCAGCCGACCCCGTCACGTCAGTCGCTCCGGTACGAGGAGTTCCGCGCCCTGCACCGCGCGGCTGACGCGCCCCTGCTGCTGCCGAACGCCTGGGACCACGCGTCGGCCGCCGCGTTCGCCGCCGCGGGGTTCCGGGCGATCGGCACGACCAGCCTCGGGGTGGCGGCCGCGGCGGGCCTGCCCGACGGGACGGGCGCCGCGCGTGCGCAGACCCTCCGCCTCGCGCACGGCCTGGCCCGTCTCGACGCGCTGGTCAGCGTCGACATCGAGGGCGGCTTCAGCGACCGCCCCGAGGAAGTCGCGGCACTTGTGGCCGAGTTGGCGGACGCGGGAATCGTCGGCGTCAACATCGAGGACGGCCGCCAGGACGGCACGCTCCGGGACGTCACGCACCAGGCCGAGATCCTCCGCGCGGTCGGCGAGGCGGTCTCGGGCCGCCTCTTCGTCAACGCCCGCACGGACACGTACTGGCTCCCGGAGGCGGGCGAGACGGACCGGACGGCGGAACGCCTGTCCGCGTACGAACGGGCGGGAGCGGACGGGGTGTTCGCCCCCGGCCTCCGCGCCCCGCACGCCATCGCGACCCTGGTGGCATCCCTGTCCACCACCACCCCCCTCAACATCCTCCACGCCCCGGACGGCCTGTCCCTCTCACAACTGGCAGAGGCGGGCGTCCGCAGACTCAGCTGCGGTTCGATGCCGTTCCGGGCGGCGCTGCGGGGAGCTCTGGCGGCGGTGGAAGCGGTGGCGCAGGGCACGCGGCTGCCCTCGGACATCCCCTCGTACGCGCAGACGCAGGCGCTGTCGGAGGGGTTCGCCTAGCGGCGGGCAGCGTGCGCGACGAAGGCGGTCCAGGCGTCGGCGCCGATCACCAGGGCGGGGCCCTCGGGGACCTTGCTGTCGCGCACGGGGACGACCCCGGGGACTCCGTCGGCGACCTCGACGCAGTCGCCGCCCTCGCCGTTGCTGTGGCTGCTTTTGCGCCAGCGTGCGGATCCGGGGAAGTCGTGCGCGACCTCGACGCACGATTCGCCGCCGTCGCCGCCGCTGTGGCTGCTCTTGCGCCAGCGGGCGGTGGTCAGGTCGTACTCGCGCATTGTCTGTAGTCCTCCGCCGCCGTTTCGATCAGGGCCAGAGACGCTTCCAAGGGCAAGGAGGCGGCCCTGAGCAGATCGTAATGCGCGCGCGTACGTTTCACTACGGCCGGATCGTCCAGCAAGTTGCCCGAAAGCACCGCCTCTGTATAGGCGGTTGGCGGGGCGTCGTCGAACTCCATGAGCGTCATCATCTTGCCCATCGCGGGGTGCGCCCCAGCCGCGAACGGCAGCACCTGCACCAACGCCTTGCGTTCGCGCACCATTGCAGCGATGTGACCCAACTGCTCGGCCATGGTGGTAGGGCCGCCTACCGGGATGTACAGCAAGGACTCGTGCAAGATGGCCCAGTACAGAGGGCGAGTCGCGTCCTTGAGGATCGAGGCTCGGTCCAGCCGTACCTGAACCATCTCCTCGATGTACTCCTCGGAGGCCAGGGGGTTGCTTGCCAGGTAGACCGCGCGAGCGTAGTCCCCCGTTTGCAACAAGCCCGGGACCACCGCCGGGGCGAAGTCGCAGATCTCCGTGGCGAGCCCCTCAAGCTCCGCGACGTGCGCGAAATACTCCGCATAGCGGGTCTCTTTGATCAGCTTGCGGCACATCCGCTCGAAAATACCGTCGGTTTGCAGTACCTCGTCGATCCGCTCCGCGACATCCAACTGCGGTTTGCGAATTGCCTGTTCGAATTGGCCGATGTATCCACCGGACACGAATACCCGTACCCCCAGGGCCGTCTGGCTGAGCCCCGCATCCTCCCGCCGTCTCTTCAGCTCCGCGCCGAAGAACTCCCAGGCCGCCTGCCTCGAACCATTGGCCATGGCCAACCGCCTTCCACTGCCCCGCAGTTGTAGAGGACAGACTCCTGCCGAGTGTAGGCGGAAGCCGCCACCGTAGGTGTGTGAAGAGTGAGATCCGGCGGCAAAGGGGAGCCACGTGAAGGCGGAATCGAAGCACCACGCAGTGGGCTGCACAGAACAGGCGGAGGAAACCGTGAAGGAATTGCGCGCCGCGCTCACGCAGGCGGGAATTACGTTGCCGTCGGTGGCGATCGACCCCGCGTCCCTCGCCCGTGAGGCGCCCTGCCCGCGCATCGAATTGGGGGGCTGTTCCGTCGACACGGCGGCGCGCCTCGCGGCGGTGCTGCGGAGGCCGTCATGAATCTGCACCTGCCGGTCGGCTCGTACGTGGTCGACACCCGCAACGGCCGCGTCGGCCGGGTGATGGGTCACGAGGGCCCCTACGTCCAGCTGCGCCCCTACGGAGGGGGCCGTGAGTGGGACTGCGCCCCCGAGGCGGTTCGCACCGCGACCACCTCGGAGAGGCTGACCGCGGCGACCGCGTACGCGAACGCCCGGAGCCGGGGCGAGGTGCCCTGAGGGTCCGGTCGGGGCACCCGGGCCCGGGGAGGCGCCGGCATACGCGAGAATGGCCCCATGAGTCTGTTCCGCGACGACGGCATCGTGCTGCGCACCCAGAAGCTGGGCGAGGCGGACCGGATCATCACGTTGCTCACGCGCGGTCACGGGCGCGTACGCGCGGTGGCCCGGGGGGTGCGCCGTACGAAGTCCAAGTTCGGGGCCCGCCTGGAGCCCTTCTCCCACGTCGACGTGCAGTTCTTCGCGCGCGGCAGCGAACTGGTCGGGCGCGGGCTCCCGTTGTGCACGCAGAGTGAGACCATCGCTCCGTACGGTGGCGGAATCGTCACGGACTACACGCGGTACACGGCCGGGACGGCCATGCTGGAGACCGCCGAGCGGTTCACGGACCACGAGGGCGAGCCCGCGGTGCAGCAGTATCTGCTGCTCGTCGGCGCGCTGCGGGTCCTTGCCCGCGGCGAGCACGAGCCGCACCTCGTCCTCGACGCCTTCCTGCTGCGCTCCCTGGCCGTGAACGGCTACGCGCCGAGCTTCACCGACTGCGCGAAGTGCGGCATGCCGGGCCCGAACCGCTTCTTCTCGGTCGCGGCCGGCGGCTCGATTTGCGTCGACTGCCGGGTGCCCGGCAGCGTCGTGCCGTCCGCGCAGACACTCACGCTGCTCGCCGCGCTGCTCACCGGCGACTGGGAGACGGCCGACGCGTGCGAGGCGCGGCACGCCAGGGAGGGCAGCGGGCTCGTTTCCGCCTACCTGCACTGGCATCTGGAGCGCGGCCTGCGGTCCTTGCGGTACGTAGAGAAGAGCACCTGAGCACGGAAGCGTGCTCAGAACAGAACAGCCGAGTACAGGAGAGAGCCCCCCATGGCACGACGCGGAATCCTCGGACGGTCTCGCCGTGAGTACACGCTGCCCAACCCCCACCCGTCGGGCGCGCGACCGCCGAAGATCCCCGGCGAGCTGGTCCCGCGGCACGTGGCGATCGTCATGGACGGCAACGGCCGCTGGGCCAAGGACCGGGGCCTGCCGCGCACCGAGGGGCACAAGGTCGGCGCCGAGCGCGTCCTGGACGTGCTGCAGGGCGCCATCGAGATGGGCGTCGGCGCGATCTCGCTGTACGCCTTCTCCACGGAGAACTGGAAGCGGTCGCCGGACGAGGTGAAGTTCCTGATGAACTTCAACCGCGACTTCATCCGCAAGACCCGCGACCAGCTCGACGAGCTCGGCGTGCGGGTGCGCTGGGTGGGCCGGATGCCCAAGCTGTGGAAGTCGGTCGCCAGGGAGCTGGAGATCTCCCAGGAGCAGACCAAGGACAACGACAAGCTCACCCTGTACTTCTGCATGAACTACGGCGGCCGGGCCGAGATCGCGGACGCGGCGATGGCTCTCGCGGAGGACGTGAAGGCGGGCCGGCTCAACCCGTCGAAGGTCAACGAGAAGACCTTCGCGAAGTACCTGTACTACGCGGACATGCCGGACGTCGACCTGTTCCTGCGCCCGAGCGGCGAGCAGCGCACCTCCAACTACCTGCTCTGGCAGAGCGCCTACGCCGAGATGGTCTTCCAGGATGTCCTGTGGCCGGACTTCGACCGTCGCGACCTGTGGCGGGCCTGCCTCGAGTACGCCTCGCGGGACCGCCGCTTCGGCGGGGCGATCCCCAACGAGGAGCAGATCGCCAACAGCAAGCCGTAGGCGGGTACGCACGGCGGAGGGGGGTTCCCCGCGTGGGGGAGAGGGTTTTCCCCCGATCCCTTCCTGGGTAGGCCCCCCCCATTTCGAAGGTTTTCCACCTTTTTTCTCACCTTCCGGAGACGCGTTTCTTTG
>NZ_JBVIXD010000010.1:201837-470386 GCF_055593965.1 Streptomyces sp. NPDC040622 | reverse complement strand
TGGGGGGGAAAAACACGAGAAGAGAAGCGCGAAAAAACAGAGGGAGTGGGGGGGAGCAGGCGGGGGGGAACCCCCCCCTTCCTTCCCGGGTTTTCCCCCCCCCTCCGCCGTGCGCAGGGAGTTCCCGCGCGTGGGAAAGACTGTCGCCCGCGGCTACTTGCCGGCGCAGTCCACACACGTGCCGAAGATCTCCACCGTGTGCGCCACGTTCACGAAGCCGTGCTCCGCGGCGATCGCCTCGGCCCACTTCTCCACGGCGGGGCCCTCGACCTCGACCGCCTTGCCGCAGACGCGGCAGACCAGGTGGTGGTGGTGATCACCGGTCGAGCAGCGGCGGTAGACCGTCTCGCCCTCGTTGGTGCGCAGGGCGTCGACCTCGCCGGCGTCGGCGAGGGACTGGAGGGTGCGGTAGACCGTGGTCAGACCCACCGAGTCGCCCTTGTGCTTGAGCATGTCGTGCAGCTCCTGGGCACTGCGGAACTCGTCCACGTCGTCGAGTGCCGCGGCGACCGCCGCGCGCTGGCGGGTCGACCTCCCTCGAACCGGGGCTCCCACGGTTACCTCCTCGCGTCTGCGCTCTGCTCTGGACCTGCCGGGCCATTGTGCCAGGTCGGCCCGTGCGCGGGTCAGGTCTTGGCCACCGGCTGGGCCGGGACCGAGCACTCCGCGGGATCGCCGGCCGCCCCGGCGGCGGCCGCGGCCCGTGCTCTGCGCCTGGCCAGCGGCGTCGCGAGGACCGTGAGGGCGATGAAGACGCCGATGGTGAGCAGCACGATCGTCGCGCCGGGCGGGACGTCCTGGTAGTAGGACGTGACGGTGCCGCCGAGCGTCACGGCGACGCCGATCGCCACCGAGACGGCGAAGGTCACGGCGAAGCTCCGGGTGAGCTGCTGGGCGGCGGCGACCGGCACCACCATCAGCGCGGAGACCAGGAGCAGGCCGACGACGCGCATGGCGACGGTGACCGTGACCGCCGCGGTGACGGCGGTGAGCAGGTTCAGGGCGCGCACCGGAAGGCCCGTCACGCGCGCGAACTCCTCGTCCTGGCTGACCGCGAAGAGCTGGCGGCGCAGCCCGACGGTGACCAGGACCACGAACGCGGCGAGCAGGCAGATCGCGGTGACGTCCTCCTCGGAGACCGTCGAGAGCGAGCCGAAGAGGTACGACTGGAGGTTCGCGTTCGAGCCGCCGGGGGCGAGGTTGATGAACATGACGCCGCCCGCCATGCCGCCGTAGAACAGCATCGCCAGGGCGATGTCGCCGCGGGTCTTGCCGTACCAGCGGATCAGTTCCATGACGACGGCGCCGACGATCGCGACGGCCGTGGCCATCCACACGGCGGACGTGGAGAGCAGGAAGCCGAGGCCCACGCCGGTCATCGCGACGTGCCCGATGCCGTCGCCCATGAGGGCCTGGCGGCGCTGGACGAGGTAGATGCCGACGGCGGGCGCGGTGATGCCGACCAGCACGGCGGCGAGCAGGGCCCGCTGCATGAAGGCGTAGTTGAGGAGTTCCATGGTGCGTCTCGCCCTCGGTCAGGTCAGCAGGCCGGTGCGGACCGGCTCCGCGTCGGCGGTGTGCGGGTGGACGTGGTCGTGGCCGGGCAGCGCGTGCTGGCCGACCGCGTGCGGAGGCGGACCGTCGTGCAGGACGCAGCCGTCGCGCAGGACCACGGCGCGGTCGATCAGCGGCTCCAGGGGCCCGAGTTCGTGCAGGACGAGCAGGACGGAGGCGCCGCCCGCGACCTGTTGGCGCAGGGTGGCCGCGAGGACCTCCTGGCTCGCCAGGTCGACGCCGGCCATCGGCTCGTCCATGATCAGCAGTTCCGGCTCGGAGGCCAGCGCGCGGGCGATGAGGACGCGCTGGTGCTGGCCGCCGGAGAGGGCGTTCACGGAGTCCTTGGCGCGGTCGGTGAGGCCCACCAGGTCGATGGCGCGGGCGACGGCCTCGCGGTCGGCCCTGCGCAGCACGCCGAAGCGGGCCCGGGAGAGCCGCCCGGAGGCGACGACCTCGCTGATCGTGGCGGGCACGCCGCCCGCGGCGGTGGTGCGCTGCGGGACGTACCCGACGCGGGCCCAGTCGCGGAAGCGGCGGCGCGGGGTGCCGAAGATCTCGACCTCGCCGCCGGTGACGGGGACCTGCCCGATGACCGTGCGGACGGCCGTGGACTTGCCCGAGCCGTTGGCGCCGAGCAGGGCGACGACCTCACCGCGGCGCACGGTGAGGTCGATGCCGCGCAGCACGGGGCGCGAGCCGAGCTCCGCCGTCACCTTGCGCAGGGATATGACGGCTTCGCCGGGATCGGCTGAGTTGCTCATGGCGCGTGCCTCCGTAGCCGCGGGGGAGGGGGTCACTTGCTGCCCAGGGCCTTCTGCAGGGCCTTGAGGTTGGCCTCCATGACCTGGACGTAGTCGTCGCCCTTGGAGTGGTCGGTGATGCCCTCGACCGGGTCGAGCACGTCGGTCTTCAGGCCCGCGTCCTTGGCGAGGGTCTTCGCCGTCTTGTCGCTGACGAGCGTCTCGTAGAAGACGGTGGTGACGCCGTCGGCCTTCGCCATCCGCTGGAGGTCCTTGACGCGCTTGGCGCTGGGCTCGGCCTCGGGGTCGAGGCCGCTGATGGCCTCCTCGGTGAGGCCGTAGCGCTCGGCGAGGTAGCCGAAGGCGGCGTGGGTGGTGATGAAGGTCTTCGACGTGGTGTTCTTCAGGCCGTTCTCGAAGGACGTGTCCAGGCCGCCGAGCTTCTTCACGAGCTTCGCGGTGTTCTTCTCGTACGTCGCCGCGTTGTCGGGGTCGGCCTTTTCCAGGGCCTTGCCGACGCCCTCGGCGACCTCGGCGTACTTCACCGGGTCGAGCCAGATGTGCGGATCGGCGCCCTCGTGGGAGTGGCCGTGGTCGTCGTGGCCCTCTTCCTCGTGTTCCTCGTGTTCCTCGTGCTCCTTCGCGTGCCCGCCGACCTCGTTGCCGTGCTTCTCCGTGCTCGTCAGGGAGGCGGCGTCGACCTTCGTCTTGATGCCGGACTGGTCGATCGCGTCGTCGACGGCGGGCTGCAGGCCCTTGAGGTACAGGGCGACGTCGGACTCCTCGAGCTGTCCGCGCTGCTGGGCGGACACGTCGAGGTCGTGCGGCTCCTGGCCGGGCTCGGTGAGGTTGGTGACGGAGACGTGGCCGCCGCCGATCTGCTCCGCGAGGTACTGCATGGGGTAGAACGACGCCACCACGTCGAGCTTGCCGTCCTTGTCGCTCGCGGCCGAGGAGGAGCAGGCGGTCAGCGCCGTGAGGCCGAGGACCGTGGCGGAGGCGAGGGCGGCGGTGGGTATGAGGCGTCGTACGTTCATGACACTCATTTTCAACAAATGTGGAAACGATTGTCAACAAGGCCTCCTCGGGGTCCGCGCGGGCCGTCCTCCGAGGCCGTCGCAGGGGCCCCCTCGTGAGCGCTCACGAGGAACCGATTTGATTAGGGGGGTAAGGCCGCCGGTAACCTGAAGCATTCGCTCCCGAAGCGCCTTACCCTGCTTCGCCCGCCGTCGTCATGAAGAGAGCACCGTGGCCGCCGACAAGATCGACACCATCGTCAGCCTGAGCAAGCGCCGTGGCTTTGTTTTCCCCTGCAGTGAGATCTACGGCGGCCAGCGCGCCGCCTGGGACTACGGTCCGCTCGGCGTCGAGCTGAAGGAGAACCTGAAGCGCCAGTGGTGGCGCTACATGGTCACCTCGCGCGAGGACGTCGTCGGCATCGACTCCTCGGTGATCCTCGCGAGCGAGGTCTGGCAGGCCTCCGGCCACGTCGCGACCTTCTCCGACCCGCTCACCGAGTGCCTCTCCTGTCACAAGCGCCACCGCGCCGACCACCTGGAAGAGGCGTACGAGGCCAAGCACAACCGCCCGCCGGCCAACGGCCTCGCGGACATCAACTGCCCCAACTGCGGTACCAAGGGCCAGTTCACGGAGCCCAAGCAGTTCTCCGGCATGCTCTCCACGCACCTCGGCCCCACGCAGGACAGCGGCGCCGTCGCCTACCTGCGCCCCGAGACCGCGCAGGGCATCTTCACCAACTTCGCCCAGGTCCAGCAGACCTCGCGCCGCAAGCCGCCGTTCGGCATCGCGCAGATGGGCAAGTCCTTCCGCAACGAGATCACGCCCGGCAACTTCATCTTCCGCACCCGCGAGTTCGAGCAGATGGAGATGGAGTTCTTCGTCAAGCCGGGCGAGGACGAGCAGTGGCAGGAATACTGGATGGAGCAGCGCTGGAACTGGTACACCGGCCTGGGCCTGCGCGAGGAGAACATGCGGTGGTACGAGCACCCGAAGGAGAAGCTCTCCCACTACTCCAAGCGCACCGCTGACATCGAGTACCGCTTCCAGTTCGGCGGCAGCGAGTGGGGCGAGCTGGAAGGCGTCGCCAACCGCACGGACTACGACCTGTCGGCGCACTCCAAGGCGTCCGGCCAGGACCTGTCCTACTTCGACCAGGAGGCCGGCGAGCGCTGGACCCCCTACGTCATCGAGCCCGCGGCCGGCCTCGGCCGCACGATGCTGGCGTTCCTCCTCGACTCCTACATCGAGGACGAGGCCCCGAACGCCAAGGGCAAGCTGGAGAAGCGCACGGTCATGCGCTTCGACCACCGCATCGCGCCGGTGAAGGTCGCGGTGCTCCCGCTCTCCCGCAACCCGGAGCTGTCCCCGAAGGCCAAGGGCCTCGCGACCGCCCTGCGGCAGAACTGGAACATCGAGTTCGACGACGCGGGCGCCATCGGCCGCCGCTACCGCCGCCAGGACGAGATCGGCACGCCGTACTGCGTCACCGTCGACTTCGACACCCTCGACGACAACGCGGTCACCGTGCGCGAGCGCGACTCGATGAAGCAGGAGCGCGTCTCCCTCGACCAGATCGAGGGCTACCTCGCGACGCGTCTCGTGGGCTGCTGACCCGGGGGACACTCCCTGGGCGAAGGCCTGCCGAAGCCCCCGGTTCCGGATGACGGAACCGGGGGCTTCCGCGTGCTCACGCCGTGGCGGAACCGACCGGGCCCGGCACCGGCGTGCGCCGCTCCTCCGCCCGCTGGGCGGCGGTGGCCGAGGTCGCCTCCTCGCGCGCGGAGGGCACGCGGCGGATCAGGTCGGTCACGACGTAGGAGTCGACGTACGCCTGTACCTCGACGATCGTGTCCCCCTCGAAACGGCAGACCCATACGTAGAACGGGTCGTAGGCGCGGTCGTCGTGGGCCGTCGCGACTCCCTCCATGACGGCGACGGTCTGCTCGGCGGTCCCGTACAGGGCCTTGAGGTCGAAGCTGAGGCCACCGGAGCGGGCCCGCACCTGTTCCAGCGTGCCGGCGAGGAAGTCGCGCTTGTTCTCGTAGGGGCCCGCCAAGGGGTGGCGCCCGACCATCGTCCACGCGACGTCGTCGGACACGTACTCGCCGAAGAACTCGTCGACCGTGGACAAGTCCCCGAGCAGTTCGAAGATCTCCCGGCGGTCCTCGCAGGTTCCGTCCTTCTGCCCGTGCATGAGGCTCCTTCGCGGTCGGCGGAACAGGAACCTCCAGCCTGCGGTCCCGCACGGCCGACGGGACGCGGCGCTGGGGTCCCGGCCGTGAACGCGTTGAACGCCCGGCGGACTCGGGGCGGTGTTCAACGCGTTCACGACCGCGGGGCCCCGCGCCGCTGTCGGCCGGCGCGCGGCTGTGGCCGCATGGATCCATGGCACGAGGCACCGCTGCGGAACTGTACGGACGCCATCGGCGCGTGATGGCGAGCTGGGCGCCCCTCTTCTACGCGGAGCCGCTGGAGATCGTCTCCGGCCGGGGGCGCGAACTGGTCGGCTCCGACGGCCGCACGTATCTGGACTTCTACGGGGGCGTGGCCGTCAACCTCCTCGGCTACGGGGACGCCGAGCTGGCGCGGGCGGTGGAGGCCCAGACGGCCACCGGGATCGTCCACTGCTCCACCTTCTACCTCCACCGCAGGCAGGTGGAGCTCGCCGAGGAGATCGCCGCCCGCTCAGGGATCCCCGATGCCGCGGTGTTCTTCACCTGCTCGGGCTCGGAGGCCGTCGAGGCGGCGCTGCTCGCGGCCCGTGAGTACCGCGGGGCCGGGCGGGTCATCGCGCTGCAGCACTCCTACCACGGAAGGACGTTGGGAGCGCTGTCCGCGACCGGGCAGCCGACGTGGCGCGGCCGAGTGCCCGACCCGCTGCCGGTCGACTTCCTCGGCGAGGAGGACGACGTACGGGCGCTCGCGGGCGACGACACCGCCGCGCTGATCGCCGAACCGGTGCAGGGCGTCGCCGGGGCCGTGCCCCTGGACAGGGGCCGGCTGAGCGCCTGTCAGGAACCGCTCGCCGCCGCCGGGATCCCCCTGGTCGTCGACGAGGTGCAGACCGGGTGGGGGCGCACGGGCCGCTGGTGGGGGTACCAGTGGCACGACGTACGCCCCGATCTGATCACCTTCGCCAAGGGGCTCGGCGGCGGATTCACGCTCGGTGGCGTCGTCGGCCGCCGCGCGATCCTGGACGCCCTGCCGATGGCGTCGATCTCGACCTTCGGCGGCGGCCCGCTGAGCGCGGCGGCCGGACTGAGCGTGGTGCGGGCGATCGAGTCCCGCGGCCTCGTGGCGCGCGCGGGTCGCCTCGGGTGGTGGATCACCGGTGAACTGCTGCGCCGGCTTGCCGGGCGCGTACGGGTGCAGGGGCAGGGGCTGCTGCTCGGCGTCACGTTCCACGAAGGCGACGGGGCGCCCGACCCGCCGCGCGCCCGAGCGGTGCAGGAGGAGTGCCGCGAGCGCGGGCTCCTGGTGGGTCTGGGCGGGACGCACGGGAACTGCCTGCGCCTGATGCCGCCCCTGACCCTCACCGACGACGAGGCGCGACGCGGCGTCGACCTGCTCGTCTCGGCCGTCGACGCGCACCCGTGAGGATCCGGCGCGCCGCGCACGACCCGACCGACCCGACCGAGCGCCGAGGAGAAGCATGCCGCAGGACAGGACACACACATCCGTGCGAGAGGAGCGCGGCTTCGCGCTCACCCCCGTACAACAGGCCTACCGGCTGGGCCAGGAGGACGCTCCGCTGGGCGGCGTGGCCTGCCACATGTACTTCGAGTTCGACGGCGGGAAACTCGACGCCGAACGCCTGGCCGCGGCCGTCCTGGAGGTCCAGCGGCGCCACCCGCTGCTCCGCACCGTCTTCACCGACCCGGACCGGGCCCGCATCATGCAGGAACCGCTCTCCGAACTGTGCGAGGAACAAAGGCCGTTGGCGGAGGTCCGGGCGGAGATGGCCGTGTGGCACCCCGTGGTGGACGAGCGCGGGGGACTGGACGTACGCCTCTCCTCGCTGCCGGACGGCGGCTCGCGCCTGCATGTCGGCGTGGCGCTGATCGCCGCCGATCCGCCGAGCATCCGTACCGTGCTCGCCGACCTGGCGGCCATGTACCGGGGGGAGGAAGGGGCCGGTGTCCCCGCCCAGTTCGACTTCGCGGCCCACGCCGCCGGGCCGCGTCCCGTGGACACGGCGGGACCGGCTCCGCGGGACCTGCCCCAGCCGCCCGGACTGCCCTGGTCCACGCCCCCGGAGGAGATCACCGGCGCCCGCTTCACCCGCCACCAAGTCCCCCTGGAACCCGAGGTGATGCGCCGTCTGGCGGCCCGCGCCGAGCGGGCGGACGTGGCGGTGGGGGACCTGCTGTTCGCCGCCTTCGCCCACACGGTGGACCGGTGGAGCGAGAGCGACGACTGTGTCATCTGCGTCCCCCGGTTCACGCGGCCCGACGGCGCCGCGGGCGCCGTCGGCGACTTCAGCGTCCTCTCCGCCGTGTCGGCCCCCCTGTCCCGCGCGCGGACCCTCGGCGACCTGGTGGCCGCCGCCTCGCGCTCGCTGCACGAGAAGGCGCCCACGGTCCAGGACCTGCCGGCGCGGGCACGGGAGCGGGGCCTGACCATGCCGCCGCCCGGCACCGTCTACACCGAGGTCGACCGGCCCTGGGCCCCCGATTCCTGTACCGGCACGTTCGGTCCCCTCACATGGATGATCTCGCAGACGCCCCAGGCGTACCTGGACTGCCTCGTCCACCCGTCCGCCGACAGCGGGCACCTGGAGATGGTGTGGGACGCGGTCGAGGACGTACTGGACGCCTCCGTCCTGACGGCGATGGCCGGCCACTGCGCCGCCACGGTCGCCGCACTGGCGGACGGGGACTGGTCGCGGCCCGCCGCGCTGCCCCTGCCCGACGACCAGCGCCGGGCCAGGGACGAGGTCAACGCCACGGCGGCGGAGGTGCCCGACCGGCTGCTGCACGAGGCGGTGTTCGCCCACGCCCGGCAGGACGGCGCCCCGGCGGCCCTGCTCGGCGACGGGGTGGACTGGGACCGCGCCCGGCTGGCCGACGCGGCGCTGCGCACCGCCTCCCTCCTCGCCCGGCGCGGGCTGACGACGGGCGATCCGGTGGGGGTGTGCCTGACCGACGGGGTCGACCAGGTCCAGGCGGTGCTCGGGGTGCTCGCCGCCGGCGGCTGCTACGTGCCGATCAGCCCCGAACACCCGGCGGAACGGCGCCGGGCCGTCCTCCGGCAGGCCGGGGCGCGGTTCATGCTCTGCGACGAGGAACTGCTGGAGGAGAGCGACGGGGAGGACTTCGCCCAGGACGTCAAGGAGGACTCCCCGGCGCCGGACGTGCCCATGGACACTCCGCTGTTCTCCCTCCCGCTGTCGCTCGCCGATGACGCCGAGCCGCTGGAGTGTCCCGTGGACGTCTCCCCGGACTGTCCGGCGTACATCATCTTCACCTCGGGCTCCACCGGCCGCCCCAAGGGAGTGGAGGTCTCCCACCGCTCGGCGCTGAACAGCGTCCTCGACCTCAACCGCCGCTGGGACGTCGGGCCGCGCGACCGCTGCCTTCCGGTCTCCTCGCTCGACTTCGACCTGTCCGTGTACGAGATCTTCGGCCCGCTCGTCGCCGGGGGCGCCATCGTCATCGCGGGCCCGGACGACCGCAGGGACCCGCAGGCCTGGCTCCGCCTGATGAACGAACACGAGGTCACCGTCTGGGACTCGGTGCCCGTCCTGCTCGACGTACTCCTGACCCAGGCGGAGGAGGAGGGGCCGCCCGCGGCGCTGCGCGTGGTGACGACCGGTGGTGACTGGGTGCCCCTGGACCTGCCCGGCCGCCTGCGGGCCCTGCTGCCGGACGCGCGGTTCGTGGCGTGCGGCGGGGCCACGGAGGGCTCCATCTACTCGAACTGTTTCGAGGTCGAGGCCGACGCCGTCGACGAGGACTGGACGTCGATCCCGTACGGCTTCCCGCTGGCCAACCAGCAGTACCGCGTGGTGGATGCGGCCGGCCGGGACTGCCCGGACCTGGTGCCCGGCGAACTCTGGATCGGCGGTACGGGCGTGGCGACCGGCTACCGCAACGACGAGGAACGCACCCGGGAACGCTTCGTGATCGCCGACGGCCGCCGCTGGTACCGCACGGGGGACCTGGGCCGGTACCTCCCCGGCGCGGTCATGGAGTTCCTGGGCCGCATCGACCACCAGGTCAAGGTCAACGGCTACCGCATCGAACTCGGCGAGATCGAGTCCGTCCTCGGTGGCCACGACGACGTCTCCCGTGCCGTCGCCCTGGTGACCGGCGAGGGCGCGGGGCGCCGCATCCTCGCCTACCTCCAGCCGACGGCCGACCGGATCGACACGGAGGCCGTGCGGGAGCACGCCGCCCGGTGGCTGCCCGAGTACGCGGTGCCGGAGAGCTATCTCCTGCTGCCCGAACTGCCCCTGAACCAGAACGGGAAGATCGACCGTAGGAAACTCGCCTCCTGGGCCGCGCCGGAGAGGTCGAGCGAGGCGGAGGAGCCCCTCCGGAACGAAGCGGAGCGTGAAGTGGCCCGCATCTGGTCGGAACTCCTGGGACGCGATGTCACCGCCCGCAACATCGACTTCTACAGCCTGGGCGGCAACAGCCTGCTCTCGATGCGGGTCACCCAGCGCCTCGCCAGGAAGTCGGGAAGGAAAATCACGCTCCGGCAGGTACAGAAAGCGACGACGGTCGCCGAACTCGCCCGGCTCGTCGAAAACCTGGACGAGAAACCGGTCGAAAACGTGGACGAGGAAAAGGAGTGCACGGTATGAGTGTGCTGCCCGAACCCGCGCAGAAATGGCTGCGCTCCCTCAAGGACGGTACCGGCACCACCGTGGTGTGCTTCCCGCACGCGGGTGGCAGCGCCGGGGTGTTCAGCGCCTGGTCGGACCACTGGCCCGCCGGGGTCGCGGTGCTCGGCGTGCAGTACCCCGGCCGGGCCGACCGCGGCGGCGAGCCGTTCCCCGGCAGCCTGCGCGACATGGCGACACAGATCGCCTTCGCCCTCCAGTGGCTGCCGGGCTCCTACGTCATGGTCGGGCACAGCATGGGCGCCGTCGTCGCCTACGAGACCTGTCTCAAGGTCGCCGATCTGGACCTCCCCGGCCCCTCCCGGCTCTTCGTGTCGGCCAGCCCGCCGCCCGACCGGGCCGCCGAGCGCAGCCGCGACGACGTGAGCGGCGACGCGATCGAGCTGCCGGACGCGCTTGCGGGCGGGGCGGCGGGGGAGGCGGAGTCCCGGGAGCTGTTCGACCGGATCGTGACCGAGGACCTGCGGCTCATCCGGTCCTACGAGGCTTCCACCGGGGCCGTCGCGGTGCCGATCACCTGCCTCCACAACAGCGAGGACCCCGACATGGACGAGGCGTCCGCCGAGGGCTGGCAGAAATTCACGGCCGCCGCGTTCCGTCCCGTCCGGCTGCCCGGTGGTCACTTCGCGTGTTTCGACGATCCGGCGGCGACATGGAATGAACTCATCGGGGAGATGGGAAGTTCGGAAAAGGGGAGGGAATAGGGCGGTCCGCCTTCCCCGGCATGACCGTGAACGGTGGGGGCACTCGGAGTGCAGATACCCCCGTCATCGTTGGCTAAGGAAATTACTCTCGGTGCACATATTCCGGGAGGGCCGGCGAGGCAGGCTCACACGGAGCGAAAATGCCGAAGAAAGACCCCAACATTTCCCTGGCCGCCCTGATCCACGAAGCCGGGCTGTCCAACGGCGACCTCGCCCGGGCCGTCAACGCCCTCGGCACCAGGCAGGGACACCGTTTCCGATACGACCGCACCGCCGTGGCCCACTGGCTCACCGGCTCCCGCCCCCGACGCCCCGTACCGGACTTCGTGGCCCAGATCCTCTCGTCCCGCCTCGGCCGGCTCGTCGCCCCCGCCCACACCGGACTCGTACCGGAGACGGCGGGGGACGAAGCGGCCTCGCACACCGCGGACCGGGCCCTGTTCGATCTGGGGGCGGCCGAGAACGA
Source organism: Streptomyces sp. NPDC040622 (assembly GCF_055593965.1). NCBI lineage: Bacteria > Bacillati > Actinomycetota > Actinomycetes > Kitasatosporales > Streptomycetaceae > Streptomyces > Streptomyces sp. NPDC040622. Next base: position 459,052 of record NZ_JBVIXD010000010.1, on the reverse strand, counting down.
CCCGCGGACGCGCGCCTCCCTCCTCCGGCTGCCCTGGGTGTGCTGGAGCTCCCCGGCCACCGCGCACGAGGCTCCCGTGGGGGTCGGGCCCCGCCTCGGCCGCCCCGGGGACACCGACGTCCTTGCCTTCTACCGGCAGCGGTTCGGCCTGCTCTTCGAACAGCACGGCAGTGGCCCCGCCCGCAACGCGCTGCGCGCCTTCGTCACCATGGACGCCGTCCCCTACCTGACCTCGCGGGCTCCGGAGCGTACCCGCCGCGGCGTGCAGAGCGCCACCGCGCAACTCGTCCACCTGCTGGCCGTGGTCACCTTCGACGCGGGCCACCTCGGACTGGCACAGCGCTACCACCGCACGGCCCTGTCCCTGGCACGCGAGGCGCAGGACGCCACGCTGCGGGCCATCATCCTGCGCACCATGTCCCAGCAGGCGCGGACCCTCGGATTCGTCGCGGACGCCCTGCACTTGGCCCAGGCCGCGAGCGAATCGGCGGACCGGCTCGCCCCCGCCACCCGGGCCTTCCTGCTGGCCGGGCAGGCGGGCGCCCTGGCCGCGGGCGCGGCCGAGCGGGACGCCCTGGACTGCCTGGACCGCGCCCACCGGCTCGTGGAGCGCGGTGACGTCGCCCCGGACCCCTACGTCGCCTACGGCCGCGCCGCGTTCGACCACCAGCGCGGCGAGGTCCACGCGCTGCTCGCCCGCGAGCCCCACGCGGTCGAGGCGTTCACGGCCTCCCTCGACCGGCGGCCGCCCGGCCACCACCGGGCCCGCGCCATCAGCCACTGCCTGCTCGCCGCGGCCCAACTGCGCATCGGCCACGTGGAGGCGGCCTGTGCCGGCTGGCGCCGCGCGCTGGACGAGCAGGACCACGTCGACTCGCCCCGCCTGCGCGGTCTGCTGACGTCCCTGCACCAACAGTCCCAGCCGTACCGCCGCCAGCCTCGCGTCGCGGCACTCCAGCGGCACCACCGCGGCCGGAACACCCTGCGGGCGGCGTGACGCGTACCAAGGGCCGTGCGCCGTGCGCCGTCACCCGCCCGGCCCCACCCGGTGGTGCGCCGTCCGTCCCCGCACAACACTCGAACGGCACCCTGTCATCGCGAGAACGAGGTCGCCGTGCAAGACCCCTTCACCACAGCGGACCTGCTCGATCCCCGCACCCGGACGCCCCGCCCCTTCGGCGCGGAGGGTTTTCCGTGCACACTGAGGCCCATGCTTCCCATGACCACGAGCAAGGTCAGCAGATGGGACCAGCACGGGCGTGAGCACGTCGTGCGGGTCCAGAAGGCGGGCATGCAGCGGCAGTTGAGCTGCGTGACCTGCGGATGGCAGCGGAAGGCGCAGTTCCTTCCGTGGCTCAAGGCCGAGGAACACCTGACGGAGGCGCATCAGGCGACGGTCGACCCGTCGGCTCCGTAGCGGGACGGCGCGGCGTCTGGACGAGGACCGCCGTGTCCTGCGGCTGCGGGGTGAGCAGGAGCGTCATGTCGTACGGGAGGGACGGACGGCCGCCGTCCGGTGTACCGCCGCCGTCCGACGTACCGCCGCCGTCGGGCGTGATCTCGACGGTCCGCGAGGCGAAGTCGCCCACCGAACGGCAGGCCCACCAGGCCGCGAGGTCCGGCCGCGCCGCTTCGAGGCGGTCGGTGAGCCGCCGGATGTCCGCCGCTCCGGGGAAGCGGTCCGCGCGCGTGCGAAAGTGCCGGTGCAGATCCATGGCGACCGGCTCCCAGCCGGGCAGCAGCCGCTGGTGCGGCTCGTCGTCCACGAGCAGGAGCAGCAGATTGCGCCGGTCCTCCGGGAGGCCCGCGGGGTCGGGCCACAGGGCGGTGTACGCGCGGTTCCAGGCGAGGATGTCCAGGGCGGGGCCGAGCAGCAGCGCCGGACTGTCCGGCCAACTGTCCAGCATGGCGCGGAGATCGGGGTCGTAGGGGGTGCCCGGCGCCTCGGCGGAGGTGGCAGCAGGGTCTTGGCCTGCGTCCGGGGCCGGGGCGAAGCCGGCCAGGGCCAGTGCGTGCCGGTGGGCGGCGGGGTCCAGGAGCAGGGCGCGGGCGACGGCGTCGAGGACCTGCCGGGAGGTGTCGACGCGGCCCTGCTCCAGCCACGTGTACCAGGCCACGGAGACCCCGGACAGCACCGCCACCTCCTCGCGGCGCAGCCCCGAGGTCCTTCTGCGGGCGGTGTGCGGCAGTCCGACGTCACCCGGGGCGATCTGCTCGCGGTGGGCGCGCAGGAAGCCGCCGAGTTCGTGTCGCAGCGTCGTGGTCGCCATGAGCCCAGCCTATGACCTGGACTCACCCCCACGGACGGCTGTCTGGCAGGGGCGGCCGAGGCGGCGAAAGCTGAGCCCATGACCGACACGACAAGTTCCGCCGCCGTTCCCGCCCCCGCCCCCGTCCCCGCCCCCGCGATGTGGCGCCTGCGCAACGACTCCTCCGACCAGCACGAACCCCGCACGTTCACCCGGGTGTTCACGGGGCCCGGCACGCTCGACTCCGTGACCGCCTTCTACGAGCGGCTGCTCGGCAGGGAACGCGACATGTGGTTCAGCTACCCGGAGAAGAACCTCGCCCTCGCGGCCGTCGGCGGCTTCCTCCTGGTCGAGGGATCGGAGGACAGCCTCGCCCCGTTCCGCACGACGCACGGCACACTGCTGGTCGACTCGGCGCAGGACTATCTGGACCGCCTCGTCGCCGAGGGCGCGGAGATCGTCTACCCCTTGGTCAAGGTCCCCACGGGCTCGGGGTTCACGGCACGGCATCCGGACGGAACGCTGATCGAGTACGTGGAGCACCGCCCGACGGAGGAGGGACTCTAGGGCTAGGGCTAGGGCTAGGGCTAGGGCTGGGGCTGGGGCTGGGGGCTTGGGGGGATGTCAGAGGCAGGCCCTAGGGTCCCGCCTGTGACTGAACTCTCCACCCACCTCACCGAGACCGCGGACGCCTACGACTCGATCGCCACCGTGTACGCGGGGCTGGCCCGCGACGACCTCGAAAGCCCCTCCCTGGACCGTTGGATCATCGCCGCGTTCGCCGACCGGGTACGGGCCGGCGGCGCGGGGACCGTCGCGGAGCTGGGCTGCGGCCCCGGCCCCGTGACGGCCCTGCTGCGGGACCTGGGCCTGGACGTCTTCGGCGTCGACCTGTCTCCCGCGATGATCGACCTCGCCCGCGAGGCCCACCCGGACCTGCGGTTCGAGGTCGGCTCCATGGACGCCCTCGACCTGCCCGACGGCGACCTGGCCGGCGTCGTCTCCTGGTACTCGGTCATCCACGCACCGCCGCGTGACGTGGCCGCGTACGTCGCCGAGTTCCACCGGGTCCTGGCCCCCGGCGGCCACCTCCTGCTCGCCTTCTTCGAATCGGAGGACGCCCCGCTGACCCCCTTCGACCACAAGGTCACCACGGCCTACCGCTGGCCCACCGACACCCTCGCCCACCTGACCCGAGAAGCGGGCTTCACCGAAGTGGGCCGGATGCTGCGGGAGCCGGGGGAGGGGGAGCGGTTCCGCAGGGGGCATTTGCTGCTGCGGAAGGGGTGACGGGCCGCGGGAAGGGGTGACGGGCCGCGGGTGCGGGCAGGCAGCCTTGTGGCGAGCCGCCCCTCGCGGGCCGCGGGGCAGGCACTCCAGCCATCCGCGAGGCCGTTGCGTTACGCGACCATCACGTGCAGGGCACCCGCCACCATGATGAACGCCCCGATGGCGCCGGCCGGTCCGCCCACCGCGGCCGCGGGCACCGACGCGGCGACCGCGACCGCGATGATCACTGCCCAGCGCAGGGGCAGGCGCTCCGGCTGACGCTCCTCTTCGTTCGATCCGCTACGACTGCGTACGCTCGACAAAGGCGTATCTCGTTTCAAGGAGGGGCAGCGGCCCAAGCTCCACCGGTTCCAGCTGATGCCCGCGGGGTTCGACCAGCCGGCGACGGACACGGTGCGCGAAGTGATCGAGCGCAAGCTGACCCACGGTCGGCCGTCACCCGGGTGAGGCGGCGGGCCCGGCGCGGAAGCGGCTAGGCCCGCAGCCCCCGCACCGTCAGGTCCAGCACCGCGGTGAACGCGGGAGCGATCTCGGGGCGGGACCAGTGGGGGGCGTACGACGGGTCGTGGAAGCGGCTCGTCGCGTCGAAGACCGCGCGGGCCGAGACCGCGGGGTCGGGGGCGCTGAAGTCGCCGCTGGACACGCCCTCTTGGATGATCGCGGTCAGCTGGCCCGTGAGCTCGGCGATGTGGGCGTCGACCACGCCGCCGTTCTCCTCGGTCAACACCGTGTACGTGGCGAAGAGTTCGGGATCGTCGCCGGCCTTGTGCTGCTTGGCTTCGAAGAGGCCCGCCAGCCAGTGGCGCAGCTTCGCCTCGGGCGGCTCGGTGCCGGTGACGATCTCGGAGAGCGCGTCGGAGGTACGGTCCAGCCAGCGCCGCGTCACCGCGCCGCGCAGCTCCGCCTTGGTGCGGAAATGGCGGTACACCGTGCCGTGGCTCACCCCGAGGGCGCGCGCCACGTCGACGACCGTGGCCTTGGCCGCGCCGTGCCTGCGCAGCACCTCCTCGGTCGCTTCGAGGATGCGCTCGGGGGTCAGGGGAGCCGCGGTTGCCATGGCTAGACCGTACCGGGGCGCCGGTCAGCGCTCGCTGTCGAGGTGTGCCATCTGGGCCTCGGGGTAACGGGCGCCGGCCGCGGCGTCCGCGGGCACGGCCGCCTCGATCGCCGCGAGGTCCGCGTCGTCGAGCGTCACGTCGAGCGCGCCGAGCGCCTCGTCGAGCCGGGCCCGGGTACGGGCGCCGACCAGCGGCACGATCGCCGCGCCGTGCCGGGGCCCCTGCGCGAGCACCCAGGCGATGGCGGTCTGCGCGACGCTGACGCCCTTCTGGTCGGCGATCTTGCGCAGGGCGTCGACCAGGTCGAGGTTGCGGTCGAGGTTCTCGCCCTGGAAGCGCGGACTCATCGACCGGAAGTCGGTCGCCGCCAGCTTGCGGTCGCGGGTGAAGTGGCCGGAGATCAGGCCGCGGGAGAGCACCCCGTACGCCGTGACGCCGATGCCGAGCTCGGCGACCGTCGGCAGGATCTCCGCCTCGATGCCGCGCGAGATGAGGGAGTACTCGATCTGCAGGTCGGAGATCGGTGCGGTGGCCGCCGCACGGCGGATCGTCTCCGCGCCGACCTCGGAGAGGCCGATGTGCCGGACGTGGCCCTTCTCGACCAGTTCGGCGATGGCGCCGACCGTCTCCTCGATGGGGACGTCGGGGTCGATGCGGGCGATGCGGTAGACGTCGATGTGGTCGACGCCCAGACGCTGGAGCGAGTACGCGGCGAAGTTCCTGACGGCCGCCGGGCGTCCGTCGTACCCCGACCAGCCGCCGTCCGGGTCGCGAAGGGCGCCGAACTTGACGCTGGTCAGCGCCTGTTCGCGGCGCGCGGCCGGGGCGGTGCGCAGGGCCTCGCCGATCAGCATCTCGTTGTGCCCCATGGCGTAGAAGTCGCCGGTGTCCAGGAGGGTGACGCCCGCTTCGAGGGCGGCGTGGACCGTCGCGATGGACTCCGAGCGGTCCGCCTCCCCGTAGAGCGCGGACATGCCCATGCAGCCGAGGCCGAGGGCGGAGGTGTGGGGGCCGGTGGTCCCGAGGGTGAGAGTACGCATGCGTCCACCATGACATGACAGATGACAGATTTCAATATCTGTCATCTGTCACCCGTCATCTGTCACCCGTCATCTGTCACTCGTCATCGGTCGGCCGTCATCGGTCGGCCGACGTTCGCCGTACCGGCCGCGCCGCCCCCTCACCTCTCGCTCGCCGGCCGCCGCGCCTCCGGCACCGGCTCCTCCGCCAGCCGCTCCTCCGCCAGCCGCTCCGCCGCCCCGCGCGCCGACTCCCGCGCCCTGCGCCCCGTGGTCAGCGCCCCGAGCACCAGCACCGCGAGACCGCAGCCCGCGATGATCCACCAGGCGGGGCGGCTCGCCGCCACGAAGTCGTCCGCGTACGAGGACGAGGCGACGCCCGAGGCGAGGACCGCGCCGATCACCGCGACGCCGAGGGTCGTGCCGATCTGCCGGCTCGTCGAGGCGACCGCCGCGGCCACGCCCGCCTGGGCGCGCGGCATCCCGGAGACCGCCGTGTTGGTGATCGGCGCGTTCACGAAGCCGAAGCCGAGGCCGAAGAGCAGGTAGCCCGCCAGGCGCGGCCCGGCCGTCGCCTCCGCCTCGAACGCCCCGAACAGCACGCCGGACGCCGTCATCGCCACCCCCGCGATCAGCAGCGGGATGCGCGGACCCCGGCTGCCCACCAGGCGGCCCGACAGCGGCCCGCAGAGCATCGCCATGGCCGCGATGGGCAGCATCCACAGCCCGGCGTGCAGCGCGTCGAGACCCAGCACGTCCTGGAGGAAGAGCGTCGAGAGGAAGAGGAATCCGCTGAGGGACGCGAAGCCGCAGACCGCGATCGCCGTCGCGCCGCTGAACGGCACCGAACGGAAGAAGCGCAGGTCGATGAGGGGCTCGGCGCGGCGCGGTTCGTAGCGGAGCAGACCGAGGAGGCCGAGTACGGCGGCGCCCGCGAAGGCGAGGATCAGCGGCGACGTCCAGCCGGCCCGCGGCGCCTCGATGATCGCGTACGTCAGCGCGCCGAGCAGCACGATCACGAGCAGCTGCCCCACCGGGTCCGGGCGGCGCGGCTTCGGTGCGCGCGACTCGGGGACGTACCGCAGGGTGAGGAGGAGCGCCGCGAGGCCCACCGGCACGTTGACCAGGAAGATCGAGCGCCAGCCGACCGTGTCCACGAGCACCCCGCCGACCAGCGGGCCCGCCGCCAGGGAGATGCCCGAGACGCCGCCCCAGACGCCGATGGCGCGGGCCCGCTCGCGCGGGCCGGTGAAGGTGTTGGTGATGATCGACATCGCGACCGGGTTGAGCATCGAACCGCCGACGGCCTGCACCGTGCGGAAGGCCACGAGGCATTCGAGGCTGGGCGCGAGCGAGCAGAGCGCCGAGCCGAGGGTGAAGATCACCAGGCCCGCCAGGAAGATCTTGCGGCGGCCGATCCGGTCGGCGGTGGAGCCCGCCAGCATCAGGAGCGAGGCGAGGACGAGCGTGTACGCGTCGACCGCCCACTGCATGCCCGAGACGCTCGCGTCGAACTCCCTCCGCAGGGTGGGCAGCGCCACGTTCAGGACGGTGGTGTCGAGGGTCACGATCAGCAGGCTCATGCAGCAGATCGCGAGGACGAGCATGCGCCGTCGGTGGGTGAGTTCATCGGCCATCGTCCGACGGTAGTTCGCCGGACGGGCCCGGGCCCGGAGGGGGATCTTCCGGGGCCGGGAGACGTGCCGGTCACGGACCGGCCACGTACTCGTCGTACTCGTCGTACTCGTCATGCTCGTCGTGCTCGTCGCCCTGCCCGGCACCAGGTGTCCGTCGCCGGGACTCAGCTCATCGCGCGCGGCAGCCGCAGACTCAGCAGCGCGAGACCCAGGAGCCCGGCCGCCTGCACCCCGAGCGCGCTCACGAACGCGTCCCGCACGCCGATGCCCGGCACCAGCGCCAGGAAGAGCGAGCCGATCGTCGCCACGCCCAGCGCCAGGCACGACTGCTGCACCGTGGCGGCGAGCCCGCTGCCCGCCCCGGCCCGCGCCGCGGGCACGGCCGCGAGGGCGACGCGGTAGTAGAGGGCGAGCTGGACGCCCTGGCCGAGGCCGCACAGGAGAAGGCCGGGGGCCAGGACGAAGGGGTTCAGGGCGGACCACGGCGTCCACAGCACCGTCAGGCCGAGGACGGCGAGGCCCGCCGCGTGCACCAGGGCGGCACGCGTCATCGCGCGGGTGCCCCAGCGGCGCACCAGGCGCGGCACGAGCATCGACGCCGGGATCTGCGTCAGGCCCATCGGGATCACGGTCAGGCCCGCCTTCAACGCCCCGTAGCGCAGCCCCTGTTGGAGGACGATCGCGAACCCGAACATGAAGCCGCTGAACCCGAGGAAGATCGGCAGGCCGAGCGCCAGGCTCTTGCGTACGGCGGGCTCGCGCAGCAGCGACGGCGGCAGCAGGGGACTGCCGCCGGTGCGTTCGGCGCGCAGCTCCACCGCGCCGAACGCCCAGGCCAGCAGCGGCGCCGCGACCAGCAGGAGCACGGACCACAGTGGCCAGTCCGTCGCACGGCCCTCCGTCAGGGGCAGCAGCAGCGCGGTCAGCGCCCCCGCGAACAGGACGGTGCCGAGCACGTCACCCCGCACCGGCCGCTCCGCCCGGCTGTCCGGCACCGCGCGCACGCCGACGAGCAGGGCCGCCGCCGCGATCGGCACGTTGACGAGGAAGACCGCGCGCCAGCCGGTGCCGCCCGGGTCGGCGGCGACCAGGGCGCCGCCGAGCGCCTGCCCGAGCAGGCCCGCGACGCCGCTCACGGCGCCGTACAGGGCGACGGACCGCGCCCGGCGCTCGCCGCGCGTCGTGGCGTGCAGGGTGCCGAGGACCTGCGGCAGCATCAGCGCGGACGCGGCGCCCTGCGCCACGCGCGCGCCGACCAGCCACCACGCGCCGGGCGCCAGCCCGCAGGCCAGCGAGGTCAGGCCGAAGGCGGCCACGCCCCACAGGAAGAGCTTCCTGCGGCCGTAGGTGTCGCCGAGCCGGCCGCCGAGGACGAGCAGCACGGCGTACGCCACGGCGTAGCCCGCGACGACCATCTCCAGCGTGGCGGGGGCGGCGTGCAGGTCACGCCCGATGCTGGGCAGGGCGACGTTGACGATGAAGAAGTCGATGCTGGAGAGGGAGGCGCCGAGCAGGAGGGTGAGCAGGCCGGGGGAGGTCAGGGCGGCGGACGCGGACGGCCCGGCCGCCGGGTGTGCGAGGGACTTGTCGGGGGCGTCAGGGCCAGTGCGGGAGCCCTCGGGGAGGGTGCCGGCGCCGGCGTCGTTTGCAGAGGTCACAGCCACGACGATGTTCCGGCCCTCAAGGGGGTACCAGAGTGTCTTTATCCTGGTACCAGGCGAACCTGGAAACAGGCTGCGGGATGGCGCAGCCTGGAGGCGTGACCTCGACCGCCACCACCCCAGGCCCCTCGTCCGCGAGCCCTCCGCCCACGGCCCCGCTCCCCGCAGACACGTCGCCCGCGGTCACGTCCGCGGAGGACTCCGGCCCGCCTGCCGAGGGCTCCCGCGCGCCTGCGGAGGGTTCTGGCACGCCTGCCGAGGGCCCCCGGCCGGCCGCCGCGAGCTCCGGCGTCCCTGCCGAGGGCTCCCGCCCGTCTGCCCGGGGATCCGGCACGCCCGTCGAGGGCCCCCGCCCGCCTGCCGGGGGCTCTGGCCCTCTTGCCGAGGGCTCTGGTGCGTCCGTCGAGGGCTCCCGCCCGCCCGCCGCGAGCTCCGGTGCCCCTGCCGAGGGCTCCCGCCCGCCTGCCGAGGGTTCTGGCCCGCCCGTCGAGGGCTCTCGGCTGCCTGCCGGGGGCTTCGGTGTCCCTGCGGAGGGCTCTGGCCCGCCCGCCGAGGGCCCCCGCCCGCCCGTCGCGAGCTCCGGTGCCCCTGCCGAGAGCTCCCGCCCGCCTGCCGAGGGCTCCCGGCCGCCTGCCGGGGGCTCTGGCCCTCTTGCCGAGGGCTCTGGTGCGTCCGTCGAGGGCTCCCGCCCGCCCGCCGCGAGCTCCGGCGTCCCTGCCGAGGGCTCCCGCCCGTCTGCCGGGGGTTCTGGCGTCCCTGCCGAGGGCTCCCGCGCGCCTGCCGAGGGTTCTGGCCCGCCCGTCGAGGGCTCTCGGCTGCCTGCCGGGGGCTTCGGCGTTCCTGCGGAGGGCTCTGGCCCGCCCGCCGAAGGCCCCCGCCCGCCCGCCGAGGCCCCCCACCCGCCCGCGGAGGGCTTCGGCACCCCCGCCGAGAGCCCCCGCACCCCCGCCAAGGGCCCCCGAACCCGCCCCGAGGGAGCCGGCGTCGACATCCGGAGGCGGGAACTCGCCGGCTTCCTGCGCAGTCGTCGCGAGCGCGTCTCGCCCGAGCAGGCCGGCCTGCCCCGCGGTGCCCGACGCCGTACGCCGGGGCTGCGCCGCGAGGAGGTCGCGCAGCTCGCCTGCGTGGGGGTCACCTGGTACACGTGGCTGGAGCAGGCGCGGCCCATCAAGGTGTCCGCGCAGGTCGTCGACGCCATCGCGCGGGCGCTGCTGATGGACCCCAGCGAGCGCGCCCACCTCTTCGCGCTGGCCGGAGCCGTCGACCCGCGCCCGGAGGCGGAGTGCACGGCGCTCTCCGCGCCGGTCCGCCGGCTCCTGCACCGCATCGCCCCCTACCCGGCCACCGTGCAGAACGGGCGCTACGACGTCCTCGCGTACAACCGCCCCTGGAGGCACGTCTTCGGCGACTTCGACGTGATGGAGCCGCGCGACCGCAACTGCCTGTGGCTCCTGGCCACCAGCGAGAGCTGGCGCGAGACGTTCCTCGACCGGGACGAGATGCTGCGCGACCTGGTGGCCAAGTTCCGCGGCTCCATGGCCGAGCACGGCGCCGAGCCCGCCTGGAAGGAGCTGCGCGACCGGCTGGTCGGGGCGTCCGCCGAGTTCCGCGCGCTGTGGGAGCGGCACGAGGTGGCGACGATGTCGCCGCACGTCAAGCGCTACCAGCACCCCCGGGTCGGCCTGCTCCGCCTGGAGCACCGCATGCTGTGGATGGCCCCGCTGACGCAGGCGCACCGCCTGATCGCGTACGTCCCCGCCGACGACGAGACGGAGGAACGCCTGGAGCGCCTGGCTGAGCTTTCCGAGGAGTGACGGGGGAGTGAGGGGGGGAGTGAGGGGGAGTGCGGAGGGGAGTGAGGGGCGCCGTCCGGCGGGGGGCGGGGCGCCGGTCGCCGGGGCGGTCCGGGCAGGGCCGGCGAGGCCCGCCGGGAAGTGAGGGAGAATGGAGGGTCCCGTCGTCCGTTCCGGAGATCATCGATGTCTCAGCCGCAGCCCCTGTCGATCGGCCCGCACACCGTGCGGCCGCCCGTCGTGCTCGCCCCCATGGCGGGCATCACGAACGCTCCGTTCCGGACGCTGTGCCGGGAGTTCAGCGGCGGCAAGGGTCTCTTCGTCAGCGAGATGATCACCACGCGTGCCCTGGTCGAGCGCAACGAGAAGACCATGCAGCTGATCCACTTCGACGAGACCGAGAAGCCCCGGTCCATCCAGCTGTACGGCGTCGACCCGGCCACCGTCGGCAAGGCCGTCCGCATGATCGCGGAAGAGGACCTGGCCGACCACATCGACCTGAACTTCGGCTGCCCCGTCCCCAAGGTCACCCGCAAGGGCGGCGGCTCCGCGCTCCCGTACAAGCGGCCCCTGCTGCGGGCGATCCTGCGTGAGGCCGTCAGCGGCGCCGGGGACCTGCCCGTCACGATGAAGATGCGCAAGGGCATCAACGACGAGCACATCACCTTCCTGGACGCGGGCCGCATCGCCGTCGAGGAGGGCGTCACGGCCATCGCCCTGCACGGCCGCACCGCCGCCCAGCACTACGGCGGCACCGCCGACTGGGACGCCATCGCCCGCCTCAAGGAGCACGTCCCCGAGATCCCCGTCCTCGGCAACGGCGACATCTGGTCGGCGGACGACGCGGTCCGCATGATGAACGAGACCGGCTGCGACGGCGTCGTCGTGGGCCGCGGCTGCCTCGGCAGGCCTTGGCTCTTCGGCGACCTGGTCGCCGCCTTCGAGGGCACGGGCGCGCCCAAGGCCCCTGACCTGCGCGAGGTCTCGAAGGTCATGCTCCGCCACGCGACCCTGCTCGGCGAGTGGATCGGCGACGAGGCGCGCGGTGTCATCGACTTCCGCAAGCACGTCGCCTGGTACCTGAAGGGTTTCGCGGTCGGCTCGGAGATGCGCAAGCGCCTGGCGATCACCTCGTCCCTCGCCGAACTGGAGGACGGGCTCGGAGAGCTGGACCTCGACCAGTCGTGGCCGGCCGGCGCGGACGGCCCGCGCGGCCGCACGTCGGGCAACAACCGCGTCGTCCTGCCGGACGGCTGGCTGAAGGACCCCTACGACTGCGCGGGCGTGAGCGAAGAGGCGGAGCTGGACACCTCCGGCGGCTGATCCTGCCCTCGGCGGACGACGCGAGGCAGGCCCTAGGCGAGCGTCACCGTCACGGGCAGCTCCTTGATCCCGTTGACGAAGTTGGACCGCACGCGCCGGATCTCCCCGGCGACCCGGATGTCCGCGAGCCGGGGGAGCAGCTCCTCGAACATGACCCGCATCTCCAGGCGGGCCAGGGAGTTGCCGAGGCAGAAGTGCGGGCTGCCCTTGCCGAAGGTGACGTGGTCGTTGTTCTCGCGGGTGACGTCGAAGCGGTACGGATCGGGGAAGACGTCCTCGTCGCGGTTGCCGGAGGCGAACCAGAGGACGACCTTGTCGCCGGCCCTGACGAGCTTCCCGCCGAGCTCGACGTCCCGGGTCGCCGTCCGCCGGAAGTGGTAGACGGGTGAGGCCCACCGCAGGCACTCCTCGACCGCGCCGGGGATGAGTGAGGGGTCGGCGACCAGCTTGGCGCGCTCCTCGGGGTGCTCGATCAGGGCGAGCGTGGAGTGCGAGATGGCGTGCCGTGTCGTCTCGTTGCCCGCGACGACGAGCAGCAGGAAGTAGTTGTCGAAGTCGGTGGGGGAGAGCGGGACGCCGTCCCTGGGCGAGCTGTTGACCAGCGTACTGACGAGGTCGTCGCCGTCGCCGCCGCGCCGGGCCGCCGCCAGCTTCCTCCCGTAGTCGAAGACTTCGAGCGCGGCGGGTGAGCGGAAGGGAAGATTCCTGTACCGCTCGCTCTCCGTGCTCTCCAGCAGGACGTCCGCGTAGTCGGGGTCGGTGTTGCCGATGATGCGGTTGCCCCAGTCGATGAGCTGCCGCGTGTCCTCCTGCGGCACGTCGAGCATGCGCGCGAGCACGTTGATCGGGAAGTCGGCGGAGACCTCCCGCACGAAGTCGAACGTGCCCTTGGGCAGGGCGGTGTCCAGGGTGCGGGCGGTCAGGCCGCGCAAGAACGTCTCGTACGTCGCCACGGCACGCGGTGTGAACCGTTTCTGCAGGATCAGCCGCATCGCGCGGTGCCGCATGCCGTCGGTCTCCAGGAGGGAGCGGCGCAGCGCGATGTGGTCCTCGTCGACCTCTTCGAGGTTGGTGAACCGCTCCGAGGTGAAGGTGTCCGGGTCGCGGTCCACGCGCACGATGTCCGCGTGCCGGGTGACCGCCCAGAAGCCGGAGTTGGGCGCGGGCTCGGGCTGCCAGTGGACGGGGTCCTCGCGGCGCAGCACGTCGAACATCCGCCAGGGCAGCGACCGGTCGGTGAACCGGTCGTTGTCGGCGAGGTCGACGTCGGCGAGGGGGAGGGGCGAAGCGGCCGTACGCATGGACGCACTCCTTCTCGGACTCTTGTCACTCGTGATCGGGCGGATGAGGAGGCGGACACGGCGCCGGACCGGACGTCAGATGAGGAAGGCGTACTCCGTGAACTCCCAGTCCGTGACGCTCTGCTGACAGCGCTCGACCTCGTTGCGCTTGTACGTGAGGAAGGCGCGGGTGAAGTCCTCGCCGAGGAGTCCGGTGAGCGCCGCGTCGGCCTCCAGGGCGTCGAGCGCGGCGGTGAGCGTGCCGGGCAGGCGGGGTGCGGCGGACTCGTCGTAGCCGTAGCCCTCCAGCGGGGCGGGCGGCTCCGGCTTGTCCCGGAGGCCGAGGAGGAGGGCCGCGACGGTCCCGGCGATCATGAGGTAGGGGTTGGCCGACGCGTCACCCAGGCGCAGTTCGAGGCGGGTGCCCGCGCCCCGCTCGGGCGGTATCCGGATCATCGCGCTGCGGTTGTCCAGGCCCCAGTCGATCAGCCAGGGGGCGAGGGTGTCGGGGCCGAAGCGCTTGTAGGAGTTGACGGTCGGGTTGAGCAGGGCGGTGAGCGCGGGGGCGTGCGCGAGGACGCCGGCGATGGCGTGCCGGGCGGTGGGGGAGAGGCCGTCGGGGGACCCGGGGTCGTCGAAGGCGTTGTGCCCGGCGCCGTCGACCAGCGAGACGTGCAGGTGGAATCCGGAACCCCCGGAACCGTTGAACGGCTTGGCCATGAACGTCGCGAGCCGTCCCTCGCGGCGGGCCGTCTCCTTGACGGCGGCCTTGAAGCGGAAGGCGCGGTCGGCGGCGTCCAGGGCCTCGGAGTGGTCGAGGTTGATCTCGAACTGCCCGCCGTCGAATTCGTGGTTGCCCGCGATGACCCCGATGCCGAGCTCCGCCAACTGGCGCAGGGTGCGCAGCAGATGGCCGTCCGGGTCGCCGCGGCGGCCCGCGCTGTAGACGTTGCCGGTGGCGCCGCCGTACGGCACCCAGCCGGACGGCGCGGCGGCGTCCGCGTCGCACAGGAAGTACTCCAGCTCGGGCCCGACGACCGGCGTGAGCCCGCCGTCCCCGGCGCACTCCGCGGTCCGCCCGAGCACCCGGCGCAGCAGGTCGCGCGGCGACTCGGGGGCGGGTTCGCCGGTGCGGGGGTCGACGGTGTCGCCCAGGCACCAGGAGACGCCTGGCTCCCAGGGCAGCGGCTGGAGGGTCGCCAGGTCCGGGCGTACGCAGATGTCCGGGAGCCCCGCGTCGAGTCCGCCCGCGACGGGGACGACGTCGCCCCGGGGGGTGGTGTGGTAGACGGCGCGGCAGAAGCTCAGACCGTGCTCGCAGGCGCCCGGCAGCTGTCCGAGGAGGATGTCGCGGCCCCGGTCGGCGCCGAGGAGGTCGGGGTAGACGACGCGGACGACGTCGGTTCCCCGCTCCCGCAGGGCCCGCACGACCTCCCGGACCCCCTGCCCTCGTGGTGCACTCGCTTCACTCACCCGTGTCCCGGCCTTTCTGGCGCTCTGAGGGGTGGATCGGGATGGCGTGGGGGCACTGTGTGCGTGCCTGATTTATCGTTTGACTTCAAACGATATGAAGGGGTGGGGGCGGGCGCAAGAGGGCGGGGGCGGATTGGCGCCCAAATCGCCCGTGGGTGGTGGGAGTTCACGTGTGAGCCGCGGGCGCCCGGCTCCATGTCCCGCTCCTCGCGGCTCCGCGCCCCGCTCCCGTGACAACCCCGCCCTGCCGCAATATCGTACGGGGTCAAACGATGCCGTGCGGGGGCGGAAGCCGAAGGGGCCTGCCGATGACCGGAGTTCAAGGATTCTTTCCGCCCAAGAGCGCCACCGGACGGGCCTCGCTCGTGCCCGCGCCGCCCTGGCACTACTCGGGCGACCTGCTCACCGTCGAGTACCGGACCGACCCGGCCCGCGTCCGCGAACTCCTCCCGGAACCCCTGGAGTTGGCGGGCAGTGACCCGGGTGCGGTCGCGCTGATCTGGGCCGACTGGCAGTCCTGCGCAGCGTCGCGGGCCGAGCTGCTCGACCCCGTACGGTCCCAGTACAAGGAGTGCTTCGCGGTCGTGCGCTGCGCGTACCGGGGGCGGACCTACTCGCGGTGCGTCTACATCTGGGTCGACAAGGACTTCGCCATCGCCCGGGGCAACCACCAGGGTTACCCGAAGAAGCTCGGCTCCATCCAGATGACCCGCCCGCACCCGTACGGCCCCGCGCCCCGCATCGAGGCCGGTGCGGCCTTCGGTGCCACGCTCGCCGCCGCCGACCGCAGGATCGCGCAGGCCGTGGTCACCCTGCGCGAACCCTCCGGGACCAACGGCTTCGTCAACGGCCACCCGATGGCCCATCACCGCCAGCTCCCCGCCATCGACGGCAAGGGTCTGGCCCTCGACGAGCTGATCGCCTCGGGCGCCGCCGCCTTCGAGGGCGGCCAGGCGTGGTCGGGAGAGGCCGAGCTCGACCTGTTCGACGCGCCCACGGAGGAGCTGGCCGCGCTCGCGGTCGAGGAGCCGATCGGCGCGTACTACCGCCAGGTGGGCGTCGTCTGGGACGGCGGGACGCTGCTGGAGCGGGGGCTGTAGGACGCGGTGCCCGCCGGGGGCGGGCAGGGTGCCGCGCCCGCCGGGGGCCAGGTGGGGGCGCCGGAGCGGTCGGCGCCCCCGTGCGTTCCTACCCGCCCGCCGCCGAGCCGATTCCCGCGTACACCGCTGGGCGCGTCCTGCGCAGCCACAGCCCCCACGCGACCCCGGCCGCCGCGGCGATCAGGATGAGGCACGGCAGGATCCACCGCAGCGGGTTGTCCGGCGAAACCCCCAGCTGCACGCTGAAGTTGGTGAGCGCGAGCCAGAAGACGACGGCCAGCGCGGCGCCCGAGACGAGCGGCGCGACCATCCTGTGCCACAGCGGCTCGGACGGCTCGGGGTGGCGCACGAAGTAGGCGACGACGGACACGGACGTGGCGAACAGGAGCAGGATCACGCCGAGCGCCCCGAGGTTGGTCAGCCAGGTGAAGACGTCCGCCACCGGGTCGCGCCCCGTGAGCGCGAACACCCCGATGACGGAGGCGGCGACCCCGGTCTGCAGGAGCGAGCCGCGGTGCGGTGAGTCGTGCCGGGGGTGCAGCACGCCGAGGCCGCGCGGCAGGACGCCCTCGCGGCCCAGCGAACGGGCGTACCGGGCAGCGGCGTTGTGGAAGGAGAGCAGCGCCGCGAGCAGGCTGGTGATCAGGAAGAGCTGCGCGACGTCGGAGAAGACCGTGCCGAGGCTCGAGTCGCCGAGGGTGAACATCATCTGCGGCCCCTGCTCGGCCGCGACCCGCGTCGCCCGCCCGGTGCCCGCGCCGCTCACCATCGCCCAGGCCGTGGCCGCGTAGAAGACACCGATGATCCCGACGGCGATGTACGTGGCGCGCGCGACGGTCCTGCGCGGATCACGGCACTCCTCGCTGTACAGCGCGGCCGACTCGAAGCCCATGTACGCGGCGAACACGCAGCACAGCGCGACACCGAGCGAGCCGTCGGTGGCGGCGCCCCAGGTGAGCGGTGCGGCCGAGACGCCCTGCGGGGCGTGCGCGAACTGGGCGATGTCGAAGACGAGTACGGTGCCGAACTCCAGGACGAGCAGCACGGCGAGGACCCGCACTCCCACGTCCACCCGGTGGTAGCCGAGCCACCCGACGACCGCCGTGCACGCGAGCACCAGCGCCCACCAGGGAATCTCCACGCCGGTCCGGGCGTCGACGAACTCCGCGGTGGTGGCGCCGAAGAGGCCCGCGACGCCGATCTGCATGGCGTTGTACGAGAGCAGCGCGACGAAGGCCGCGCCCACGCCCGGCGTGCGGCCGAGGCCCTGCGCGGTGTACGCGTAGAAGGCCCCGGCGCCGGTGATGTGCCGGCTCATCGCCGCGTACCCGGCGCTGAACAGTACGAGCACGACGGCGGTCAGGAGGTAGAGCAGGGGTATCCCGAGGACGCCCGTGACGCCGAGGGACTGCGGGACGCCGCCCGCGGCGACGGTGAGCGGCGCGGACGCGGCCACGACGACGAAGACGATGCCCGCGACGCCGATGCGGCGTTTTGGGACGGCGGTCGCGGGGCGTGGTGGTGCGGGCGGGGCCGGGTCTTCACGGTCGAGGGCCATGCCGGGACTCCGGGGGCAGGAGGGCGCATCCGCCGGGCACGGGACATCGCCTGAGCCCGATATCGTTTGAGCCCGTACGAATTCGAATGGCGCCGATGGTACGGATGCCGGTGTGCCCGGGCAAGAGGTCCCAAGAGGCCTTGGGAGACTGGGACGACCATCGAGGCGAGGAGGCACGGACGTGACGGGCTACCGCTCCATCCGCGAGACCGAGAAGGCGGTCAGGGCCAAGCTCGGCGGCACGCCCGTCAAGTACGAGCAGATGGCCGCCGTCGCCAACATCTACCGCGCGGCGTCGGCCGTGCGGCAGCACTTCGAGAACTCCGTGCTGCGCGGCGCCGAACTGACGTGGACGTCGTTCGTCGTGCTCTACGTCGTCTGGATCTGGGGCGAGATGGAGACCCGTTACGTCGCAGAGGAGGCCGGCATCTCCAAGGGCACGCTCACGGGGGTCGCGCGCACGCTCGCGGGCCGAGGCCTGCTGGAACGCCGCGGCCACCCCGACGACGGCAGGCTCGCCCTGCTCCGGCTCACGGACGAGGGCGAGCGGCTGATGGGCGAGGTCTTCCCGGCGTTCAACGCCGAGGAGGCCTTCGTCACGGAGGGGCTCACGGACCAGGAGTGCGAGACCCTGGCGGACCTGCTGCGCAAGATCGTCGTACGGACGGAGGACAAGGGGGAGGAGCGGAGGCTGGAGCTGCTGAACGGCCAGGATCCGGCGCCGCGCAGGAGTGGCCGCAGGGCGCGGTCGGAAGGCTGAGCGTCCTTGCCGGGCCGCGGGTGCGTCGTGGCGGGCCGCGCGGTTTCCCGCGCGCCTCAGAGGGCTGCCGCCCGGACCAAGGCCGTGAACAGTCCCTGCTGCCCCTCGTCCACCCCTGCCGTGTCCTCGGGGTGCCACTGGACCGCCGCGAACCACCCCGCGGCGCCCGTGAGTTCGAGCGCCTCGACCGTCCCGTCGGCCGCCCACGCGGTCCCGACGAGCCCCCGGCCGGGCCGGTCCACACACTGGTGGTGGTAGCAGGATGCGTCCGTCTTCTCCGCGCCGAGCGCCCGCGCCACCACCGACCCCGCGGCCACCCGCACCGGGTGCACCTTGTGGCGGTGCTCGGAGTCGGGGCCGCCCATGTCCTGGCGCAACGTGCCGCCGAGCGCGACGTTCACCACCTGCAGGCCCCGGCAGACCGCCAGGGTCGGCAGGCCGCGGGCCAGCGCGCGGTGGGCGAGCGCCAGGTCGAAGGCGTCCTGCGCGTCGTCGACGTCGTACACGGAGCGGTGCACGTCGTCCTCGGCCGCGTACCGCCAGGGCGCCACGTCGCCGCCGCCGGGGAGCAGCAGCCCGGTGCAGCGGGCCAGCCGCTCGGCCGCCTCGCCCGGCGGCCCCGGATGCATCATGAACGGCTCGCCGCCCGCCCGGTACACGGCGTCCGCGAGGGCGCGCGCGGTGACGACGGCCGCGTGGCGCAGGGCGGAGGTCGAGGCGGCGTACCGCTGCGGGAGGGCGATGAGGGGGCGGGCGCGGCGCACGGGGCGGGTGTGGAAGTCCCGCCGGCCCCCGGGGAGTCGGCTCACAGCTGGATCCACGTCGTCTTGAGTTCCGTGTACTTGTCCAGGGCGTGCGCCGACTTGTCCCGGCCGTTGCCGGACTGTTTGTAGCCGCCGAAGGGCACCGTCAGGTCGCCCTCCTCGTAGCAGTTGACCCACACCGTGCCCGCCCGCAGCCGTCGCGCCACCGTGTGCGCGGTCGACAGGTCGGAGGTCCACAGGCCTGCCGCGAGCCCGTACTCGGTGTCGTTGGCGAGCGCGACCGCCTCGTCGAGGGTGTCGAAGGGGAGGACGGCGAGGACCGGGCCGAAGATCTCGTCGCGGGCGGGCGCCGTGCCGGGGGTGACCCGGTCCAGGACGGTGGGGTCGAAGTAGGCGCCGCCGGGGACGACTTCGCGGGGCGAGCCGCCCGTCCGCAGCCGCGCGCCCGCCTCGGTGGCCCGGCGCACGTGCTCCTGGACGGCCGTGACCCGCCGCTTCCCCGCGAGCGCCCCCATCTCCGTCGCGGGGTCCAGCGGGTCGCCGACCCGCAGCGCGACCGCCCGCTCGACGACCGCGCCGGTCACCTCGTCGGCGACGGAGGAGTGCACGAGGAGCCGCGAGGGCGCCGTGCACATCTCGCCCTGGTTGAAGAAGATGCCCCAGGCGGCGGTGGCCGCGGCGGCCGCCAGGTCGGGGGCGTCGGGCAGCACGATGTTCGGGGACTTGCCGCCGAGCTCCAGCCAGACCCGTTTGAGGTTGGAGTCGGCCGCGTACCGCAGGAAGCGGCGGCCGACGGCCGTGGATCCGGTGAACGCCAGGACGTCCACGTCCGGGTGCAGGCCCAGCGCGCGGCCCGCCGTGGGACCGCCGCCCGCGACGACGTTCAGGACGCCGGGCGGCAGCCCCGCCTCGTCGGCGATCCTGCCGAGCGACAGCGTGGACAGGGGCGTGAGTTCGGAGGGTTTCAGGACGACGGCGCAGCCCGCGACGAGGGCCGGGGCGATCTTCCAGGCGGCCAGGGTGAGCGGGAAGTTCCACGGCACCACCGCGCCGACCACGCCGGACGGTTCCCGGGTGACGAGCGCGAGCGTGTCGGGTCCCGCGTGCGGGGACTCGTCGGTGAGCTTGTCGGCGAGCTGGCCGTACCAGCGGAACGTGTGCGCGAGGGCGCGCAGCTCGATCGCGTACGACTCCGTGATCGGCTTGCCGTTCTCCAGGGTGACGGTGAGGGCGAGTTCGGCGCGCCGGTCCTCGACGAGGTCGGCGATCCGCAGGAGGGCACGGCCCCGGTCGGCGGGGGACAGGCGCGGCCAGGGCCCGGTGTCGAAGGCGCGGCGGGCGGCGGCGACCGCCAGGTCCACCTCCTTCTCGCCGCCGTCCGCGACGAGCGCGAGGACGCGGCCGTCGCGCGGCGACACGACGGGGAACGAGCTGCCCGAGCCGTCCGCGTCGGCGCCCGCGACGCGGTGCCGGGTGGGCAGCCCGGGGACGAGGGCGTCGGCCTCGCGGAGCCAGTCGTGGTAGCCGCGGGTGGACAGGGCGTCGTCGTGCGGCATGGCTGCCTCCCGGGGATCCGGCACATCGGCCGACGCAGCGCGTGCACGCCGGCGGAGTCATCTCGTTTGAGTTCAAACGGTATCCCAACGGGCCGATGCCGACGAGGGGTTGACCCGCCATGCTGACGCTCCTTATGTTGTTTGGGTTCAAACGAACTGGAGGTCGCGATGGCTCGGCCCGAGCTTCCGGACACGGCACTCCCGGGCGCCACGCCCCCGCGCACGGCGTCCCCTCCCACGGCGTCCCCGCGCGCGGAGTCCCCGCACACGGCGACCGTCGCAGGTGTCCCCGTCGACACCCGGCACTGGATCGGCGGCACCCGCGTCGCCTCCGCCTCCGCCGCCACCTTCACCGACCACTCACCCATCGACGGCAGCGCGCTCGCCGACATCGCACGCGGCGGCCCCGGCGAGGCACGCGCCGCCGTGGCCGCCGCCCGCAACGCGTTTCCCGGCTGGGCCGCGATCCCGCCCGCCGAGCGCGCCCGGCTGCTGCACGCCGTCGCCGACGGGGTCGAGGCCCGCACCGAGGAGCTCGCGCGCGTCGAGACCGCGGACAACGGCGCCCTGCTCCGCTCGCACCGGCGTGGCGTCATGCCCCGCGTCGCCCACAACCTCCGCTACTTCGCCGACCGCCTCCTCGCCCTCGCCCACGACGACTTCGACACCCGGGGGCACACCAACCACGTCAGCTGGGACCCGGCGGGCCCCGCCGTCCTCATCACGCCGTGGAACGCGCCGCTGATGCTGGCCAGCTGGAAGATCGCCCCGGCGCTCGCCGCCGGCTCCACCGTGATCCTCAAGCCCGCCGAGTGGACCCCGCTGACCGCCTCCCTCTTCGCCGACATCGCCCACGAGGCGGGACTGCCGCCCGGCGTTTTCAACGTCGTGCAGGGGTACGGCCCCGAGGTGGGCGCGCCCCTCGTCGCCGACCCCGGCGTGCGCCGCGTCAGCTTCACCGGCTCCGTGCCCACCGCCCGCCGCATCGCCGCGGCCGCCGCCCAGCACCTCGTGCCGTGCAGCTTCGAACTCGGCGGCAAGTCGCCGCTGCTCGTCCTCGCCGACGCCGACCTGGACCTCGCGGCGGACCTCGCCGTCGAGCAGTACGACAACGCGGGCCAGGTCTGCCTCGCCGCCACCCGCATCCTCGTCGAGGAGCCGGTGCGCGACGCCTTCCTCGACCGCTTCCTCGACCGGGTCGCGAAGCTCACCCCCGGGGACCCGCGCGAGGAGGCCACCGCCATCGGCCCCACCATCCACCCCGACCACCTGGCGCGCGTGGACGGATTCGTGCGCCGCGCCCTCGCGGCGGGCGCCCGCGCCGTCGTCGGCGGCGGCCCCGACACCGCGCTCGGCGGCACCCACTACCTGCCCACCCTCCTCACCGACGTCGCCCAGGACTCCGAGATCGTCCAGGAGGAGGTCTTCGGGCCCGTCCTCACCCTGCAGACCTTCCCCGAGGGCGACGAGGACGCGGCCGTGCGCCTGGCCAACGGAACCCGCTTCGGCCTCGCCGCCACCGTCGCCACCGGCGACCGGGCCCGCGCGGACCGCATCACCGCACGGCTCGTCGCCGGCACGGTCTGGGTCAACTGCTTCTTCGTACGCGACCTCTCCGCGCCCTTCGGCGGCTCCCGTCAGTCCGGCGTGGGACGCGAGGGCGGCGACTGGTCCTTCGACTTCTACTGCGACCTGAAGAACACCGTGACCGCGCCGACGGGTTTTCCCCCGCCCGAGCGGGGCCGGGAGCCCGAGCCGGACCGGGAGCCCGACGAAGGGCGGGAGGCCGGTCGTGGGTGAGATCGTCGGGGCGGGCCTCCTCGCCCACGTGCCGACCATCGTGCTGCCCGAGGAGACCCGCAAGGAGCTCAACGAGGGCCGCGAGATCAGCCTCGTCCCCGGCCTGCGCAGGCTGCGCGCCGAGGTCTTCGAGGAACTCGACTACGACACCGTGGTCGTCCTGGACTCGCACTGGGCCACCACCGTCGAGTTCGTGGTCACCTCGCACGCCCGCCGCGCGGGACTCTTCACCTCCGAGGAGCTGCCGCGCGGGATGTGCCGCATGCCGTACGACTATCCCGGCGACCCCGAACTGGCCCGCAGCATCGCCGGCTTCGCCCTGCGGCACGGCACCTGGATCACCCCGATCGAGGATCCCTTCCTGCCCGTGTACTACGCCACCATCAACCTGTGGAAGTACCTGGGCGACGGCCTCCCCGAGAAGAAGTGGATCTCGATCGGGGTCTGTCAGACCGGTGACGTCGAGGACCACCTGCGCCTCGGCCGCGCGCTCGCCGACGGCGTCGCGTCCCTACCGGGCCGCAAGGTGCTCCTCGTCGCCTCCGGCGCCCTCTCGCACACCTTCTGGCCGCTGCGCGAGCTGCGCTCGCACGAATCCAGCGACCCCGCCCACATCCGCACCCCCGAGGCCCGGGCCGCCGACGAGCAGCGCATCGAGTGGTTCGAGCAGGGCGACCACGCCCAAGTCCTGCGCACCATGCCGGAGTTCCTCACCCACAAGCCCGAGGCGCGGTTCAGCCACTACCTGATGATGATCGGCGCGCTGGGGGAGGAGCGCTGCACCGCACAGGGACGGGCCTACAGCGCGTACGAGAACTCCGTCGGCACGGGACAGATGCACCTCTGGTTCGACCGTCCGGCGGCCGGCTGGACCGGGGCGCGCACCCCGGCCACCGGCTCCGGCGCCGACCCGGGCGGGGCAGTCGCATGAGGGAGACGACCATGGAACACCGCCGCGTCCTGCTGGACGGAGCCGTCGTCCAGGTCCGGCGCGAGGGCGACGAACTGGTCGCCGCCGACGGCCGCCGCACCAAGGCCGCCGAGGCGCGCCACCTGCCTCCCGTGCGCCCCTCCAAGGTCATCGCCGTCCACCTCAACCACCGCAGCAGGGTCACGGAGTTCGGCGTCAGTCTGCCGCCCGCCCCCACCTACTTCCACAAGCCGGTCTCGGCCCTCAACGCCCACGGCGGCGCCGTCGTGCGCCCCGAGGGCTGCAAGTACCTCAACTACGAGGGCGAGATCGGCATCGTCATCGGCCGCACCTGCCGCAACGTCGCACGCGCCGACGCGGGCGCGTACATCGCCGGATACACCGTCGCCAACGACTTCGGCCTGCACGACTTCCGTGACACCGACGCCGGTTCGATGCTCCGCGTCAAGGGCTCCGACACGCTCTGCCCGCTCGGCCCCGGCCTCGTCACCGGCTGGGACTTCCGGGGCAAGTACCTGCGCACCTACGTCAACGGCGCTCTCGTGCAAAACGGTTCCACCGACGAGATGCGGTGGGACATGCACTACCTCGTCGCCGACATCGCCCGCACGATCACCCTGGAACCCGGCGACGTACTGCTCTCCGGAACCCCCGCGGGCTCCCGCCCGGTCCGTCCCGGCGACGTCGTCGAGGTCGAGGCGGAGGGTCTCGGCCGCCTCACCAACCACATCGTCACCGGACCGACGGCGATCCGCACCGACGTCGGCGCCCAGCCCACCGACTCCGAGGAAGTCCGCTCCACGGCGCTGGGCGGCGACTGGGAGCTGCGGGGCGTCAGGGCCCCGCGCCGCTAGAGCTGTTGGCACATCCCGCACGCCGCAAGGGAGTTCAGATGGTCAAGGTCACCGTCGACATGGACGTCTGCCAGAACCACGGGCAGTGTGTCTTCGCCGCGCCGGACGTCTTCCGGCTCGACGAGGACGGCCGCCTCGCGTACGCCGCGTCGCCCGACCCCGCGCTGCGCGACGACGTCGAGGACGCCGCCGACGTGTGCCCGCTGCAGGCCATCCAGGTCGAGGGCTGAGGCGTGGCGGGAGCGGGCATCGCCGTCGTCGGGGCCTCGCTCGGCGGTCTGCGCGCGGCGGAACAGCTGCGGGCCGCCGGCTGGGGCGGCACGATCACCGTGTTCGGGGACGAGCCCCATCTCCCTTACAACAGGCCCCCGTTGTCCAAGGAAGTACTCGCGGGCCGGGCGCCCGCAGGCACCACACAGTTGCGCCGCCGCTCCAGCGTCGAGGACGTCACATGGCGTCTGGGCGCGGCGGTCGCGTCCGCCGACCTGGCCGCGCGCACCCTCACGCTGGCCGACGGCTCGGTGCACGCGTACGAGGGTCTCGTGGCCGCGACGGGGGTGCGGCCACGACGACTCCCGCTCACCGGGGGACCGCCCCGGCACGTCGTACGCACGCTGGAGGACTCGGCGGCGCTCCGCGCCCGCCTCGGCCGTGCGGCACGCGTCCTCGTCATCGGCTCGGGCTTCATCGGCTGCGAGGTCGCGGCCACCGCGCGTACGGCGGGCTGCGAGGTCACGGTCGTCGCCCCGGAGGCCGAGCCGATGATCCTCGCGGTCGGCGCGGACCTCGCGCGGGCGCTGCGCCGCCGCCACGAGGCGCGGGGCGTACGGTTCCGGATGGGCCGGCTCGCCACCCAACTCACCGCGCGGGGCGCGGTTCTCGACGACGGCACCGAGCTCGCCGCGGACGTGCTCGTCGAGGCGGTCGGTTCCCTGCCCAACACGGAGTGGCTGGCCGCGACGGCCGGGATCGACCTCACCGACGGCATCCTCTGCGACGCGCACCTGCGCATCGGCGGCCTCCCGCACGCGGTGGCCGTGGGCGACGTCGCCCGCTTTCCGAACCCGCGCTACGGCCCCCTGCCGCGCCGTGTCGAACACTGGTCGGTCCCCGGCGACAGCGCACGCCACGCGGCCCGCGCGCTGGTCGCGGGCCTGACGGGCACCGCCCGCCCGGACGCGGCCCCCTTCGCCCCGCTCCCGTCCTTCTGGAGCGACCAGTTCGCCCTGCGCCTGCAGTCCTTCGGTCAGCCTTCGCTCGCCGACCGCTGCCAACTCCTCCTGGGAGAGCCGGAGTCGACGAACAGCGACCTCCTCTACGGCTACTACCAGGGCGACCGCCTCATCGGCGTGGCGGCACTGGGCGGCCCGGCGTCATCGGCCGCGGCGGCCCGCTACCGCTCGCAACTCCTGCCCCTGCCCGACCCCGTGGTGTGACCCGCCCCGGCCGGTGACCGGGGAGCCTCGCACCGGGACGCCGGAAGGGGCGGCGCCCCCGCACAGGACGTCGCCCCTCCGTCGCGAACCGGAACCGCCGCCGCATCGGTACTGAGGGTCGGGGACACGGCGGCGGTCCCGGGGTCTTCTACCGGTGGTCGCTGCCCGCCGAGTGGGAGGCGGCGCGGCCGGCCTCCAGCCGGGCCACCGGGATCCGGAACGGGGAGCAGGAGACGTAGTCCAGGCCCACCTCGTGGAAGAAGTGCACGGACTCCGGGTCGCCGCCGTGCTCGCCGCAGACGCCGAGCTTCAGGTCGGGACGGGTCTCACGGCCCGCCTTGACCGCGTCCTTGACCAGCTTGCCCACGCCGTCCTTGTCGATCGTCTCGAACGGCGAGACCCCGAAGATGCCCTTCTCCAGGTACGCCGTGAAGAAGCTCGCCTCGACGTCGTCGCGGGAGAAGCCCCAGACGGTCTGCGTCAGGTCGTTCGTGCCGAAGGAGAAGAACTCCGCGGCCTCCGCGATCTGGTCCGCGGTGAGCGCGGCGCGCGGCAGCTCGATCATCGTGCCGAGCGACAGCTTCAGGTCGACACCGGTGGACTCGATGACCTCCGCGATGACCTGCTCGGCCTCGTCGCGGACGATCTCCAGCTCCTGGACCGTACCGACGAGCGGAATCATGATCTCCGCGCGCGGGTCGCCCTTGGCGGTCTTCCGCTCGGCCGCCGCCTCCGCGATGGCCCGCACCTGCATGGTGAACAGGCCGGGGATGACCAGGCCGAGGCGGACGCCGCGCAGGCCCAGCATCGGGTTCTGCTCGTGCAGGCGGTGCACGGCCTGGAGCAGGCGCAGGTCGTTCTCGTTGGCGTCCTTGCGGGACTCGGCGAGCGCCACCCGCACGGAGAGCTCGGTGATGTCGGGGAGGAACTCGTGCAGCGGCGGGTCCAGGAGGCGGACGGTGACCGGAAGGCCGTCCATCGCCTCGAACAGCTCGACGAAGTCGCGCTTCTGGAGCGGCAGGAGCTCCTTGAGGGCCTCCTCGCGCTCGCCGTCCGCGTCGGCGAGGATCAGCCGCTCGACCATCTCGCGGCGCTCGCCGAGGAACATGTGCTCGGTGCGGCACAGGCCGATGCCCTGCGCGCCGAAGCGGCGGGCACGCAGCGCGTCCTCCGCGTTGTCCGCGTTGGCGCGCACCCGCAGGCGCCGCACCCGGTCCGCGTACGCCATGATCCGGTGCACGGCGGCGACCAGCTCGTCGGCGTCGTCGGCACCCGCGTGCATGCGGCCCTCGAAGTACTCGACGACGGGGGAGGGCACGACGGGCACCTCACCGAGGTAGACCTTGCCGGTCGAGCCGTCGATGGAGACGACGTCGCCCTCCTCGACGACCGCGTCGCCCACCGTCATGCGGCGCCGCTTGGTGTCGACCTCCAGGTCCTCGGCACCACACACACAGGTCTTGCCCATGCCGCGCGCCACGACGGCCGCGTGCGAGGTCTTGCCGCCGCGCGAGGTCAGGATGCCCTCGGCGGCGATCATGCCGTCCAGGTCGTCGGGGTTGGTCTCGCGGCGGATCAGGATGACCTTCTCGCCCGAGCGGGACCACTTGATCGCGGTGTACGAGTCGAAGACCGCCTTGCCGACCGCGGCACCGGGAGAGGCGGCGATGCCACGGCCGAGCTGCTCGACCTTCGCGCCCTCGTCGAAGCGGGGAAACATCAGCTGGGCGAGCTGCGCGCCGTTGACGCGCTGCAGCGCCTCGGCCTCGTCGATCAGGCCCTGGTCGACGAGCTGCGTCGCGATGCGGAAGGCGGCACCCGCGGTGCGCTTGCCGACGCGGGTCTGCAGCATCCACAACTGCCCGCGCTCGATGGTGAACTCGATGTCGCACAGGTCCTTGTAGTGCGTCTCGAGGGTCTCCATGATCTGCATGAGCTGGTCGTACGACTTCTTGTCGATCTGCTCCAGATCGGCGAGCGGCACGGTGTTGCGGATGCCCGCCACCACGTCCTCGCCCTGCGCGTTCTGCAGGTAGTCGCCGTACACGCCCTGGTGGCCGCTGGCCGGGTCGCGGGTGAACGCGACGCCCGTGCCGGAGTCGGGGCCGAGGTTGCCGAAGACCATCGAGCAGACGTTGACGGCCGTGCCGAGGTCGCCGGGGATGCGCTCCTGGCGGCGGTAGAGCTTGGCGCGGTCGGTGTTCCACGACTCGAAGACCGAACGGATCGCGAGGTCCATCTGCTCGCGCGGGTCCTGCGGGAAGTCCCGCCCGGCCTCGGTCTTGACGATCTTCTTGAACTTGGTGACCAGCTTCTTCAGGTCGGCCGCCTCGAGGTCGGTGTCGACCGTGACCTTCCTGGTCTCCTTGGCCTTCTCCAGGGCGTCCTCGAAGAGTTCGCCGTCGACGCCGAGGACGGTCTTGCCGAACATCTGGATGAGCCGGCGGTAGGAGTCCCACGCGAAGCGGTCGTCACCGGACTGCTTGGCGAGCCCGGACACGGACTTGTCGGAGAGCCCGATGTTCAGGACGGTGTCCATCATGCCGGGCATCGAGAACTTGGCGCCCGAGCGGACCGAGACGAGCAGCGGGTCGTCGGCCTGGCCGAGCTTCTTGCCCATGTTCTTCTCGAGCGCCTCGAGGTGGGCACTGACCTCGTCCCGCAGCTCCACGGGCTCCTCGCCACTGCCGAGGTACGTCTTGCAGGCCTCGGTGGTGATGGTGAAGCCCGGGGGGACGGGCAGCCCGAGGTTCGTCATCTCGGCGAGGTTCGCGCCCTTCCCGCCGAGAAGGTCCTTGAGGTCCTTGTTGCCCTCGGTGAAGTCGTAAACGAACTTCACGCCCTCACTCGTGTGAGCTACGTGGGGATCTTTGTTTTCCGACACGGGTCTCGACTCCTCGAGGACTCGGTGGCTGCCCTGACGGCGAGGAACATACCCAGATCGAAGGCACCTGGGTACGTCCACTTGCGCGTCATGCGGCCGTAACCACCCGTCCGCCGCTAGATCGAAAGTGACTCAGCGGTAGCCGGATGGACGCGCTTGCGTTCAATACTTGAACTTGCAACCCCCGTGAACCCCGTAAAACGCTCACATGAGCGGAGTGAACTCAGATGTGAGTTCACCTCATGAATGATCGAGCAGTGGCACTGAGTGCCACCCCTTGGAGAAGTGCAGTCGCCGAGAATGCGCTCATCTGAGCGGGAGGGGTATCAGGGGTGGCGAGAATCACGCCGTTTGAAGGGGCCGGATGTCAGTATCCGGACCCCCTCCGTGTGGCCGGGGTCACTCCCGGGAGTGTTCCTCCGGGCACCTCCGGCCGCCTTCCTGCGCCTCCGTGCTCCCGCCGCCGCGGCTACACGCCCAGCGCGACGAGCCGTTCCTCCACCCGCTCAGGGGCGTACAGGTGCTCCACCACCAGCGTTCCCGCCCCGATGAGTGCCGCGCGCTCGCCGAGGCGCGAGGTGACGACCTCCAGGTGGACCGTGGAGCGGGGCAGCGCCCGCTGGTACAGGAGCTCGCGGACGCCGGTGAGGAAGGGTGTTCCGGCCAGATCTCCGGCGATCATGAGAACGCCCGGGTTCAGCAGCGTCACGACGGTCGCGAGAACCTCGCCCACGTGCCGCCCCGCCTCGCGTGCGAATCCCACCGCCGCGGGGTGGCCCGCCTCCAGAAGGGCGCGCACGTCCGAACCGGAGGCCGCGGGGACGCCCGCCTCCGTCAGGCGGCGGGCCACGGCGCGCCCGCTGGCCACGGCGGCCAGACAGCCGTAGGAGCCGCACTTGCACAGGGTGTCGGCGCCCTCGGGCACCCGTATGTGGCCGATGTCGCCGGCGCCGCCGTCGATGCCCCGGTAGACCGCACCGCCCACGACGACCCCGGAGCCGATGCCGGTGGACACCTTGACCAGGGCGAAGGCGGAGCAGTCCGGGTAGTGGGTGCGCTGTTCTCCGTACGCCATGAGGTTGGCGTCGTTGTCGACGAGGACGGGGAGGTCTTGGGCGGGGTGCGCGGGGTGCGCGGGGTGCACGGGGTGCACCGGGTGCGCGGGGCGTGTGGGCTGGACGGGGGGTGTGGGCTGGAGGGGCGGCGGTGCGGGCTGGGCGGATTGCCCCTCCGTCGCCCGCCCCTCCGTACGCCCCTCCGTACGTCCCTCCGGCGTCCGGCCCCCTGCCGCTCGGTCCGGCGTCGTCTGCTCCGCGAACGCGCGGCGGAGGCGGCCCCTTATGTCGTAGTCGTGCCAGCCCGGCATGATCGGCGGCTGCACGACGCGGCCCGTCCCGCTGTCGACCGGACCCGGCACGGCGAGCCCGATCCCGCACACCGAGGCGGCGGAGTGTCCGGTCTCGCGCAGCAGTTCCCCGAAGCGCACGCCCAGTTCGCCGAGGATCACGTCAGGACCGTCCTCGATGGCCAGGGGCGCCGAACGCTCGGCGATGATCTCGCCGCCGAGGGTCAGCAGGGCGGTACGGGCGTGCCGGGTCTCCAGGTCGGCGGCGAGGACGACGGCGTGGGCGTCGTCGAACTCCAGCCGGATCGCGGGCCGCCCGCCGAGCGGCGAGTCCACGGGTCCGCCGGCGCCCTCGCGCAGCCACCCCGCCCGGAAGAGCCGGTCGAGCCGCTGCCCGACGGTGGCCCGGGACAACCCGGTGACCTGCTGCAAGGCTCCCCGCGTGGTGGCCCGCCCACTGCGGACCAGGTGGAGGAGGTCGCCGGGGCCGGTCTGGGGGGTGGGGCGGAGGCGGGGTGCGTCGCGTCGTGCGTTGCGCGGCGCGTCGGCGGGGGCGGGGGCGGGGGCGGTGGTGCGGGCGGGCTGCGCGTTCCCCGGGCTTCCACCGGTCTTTGCTCCTGCCGGGGCGGTGGCGTGGCCGCCGGGGCCTGCTCCTGCCGGGGCGGTGGCGTGGCCGCCGGGGCCTGCTCCTGCCGGGGCGGTGGCGTGCCGGTTGGGCCTTGGTCCTGCCGGGGTACGGGAGCGCCGGTCGGGCCTTGGCCCTGTCGGGGTAGGGGAGTGCCTGTCGGGGGCTGCTCCCGCCGGGCCGTCGGCGGTCCCGCCGAGACCTGTCCCCGTCGGGCGGTCCGCGTTCTCGTCGAGTCTCGCTTCCGCCGGGCCGCCCGTGGCGCTACTGGCCCCCGCCTCCGTCAGGCCACCGGAGTGCCTGCTGCTCCCCGCTCCTGCCGGGTGGTTCGCGTTCTCGACGAGTCCCGCTTCCGCCGGGCCGTCGGCGCCCCCGCCAGGGCTCGTGCCTGCCGAGTTGTCGGTGTTCCTGTCAGGGCCCGTGCCTGCCGGGCTGTCGGTGTTCTTGTGAGGGCTCGTGCCTGCGGGGCTGTCGGTGTTCGTGTCAGGGCCTGTGTCTGCGGGGCTGTCGGTGTTCGTGTGAGGGCTCGTGCCTGCGGGGCTGTCGGTGTTCGTGTCAGGGCCTGTGTCTGCGGGGCTGTCGGTGTTCGTGTGAGGGCTCGTGCCTGCGGGGCTGTCGGTGTTCGTGTCAGGGCCTGTGTCTGCGGGGCTGTCGGTGTTCGTGTGAGGGCCCGTGCCTGGCGGGCTGTCGGTGCCTCTGCCGGAGCCCGCCCTCGCCGGGTTGTCGGTGTTCCTGTGAGGGCCCGTGCCTGGCGGGCTGTCGGCGCTCCCGCCAGAGCCCGCGCCTGCCGGGCGGTCGGTGTTCGTGTCAGGGCCCGTGCCTGGCGGGCTGTCGGCGCTCCCGCCAGAGCCCGCGCCTGCCGGGCGGTCGGTGTTCGTGTCAGGGCCCGTGCCTGGCGGGCTGTCGGCGCTCCCGCCAGAGCCCGCGCCTGCCGGGCCGTCGGCGCCCCCGCCAGACCCCGCCCCCGCCGAGACCTTCGTGGCTCCGTCGGACCGCTTCACCTGATGCCCCCTCCCGTTCGATTCCGCCCCGCCGCTCACCGTACGACCGGTTCCGGTGACGGGCGTACCTCCGGCCTTCTTGTGCTTCCCGTCATCGTTTCCCCTTGTGTTCATCAAATCCACGTTACATATTGAGTTTTGCGCGTTAAGTGGGCGTAACTCAAGAGTGAATGACACTTAACTGACGAGCCGTCGGCCATCGAGTGCCCCGGGCAGAGCGGAGATCCGTGTGGAGCGCAGCACCGCCACCACTCAGCAGACCGCCCCGCGAGCCGGCCCCGGACGGCGTGCGCTGCGCGGGCGGGCGGCCGAGGTGCTGTGGGCCAACTGGACGGGAACCTCGACCGTGCCCTCGCGGGAGCTGTATCCGCACCAGTGGTCCTGGGACTCCGCCTTCATCGCGATCGGCCTGCGCCATCTCTCGCCGCTGCGCGCCCAGTTGGAGCTGGAGACGTTGCTGTCCGCCCAGTGGGGCGACGGTCGCGTCCCGCACATCGTGTTCAACGACTCCGTCCCGCTCGACGCCTACTTCCCCAGCCCCGACTTCTGGCGCTCCACCACGGCGGGGCGCCGCGCCGGGGCCCCCGGCGACGTGCAGACCTCCGGCATCGTGCAGCCTCCCGTGCACGCGCTCGCCGCCTGGCTGGTGCACCGCGCCGACCCCGGGCTGTCCCGGGCCCGCTCCTTCCTCGCCCGGCTCCACCCGCGCCTCGCCGCCTGGCACCGCTATCTGCTGAGCGCCAGGGACCGGGGCGGCGCGGGCCTCGCAGCCGTGCTGCACCCCTGGGAACAGGGCATGGACAACAGCCCTTGCTGGGACGGTCCGTTGAGCCGCGTCGAGCCGGCCGCACCGGGCGACTTCCGCCGCGCGGACCTCGATCACGGCGCCCGCGAGGACCGCCCGACGGATCTGGACTACGGCCGGTACGTACGGCTCGCGGCGGAGTACCGCGACCGGCGGTACGCGGACGGCGGGGAGGCCGCGGAGGACAGGGAGGGCGCGGAGGGTGGGGAGGGTGTAGGGCGTGCGGATACCGCGCGGGCCGGTGGCGGGTCCGGGTCCGGGCCCGGTTCCGGCTTCCGCTTCCGGCTCGGCTTCTGCGTCGAGGATCCCTCCTTCAACGCCCTGCTCATCGCGTCCGAGTACGCCTTGGCCCTGATCGAGGGCGAGTTGGCGTCCGCCACCGTGCCCCGCCCCGCGGCCCGGCGGGCCCGCGCCGA
The DNA here is from genome assembly GCF_055593965.1 of Streptomyces sp. NPDC040622. Taxonomy (NCBI): domain Bacteria; kingdom Bacillati; phylum Actinomycetota; class Actinomycetes; order Kitasatosporales; family Streptomycetaceae; genus Streptomyces; species Streptomyces sp. NPDC040622. The sequence goes on along the minus strand of NZ_JBVIXD010000010.1, from coordinate 426,434 downwards.
GGCGCTGACGAAGACGCTCGTGGACCGGCTGTGGGACCCCGAGCGGCAGCTCTTCCTCTGCCGCGATCTGCGCTCGGGGCGGCCCGTCGCCGAGTACGCCGTCACGGGGCTGGTCCCGCTGCTGCTGCCCGCGCTGCCGCACACCGTCGCGGCGGGCCTGGTGCGCACCGCCCGAGGGCCGCACTTCGGGCTCGGCGGCGTGGCGCGTCTCGTCCCGAGCTACGACCTGACGGGCCCCGCGTTCGACCCGCACCGCTACTGGCGCGGGCCCGCGTGGTTCAACACCAACTGGCTCCTGGTGAAGGGGCTGCGGCTGCACGGCGAGCGGGCGCTCGCGGACCGGCTGCGGGAGGAGCTGCTCGACGTGGCGGGCACCTCCGGTTTCGCCGAGTACGTGGACCCGTACACGGGCCGGGGCCGCGGCGCGCGCGGCTTCGGATGGACGGCCGCGCTCACGCTCGACCTGCTGCTCGACGGGCGGGACGACGCGTCGGGCGGGGTGCGGAAGGCGCGCGCGGTGAGCGGGGCGAGCTCTCTGGAGGAGAGGTATGGGCATGGGTGATCGGCATCGACTGCTGGTGCGGGGGCGGACGTTCGCGGCCGTCGGCACGGGCGGCGACATCAGCGGTGTCGGCGGGGTGCGCGGCGGCGGCGCCGGCCCGGACGGCCTCTTCGTACGGGACGCCCGCCACCTGAGCCGCTGGCAGCTGACGGTCGACGGGGCCGTCCCCGAGATCCTCACTCCCGTGGACACCTCGGCCGCGGCCACCGGCGCCGCCCGCTGTGTCCTGGTGCCGCGCGGCGGACGTCAGGAGCCGCCCGCGTACACGCTCTTCCGGGAGCAGGCCGTGTCCGACGGCGCGTTCATCGAGTCGCTGCGGGTCGTGAGCAACCGGCCGGTGCCGACCCGGGTGCGGATCGTGCTGACCGTGGACGCCGACTTCACCGACCAGTTCGAGCTGCGCGCCGATCACCGTACGTACGCGAAGCCCGGCGCCGTGCGGTCCCGGCGGCCGCTGGACGGCGGCGGGCGCGAGGGCGCCGGGCGGGGCGGCACGGGGGACGAATGGCGCGAGGACGGCGGCAGGGGCGAGGGCGTCGCCGGGGTCGAGTTCGCCTACCGGCGCGGCGACTGGTGTTCGCGTACGACCGTCACCTCCGCCCCCGCGCCTGACGCCGTCGAGGAGACCGGTGCCGGCGCGCGCCGCCTCGTATGGAACCTGGGGCTCGACGCACACGGCTCGACACAGGTGGCACTGCGTGCCGCCGCCGATCCGCACGGGGAGTCCGCGGCGCGGGTGCCGGACTCGCCGGCCGAGGCGGCCCGCCAACTGGCCGCGTTGGAGGAGGACTTCGTGTCCTCGGTCGCGCTGCCCACCCGGTGGCCCGGCCTCGCCGACGCCTGTACGCGCGGGCTCGTGGACCTCGCCGTCCTCCAGGTGCCCGCCGTGGGCCCCGACGGCGAGGAGCTGAGCGTCCCGGGCGCGGGCGTGCCCTGGTTCCTCACGATGCTGGGCCGCGACGCGCTGCTGACCTCGCTCTTCGCGCTGCCCTACCTGCCGCGCCTGGCCGCCGCGACGCTGCCCGCGCTCGCCGCCTCGCAGGCCACGGAGGCCGTGCGGGGCGCGGTCGCCCAGCCCGGCAAGATCGTCCACGAGGTGCGGCAGGGCGAGCTCGCGCACTTCGGGCAGGTGCCGTTCGGGCGCTACTACGGCTCGGTCGACGCGACGCCCCTCTTCCTCGTACTCCTCGGCGCGTACACGGAACAGACCGGGGACAGCGCGACGGCCCGCCGCCTGGAGGCGCAGGCGCGGGCCGCCGTCGGCTGGATGCTCGACCACGGCGGGCTCACCTCGCGCGGCTACCTCGTCTACCGCGCGGACGAGGGTGGCCTCGCCAACCAGAACTGGAAGGACTCGCCCGGCGCGATCTGCTCCGCCGACGGCAGCGGGGCGACGGGGCCGGTCATGGCGGCGGGCGCGCAGGGGTACGCGTACGACGCGCTGCGGCGCACCGCGTGGCTGGCGCGGACCGTCTGGGACGACGAGGTGTACGCGGACCTGCTCACGCAGACGGCGGCCGACCTGCGCGACCGCTTCCAGCGGGACTTCTGGATGCCGGACCGCGACTTCCCCGCGCTCGCGCTCGACGGCGAGGGGCACCAGGTCGACGCGCTCGCCTCGGACGCCGGGCATCTGCTCTGGTCGGGGCTGCTCGACAAGGAGTACGGAGAGCGGGTGGGCCGCCGGCTCATGGAGCCCGACTTCTTCTCGGGCTGGGGCGTACGGACGCTCGCCGCCGGGCAGCCCGCGTTCCACCCCCTGTCCTACCACCGCGGGTCGGTGTGGCCGCACGACAACGCGCTCATCGCCCTCGGCCTGGCGCGCTACGGCCTGCACGACGAGGCCCGCGCGGTGGCCCGGGGCCTGGTCTCCGCCGCCGCCACTGCCGACGGCCGCCTCCCCGAGGTCCTGGCCGGCTACGACAAGACGGCGTATCCGGTGCCGGTGCCGTACCCGCACTCGTGCGTACTGGAGGCGCGGTCGGCGGCGGCGCCCTTGGCGTTGTTGACGGCGGTGGGCGGGGCGTGACGGTGTGACTACCGGGTGGACCTTAACCAGTCAATACAGAAAAGAAGTTCGAGTATTCACCCGTGTGTGATCCGCTGTTGTTTTTCCTAACGCGCCCATGGTGGCGTTGAGTTGCCCTGACGTGCGGGTGTCACGGACGGCCTGCTCCTGTCGTCGAAATGGTTCAGGAGTTCGTCCCTTCATCCCTTTGTGGTGCGTTCATGAGATGAGATGCGGTCGCGTGCGGTGCGATGCCACCATGATGCCGGATTCCCCGACCCACCTCTGCGGAACGGGCGTTGGCCGAAGGGTCGACGGCGGCCGCGCCTTTCCGAAGGGCCTCTCAGTCATGCCTTCATTCTCCCAGTCGGACCCCCCTGGTGACGAATCCTCCGAGGAACTCCGGCGCAAGGAACGGGAGCTGGCTGAAAAGGAGCAGGAGCTGACCGAACGGGAGGCGAAGCTGGCGCGCCGTGAGCGGTGGGCGAACCGGCTCCTGCTCATGAAGGCCGGTTTCGCCGCCGCCGAGGCCGCGACGGGCAACTCGGCCTACCGGGCGGCGCGTCACGCCGTCCAGTGGGCCGTCGACCATCTCCAGGACGAGTGATGCGAGGCAATGCATGAGCGAGGCCACAGCCGATGGGCCGTTCCCGATCCCGGTGTCCCGAGAGCTTCAAGAGGCATGGATCGAGGCCGTGTTGGCCACCGAGGGGGTGAACCTCCCACGCGGCGCCCTGGAGAACATCGCCCCCTTCATCGTCGACCCCGATGACATGCTGGGCGAGCCAGACGACCGGGGGCTGCGCAGGCTCAAGAGCGGCGCGGTCCGCCGTGTCCGGACGGACGCCGGTGACATGGTCGTCGCCGTCGTCAGGATGCACGGCGTGGGCGGCGTGCAGTGGGGGCACAACGAACGGATCAGCTCGATCTGGCGCTCCGTCGCGGACCCCACCGTCGGGCAGGGGACCGAGCGGACGCTGGCCGCGGTCCGGCCGTGGGCGGAGGTCGGCGACGACGGGCGCGAGACGTACTTCGCCGCGCTGGAGAGCACCGTGGCGGACCGGTGGGCGCTGGTGATGAACGCCGAGGACGCGGCGGACGCGCTGAAGCGGCGGGACCGGGTCCGCCCGTACGACCTGGAAGAGGATCTCGTCCTGAACGGGCAACAGGATCCCGGGATGTACGTTCCCCAGCAGGTGCGCCTCGAACAGAATCCGGAAAAGGACGCGGACGGCAATCCGCTGTACCCGGACGCCTATTGGGGATGGATGGCCGTTCGAGGGAATAATCGAACACAGAAAAGGCAATCGATTTTTCGTTTGACTTCCGGTGAGGTGCTGGCCGGTGTTCCGGCGGAGAAACTGGAGCGGGACGGGGACGAGGTGGTCTGCGACCCGCGGGTCTGGCTCCCCGAATTCTCCGCCGTACTCAACCGGGAATTCGCGGAGACCGCCGACAGCGAACTCGACCCGACGAGCGGTTCGAGGGCGCGGCGGGCCGCCGCCATCGCCGTGGTGGACGCGCATCTGGTGATCGGCACCCCGACCCCGCAGCGCCTCTACCGCATCGTCCAGATGAACAACCGGCGTGACCACGTCCACCCGCCGCTGGAGTTCGACGCCCTGGACCGCTCCCGCGCGCTGGGGCGGAGCGTGCTCGGCATGTACGTGGCCCAGCGGGTCATGGACGAGAAGACGGCCGAGGTCCTCTCCGGTCTCGCGCCGATCCGTGAACTGCCGGACGCGTCACCGGACATGACGGTCTCCGAGCTCCGCGACCTGCGCTCCATGCGCCTGCTCCAGGAGCTGTTCCCGGTTGATCCGCACAAACGCCACCTGTTGCGCCGTGCGCTCAGCGAGAACCCGCCGTCTCAGCTCAAGACGGGGGAGATCAACCAGCGGGCGCGCACCTGGTCCGCGCTGACGTCGGAGAGCTATCCGACGCCCTGGAACCCACGCGTGGGACAGGTCTTCTCCACGCGGGCCCGCGAAGGGTTCCTTCTCTCCGGGCGCAGGCTGCCGGACCTGCTGGCCGCCGCTGACGCCGACGACACGGCCTTCGACGAACTGGTCTCCTTCCGGGCGGCCCACTGGCTGGCGTCCTTCGGCATCATCGAGGCCGACCGCGGCTCGCTCGACGGACAGGAGGCGATCGGCGACACGGGGGAGCGGGTCCGCCGGTCCCGCAGGACCGTCATGAACTGTCTTCAGGCCCTGCGCCACGAGAAGAGCCGGCAGTCGGCGGTCGGCCTGCTGAGGTCACTTGCCGCGGCCATGGACGACGGCGACCGAAGGCCTTGGCGGGTCAGCAGCAACGGCAAGGAGACGCCGGGCCGGGAGATGACGCCTCTCTGGTTCGACTCCGAGTTCCCCAAGGACACCGGGACGAGGCCCCGAAAGACCGCCGCGCCGGCGCTGCCCCAGACCGCGCCCTCGGCCTCCTTCCTGGCCGCCCCCACGCCCGCACTGCCCGTGGGCGCGAGCGTGCCCTCCCCGGCGCCGTCGGCCCCGGCGGTGTCCGCGCCCGCCGCCGCGGCGCCCCTGCCCGCGCTGTCGCTCCCGGTCCGGGTCCCGGCACCGGCCTCCGGGAAGACCGAGGCCTCCGACACCGCCGGGGAACCACTCACCCCGAAGGATCTGGTGGACCGGGTCGAGGAGCGGATCCGACGGCTGCACGCGGCCTCCGGCGAGCTGGGCGACCTCCTCGGCGCGCTCGCGGAGCAGAGCCGGGCGGCGTCCGTCTCCCGGCCCATCGCCCGGCAGCGGGCCGACGTGGCGGTGCGCCTGCTGAACCAGTCCCTCTCCAGGCTCCGCAAACTCCCCGAGGTCATGGAGGACATGACGGAACCGGAGTGAACCGCCGCACCGCCACCCCTCAGTCGTCGATCCCCGACCGCTCCACCCCCGCCACGATCCACCGCTGGAAGAACAGGAACACCACGAGCAGCGGCACGATCGACACCGCCGCCGCCACGAACAGCTCGTGCAGGCGGATGACCTGCGACGTCGTGAAGGTGGCCAGGGCCACCTGGACCGTCCACGCGTCGCGGTCCTGGCCGATGACCAGGGGCCACAGGAAGGAGTTCCAGGCGCCGATGAAGACGATCGTGCCGACGGCCGCGAAGACCGGCCGGGAGTTGGGCACGACCACCCGCCAGTACGTGCGCCAGTAGCCGAGCCCGTCCACCCGCGCCGCGTCCTCCAACTCCCGCGGGAAACCCAGGAAGTACTGCCGGAAGATGAAGCAGGCGAAGGCCGAGAAGAGGGTGGGCACGATCAGGCCGCGCAGGGTCGAGACCCAGCCGAGCGAGGAGACCAGGACGAAGCTCGGCACGAAGGTGACGGCGGCCGGGACCATCATCGTGCCGAGGATCGCGTAGAAGACCTGGTCCGCGTACCGGTAGGGGATGCGGGCCAGGCCGTACCCGGCGAGCGAGGCGAGGACCAGCGTGCCGAGCGTCGTCGCGACCGCGATCAGCGTCGAGTTGAGCAGGGCGCGGGCCATCGGCACGGTGGGGTCGTCGAAGAGCTCGGAGAGGTTCGACCAGTGCAGGCTCGAGGGGAAGAACGTCCAGTCGGGGGACGTGATGTCGTCCTCGGACGCGAGCCCGTTGCGTACCAGGAGGTAGAAGGGGATCAGGAAGAGCAGCGCGAGGGCGACGAGCAGGACGACGCGCAGGGCGCGGCCCACCCGGACCATGGCGTCGTCCAGGGGCCTCTTCGCGGGTGCGGTCACGGTTCTTTTCGGGGGTGCGGGCGTGGGTGCGGTCACGGTTCTCAGTCCTCCTTCCTGCCGAGGCCGAACCAGGTCGCCTGGCCGACCGTCACCACCGCGATGATCAGCGCGAGGATCACCGCGCCGGCGCTGCCGAGGCCGAGGTTCTGCCCCTGGCCCAGTGCCGTGTAGTAGAGGTAGACGAGCGGCGGGCGGGCGTAGGGCGGGTAGCCGCGGGAGTCCGAGAGCAGGTTGTAGAACTCGTCGAAGGCCTGGAAGGCGTTGATGACGAGGAGCAGCGTCACGGCGACCGAGGTCGCGCGCAGCTGGGGGAGTGTGATGTGGCGCAGGACCTGCCAGCCGGGGCGGGCGCCGTCCACGGCCGCCGCCTCGTAGAGGGTGGGCGAGATCCGCTGCAGGCCCGCCAGGAACAGGATCATGTAGAAGCCCGCCTGGAGCCAGAGCCGCACGGTGACGATGACCAGCCAGTACCAGGGCGGGTCCGTGGTCGAGAGCCAGGCGGTCTGGTCGGCGCCGAACCAGCCGAGGACGGTGTTGGCGAGCCCGAACCGCACCCCGTTGAAGATCGACAGCTTCCAGACCAGGGCCGCCACGACGTAGCTGCACGCCGCCGGGAGGAAGAAGACCGACCGGAAGAACGCCTGCGCGCGGCGCATGCGGTTCACCATCAGGGCGAGCGCGAGCGACAGCACGAACGTCGTCGGCACGATGCACACGGAGAAGACCGCGAACGTGACGAGACTGTCGGTGAACGCGTCGTTCCGCAGCATCGACGTGTAGTTGTCGAAGCCGATGAAGTCCGTGGGCGAGACCGTGTTGTGGGCGTCGAAGAAGCTGAGGTAGACGCTCCAGCCCAGCGGCACGTACGTGAAGAGGACCAGGCCGAGCAGGAAGGGGCCGACGAAGACCCAGAACCAGAGCGTGCGGTTCTGGGTGCCCAACAGCCGCCTCACGACTTCTTCTTGACCCGGTCCAGCTCCGCCCGGACCTTCCGCACGACGGACTTGAGCTCGCTCTCCGGGTTCGCGCCGGACTTGATGATCCGGCTCAGCGCGTCCTGGTACGCGGTGCGGCTCGCCGGCGTCCACAGCAGCGGCTCCGCATAGCCGTAATCGGTGGAGTAGCGCACGGCGTCCGCCGCCGGCCCGTCCTTCAGCTTGTCGGCCTTCTCGGCGAGGGAGAGCCTCGCCGGGATGTGGAAGCCGTACGAGAGCGCGAAGTCCTCCTGGTACTCCGTGCGGTCGATCCACAGCCACTTCAGGAAGTCCTTCGCCTCCTTCTTGTGGTCGCTGCGGGCGCTCACGGCCGCGCCGTACGAGCCCACGGGCAGCGCCGGCTTGCCGCCGGGGCCGTCGGCGGGCAGCGCGAGCACGCCGAAGTCGTCGCCCAGCTCCTTCTTCACCGCGGGCAGCGCCCACAGGCCGCACCACTGCATGGCGGTCAGCTCCTGCACGAACGCCGACGGGTCCGACCAGTCCGCGGGCGCGCCGAGCAGCAGCGACTTGTCGGCGTACAGCTGGTGCAGCTTGCCGAGGGCGCGGGCGGCCGCCGGGTCGTCGAAGCCGACCTCGCCGTCCTCGGTGACGGAGGACAGGCCCGCCGCGTACAGCGGGGTGATGCCGAGGGCACCCGCGCCGCCGTCGTTGCCGAGGAAGAGTCCCTTCACCTTCTTCGTGGTGAGCGCCTTCGCCGCGTCGACCAGCTCGTCCAGGCTCTTCGGCGGCCGCACGCCCGCGTCGGAGAGCAGGCTCTTGCGGTAGTAGAGCAGGTGCATGTCGACGACCTGAGGGACGGCCCAGATCTTCCCGTCGTACGTCTTGGGGGCGAGGACCGACGGATTGAAGTCGTCCTTCACTCCCTCGAACAGGTCGGTGAGGTCGACGACCTGACCGCCCCGGATCTGGTCCAGGGACGGGCCGTTGACCTCGAAGACGTCGGGGCCGGAATCCGTGAGCAGGGCCGCTGCGGTCTGCTCGTCGTAGTTGCCGGGACGCCACTGGACGCTGACGTCGGCCTTCTCGTACGCGGCGGCGTACCGCTTCACGGCCTGCTCGGTGCCCGCCTCGCCGTACTGGTGGTACCACTGCGCGAGCCGTGGGCCCTTGCCGTCCGAATCGCCGCCGTCGCGCCCGGTGTTGGACCCGCACGCGGTGAGCAGGCCGAGCGCGGCGCCCGTCCCGAGCAGTGTCCTGCGGCTGATGGTCATGCTGGTCGTCCCCCTGCGTGATGTCGGAGCGTGCCGCCGTGGACCGGCGTCACCGCTGTACACGTCGGTGTGTGCCGGGCCCAACGATCAACCATGCAGAGGGATTACGACAGGGGTGTTGCGGCCGAGTGTCGCCCTCGGGGAGGCGGGGTCCCGTCCTTGGGGGAAGCCGGGTCCCGCCCACCGGGACACCGGGGTGCGGGGCTCCCGGAATCCCGCGTGCCGCGTCAGAGGTCCATCAAGGCGCACCCGACGCATGTATGCACCACGTCAACAGTGGTGACGCGGTCGGGCGAAGCGGATTACGGTGCCGCACATGGGACACAACAGGACGAGACGCGTCGCCGAGCGGCGGGGCCGGGCGCGGGTCGACGGCCTCCGGGGCCGGTCTCCGGGCGGCGGCCTCCGGGGCCCGCGGGGCGGGGCGCGCGGCTCGGGGATGCCGGGGGAGATCACGTCGGACCGCACCTGGGCGGCCGACGTGCGGACCGCCGTCCGCTGCGCGGTCGCGCTCCTCGTGCTCGTCCTCTTCGTCGACGGCGCCAACGGCACGCTCGACCCCCTGCGCGGCTGCCTGTGGGCCGCGCTCTCCGGCCTGCTGTACCTGGTGCTGCACCCCGTACGGGTGACCGCGGGGCCCGGCTGGCTGGCCGTGCGGGGGCTCGGGCGCCGCAAGCACGTCTGCACCGGCCTGCTGACCGCCGTACGGCACAGCGAGGGCGTCGCCGCGCGCCTGGTGCTGTGCGACTCGCTCGGCAACCGGGTCGAGCTCGACCCGCAGATCCTCCTCGACAACCCCCTGCTCCTGCACCGCCTCGACAAGGGTGCCCGTGCCGCCCGGGAGGCCGGGCTGCTCAGGACGGGCTGCACCGAGTTGGGCCGGCTCACCCGGCGCATCGACGACGCGGCGGCGAAGGCCGTCTTCGAGGCCTCCGACCTGCACTGAGGTCGCGCACTGAGTTCTCGCACTGAGTTCGAGGCCTCCGACCTGCACCGAGGGGGACCTTCGGCCCTGGGAGGGACCCGGTGGCGGGCGGACCGTGGAGACATGGACGCCCCACATCCCCCACATCCCCCGAATTCCCCGCATCCCCAGCATCCCCAGCACCCCGGACACCGCGAGGACATCACCTCCCGCGCCGACCTCGACGTACTCCTGCGCCGCTTCTACACCGCGGCCTTCGCCGACCCGCTGATCGGCCCCTTCTTCACGGAGATCGCCGGGACCGACCTGGACGTCCACCTGCCGCGCATCACCGACTTCTGGGAGCGCGCGCTGCTGCGCACCGCCGAGTACCGCCGCAACGCCTTCGCCCCGCACGCCGCGCTGCACTCGGCACGCCCGCTCACCGCCGAGCACTTCGGCCGCTGGACACAGCTCTGGCACGCCACCGTCGACGGACTGCACCGAGGGCCGAACGCGGACCGCGCCAAGGCGCAGGGGGAACGGATCGCGCTCGCCATGCTGCGGCGCCTCGGCGGCAAGGACGCGTCGACCGCCGGGGAAGGGCCCGGGTTCGTGCCGCTGGCGGCGGTGGAGCTGCGCGCGGCCGCGTGAACCTGAGGCGTCCGCTCAGTCCCGCACGGACTTCAACGCGTCGTAGCGCACGCCCGTCAGGTCCTCCGACGCGGCCCAGAGCCGTTCGCCGGCCACGTCGTCGCGCGTCCACTTGGCGCGCCAGGCAGGCGCGGGCGCCCCGCGGAGCCCGAAGCGGCCGGGCCCCGTGAACCAGTCGGGCCGCACCCCCGGCGCCGTCGCCGCGTACAGCGTGGGCAGCGCGCCGGACGCGGCGGACTGCGCGATGAACCGGTTGCCGAGCTCCACGACGCGCTCGGCGGCCTTGCGGCCCTCCATCCGTACGCCCGCGGTCTGCAGGTTGGTCGAGGCGTAGCCGGGGTGGGCCGCCGCCGCGACGACGTCGGAGCCGGTCGCGGCCAGGCGGCGCGCCAGCTCGTGGACGAAGAGGAGGTTGGCCGTCTTGGAACGGCCGTACGCGATCCAACGGCGGTAGCTGCGCTCGCCGTTGAGGTCGCCGATGTCGATGTTGGCGAGCGCGTGCAGCCCGGAGGAGACGGTGACGACCCGCGCCCCGGGGGTCTCCAGGAGGCGGGGCAGGAGCAGCCCGGTGAGCGCGAAATGCCCGAGGTGGTTGACGCCGAACTGCGTCTCGAAGCCATCGGCGGTGCGCCCGTGGGGCAGCGCCATCACGCCCGCGTTGTTGATCAGCAGGTCCAGGCCCGTGCTCTCGAACGACGCGGCGAACTTCCGTACGGACGCCAGGTCGCCGAGGTCGAGGCGGCCGAACTCGACGTGCGCGGCCGGCACTTCGGTCAGCATCCGGGCCACGGCCGCGCTGCCGCGCTTCTCGCTGCGGCACGCGAGGATCACGCGGGCCCCGCGACGGGCCAGCTCCCGTGCGGTGATGTAACCGAGGCCGCTGTTCGCCCCGGTGACCACGGCCGTGCGGCCGCTCTGGTCGGGGATGTCGTTCGCGGTCCATGCCGGCATGGCGGTGCTCCCTCTCCGTCGGTTACTTACCGCAGGGTAAGTCGCAAGAGGGAGCCCGCGACAGGGCACGCCGCTCAGGCCGCGGCGCCGCCGTCGATCACCAGGTCCGCGCCGACCACCGAGCCGGACTCGTCCGATGCCAGGTACAGGACGGCCGCGGCGACCTCCTCGGTCGTCGACACGCGGCCCAGCGGCGTGGCCTCCTTCATGCGGGCCGCCCGGTCGGCCTCGGTCTCGCCCGGACGGAACGACATGGTGGTGTCGGAGGAGCCGGGGCTCACGGTGTTGATGCGGACGCCGTCCCTGATGTGCTCGGCGGCGGCAGCGCGGCTCAGGGCGGAGACGGCGGCCTTGGTGGCACCGTAGGCGGCCGTGCCCGCCACGCTGGTGTGGGCGCCCAGGGTCGAGCCGATGTTCACCACGGCGCCGCCGCCGGGCTGCGTGCGCATCTGCTTCACCTCGGCCTGCAGGGCGAGCAGGACGCCGGTGACGTTGATGTCGAGCATCGTGCGCCAGTCCGCCTCGGGCAGTTCGGCGACCGGCCGGCCTGCCCGCAGGATGCCCGCGTTGTTCACGGCCACGTCCAGGGAGCCGAAGCGGTCGACGGTGGCGGCGACGAGCGCGGCCAGGTCGGCCGAGCGGGAGACGTCGGCGGTGACGGCGAGGGCGGTGCCGCCCGCACGCTCGATGAGGTCGACGGTCTCCTTCAGAGGGCCCTCGGAGCGCCCGGCGACGACGACGTTCGCGCCCTCGGCGGCGAACGCGAGGGCGGTCGCGCGGCCGAGCCCAGAGCCACCGCCGGTGACGAGGGCGGTGCGGCCGGTGAAGCGGGAGCGGGAGGAAGCAGTCATGACGGCAACTCTTTTCTTGACCGATCGGTTCAGTATGGAGACAGGAATGTGACGGCAGGTGTGTGACGGCGGGTATGTGACGGCAGGAAGGTGGCAGCGGGAAAGGGCAGGGAAGCGGCACGCGGGGCGGGCGGCGGGGCCGAAGCCGGGTCAGTCCAGCAGGGTCAGCGCCTGCTCCACCGCGTCCCGCACCCGCGCGGGGTCCTTGGAGGCCTTGCCCACCACCCGCAGCCCTTGCATCACGACGAGCAGCATGCGGGCGAGCGTCAGCGGGTCGCGGTCCGCGGGCAGCTCGCCCTGCGCCTGCGCCCGGACGAGCGCGGAGTGCAGCAGGGTCTCGATGTGGTCCCAGCTGCGCTCGACGCTGCGGGCGGCCGCCTCGTCGTGCGGGGCCAGCTCGGCCGCCGTGTTGGTGATGAAACACCCGGTCAGGCGGTCGCCTTCGGTGGTGGACTCCGCGCCGAAACGGCGCACCACCGCGCGCACGGCGGGCAGTGCGGGACCGGGTCCCGAAAGCTCCCCGAGCAGCAGCGGCTGCTGGATCTCGCCGTACCGCTCCAGCGCCTTCAGGTACAGGTCGTGCTTGTTGCCGAAGGTCGCGTAGATGCTGGCGCGCCCGATGCCGAGCGCCTCGACGAGATCCGCCATCGACGTCGCCTCGTAGCCGCGCCGCCAGAACAGCTCAAGGGCCGACTGCAGCGCGGCGTCCGGATCGAATTCCTTGGTCCTGGCCACGAGGGGAACGGTACGTCTTTCTGGAACGCTCGGTCAAGAGTAATTCTGGAACGAACGGTCAAGCGCGGCCCCCCGGATGCTGTCAGGCGATGCGCACCGGGTGCACCGCGACCGACACCTCCTCGTCGTCGAGGCACCGCCCCGTCTCCAGGTCGAACCGCTGCTTGAGCAGCGGCGAGGCGACGAACGGCCGCCCCCGCTCCGTGCCGAGCAGGCCGCGGGAGAGCACGGCGGCGCCCGTGAACGGGTCGCGGTTGTCGATCGCGTACGTACGGCCCTCGCGGTCCAGGAAGAGCGCCGCCTGGCGGCCGTCGGGCAGCAGCGCGGCCAGGCCCCGGCCCGGCATCAGCTGCGTGCGGTCGCAGATCGCCAGCCAGTCGTCGGCCAGGCGCAGATGGACGCGGGCGGCGGACGAATCCGCGGTCGAGGGGGCGGTGGTCGAGGGGGCGGTGGTCGAGTCGCTCATCGGGCGGCTCCTTCCAGGGGGCGGGGGCCGATGGAGAGAAGGGGGAGGTCCGGCTTGATCTGGTCGCGCTCCGGGACGAAGCCGACCGTCGGGTCCGGCACGCCCGGCGCGTTCACGAAGGACACGAAGCGGGCGAGCCGCTCCGGATCGTCCAGGGTCTCGGCCCACTCGTCGCGGTAGTGCGTGACGTGGGCGGCCATCAGCGACTCCAGCTCGTCGCAGATGCCCAGCGAGTCGTGGACGACGACGTCGCGCACGTGGCCGAGGCCGCCGTCGATCCGGTCGAGCCAGGCGGCGGTGCGCTCCAGGCGGTCGGCGGTGCGGATGTAGAACATCAGGAACCGGTCGATCAGGCGCACGAGCCCGGTGTCGTCCAGGTCCTGCGCGAGGAGGTCGGCGTGGCGCGGGGCGGCACCGCCGTTGCCGCCCACGTACAGGTTCCAGCCGCTCGCCGTGGCGATCACGCCGAAGTCCTTGGACTGGGCCTCGGCGCACTCGCGCGCGCATCCCGAGACCGCCGACTTCAGCTTGTGCGGGGCGCGCAGGCCGCGGTAGCGCAGCTCCAGGTCGATGGCCATCCGCACGGAGTCCTGGACGCCGTAGCGGCACCAGGTCTGTCCGACACAGGACTTCACGGTGCGCAGCGCCTTGCCGTAGGCGTGGCCCGACTCGAAGCCCGCGTCCACCAGGCGCGTCCAGATCATCGGCAGCTGTTCGACGCGCGCGCCGAACAGGTCGATGCGCTGGCCACCGGTGATCTTCGTGTAGAGCCCGAAGTCCCGTGCCACCTCGCCGATCACGATCAGCTTCTCCGGGGTGATCTCGCCGCCGGGAATGCGGGGCACGACCGAATAGGAGCCGTTCTTCTGGAGGTTGGCGAGGAAGTGGTCGTTGGTGTCCTGGAGCGCGGCCTGCTCGCCGTCCAGGACGTAGCCGCCCGCGCCGATCGTCGGGGCGAGCGACGCGATGATCGAGCCGACCGCCGGCTTGCACGTGTCGCAGCCCTCGCCGCCGCGCGCCTCCGGCCGGCCGTGCCCGTCGAGCAGCTCGCGGAACGAGGTGACCCGCAGGGCGCGGACGACCTCGTACAGCTCCTGGCGGGTCTGCGCGAAGCAGCCGCACAGCCCGTCGTCACCGCTCTTCGGGAGCAGCTGCCCGATCACCTTCAGGCAACTGCCGCAGCCCGTACCTGCCTTGGTGCACTTCTTCACCTCGGGCAGCGTGGCGCAGGCGCAGATCTGGTCCTTGGTGACGTTGTGGCAGTTGCAGATCACCGCGGATCCCGGCAGCGCCTCCGGGCCGAGCGCGACGGGCGCCCCCGCCCCGGCGGGCAGCACCAACTGCTCGGCGGGCACCGGCGGTACGGACCCGGTGAGCGGGCGCAGCACCCCGTACGCCTCCGCGTCCCCGACGAGGATCCCGCCCAGCAGCTCCCCGCCCGGCGCCATCACCAGCTTCTTGTACGTCCCCGAGCGCGAGTCGGTGTAGACGACGTCGAGGCTGCCCTCCGCCGTGCCGTGCGCGTCACCGAACGAGGCCACGTCGACCCCGAGCAGCTTCAGCTTGGTCGACAGGTCGGCGCCGGTGAAGCGCGCCTCCCGCGCGGCGATGGAGGCGGCCGCGGTCTGCGCCATCTCGTAGCCCGGCGCGACCAGGCCGTAGACGCGGCCGTCCGCCGCCAGCGCGCACTCACCGATCGCGTACACGTGCGGGTCGCTGGTGCGGCACCGCTCGTCCACCGTGATGCCGCCGCGCTCGCCGACCGACAGGCCGTGGTCGCGGGCGAGTCGGTCGCGCGGGCGCACCCCGGCGGAGAACACCACCAGATCCGTGTCGACCGTACTCCCGTCGGACAGCTTCATGCCGGTCACGGCGCCGTCCTCGCCGGTCACGACCTCCTGCGTGCCGGTGCCGGTGTGCACGGTCAGGCCCATGCCGGTGATGGTCCGCAGGAGTGCGGCGCCGCCGCCCTCGTCGACCTGCACCGGCATCAGGCGCGGCGCGAACTCCACGATGTGCGTGGCGAGTCCGAGCCCCTGCAGCGCGCCCGCCGCCTCCAGGCCGAGCAGCCCGCCGCCGACGACCGCGCCGGTCGTGGCGCGCCGCTTCGCGTACTCCTCGATGGCGAGCAGGTCCTCGATGGTGCGGTAGACGAAACAGCCCGTCGCGTCCTTGCCCGGCACCGGCGGCACGAAGGGGTAGGAGCCGGTGGCGAGCACGAGGGTGTCGTACGGGAAGACGGTGCCCGAGCGCGCCGTGACGGTCCGCGCCGCGCGGTCCAAGCCCTGTGCCGCGTCGCCCACGTACAGCTCGATGCCGTGCTCGTCGAGGAACTCCCGGTCGGTGAGGGAGAGGTCGTCGGGCGTGCGGCCCGAGAAGTACGAGGTGAGCTGCACGCGGTCGTAGGCGGGGCGCGGCTCCTCGCAGAGCACCACGATGCGGTGGCTCGCCGTGAGGCCCTGCGCGGCGGCGGCCTCAAGGAACCGCTGCCCGACCATGCCGTGGCCGACGAGCACGAGGGTGGGGCGGGGGCGCGGGGTCTGTCCGGGCGTTGGCATGTCAGTGGCCTCCGATGGGGGTCTCCCCTGGGCGGGCGAAGTCGAGGGTGCGGGGATGGGTGAGCAGGTGGAGCAGCGGGCTGTCGTCGTCGGGCAGTGGGTCGTCGGCCTCCCAGGCGCGGGCCAGCGCGCCGACCGCCGCGAGCTCGCCGAGCAGCACGCCCCCGACCAGGCGGCCGTCGCGGACGACGACCTTGCGGTACGTGCCGCGGGTGGCGTCGGCGAGCTGGACGACGTCGTCGTCGGGGCGGGGCTCGGGGTCGCCGAAGGCCGCCAGGTCCAGGGGGCCCGGACCGGCCAGGGTGAGGCGGGTGAGCGTGCGGGTGCCGGTGTAGGGCCGCGCGGTCGGGCGTGCGCGGCCGTCGGCGGGGGAGGCGGCGAGTGTGGCGCCGAGGGCGTCGGCGAGCGCCTCGGCCTGCTCGACGGCGGGCGTCGCCAGGCCGTACACCCGGCCCGCGTGCTCCGCGCAGTCGCCGACGGCCCGGACGCGCGGATCGGAGGTGCGCAGGAGGTCGTCCACGACGACGCCCCGGCGCACGTCGAGGCCCGCGGCCCGCGCCAGCCCGGTGCGGGGGCGGACGCCGCAGGCGAGGACGGTCAGATCGGTGTCCAGGAGAAAGCCGTCGGCGAGCTCGACGCGGCGTACCGCGCCGTCGGTGACCCCGACCCCGCGCACCCGGCACTCGGTGTGCACCTCGACACCGAGCTCCGTGAGGTGTCTGCGCACCAACTCCGAGGAAGCCGGGTCCAGTTGACGCTCCATGAGCCGTTCGGCCTGCTGGGTGAGGACGACCTGGGCGCCGCGCCGGGCGAGGGAACGGGCCGCCGAGACGCCGAGGAGACCGCCGCCGATGACGACGGCACGCACCCCCGGCGCCACCGCGGCGGACAGGGCGAGGCAGTCGTCCATGGTCCGGAAGGCGTGCACACCGCCCGGGAGTTCGCGGGCGTCCGGTGCGAAGAGCCCGCGCAGCGGGGGCAGGACGGGGTTCGAGCCCGTCGCGAGGACGAGGGTGCCGTACGGGACGACGCTGCCGTCGGCGCAGTGCACCCGGCGCTCCGCCCGGTCGACACGGACGGCACGAGTGCGGAGCACGGGGCCGGGTGGGCTCGGCAGGGCGATCACCTCCGGCCCGTAGCGGCCCGCGAGGACCTCGGCGAGCAGCACGCGGTTGTACGGGGCGTGCTCCTCCTCGCCGATCAGCACGGTCCCCGCGCCCAGGCGCTGCGCGACGCGAGTGCCGGCCAGGCCTGCGCCGATCACCACGACGGCGTCGGCGTCGGCGCCGGCGTCGGCGCCGGCGGTGGCCGGTGCGATGCCCGTGCCGGTACCGGTGGCCGGCGGCTGCGCTGAGGAGGTCATGTCCCGCAGCGTGCGGTGCCGGTGTTACCCGGCAGGATCGACGCTGTTTCCCTCGGGGAACGCTGCCCTCAGCGGAGGTGGGCCCCGGCTGTGAGGGCCCGTTGCTTAACCCCCGTTGAGCCGATCCTCAAGGGCGCCTTAAAGAACGGGCGAACGCCGCTGACCAGGAACTTCCGGCCCCTCACGGCGCCTAGTGTGCGGCCGTGACCACCGAGGCAGCCGACCCCCGACTCGACGCGTACCCCGCCCTGGCCGCGTACCTGCGCCAGACGGACCCCGCGGCGACAGCGCCGAGCGCGCGTACCCCGCAGGTGCCGGGTACGCGGACTCCGCGGACCTCCGAACCGTCCGGGCCCCGGACCCTGTGGGCGCCGGAGGCGCCCGACGCCCCCGCGGCCGAGGTGCCGCCGATGCCATCGGTGCCGCCACGCTCGGCGGCGTCCGGCGGGCGGCGCCGTGGGGGTGGGCGCGCCGACCGGAGCCGTACGGTTCAAAACCGCGCCGCCCGGGACCGCGCAGACCGATACCGCCCCGGCCAGCAGCGCCCCGCCCGGAACCGCGCCGCCCGGAACCGCCCCGCCCGGAACCGCCCTGACCGGAACCGCCCCGTCCCCCCGATCCGCGTCTCCCCCCGCGCCCTGCGCACCGGAGTCCTCGTCGGCGGCCTCGCCGTCATCGCGCTCTGGGCCGTCCAAGTGGAGCCGTCCGCCCGGCTCGACGTGCTCTTCGCCACCGGAGCGCACCTGACGGGGCTGCTCGCCGGGTACGGGATCCTCGTCATGCTGTTCCTGATGGCCCGCGTCCCCGGCGTCGAGCACGGCGTCGGCGCCGACCTGCTCGCCCGGCTGCACGCGCTCGGCGGACGGTACGTGCTGAGCCTCTGCGCCGCCCACGCCCTCCTCGCCCTGTGCGGATACGCCGTCCACTCCGACACCGACCTGCTGCACGCCGGCCTCGACCTGCTCGGCTACCCCGGCCTCGCCGCCGCCGCCGCGGGCACCGCGCTGTTCGCCGCCGTCGGCGTCACCTCCGCCCGCTCCCTGCGCCGCCGCGTCCCGCACGAGACCTGGCGGGCCGTGCACCTGCTCACCTACCTCGGCGCCGCCCTCGCCTTCGCGCACCAGCTCGCGGGCCCCGACGTCGCGGGCAGTGTCCTCAGTCTCTGGCTCTGGTCGCTGCTGCACGCCACCGTCGCCGTCCTCCTGGTCTGGTACCGCGTCGTCGTCCCCGTACAGCAGGCGCTGCGGCACAGCCTGCGCGTCATCGACGTGCGCGACGAGGGGCCGGGCGTCGTCTCCGTGGTCGTCCAGGGCATCGGCGTCGATCAACTCCGCGCCGAACCGGGACAGTTCTTCCGCTGGCGCTTCCTGCAGCGCAGGCTCTGGCGGACCGCGCTGCCGTTCTCGCTCTCCGCGCCCGTGCGCGACGACACGCTGCGCATCACCGTCAAGGCGGCCGGCGACCACACGCGGCGGATGCGGCGCCTGCGGCCCGGCACGCGCGTCCTGGCCACCGGCCCGTTCGGCGCGCTCACCGCGCACCGGCGTACCCGGCGCAAGGTGCTGCTCCTCGCGGGAGGCGTCGGCATCACCCCGATGCGGGCCCTCTTCGAGACGCTGCCGGGCGGCCCCGGCGACGTCACCCTGCTCTACCGCGCGGGCAGCGCCGAGCAACTCGTCCTGCGGGCCGAGCTGGAGGCCATCGCGGAGCGCAGGCAGGCCGGGCTGCACTACCTGCTCGGCCGGTCCGACGCCTCCTTCGACCCGCTCGCCCCGCAGGCCCTGCGCAACCTCATCCCCGACCTCGCCGAGCACGACGTCTATCTGTGCGGCCCGCCCGGCATGTCCGCGGCGGCGACGACGGCGCTCGTGCGCGCGGGCGTCCCCGAGGAACGCATCCACGCGGAGTGCTTCACCTTCTGACCCGAGCGTCTCGCGTGCGCCCCTGCCCACGCCCCCGAGCCACCCCCCGTCATCCCACCCCGAGTCCGAGTCCGAGTCCAAGTCCGCCCCGAGTCCAATCCGACCCGAGTCCGAGAAAGCTGGTCAGCAGGTCCATGGGACGCCACCGCAAACCCGTCGCCACCGCCCCGGGCCCCACCCTCCGGGCCCGCCGCAGGCTCGCCGCGAGCCTGGCCGGGGCGAGCGCGCTCGTCGCCACGGCCCTCTCCGTAGCCGTGGACCCGGCGGCGCCCCCGGCCCCCGACCGGGTACCGGCGGGCGTCCCCGCGCCCCAGGCCGCGCCCTGAAGCCCCCCGGGCCCCAATAGGGCCCCAGCCGTCCCACTGTCCCGACCGCCCCCCACTGCCCTCCCCGACCTCAGAAGACGCTCAACTCTCCGCGATTTCGTGGACGGCGTGATCACCGTGTCCATAAGGTCGCGATCATGCCTGACATATCCCTGACCACGGTCGTCGTCCTCTGCCTCGCCGCCCTCGCGGCCGGCTGGATCGACGCCGTGGTCGGCGGCGGCGGACTGCTGCTGCTCCCCGCCCTGCTGCTCGGCCTGCCGGGCTCCACCCCCGCCGCGCACGCCCTCGGCACGAACAAGGCCGTCGCGATCGTCGGGACGACCGGCGCCGCCGCCACGTACGTCAGGAAGACCCCCGTCGACGTGCCGACGGCCGTGCGGATCGGTCTCGCCGCGCTCGCCGGTTCGATGGGCGGCGCCTTCTTCGCGGCCGGGATGAGCACCGACGTCCTGAAACCCGTGATCATGGTGGTGCTGCTCGCCGTCGGCGCCTTCGTGATCCTGCGGCCCGCGTTCGGCACCGCGCCCTCGGCCCGGCCCGCCTCCCCGAAGCGGATCCTCGCCGCGATCGGCCTCGCGGGCCTCGGCATCGGCTTCTACGACGGTCTCATCGGCCCCGGTACCGGCACCTTCCTCGTCCTCGCCCTGACCGCCGTGCTCCACCTCGACCTCGTCGCGGCCTCCGCCACCGCGAAGATCGTCAACTGCTGCACCAACGCGGGTGCCCTCGCGATGTTCGCCTGGCAGGGCGCCGTCCTGTGGCAGCTGGCCGGTCTCATGGCCGTCTTCAACCTCGCGGGCGCCATGTTCGGCGCGCGCACCGCGCTGAAGAAGGGCAGCGGCTTCGTCCGGGTCGTGCTCCTGACCACGGTCTTCGGCCTGGTTGTGAAGATGGCGTACGAGCAGTGGCTGGCGTGAGGGGGCGGTGGCCGGCGTGAGACGGCGTGCGCGGGCCGGCGGCCGTCATGCGGGCGTCGGCGGTACTCAGCGAACCGCGGTGAGGTGGGCGAAGACCACCACGTTGCCCTGGTAGCCGGTCTGCTTCGAGTACTTCCCGCCGCAGGTGATGACCCGCAGCTCCGGCCGGGACGCGGGACCGTACACCCTCTCGTCGGGGAACCCCTCGGCGTCGTACACCTCGTTCGCGTAGACGGTGAAGACGGCCACGCTGCCGTCCCTGCGCTCCACCTCGATCGTGCGGCCCTTGCGCAGCGCGCCCAGCTCGTAGAAGACGGCCGGGCCGTCCTTGTTGTCGACGTGCCCCGCCACGATCGCGGTGCCCCGCTCGCCGGGCGTGGTGCCCGCCTCGTACCAGCCCGCGAGGTTCTTGCGCTCCGGCGGCGGCACGTCGAGGCTGCCCTGCGGGGTCAGACCGAGCCCCATCAGAGGCGTGTCGACGCCGATCGCCGGGATCCGCACGCGGTCGGGCGGGGACGGCGGCAGCGGCGCGGTGCCCGGGTCGTGGGCGCTCGCGGGTTCGTGGTGCGCGCCGGGGGACTCGTGGTGGCGGGTGCCGGGGCCCGCCGACGCGGCCTGCGCGGCCGAGGGCTGCGGGGGCGGGTGCGACTCGGTGCCGCTGGCCAGCAGCCACGCGCCGGCGCAGAGCGCCACGGCGGTGACCGCGCCTATGACGGCGTTGCCGGTCCTCCTGCGGGCACGCGGTCGCGTACGGGTGCGCGTACGGGACGTTCGCGCACGGGACTGGGATGCGTGGCGTGTACGGCGCATGCGGCGTCCCCCTCGGGTTCGGTCGGACCGGTCCCTCGTCCCCCTCCCGGCCCGCGAGGGGACACGGGCCGGGAGGGGGCAGGGGTGGCGGTACCGGTGGACAGCGGAGGGTGTCCGTCAGATCCTGTCGCCGCTCGCCCGGCGATGCAGGAGCCAGGTACCGCCCGCGGCGGCGACGGCGAGCGCCGCCACTCCCGCCGCGGTCTGTACGGGGTCGGGACCGAGCGCGCCGCCGACCCCCGTCTTCACGTGTCCCTTCGGGTGCCGCTGCTCACCGGCGGCCGCCGTGGAGGTGACGGTGACCATGAGATCGCCCGCCACCTGCTTGTTCTTCGCTCCGGAGCCGCCGGACCCGGAGCACTTCGCGACGATCTCGTACGTGCCGGGCTGTGCGGAGGGCGGCACCTCGAACCGGCCGGTCGCGGCCTCGCTGGTCTCCTGGTTCGGGCGCGGCGCCAGCGTGAACGTGCCCGCGCCCACCGCGCTGGCATCCCCCGTCGCCGTCCCGCCGGAGCCGCAGGCCGTGGTGTGCACGGTGACGGTGGAACCGGGGGTGACGGTGGACGGCTCGATCTCCAGACTCCCGGCGGGCGCGACGGAGACGCCGGAGACACCGGAGCCGCCGGAGACGCCTGACACGGCGGACGCTCCGGACGCGGCGGGGGAGGCGTGGGCGGCGGAAGCGGGGACGGCCACCAGGGCGCCCGCCGCCACGGCGAGGGCGGTACCGGTCAGCAGGCGGACGTTGCGCATGTGCTCGTTCCTCCGAGGGCCTTCGCGCAGGAACGGCCCGCGGCACCCCCAAGTGCCGCTGCGTCGGTCGAACCCCGCTCTTCCGAGGTAAGTGGCACTCGGCGCCCCGCGCCTCCTGATGGGCCATCAGGAATGTGGTGGGGTGGCGGTTTCTGACGCAGCGAAAGGCGCGTTCCAGCAGGTCACCGGCGTATCGGCGGACCGTTCCCGAAGAGCGCGGTCGGCGCCTGTGAATGGGTGACCCCGACCACCGGGCGGCCCAGTGAGCGGGCCGGGGGGCAGGCTGGTGGGTGGGCCGGTGACCTGACCGGTGGAGGGGCTCAGACGCTGTCCCAGGGCACCTCTTCGTAGGCCCCGGCCACCCGCGCCATCAGTTTCTCGTCGATCCCGTACGCCACGTCGTCGATCCGTCGCACGGGCCGCACTCCCCACGCGTTGGTGACGAACGCCGCCGTGTACGAGGGCAGGTCCGCGAGGGTGACCCGGGCGTGCCGGGTGGGGAGGCCCGCGCCGGGCAGGCGCGGCTCGAGCAACTGCATCGTGATGCCGTGCAGGTGCGGCGCGTCCGGCCACACGACCTCCGTGCCGTCGTAGAACGCGACGTTCGTGACCGCGCCCTCGCTCACCTCCCCGTCCGGACCGGTGAGCAGCGCCTCGTCGAAGCCCGCACGCCGGACGAGCTCGGCGTGGCGGGCCTGCGCGAAGCCGCCCAGGTGCTTGATGTGGGCGAAGGGCCGCTGATAGGCCACGGACTTCAGCGACTGCGCGCGCTCCGCGAGACCGGCGGGCAGCTCGGTGGGCGGCCGGACGGTGAGCATGAGGGAGGGTTCCCTGTCGGGGGCGTGGACATAGACGCGTACGGACGCCTCGGTGATGTCTCCCAGGTCGTCCGTGTGGTCCGGGCAGTCCGTGCGGTCCGCGTGACCGGGGAGACCCGCGTGATCCGGGCGGCCGGTGCGGGCGCGCAGGATGTGCCGGACCAGGCCGCGCACCCGCTCGCCGTCGACGCCCTGCCCGAAGAGTTCGCGCGTGGCCGCGTCCAGCCGGGCCAGATGGCGGTCCATGTCGCGCACCTTGCCGCCTCTGACCTGCATCGCGGTGAAGTGCCCCGTCTGGACGAGGGCCGGCCACAGCAGGCTCTCGGCGGTGGCGGGGCGCCCGTCGACCTCGACGCGCTGGACCTGCGTGGTGAGGGTCATGCCGACACGCTACGAGACGGCTTCCGACGCGAGGGCGGCACGGCACCCTTCGGCCTCCCCTTGGGTATCCGGGGCCTCCGGGACCTCCGGGACCTCCGGGACCTCCGGGGCCCCCTGGCCCCCACGGCTCTCCGGCGAGATCGTGCAGGCGTCGGTCGCGCGGGCGTCGGTCGCGCGGGCGTCGGTCGTGCAGGCGTCAGTCGCGCGGGCGTCGATCGTGCGGGCGTCGTCCGTGCACGCGTCGTTCGCGCCGGCGTCGTCCGTGCTGGGGATCTGCCGCTCCACCAGGCGGCGCGGCCCCGGGCCGCGCGTGCCCAGCTCGTCCCACGTGTTGGAGAGCGCGCACCGGGAGAGCGAGAGGCAGCCGCAGCCTATGCAGTCGGTGAGGTTGTCGCGCAGCCGCTGGAGGGTGCGTATGCGGGTGTCGAGGTCCTCGCGCCAGCACTCCGAGATCCTGGCCCAGTCCGCGCGGTTCGGGGTGCGGTCCTCGGGGAGCAGCCCGAGCACCTCGCGGATCGTGGCCAACGGCATGCCGAGCTGCTGCGAGGTGCGGATGAAGGCGACCCGGCGCAGGGTGTCGCGGCTGTAGCGGCGCTGGTTGCCCGAGGTGCGGCGGGACGTGATGAGCCCTTCGCTCTCGTAGAACCGCAACGCGGAGGGGGCGACTCCGCTGCGCTCGGCGAGTTCGCCGATGGTGGCTTCCTTGGCTTTCGGTGCGAGGCGGTGGGTCATGCGGTCAGCGTAGCCACTGAAGTACCCAGTCATGTAAGGGATTTGACCTGGTCAGGGTGGGCTGGTCAGGTGCTCCGGCGGGGCGGGCCGGCCGGGTCGTCCGGCCGGGTCGTCCGGCCGGGTCGTCCGGCCGGGGCGGCCGGGTCCGCTCACGCTCTCGGCAGCCGCATCACCGCGACCGCTCCGCCGTCCGCCGCGTTGGACAGCGACACCTGGGCGCCGATCACATGGGCCTGGCCGAGCGCGATGGTCAGGCCGAGGCCGGTGCCCTGCCCCCGTTCCCGCGCGCCGGTCTGGAAGCGTTGCGGGCCGTCCGCCAGCAGGTGGTCGGGGAAGCCGGGGCCGTGGTCGCGGACCGTGACCTCCAGGCCGTGCACCCGCACCTCGACCGGCGCGCCGCCGTGCCGGTGGGCGTTGCTGACGAGGTTGGTGAGGATCCGCTCCACCCGGCGCGCGTCGGTGCGCACGAACGTGTCGTACGCGGCCTCGGTGCCCCGCGCCGTGAACCCGGCCGCCGAACCGTCCGCGTGCTCCGCGATCGTCTCGACGAGCCGCCCCAGCGGATGCACGTCGAGGTCCGGTTTCTCCACCTCCGCGTCCAGGCGCGCCACTTCGAGCAGGTCCTCGGTGAGGGTGCGCAGCGCGCAGACCCGGTCGCGCACGAGCTCGGTCGGACGGCTCGGCGGCAACAGCTCGGCCGCCGTGTGCAGTCCGGTCAACGGGGTGCGCAGCTCGTGCGCGACATCCGCGGTGAACCGCTGCTCGGCCTCCAGGCGCTGCTGCAGGGAGGCGGCCATCGTGTCGACGGCGGTGGCCAGTTCGGCCACCTCGTCCTTGCCGTGCCGCACCCCGGGCGAACGCGGATGGTCGATGCGGGCGTCCAGATCGCCCAGGCTGATGCGGCGTGCGATGGCCGCGGCGGTGCGCAGCTCGCGGCTGAGCCTGCTGGACAGGCCGGCGCCGCCGAGCGCGGCGAGGCCGACGACGACGGCGCCCCAGCCCATCAGCTGCCGGTCGAACTCGGCCATCTCGTCGGCCTGTTCGCGCAGCGGCTCGCGGACGGACAGCACGTGGCGGGGGCGGTCACCGACCGGCCGTGCCGCCCAGACGCAGGGATCGTCCGACGCCATCTCCAGGTAGGTGGTGCGCTCACCGTCCAGCGCGGCGTGGCGCAGCGCCGTGGGCAGCCGGGGGTCGTCGAGGGCGGAGTCCGTGTCGTCCTGGTCGACCTGCCCGGTCAGCTCGTACAGCTGGCGTACGCGGACGAGCTGCGCGGTCGCCCCCGACCTGGCGTTGTCGGAGACCTGGTCGAGCCGCGCGTGGTGGACGAGCAGGCCGATGGCGAGGGCGACCACGGCGCAGCCCGCGGCGAGCAGGGCGGCGATCTTCCAGCGCAGTCCGAGGCTGTTGAGTGCGGCGCGGATCCCGGCCGTGGCTCCGGAGCGGCGTTCGGCCCCGGGCCCGGCGTCGGGCCGGCGCGGCATCAAGGGCCTCCGGGGGAGGGGCGTCCGGAGGGAACCGTGTCGTCGTTGGGGTCCGTGTGGTCGTTGGGGTCTTTGTGGTCGTTGGGGTCCGTGGGGTGACCTGACGGGTCGGTCCCGGCGGTCCCGGCGGTCCCGGCGGTCCCGTCGGTCCCGTCGGCCTTGCGGGTGGGGCTCGGGTCCGCGGGCGGGGAGGGCTCGCGCGTGTCGGTGGGCTGGGGCGGGCGCTTGTAGTTCTTGATGTCGCTGACCGTGGACATCCGCGCGCCGTCCCAGTGGAAGCGCACGGCCTGCTCGCCGCCCTCCGAGCACGGGGTGCGCACCAGCAGGTCGGGGCCGATCGTCTCCACGCTCACGTTCCTGCCGGAGGTGAACAGGATCGGGTAGACCTTGCCGCGGCGCTCGGTGTAGACGGCCAGGACGGAACGCCCGCTCTCGGTGTCGGCGGCCACCAGCATCTCGGGCTTCTTGTCGCCGGTCACGTCGAGGAACATCGGCGGGCGCAGCCCGGCCTGACCCGGCCGTTCGATCGTCCCCCGGTCGGCGAGCGGCTTGGTGCGCGGATCGGCCCGCAGGATGGCGCGCACGTCCATCGCGGCCAGCCCGCCCTTGCCGGTCTTCACCCCCTTCAGCGCCTTCGGGGGCGGCTGGCGCGTCGCCGCCCGAGCGCCCGGCGCCCGCGACGACTTGCCCGCCCAGGCGGGCCAGACCGGCTCGGGTCGGGGCTGTACGGAAACGGACGGCGCGGGCCCGCCG
Organism: Streptomyces sp. NPDC040622; assembly: GCF_055593965.1. NCBI lineage: Bacteria > Bacillati > Actinomycetota > Actinomycetes > Kitasatosporales > Streptomycetaceae > Streptomyces > Streptomyces sp. NPDC040622. The sequence continues at coordinate 400,542 of NZ_JBVIXD010000010.1, read as the reverse complement.
CGGCCGAGGCCGTCCGTGCCGGAGCACCCGGTCAGCGCGAACGCCGCCAGGGCGGCGAAGGAGGCCGCGCCCAGGAGGAGCAGGCGGCGGAGCATCGGATTCATGGGTGGCTGACCGTCACGTGAGGGGAGCTGGTGGTGGCCGGTCCAGGGGCTGCACCGGGGATTCGGCAGAGAACCGGCCACCGCTCTCGAAGGTAGGAACCATCCATCACAGAAAACGGGAGATTGTGTAACAGCTGCCACTAAGAACGGCGAAACGGAACGCTCGGGACCTTCGGCATGGGCACTCGCCCCTGCACCCCGGGTGGCCACCTCACCCCGGCACCCGCTCCTGCGCCCCGGAACTCGCCCCCCGCACCCCGGCGCACCCCGGCGCACGCGGCCACCGCCATGGCCACCGCCATGGTCACCGCCGCCGCGCCGCTGTGCACAATCGGCGTATGGACCAGGAAGCGCAGAACGCGCGAGTGCAGCACGCGCGAGTACTGACCGTGCTGACCACGACAGACACCGAGGACAAGGCGCGCGACCTCGCGCAGGGCGCGGTGCGGGCGCGCGTGGCGGCCTGCGCGCAGATCGCCGGGCCCGTCACGTCGGTGTACCGGTGGGAGGGCGCGCTGGAGTCGGCCCGCGAGTGGCAGGTGCTGCTCAAGACGGCGACCGGACGCTATGACGCCCTGGAGGCCTGGCTGGTCGGGGCCCACGACTACGACACCCCGGAGATCATCGCCACGCCGGTGGTGCGGGGGAGCGCCGCCTATCTGGAGTGGGTGGAGCGGGAGACCGCCGAGTGACGGGACGTGTCACGGCCCGGCTCCCGTTCTTCGTCTACGGCACGCTGCGCCCGGGGGAGTGCAACCACGGCCCGTACCTGCGCGGCCGCGCCGCGGTCGAAGGGCCCGCCCTGTTGCCGGACGCGGTCCTCTACGACGGGCCCGGCTACCCGTACGTCGTCGAGGAGCCCGGCGGCGGCCCGGTCCGCGGCGAGCTGGTGACCGCGCTGCCCGCTGCCCACGACCGGCTCCTCGTCGCCCTGGACCTCCTGGAGGAGTGCGTTCCGGGCGACCCCCGCAGCCTCTACGCGCGGATCGTGCGCGACGTGGCCCGCCCGGACGGGACGCGGGTGCGCGCCTGGGTCTACGTCGCCGCCCCGCGCGTCGCGGCCGGACTGCGCGCCTCGGGAACGGCGATAGCGGGCGGGGACTGGATCCCACACCGCCTCACGACCGGACCGACCACCGCGACCGGACCGACCAGCACGATCGGACCGACGACCAGCGCGACCGGACCGACCAGCGCGACCGGACCGACGACCAGCGCGACCGGACCGACCAGCGCGACCGGACCGACCAGCGCGACCGGACCGACGACCAGCGCGACCAGACCGACTGGCGCGCCCAGACCGACGACCAGCGCGACCAGACCGACTGGCGCGCCCAGACCGACCGGCGCGGCGGAATGGCTGCACGGGCCGACGGGACCGACCGGACCGACCGGTTCGGGCCGCAACTTCCGCCCCACCGGTCGCTGATCGCCCCACAAGAGCAAACCCGCAGCTCAAACGCTCACGCACTCGATCTGATGGCATGAATCACTCGTGCGAGCGACTTCGCGAGACTACGGACAGTAGCCGCAGCAATGCTCTCCGTGTGCACCTCCTGGTGCACGAGGTGGTGCGCGAGCACCCTGTCCAGAAGGAGTCGCCCCATGCGAGTTCGCCGTTCCCTCCCGGCCCTCATCGGCGCCCTGACCATCGGCCTCGGTTTGTCCCTGGCATCCTCGGCCTCCGCCGAACCGTCGGCCGTCAAGAACCCCTGCGGGTTCTACGAGACCGGCAGCGACGCCTACTACAACCACTGCACGAGCGACGGCTCCAAGATCCTGATCGAGATCGACGACTGGGGCCCCAACACCATCCAGTGTGTGGGTCCGGGCGTCACCTGGATCGGCGAGGCCGGAGACGTGGACGGCGCCTGGTACATCGGACGCACCTGCTGATCCCCTCCTAGGACCCCAGGATCTGCCCCGCTCCGCCGGACCCGCCCCAGTCCGGCCCGGTCAGGCCCTGGTCCGACGTCGGTGGGCCCGGACGCGCGGTGTCCCGGGCCCGCCCCACCTCCGCCACCCGTTCCAGCCGCACCGCGCACACCTTGAACTCCGGCATCCGCGACACGGGATCCAGCGCCGGATGCGTCAGGGAGTTGGCCCGCCCCTCACCCGGCCAGTGGAACGGCATGAAGACCGTGTCGGCGCGGATCGCCGACGTGACCCGCGCCGGGACCACCGCGCGGCCACGCCGTGAGACGACGGCGACCGGATCGTCCTCCCCGACCCCCAGACGCGCGGCGAGCCGCGGATGCAGCTCCACGAAGGGCCCCGGGGCGGCATCGTTGAGCTCGTCGACGCGCCGCGTCTGGGCCCCGGACTGGTACTGCGCGAGCACCCGTCCCGTCGTGAGCAGCACGGGATACTCCGCGTCCGGCTCCTCCGCGGCGGCCCGGTGGACCACCGGCACGAACCGCGCCCGCCCGTCCTCGGTGGCGAACCGGTCGAGGAAGAGCCGAGGCGTCCCGGGGTGCGGCCCCCCGCGACGGGGAACCTCAACACCGCCTCCGGCCGCCATCCCTTCACCGTCCGCACCCAGGTCACCATCCGCCCCCGCCCCCGCCCCCGCCCCCGCGGGACACGGCCAGAAGACCCCCTCGCCCTCTCCCGCCCGCAGCCGCTCGTAGCTGATCCCCGAGTAGTCCGCGGGGCCGCCCGCGCTCGCCCGGCGCAACTCCTCGAAGACCTCCTCCGGGTCGGCCGGGAACCCCTTCCCGTGGCCGAGCCGCGCCGCGAGCCCGTGCAGCACGTCCAGGTCGCTGCGCACCCCTGGCGGCGCGGACACGGCCCGGCGCCGCAACAGCACCCGCCCCTCCAGGTTCGTCACCGTCCCCGTCTCCTCGGCCCACTGCGTCACCGGCAGCACCACATCGGCCAGCCGGGCCGTCTCGGACAGCACCACGTCCGCCACCGCAAGGAAGTCGAGCGAACGCAGCCGTTCCTCCACGTGCGCGGCCCGCGGCGCCGAGACGACCGGGTTGGACCCCATCAGGAGCAGCGTCTTGATGTCGCCGCCCAACGCGTCGAGCAGCTCGTACGCCGACCTGCCCGGGCCCGGCAGGGACATTGGATCCACCCCCCAGACCTCCGCCACGTGCGCCCGCGCCGCCGGGTCGGTCAGCTTGCGGTACCCGGGCAACTGGTCCGCCTTCTGGCCGTGTTCGCGCCCACCCTGACCGTTCCCCTGGCCGGTCAGGCAGCCGTACCCGGACAGCGGCCGCCCGGCGCGCCCCGTGGCCAGGCACAGATTGATCCACGCCCCGACGGTGTCCGTGCCCTTGGACTGCTGCTCGGGCCCGCGCGCGGTGAGCACCATCGCCGCGTCGGGTTCGCAGAAGAGCCGTACGGCCTCGCGAAGTTCGGGCACCGCCACGCCGGTGATCCGCTCGACGTGCTCGGGCCAGTGCGCCATCGCCGCCGCCCGCGCCTCCTTCCATCCGCTCGTCCGCTCCTCTATGTACGCCCCGTCCGTGCGGCCCTCCGCCACGACCAGGTGCAGCAGGCCGAGCGCCAGGGCGAGGTCCGTGCCCGGCCGCGGTGCCAGGTGCAGGTCGGCCTCCTCGGCGGTCCGCGTCCGCCGGGGGTCCACGACGATCAACGTGCCGCCGTTCGCCCGCAGTTCCGTCAGGTACCGCAGGGCGGGCGGCATCGTCTCGGCGAGGTTCGACCCGACGAGGATCACGCAGCCGGTGCGCGGGATGTCCTCCAGCGGGAACGGCAGCCCCCGGTCCAGCCCGAACGCCCGCTGCCCGGCGGCCGCCGCCGACGACATGCAGAACCGCCCGTTGTAGTCGATCTGCGACGTGCCGAGCGCCACCCGCGCGAACTTCCCCAGTGCGTACGCCTTCTCGTTGGTCAGGCCGCCTCCGCCGAACACTCCGCACGCGTCCGCGCCGTGTTCCGCACGGGCGCGGGACAGCTCGTCGGCGATCCGGTCGAGCGCCTCCTCCCAGGTGGCCGGCGTGAGCCTGCCCGTGGCGTGGGACCGGACGAGCGGCTCCGTCAGGCGCACCCGGGAGGAGAGCACGGCGGGTGCCGTGCGGCCCTTGCCGCACAGGGCTCCCCTGTTGACGGGGAACCCCGGGCGCTCCACGACCTCCACCCCTCGGGGGCCCTTGATGAGGCCCATCCCGCATTGCAGTGCGCAGTACGGACAGTGGGTCGAAGTCGCCGTGGAGTGCATACGGTCAGCGTGCGCGGGGCTTGTTACGCGGCCCCGCGTCCGTTCGTTACCCGCGGGGTAAGCCCACCTCATCGCAGCTCGGGGCGCGCGGTGAGGTCCCCTCCTCCTCCGGCCGGTCGCGCAGTTCCCCGCGCCGCTTCAGCGTGTGCCCTCAGCGGTGCGAGGCGAGTGCCCGCTCCACGCCCGGCTCCCGTGGGCCCAGGAAGTGCGGGTCCGGGTGGAACGCCGCGTCGAGTGCCGCCTTGCCCGCAGCGAACACCTCCCGCGCCCCGCCGTAGTACCAGGTCGCGTCGTGCACGGCGTCCACCCCGACCCCGTACGAGGAGACACCCGCCGCGTCGCACAGCGCGACCGCCCTGCGTATGTGGAAGCCCTGGCTGATCAGCACCGCCCGGTCCACGCCGAATATCTTCTTGGCCCGCACGCAGGAGTCCCACGTGTCGAAGCCGGCGTAGTCGCTCACGATCCGCCGGCCCGGCACACCGTGCTTCTTCAGGTAGGCGCGCATGGCGTCCGGCTCGTCGTAGTCCTCGCGGCTGTTGTCGCCCGTGACGAGCACGACCTCTATCCGGCCCTTGCGGTACAACTCGGCCGCCGCGTCCAGCCGGTGGGCCAGATACGGCGACGGCTCGCCCTTCCACAGTCCGGCGCCGAAGACCATCGCGACCCGGGTGCGCGGCGCGTCCGCGACCGTGCCCACCTTGTCGCCCGTCGTCACGAACAGCCAGGTCGCGGGCAGCAGCGCGAGCACGCACAGGACCATCACCGCCTGCACGGACCGCCGCCGTTCCGTCCGCGTGCGCGGCAGGCGCAGCCACGCGGGCCTGCGCGGCCGACCAGGCCTGCGCAGCCATGCGGGTGGCCTCAGCCGCCCGGCCCGCCCCGGCCGCCCCGCACGGTCTCCGCCTTCCTCACGGCCTCCGCGCTCCTGACGTTCCCCATGCTGTTCCACCTGTGATCCGCCCCCGTACCCAGCCCATAGGCCGGCCCCGTGCCCACCGGATCTCCCCTGATCCGATCACTGCCACAACCGTAGACGGCCCCACCGGCGACCTCGGCGGTCCGTGTCCCCGAAACTCCCCCGAGAAGACCCTGACAACATCCCCGGGTCCACCGTGAACCCGGGGAAAACAGCCGTCACGGCCGCGCAACGCCCCCGCAATATGTCCCGGCCATCCTCGGTCCATGACGCCGTCGAACCCTCTGCGCGACGAGCCCGGTCCCACCCACCTCGACAGTACGGCGCACCTCATGGACCACATCACCAGCCAACTCGGCACCCAGCTCCGCCTTGTCTCGCTCAACGGCACCCGCCGCCCGGCCCCGCGGCCCGACCCCGGACCCACCCTCGTCCTGGTCGCCCACGGCAGCCGCGACCCCCGCGCCCTCACCACCGTCCTGGCCCTCGCCGAGCGGATCCGCGAGCAGCGCCCCGGCCTCGCCGTCCGCCCCGGCCACATCGAGCTGAACGAGCCGCTGCTCACCGACACCCTCGGCGAGCTCGCCGCGCACCACGACCGTCAGGCCGTCCTCGTGCCGCTGCTCCTGAGCCGGGGTCAGCACGTCAAGCGCGACATCCCGGCGGCCGCCGCCGACGTGCCGGGCCTCGACATCCGCGTCGCGGGGCCGCTCGGGCCGCACCCGCTGCTCGCCGAGGCGCTGCACGACCGGCTCGTCGAGGCGGGCTGGCCCGCACGGCTGCCGGGCGCGGGCGCACGACCGCGGCACGCGGTCGTCCTCGCCGCCGCGGGCTCCCGCGACCCGGAGTCGGCCGCCGACACACAGAGCGCCGCCGTGCTGCTCGCCGAACGCCTGGGCGTCCCCGTCGTCCCCGCCTACGCGGCGCCCACCGCGGCCTGCCCGCGCACCGTGCCGCAGGCCGTCGAAGCGCTGGCCGCGAAGGGGCGCACCCGCATCGCCGTCGCCGCCCACTTCACCGCGCCGGGCCGCTTCGCCGCCCAGTGCGCGGCCGTCGCCCCGTGGATCTCCGCGGCGCCCCTCGGCGCCCACCCGGCGCTCGCGCGTCTCGTCCTGCACCGCTACGACCAGGCACGCACCGCCCCGGCTCCGGCCCGCCGACGCCGCCTGACCAGCGTCTGACGGAGGCCGAATCCAAGGGGCCAGATCCCTGTTTGTCACTGCTTGCGTCTACTGTCGGTGCATGGAAGGCACAGCACCGAACGTGCGACACGAGGACTGCACCGCCTACAGCGCCTACACCGCCTACGACGAAGCGGCCGGCGAGCGGTGGGACGCCGAGCCCGACAAGAGGCCGGGGCGCACGGCTTTCCAGCGCGATCGCGCGCGTGTCCTGCACTCCTCGGCGCTGCGCCGGCTCGCGGGCAAGACCCAGGTCGTCACGCCCGGCACCAGGAGCCAGGCCTGGGACGCGAGCGCCCGCACCCGTCTGACGCACTCCCTGGAGTGCGCCCAGGTGGGCCGCGAGCTGGGCGCCGCCCTCGGCTGCGACCCCGACCTGGTGGAGACGGCCTGCCTCTCCCACGACCTCGGCCACCCGCCCTTCGGGCACAACGGCGAACAGGCGCTGAACGAAGTGGCGGCCGACTGCGGCGGCTTCGAGGGCAACGCCCAGTCGCTCAGGCTCCTCACCCGCATCGAGCCGAAGCGCTTCGTCCGCTCCGGCTCCACCGACGAGCTCGTCAGCGTCGGCCTCAACCTCACCCGCGCCGCCCTGGACGCCGCCACCAAGTACCCCTGGCCGCGCGGCGCCCACCCCACCGACCCGGATTCCCCCAAGTTCGGGGTCTACGAGGACGACCGGCCGGTCTTCGACTGGGTCCGCAAGGAGTCGCCGGGCCGGCGCACCTGCTTCGAGGCGCAGGTCATGGACTGGTCCGACGACGTGGCGTACTCGGTGCACGACTTCGAGGACGGCCTGCACGCCGGACACATCGATCCGAACGCCCTGCACGCCGAGCCCGAGCGGCAGGACATCTACGCGGTGGCGCGCGGGCGTTACGTACCCGAGGACACCGACCCCGAAGAGCTCGCCCAGGCGCTCGACCGCCTCCTGGACCAGGAGTGGTGGCCGCACGGGTACGACGGATCGGCCGTCGCCCAGGCCCGGTTGAAGGACGCCACCAGCCAGCTCATCGGCCGCTTCTGCCTGGCCGCGGAGACCGCCACGCGCGCGAAGTACGGGAAGGGGCCCCTCACGCGGTACGCGGCCGAGCTCGTCGTGCCCCGCGCCGCCCGGTACGAGTGCGCGGTCCTCAAGGCCGTCGCCGACCGGTACGTGATGCAGCGCCCCGCGCAGGAGCGGCTCCGCGCGGACCAGCGCGTCGTCGTCGCCGAGCTCGCCGAGGCGCTCACCGCGCGTGCCCCCGACGGGCTCGACCCGCAGTTCCGCGCGCTGTACGACGAGGCGGCCGACGACCGCGCCGCCCAGCGCGTCGTCGTCGACCAGATCGCGTCCCTCACGGACGCGGCGGCCCGCGCGCTGCACACCCGACTGACGGCGAGGCCCCAGTGAAACGACGGTGACCTCGCGGCGACCACAGGGCGTGACGAGATGTGGACAGTCGGGGCCGTGCCCCCTTCCCCCATCACGCTGCGTGCGGGACGCTCCCTGTGGCGGCAAAGACCTGTGTCAAGAGTGGCAAAGCTGTGTTCTTCCGGGGGACACCCCCGGTACCCCGGGCAAGGAGGCATCAAGTGGTCGACGCGGATCAGACGTTCGTCATTGTCGGAGGAGGTCTGGCCGGCGCGAAGGCGGCCGAGACGCTCCGCTCCGAGGGGTTCACCGGCCGGGTGATCCTCATCGGCGACGAGCGTGACCACCCCTACGAGCGCCCGCCCCTGTCCAAGGGATACCTCCTGGGCAAGGAGGAGCGCGACAGCGTCTTCGTCCACGAACCCGGGTGGTACGCGCAGGCCGACGTCGAGCTGCACCTGGGCCAGACCGTCGTCGCCGTCGACCGCGACGCGAAGTCCGTGCGCCTGGGCGACAACACCGTCATCCGCTACGACAAGCTGCTGCTCGTCACCGGCGCGGAGCCCCGGCGCCTGGACGTGCCGGGCACCGGCCTCGCGGGCGTCCACCACCTGCGCAGGCTCGCGCACGCCGACCGCCTCCGCCACGTCCTCGCCGCCCTCGGCAGGGACAACGGCCACCTGGTGATCGCGGGCGCGGGCTGGATCGGCCTGGAGATCGCGGCGGCCGCCCGGGAGTACGGCGCGGAGGTCACCGTCGTCGAGCCCGAGCCGACCCCGCTGCACGCCGTCCTCGGCCCCGAGGTCGGCCAGATGTTCGCCGACCTGCACGCCGAGCACGGCGTCCGCTTCCACTTCGGCGCGCGGCTCACCGAGATCGTCGGCCAGGACGGCATGGTCCTCGCCGCCCGCACGGACGACGGCGAGGAGCACCCGGCGCACGACGTCCTCGCGGCGATCGGCGCGGCCCCCCGCACGTCCCTCGCCGAGTCCGCGGGCCTCGACCTGGCCGACCGCGCGGCCGGCGGCGGCATCGCCGTCGACGCGTCCCTGCGCACCTCCGACCCCGACATCTACGCGGCGGGCGACGTGGCCGCGGTCCGGCACGCGCTCTTCGGCGCGAGCCTGCGCGTGGAGCACTGGGCCAACGCCCTCAACGGCGGCCCCGCCGCCGCCCGCGCGATGCTCGGCCGGGACGTCACGTACGACCGCGTGCCGTACTTCTTCTCCGACCAGTACGACGTGGGCCTGGAGTACTCGGGCTGGGCGCCCCCGGGCGCGTACGACCAAGTGGTGGTCCGCGGTGACGCGGGCAAGCGCGAGTTCATCGCCTTCTGGCTGCGCGACGGCCAGGTCCTCGCGGGGATGAACGTGAATGTGTGGGACGTCACGGAGCCGATCCAGCAGCTGATCCGGCAGGGCTCGCGCCCCGATCCCGACGCCCTCGCCGACCCGTCGACCCCCCTGGCGTCGCTGCTGGGGTGACGGCCCGGGCAGGAGTGTCACAGGCGAGCCGTAGTATTCCTACGTGGCCGGAAGGATCAATGACGAAGACGTGAAGGCGGTTCGGGACGCGGTCCCGATCGACGCCGTGGTCTCCGACTATCTCCAGCTGCGCAACGCGGGGGGCGGAAACCTCAAGGGCCTGTGCCCCTTCCACGACGAGAAGTCCCCGTCCTTCCAGGTCAGCCCGAGCAAGGGTCTCTTCCACTGCTTCGGCTGCCAGGAAGGCGGCGACACGATCGCCTTCGTGATGAAGATCGACCACCTCACGTTCTCGGAGACGGTCGAGCGCCTCGCCGCCCAGGCGGGCATCACGCTGCGGTACGAGGAGGGCGGGTACAACCCCGCGCACCAGCGCGGCGAGCGCATCCGCCTCGTCGAGGCCCACCAGGTCGCCGCCCAGTTCTACGTGGACCAGCTGGAGGGCGCGGAGGCCGAGATCGGCCGCAAGTTCCTCGCCGAGCGCGGGTTCGACCAGGCCGCGGCGGCGCACTTCGGCGTGGGCTACAGCCCCGCGGGCTGGGACCACCTCACCCGCTATCTGCGCGGCAAGGGCTTCACCGACAAGGAGCTGACCCTCTCCGGCCTCTCCCAGGAAGGCCGTCGCGGCCCCATCGACCGCTTCCGCGGCCGTCTGATGTGGCCCATCCGCGACATCGGCGGCGACGTCGTGGGCTTCGGCGCCCGCAAGCTCCGCGACGACGACAACGGCCCGAAGTACCTGAACACGCCCGAGACGCCGATCTACAAGAAGTCCCAGGTCCTGTACGGCATCGACCTCGCCAAGAAGGAGATCGCGAAGTCGAGCCGCGCCGTCGTCGTCGAGGGCTACACGGACGTGATGGCCTGCCACCTCGCGGGCATCACGACCGCCATCGCGACCTGCGGCACGGCGTTCGGCGGCGACCACATCAAGATCCTCCGCCGCCTCCTGATGGACAACGGCTCGGCCCGGGTGATCTTCACCTTCGACGGTGACGCGGCAGGACAGAAGGCCGCCCTGCGCGCCTTCGAGGACGACCAGAAGTTCGCCGCCGAGACGTACATCGCCATCGCCCCCGACGGCATGGACCCCTGCGACCTGCGCCTGGCCAAGGGCGACACGGCCGTCGCCGACCTCGTCGAACCCCGTACACCGCTCTTCGAGTTCGCCCTGCGCCAGATCGTCGCGCGCTACGACCTGGAGACCCCCGCGGGCCGCGCCGCCGCCCTGGACGAGGCCGCCCCCGTGGTGGCCCGCATCAAGAACAGCGGCGCGCAGCACGAGGTCGCCGTCCAGCTCGCCGGCATGCTCGGCATCCTCGACACCCAGTTCGTCGTCAAGCGCGTCGCCCAGCTGGCCCGCTGGGCCCGCGACCGAGGCGGCCGGGGCCCCGCCCCCGCCTCCCAGCGCCCCTCCCCGTCGTACGAGACCGCCCCGCAGGGCTTCAGCGGCCCCGCGCTCAACCTCCGCAGCCCCGCCCACCGCACCGAACGCGAGCTGGTCAAACTGGCCCTGCAGTACCCGCAGTTGGTCTCCCCGGCCTTCGACGCGTACGGCCTGGACGAGTTCACCGCCCCGCCGTACGCCGCGGTGCGCCGCGCCATCGAGGAGGCGGGTGGCGCGGAGTACGGCGCACAGGACCCGCAGGAGTACCTCGTCCGGGTCCGCGACGCGGCGCCGGACGACGCGGTCCGCTCGATGGTCACCGAGCTCGCCGTCGAGGCGATCCTGCGCAAGACCGTCGACGAGATGTACGCGGGCATCCAGCTCGTCCAGGTCAGGCTGCGCGCCGTCGACCGCCGCATCCGCGACGTCCAGGGGAGCCTCGCCCGCCTCGGCGCGGGCGGCGACCCCCAGCACCTGGCCGCCGTGCAGAACGAGTTGTGGGTCCTCCAGCAGTACGGGCAGGCGCTGCGCGAGCGGGGCGCGGACGCCCTCTGAGGCAAGCCCGAAGTCGCCCCTGAGGGGGAGTGCGGGGGTTCGCCCGGAGGCCCGGGGTTACCCGCCGGGTAACCACGCGGTCACGGAACGGACTCAAAAAGTCACCGCACGCCCCTCGTGGCGGCCGTGTGTCGTGCCCCACACTGGGTTCCGGTGCCTGAGTCCTCGGAGCGCGGCCGACCCGCAGACAGCGGGTCCGACACCCCCGCGGTTCCACACATCGTGTCCGGGACGGACAGCGGCGAGGCCGTCGTCCCTCTCCCGTTGCCGCACGCCTCAGCTGCGATCACCCTGGAGGTCGCCCCCGTGCAGACCCAGACCCTCACCACGACCGACGCCGCGCCCCGCGCGGAAGCGGATCCCGACGTCCTGGAGGCGGTTCCGCCGCAGAGCCGGGGCGCCCGGCACCCCGAGGCCGCGCAGACGCAGGAGACGGCCCGGGACGAGGCGCAGGCCCCCGGGCCGGCACAGACCTCGGAGGAATCGGCACAGAACCCGGAAACGGCACAGGAGCCCGAGGCGCAAGGGACCCGGGACGAGGCCTCTGACGCCCCCGAGGCCCTGGAGCCGGAGATCCTCGACCTGCCCGCACCCCGCAGCCGAGCCGACACCGGCGGCCCCTCGTCCGACCTGTTCCGCCAGTACCTGCGCGAGATCGGGCGGATCCCGCTGCTCACCGCGGCCGAGGAGGTGGAGCTCGCCCGCGCCGTCGAAGCCGGCCTCTTCGCCGAGGAGAAGCTGAGCAACACCCCCGACCTCGACTCCCAACTGGCCCTGGACCTCGACAAGCTGGTCGTCATGGGCCGGATGGCCAAGCGCCGCCTCATCGAGGCCAACCTCCGCCTGGTCGTCTCCGTCGCCAAGCGCTACGTGGGGCGCGGACTCACCATGCTCGACCTGGTCCAGGAGGGCAACCTCGGGCTGATCAGGGCGGTCGAGAAGTTCGACTACGCCCGCGGCTACAAGTTCTCGACGTACGCGACCTGGTGGATCCGCCAGGCCATGTCCCGCGCCCTCGCCGACCAGGCCCGCACGATCCGGGTGCCCGTGCACGTCGTGGAGCTCATCAACCGCGTCGTACGCGTCCAGCGCCGCATGCTCCAGGAGCGCGGGTACGAGCCCACGCCCGAAGAGGTCGCCGCCCACCTGGACCTGCCGCACGAGCGCGTCAGCGAGGTGCTGCGCCTGGCGCAGGAACCCGTATCGCTGCACGCCCCCGTCGGTGAGGAGGACGACGTCGCGCTCGGCGACCTCATCGAGGACGGCGACGCCACGAGCCCGGTGGAGTCGGCGGCGTTCCTGCTGCTCCGCGAGCACCTGGAAGCCGTCCTCTCCACGCTCGGCGAGCGTGAGCGCAAGGTCGTACAGCTCCGCTACGGCCTGGCGGACGGCAGGCCCCGCACCCTGGAGGAGATCGGCCGGATCTTCGGCGTCACCCGCGAACGGATCCGCCAGATCGAGTCCAAGACCCTCAACAAACTCCGCGACCACGCGTTCGCGGACCAGCTGAGGGGCTACCTGGACTGAGGGGCACCCCCAAGGGGCACCCCTCCCGGTCCCGCCGACTGCCCCGGTCGACCGCGTCAGTCGACCTCGGCGACGGCCTGCGCGAACTGCGCCGCGTACAGCCGGGCGTACGCACCCTCGGCCGCCAGCAGGGCGTCGTGCGTCCCCTGCTCCACGATCGCCCCGTTCTCCATGACCAGGATCGTGTCCGCGTCCCGGATCGTGGAGAGCCGGTGCGCGATGACGAACGACGTGCGCCCGTGCGCGAGGCGGGCCATCGCCTTCTGGATCAGCACCTCGGTACGGGTGTCGACGGAGCTCGTCGCCTCGTCGAGCACCAGGATCACCGGGTCGGAGAGGAACGCCCGCGCGATGGTGATGAGCTGCTTCTCGCCCGCGCTCACGCCCGTGCCGTCGTCGTCGATGACGGTGTCGTAGCCCTCGGGGAGCGTGCGTACGAAACGGTCCGCGTGGGCCGCGCGCGCCGCCTCCTCGATCTCCTCGCGCGTGACGTCCTTCGGCGCGCCGTACGCGATGTTCTCCGCGATGGTGCCGCCGAACAGCCAGGTGTCCTGGAGCACCATGCCGATCCCGGACCGCAGTTCGTCGCGGGACATCGTGGCGATGTCGACGCCGTCCAGGGTGATGCGGCCGCCCGTGACCTCGTAGAACCGCATCAGGAGGTTCACCAGCGTCGTCTTGCCTGCGCCGGTCGGTCCGACGATGGCGACCGTGTGGCCCGGCTCGACGACGAGGGACAGGTCCTCGATGAGCGGCTTGTCCTTCTCGTAGCGGAAGGACACGTGGTCCATGCCGACCTGCCCGCGCAGCTTCTCCGGCCGCTCGCCCGGTACCGGGTCGGCCTCCTGCTCCTCCGCGTCGAGGATCTCGAAGATCCGCTCGGCGGAGGCGACACCGGACTGCACGAGGTTGGCCATCGAGGCGACCTGCGTCAGCGGCATCGAGAACTGCCGCGAGTACTGGATGAAGGCCTGCACGTCACCGATGGACAGCGACCCCGAGGCGACCCGCAGACCGCCCACGACGGCCACGAGGACGTAGTTCAGGTTGGAGATGAAGAACATCAGCGGCTGCATGACACCGCTGTTGAACTGCGCCTTGAACCCGGCCTCGTACAGCTGCTCGTTCTGCTCGGCGAACGCCTTCGCCGACTCCTCCTGGCGCCCGAACACCTTCACCAGGGTGTGCCCGGTGTACATCTCCTCGACGTGGGCGTTGAGCTTGCCGGTGGTCTTCCACTGCTGCACGAACTGCGGCTGCGACCGCTTGCCGACCTTCGTCGCCACGAAGAACGACAGCGGCACGGTGACCAGCGCCACCAGCGCGAGCAGCGGCGAGACCCAGAACATCATCACCAGCACGCCGATGATCGTCAGCAGCGAGTTGATGAGCTGGCCCATCGTCTGCTGCAGCGTCTGGTTGATGTTGTCGATGTCGTTCGTGGCGCGGCTGAGCACCTCGCCGCGCTGCCGCTTGTCGAAGTACGACAGCGGGAGCCGCGACAGCTTCGTCTGGACGTCGCCGCGCATCCGGAAGACGGTCTTGTTGATGGCGCGGTTCGACAGCCGCGTCGCCACGGCCATCAGCAGGCCCGCCACCAGGAACGTGCCGAGCGCGAGCAGCAGGACCTCGCCGACCGCGCCGAAGTCGATGCCCTTGCCGGGCGTGAAGTCGACCCCGGAGAGCATGTCGGCCATGCCGCCGTCACCCTTGGCGCGCAGGGCGTCCAGGGCCTGTTCCTTCGTCGCCCCGTCGGGCATGTCACGGCCGACGATGCCCGCGAAGAGCAGGTCGGTCGCGCGGCCGAGGATCTTCGGGCCGACCACGGAGAGCGCGACGCTCAGGACACCGGCCACGAGCATCGCGTACATCGTGGCGCGCTCCGGCTTGAACTGCGCCAGCAGCCGCTTCCCCGAGCCCTTGAAGTCCATGGACCGCGCGTCGGGACCCATCATCGGTCCACCCATACCACCAGGGGGCATTACGCGGCCTCCGCTTCCGTCAGCTGGGAGAGGACGATCTCCCGGTAGGTCTCATTGCTCTCCATCAGCTCGTGATGGCGGCCCGTGCCCACGACCCGGCCCTCGTCGAGGACCACGATGCGGTCGGCGTCCCGGATGGTCGACACCCGCTGGGCGACGATGACGACGGTCGCCTCGGCGGTCTCGCGGCCCAGTGCGGCCCGCAGCGCCGCGTCCGTGGCGTAGTCGAGCGCGGAGAACGAGTCGTCGAAGAGGTAGATCTCCGGGCGCTGGACGAGCGTGCGCGCGATGGACAGGCGCTGGCGCTGGCCGCCGGAGACGTTGGTGCCGCCCTGCGAGACGGGCGCGTCCAGGCCCTCCTCCAGGCCCTCGACGAACGCCTTGGCCTGGGCGACCTCCAGCGCGTGCCAGAGCTCCTCGTCGGTGGCGTCCGGGTTGCCGTAGCGCAGGTTGCTGGCGACGGTGCCGGCGAACAGGTACGGCTTCTGCGGTACGAGGCTCACGGTCTTGGCGAGCAGCGCGGGCTCGACGGTACCCACGTCCACGCCGCCGACCAGGACCTCGCCCTCGGTCGCGTCGATCAGCCGCGGCACGAGACTCAGCAGCGTCGACTTGCCGCTGCCGGTCGACCCGATCACCGCGGTCGTCTCGCCGGGCCGCGCCACCAGGTGGATGGACTTGAGGACGGGCTCCTCGGCGCCGGGATAGCGGAAGCCCGCGTCCCGGATCTCCAGATGCCCGTGGCTGCGCAGTTCACGCACCGGGGCCGTCGGCGGCACCACGCTGCTGCGGGTGTCCAGGACCTCCTCGATGCGCTCGGCACAGACCTCCGCGCGCGGCACCATCATGAACATGAAGGTGGCCATCATCACGGACATGACGATCTGCATCAGATACGCGAGGAACGCGGTGAGCGCCCCGATCTGCATGCCGCCGCTGTCGATGCGGTGCGCGCCGAACCAGACCACCGCGATCGAGGAGATGTTCACGACGGTCATGACGATCGGGAACATCAGCGCCAGCAGCTTGCCGGTGCCGAGCGAGACGTCGGTCAGATCGGCGTTGGCCTTGCGGAAGCGCTCCTTCTCGTACGTGTCGCGCACGAAGGCACGGATGACGCGGTTGCCGGAGATCTGCTCGCGCAGCACGCGGTTCACCGTGTCCAGACGCACCTGCATGGTGCGGAACAGCGGTCGCAGGCGCCGCACGATCAGGCTCACGCTGATGCCGAGGACGGGCACGACGGCGACGAGCACGCCGGAGAGCGGGACGTCCTGGCCGAGCGCCATCACGATGCCGCCGACGCACATGATCGGCGCCGACACCATCAGCGTGAACGACATCAGGACCAGCATCTGGACCTGCTGGACGTCGTTGGTGGTGCGCGTGATCAGCGAGGGGGCGCCGAACTGGCCCACCTCGCGCGCGGAGAAGGACTGCACCCGGTCGAAGACGGCGGCCCGGACGTCGCGGCCGAGGGCGGCGGCGGTCCGCGCGCCGTAGAAGACGGCGCCGATGTTGCAGACCATCTGCACGACCGTGACGGCGATCATGACGCCGCCGAAGCTGAGGATGTAGCCCGTGTCCCCCTCGACGACACCGTTGTCAATGATGTCGGCGTTGAGGGTGGGCAGGTAGAGCGCTGCGCAGGTCTGCAGGAACTGCAGCAGCACCAACAGGGCGATGGGTTTCTGGTACGGACGCAGATAGGTCCGCAGAAGTCGTATGAGCACGCTCGGTCTCTCGAGGAGTCGGGTGTCGGCCGGTGGGCGAGGTCGCCCCCATACTCCGACACCCCACCCGCCGCCGTGCAACCGATTAACCCATGACCGGGTCAAATTTCAGCCCGGGTACAGAAGTGGGCCGACTTAAGGATCTAGGGCACCCCCGGAAGGCTCCCTTCCGGAAACGGGTGCCCTCCTGGGTGTTCTCCTGGGTGTTCTCCGGATGTCCTTCCGGATAGCGGGTGTCCGTCAGGAGGCCGGTGCCGTGAACGCACCGGGATGGGACTGTTCCCGCACCGTCGCGTACTGCTGGCGCACCGCCTGCCCCACCGTCAGCTCCTCGCCCGGCTCGAACACCTGCGCGGCGGCCCCCTGCCAGAGCGGCAGCTGCCCGGTCAGCGCCCAGGCGGCCTGCCGTGCGGCACCGATCGCCGCGTAGTCCGCGGGCTGCGGCACGACGACCTGCGTACCGAACAGCATCGGCGCCACGGCCTGCACGGCCGGCAGCTCGGCGGCGGCCCCGAGCAGGAACACCCGCCGGACCTCCACCCCGCGCCCCCGCAGTACGTCGAGCGCGTCCCCGAGCCCGCACAGCATGCCCTCGAAGGCGGCCCGCGCCAGGTGCTCGGGC
Organism: Streptomyces sp. NPDC040622; assembly: GCF_055593965.1. Classification (NCBI taxonomy): domain Bacteria; kingdom Bacillati; phylum Actinomycetota; class Actinomycetes; order Kitasatosporales; family Streptomycetaceae; genus Streptomyces; species Streptomyces sp. NPDC040622. The sequence continues at coordinate 383,508 of NZ_JBVIXD010000010.1, read as the reverse complement.
TTCATCGACTCGCGCCGCAGCCCGGTCAGCGTCCCCGCCGCGTGCGGCAGGTTCGGCGTCTTCTCGCCCTCCAGATAGGGGAGGAGCACCAGCCCGTGCGCGCCCGGCGTGGACTTCACGGCCAGCGCGGACAACTCCTGAAGGTCGGTGACCCCGAGCATCTCGGCGGTGCCGCGCAGCACCCGTACGGCGTTCGTCGTCGGAACCACCGGCAGGTGCATCCCCGTGGCGTCCGCCAGCGAGGTGATGCTCCCGCTCGCGTCGGCCAGCGCCTCGTGGTGCACGGCCATCACCGAGCCCGAAGCGCCGAGCGACACCACGGCGTCGCCCCGCTGCACCCCGAGCCCGAAGGCCGCCGCCATCGTCTCGCCCGTGCCGGCGGAGATCAGCAGCCCCTCGGGAGTCGTCCCCGCGGCCTCGGCGGGTCCGATCACCTCGGGCAGCATCGCCTGGTGGCCCAGGGCCAGTTCGACGAGATCGGGACGGTACGAGCCGGTCGCCGCCGACCAGTAGCCGGTGCCGGAGGCGCCGCCGCGGTCGGTGGTGCGCCGGGCGGGCCGGCCGAGCAACTGCCACACCAGCCAGTCGGGCGCCTGGACGAGAGCGGCGACGCGTCGCGCCGCCTCCGGTTCCGTCTTCGCCAGCCAGCGCAGCTTCGTCACCGGCTGCGCGGACTGCGGCACGCACCCCACGGCCTGCGCCCAGGCCTCCCGGCCGCCGAGCCGGTCGATGAGGTCGACGGCGGCCACCTGCGCCCGCCGGTCGTTGCCGACGAGCGCGGGCCGCACGGTGTTGCCGTGCTGGTCGAGCGGTACGAGCGCGTTCTGCTGGGCGGACACGCCGATGGCCTGCACGCCTTCCAGCAGCCCGCCGCCGGCGGCCTCGCCGAGGGAGAGCAGCCACGCCTGCGGATCGACGTCGGAGGGCCTGCTGCCCTCGGCGCTCTCCGAAGGATGCGGGGCATACCCCTGCTTGAGTACGGCGCCCGTGTCCGTGTCACAGACCACGATGCGCGTGAAATCGGGCGAACTGTCCAACCCTGCGACTATCCCCATGTCTGGAATTCTGCCGCACCGCGGGCGACGTCCGTACCTGTGTTCGCTCCCCGTGATCGTCGCCCGCGTCCGCCGCCCGTGTCCGTCGCCCGTGTCGGCCGCCCGTGATCGCCGGCTAGGTGTTGCTGGTGCCCCAGTCGTCCTCGACGCCGCCCTGGCCCCGCTCGCGCAGGGAGCGGACCCGGCCGGCCACCGAGTCGGGCATCTTGTCCCCGACCTTCTCCGACACCGTGTGCAGGGCCTTGCCCGCCACCTCGCGCCCCTGTTGTGTCGCGGACTCGACGGTGTTGCGCACGGCCGGGTTCTGCGAGATCTCCCGGGCGGACTTCTTCAGCTGCTCGTAACGTTCGCGTCCGGCCTTGGTCCCGAGCACGTACCCGAGGGCCAGTCCCGCCACAAATGTGAGCCGGTACCGCATGGCTGCCACCCTTCCCTTGCGTCGGCTTCGCGCGTCTGTCGATCGCCGGTCGCTCGCTTGCTGATCGCTCCGTGCTCGCTCTGTGCCCGGTCTGAGATCGCTCTCGGATCGGCCGGGGGGAACCGATTGGCGGAGCACCCCCCTGCTTGCGCTAATGTATGTGTCGCAGCGAACGCCCGCCGCCCGGAGAGTTCCCAGGTAGGTGCGTTCGATGCAACGAGACGATCCCCTGTAGCTCAATTGGCAGAGCAGCCGGCTGTTAACCGGCAGGTTACTGGTTCGAGTCCAGTCGGGGGAGCTCGGTCTCCTGTAGCTCAATTGGCAGAGCAGCCGGCTGTTAACCGGCAGGTTACTGGTTCGAGTCCAGTCGGGAGAGCTGTACGGAAGGACCCCTGAGGACCCCCTCGGGGGTCCTTTTTCGTGCCTGTTTCGCGCCCGGTGGAACCATGCGGGCAGCGCTGCGGTCCTCATGGTCGAGCGATGCCGACCATCCGAAGCAGGAGATCGTATGAGCGGCTATGCTGCGGCAGACGGCGCGCACAAATGTGCGCGACGCGCCGTTAGGGGCGGTAGCTCAGCCGGTTAGAGCAGCGGACTCATAATCCGTCGGCCGTGGGTTCGAGTCCCACCCGCCCCACCAGAGCGTCGTGGCGCAGGAACGATTCCACCTGCGTCAACTGCGCAAACCCCGCAGGCGTCCTCATCCGGGCGATGCTCGGGTGATCGGCTGCTCGCCCGCTGCTGGCCCGAAGGGCTAATGATCTAGACACGCAGCGGCCCCGGCTGGGGGACATGCCCAGCCGGTGCCTGCTCTTCCACCCACCCCCAGAGCTACGGGGTGCGGGGCGGGCGGAAACCTTCGGGGATGCTGTCGCGCGCTGCCGCCCGCGCCGCCCGCAGTGCCTCGCTCTCGGGCGCCGGCGCCTGGCAGGGGCAGGGGCAGTCCTGTTCGGGGCCCACGATGAGATGCCCTCCGTCGATGGTCACGATCGTCGACAGGTTGCACTCATGCGACTCGGCAACTTTGTCCCGGACGAGCTGCCGCAGACACGGCGGGCACGGCAGGACGGTGATTGCCGGGCATGCCGGGGCGTGGATGAGCCGGGGCTCAGGTCCCCACGTCCGGGTCTCGTAAGCCTCGCCGTCTCGCACCGGGTAGTGGCACAGCCCGCACAGAGGCGAGTCCGGCACGGTCACGGCGCCTCCTGGGGCCGGGACGGCAATGGGTACCGCCGCACGTAACCCGCGGGCCCCGAGCAGCGCTGGTGTCTGACGAAGGTCGCACCTCCGGCGGAGACCGAGACCTTCGCGCCGGTCACCACCGTTTGCCCGGTAAGGATCGGCTCGTCGCAGGTCCAGCAGAGCCGCGTGCCCTCACTCATTTTCAGCCCGCGGTGCCGCCTTGGTGCCGTGTTCCTCGGCGTCCCGGAGGACACGCCGGGTGACCCGGAGCGCGCGCCGGATCCGGGCCGCCTCCGCACAGTCCGACCCGGCCAGGCAGGCGGCGCACTCCAGGGTGTGGGCGAGCTGGATCTCGTAGAGCGTCTGCTCGTGTTGCAGCAGGTCGTCGGTTTCCATCGGGGCGGTCACCGCAGACCTCCTGTGTACACGCTGGAGGCGATGTCGACGAGGGCAGCGACGGCTGGCACCGTGCACAGGTCGCCAGCGGAGCGGGGGCGCACGGCCCAGTGCAGCCCGATGGGACCGGTGAGGTCAGAGGCGGGCACGCTGAGGAACTGACCCGACCCGAGCATGGCGGCCTGGCCCCCGTAGACCCATCGGGCCGGTGGGTACGGCTCGGTGAGCGCGTAGTACATCCGCTGCGGGCTGTGGTGAATCACGGGGCCGTCAAGCAACTCGGCGAGCGTCCGTGTTACGACATCGAGTTCAGTGGTTCCGGCGCCCATATGGACGACCTTCGCGGACAAGCACACCGAGGTGAACCGGGTGCCGAGCGGAAGCAGTGCGGCGCCGTATTCCCGCCACTCCCGGTGCGCTTGCTGCGGCTCCTGCTGGGCGCGCGCCAGCCACTCGAACGCGGCGCCCACCAACGTGGGGGATGCGCCACTTCCCGGCGTGAGGCTTCGGCCCGTACCGTCAGTCATGTCGACTCCATCCAGTCGGCCATGCCCGGGGCCGTTCACGCGGCCGCCGGGATTTGTCGTGTCTACCGACGCTAGGAGTCGGGTGTGCAGGCACTCCACTGTCGTGCGTGGATGTGCACGGATTGAGGCTGCCTGCATCGATGGTGTGTTCGCGGCCTTGACCGGCAGGTGAGTCGAGGCGACGGTGGTGCACACCTGAGCACGGCTCATGAAGAGAGGGCAGCCATGGCCTTAGAGTTCATCGGCATTGACCCGAATACGGGGCAGAGCGGATCCCCGACAGCCTGGGTCGATACGGCAACCGCCGACATCGTTCTGCAGAGTTACACCGCTGACGAGGCGACCCGGGCCGACTGCGTCGAGAACACCGCCCCCGGCCACGCCAAGGGCATCCCCGCCCACGAGACGGTGATCCGGATTCCGGCTCACCTCGTAACGATGTTGAGGGAGGCATGCGATGTCGCCGAGCGCCGAGCTGCGCTTCAACGACCTGCTTGAGGCCAGCACGCGGTCAGCCGTCCACCTGGAAATGCGCGACGCCTACGGCGTTGGTGACGAGGCGGATGACTTTGAACACTGGCGCAGTACCGGCCAGAGGGACACGGACCCGTCCTCGGAGTACTGGGCGCCCTGGGTAGACCTGATCTCCAAGGCGAGCGCCCGCGGTGTGCAATGCCGGCGGGCGCGCATCGTGTCCGAGCCGGTGACCGAGTACATCCGGTACGAACACGCCGGCACGACCGTCAACGTTCAGGCGGGTGAGGATGTCCGCTGGCTGCCCCGCCGGCAGGCCGTCGAACTGCTTGTGCCCGGGTGCGACCTGTGGATCTTTGACGGTGAGCGTGTTCTGTTCAACCACTTCACCGGTGACGGTGGTTGGGCCAGTCCCGGGCTGGAACTGCGCACAGAACCTGACCTCGTTCAGCGCTGCGTCGACGCTTTCGAAGCGGTCTGGGCGCGGGCAATTCCTCACGCCGAGTACAAGATCTACTGACTCGGAACCAGACAGGCCAGCTCATGCCAAACTCGCCGTCATCATCCGCGCAGGACGCACGTGAAGCTGTCTCCGCGCGGCTGCGTGGCATCCGAAAGACCGCAGGGCTCACGGTTGTTGAGCTGGCCAGTCTGTGTGGGTGGCACCACGCCAAGACCTCACGGATCGAGCACGCCAAAACGCCACCGTCTCCGACAGACATCCGGCTTTGGTGCCGGAACTGTGGCGCCCTTGATCAGGTCGACGATCTGATCGCCGCGTCCCTCAACGCGGAGTCCCTGTATCGGGAGTGGAAGCAGCGCACCAAGCAGGGACTGCGCCAGCTGCAGGACGGCTACCTTGATCTGTACCGGGCGACCCGGCTTTTCCGCGTCTACTCGCCCACGCTGGTTCCCGGTCTTCTGCAGACAGAGGGGTACGCCAGGGCTCTGCTGAGTGCGAATGCCCAACTCCTCGACGTACCGAATGACGCAGAGGAGGCAGCGCTGGCGCGGGTCGAGCGGTCGGCCGTCATCCACCGGGCGGGCCGTCGTGTGCTCCTGGTGGTCGAGGAGGGAGCGCTCCGCTACCAGCTGGGTGACCGTGCCGCCATGGCCGCGCAACTCGGCTACCTGCTCACGGCGGGAGCGATGCCCGCCGTGTCCCTCGGCATCATCCCGGCCGCCGTGCCCGCTCGCAGCCTGCACCCGCAGGAGCTCTTCCACGTGTACGACGACACGCTCGTCTCGGTGGAACTGCTCTCTGCGCAGGTGAATGTCACGCAGCCCTCCGAGATCGCCCTGTACCTGAAGGCCTTCGAACAGCTGCGCAGCATGGCCGTGTACGGGCCTGAGGCGCGCGCCCTCATCGTGAGGGCCATTGGCGCCCTCGACCACACCGTCACGTGACGAAGGCCCCCTTCCCGCCCGGAGGCAGGAAGGGGGCCACGTCACGGACGCCACGGTGTGAGGTCGAGGTCCGCCGGGGGTTCCGGTGCAGGGCCTGCCGGAGTATCAGGCCCGACGCGCCTCGCCCATCGCCAGATCTCGATCACGTAGCTGGTCAGGAGGGACCACCCCCGCACGCGCGGGGACCAGCAGGGGCTGAACTGCGGGTTCATTAGGGGGGGTGATTTTGCTTGGTTTGCTTGAGTCTGACATTTGACCTATAGCGCCCTATTGGTTCCGGCCGGGGGGCGGGTAGGTCCTCCCGCCAGTTCTGAATCTAGCCCGGCTTCGGTGGTCCGGGTCGAGAACGAGGTGGGTCGGGGCGTTGCTGCGTGGGAGGGGGGGAGCGTGTGGGTCTCGGGGTTGGGGAATCCTCCAAGGCGGGTCGCATCTGCGATGGAGATCCCGCCCAAGTTTTCCAAATGCGAGCCGATCGGCCGTATCTTGTCGCACATGCAGTCCTACACAATTGGGCAGGCCGCGCGTCTGCTCGGGGTCAGCCCCGATACCGCTCGGCGGTGGGCGGATGCCGGACGGGTCGCCACGCACCGGGATGAAGGCGGACGGCGGCTCATCGACGGGCGGGATCTCGCCGCGTTCTCCGTCGAGGTCGCGCAGAACGGGGGTGCGGGCGAGGAAGACGTCTCGTACACCACCGCCCGCAACGCCTTTCCCGGCATCGTCACCGCCGTGAAGCTCGGTGACGTGGCCGCCCAGGTGGAGATCCAGGCGGGCCCGCACCGTCTGGTCTCGCTGCTGACCAGGGAGGCGGTGGAGGAGCTCGGGCTGGAGGTCGGCATGCAGGCCACCGCCCGGGTGAAGTCCACCAGCGTCCACATCGACCGCGCCTGACGTCCGTACCGACGCGTCTGACAGCTGTAGTGCGTCCACGGTGACGTGCCCGGTGGCTGTGGCGCGTCCGTGACGCGGTCGCGTCGCCTCCCTTCCGCTTCGCCCCGCCCTTCATGAGGAGTCCGTGCCATGTCCCCGAAGCCGACCGCCCGTACCCCCCGCCGTACCGCCGCCGCGGTCGTCACCGCCGCTCTCCTCGTCCCGCTCGCCGCCTGTGGCAGTGACGACGACAGCGACAGCAAGAAGGACGACGGCGGCAAGAAGGACGTGAGCCTCACCGTCCTTGCCGCCTCCTCGCTCACCGACGTCTTCGCCACCGCCGAGAAGACGTACGAGAAGGAGCACCCGGGCACGAGGATCACGGTCTCCGCCGCCGGGTCGCAGGAGCTCGCCGCGCAGGTCAAGCAGGGTGCGCCCGCCGACGTGCTCGTCACCGCCGACACCAAGACCATGGGCGGGCTCAATAGCGAGACCGGTACGCCCACCGTCATCGCCAAGAACCGGCTCGTCATCGCCACCCGCGAGGGCAACCCGGAGAAGGTCACGTCGCTCAAGGACCTCTCGAACAGCAAGCTGAAGGTCGTCCTCGCCGACGACACCGTGCCCGTCGGGCGCTACAGCAAGCAGGTCCTCGACGCTCAGAAGGTCGCCGTGAAGCCGGTCTCCAAGGAGGCCAACGTCCGTTCCGTGCTCAGCAAGGTCGAGCTCGGCGAGGCCGACGCCGGCATCGTCTACAAGACCGACGCCGCCACCGCGACCGACAAGGTGGACGCCGTCGAGATCCCCGACGACCAGAACGCCGTCGCCTCCTACCCGGCCGCGACCCTCAAGGGGTCGAAGAACGGTGACGCCGCCGCCGAGTTCGTGAAGTGGCTCAGCACCCCCGAGGCGCAGAAGATCCTCCGGGACGCGGGCTTCCAGAAGCCGTAGCAGCAGCGATAGCCCTCGCCATGTTCCGCTCACGCTCTCGCGCCCGTACGCGGCCGCCGTTCATGCTCGCCGTTCCCGCTCTGCTCGCCGTCGCGTTCCTGCTGATGCCGCTCGTCGGCATCCTCGCGCGCACCGAGTGGGGCGAGCTCGGCACGCATCTGAGCACCCCCGGAGTCACCCAGGCCCTCAAGCTGTCGCTTGTGGTGTCCTTCTGGGCGCTCGGGCTCTCCCTGCTCCTCGGGGTGCCGCTGGCCTGGCTGCTGGCGCGCGTGGAGTTCCGCGGAAAGGCGCTCGTCCGCTCCCTCGTGCTGCTGCCGATGGTCCTGCCGCCCACGGTCGGCGGTGTCGCGCTGCTCCTCGGGTTCGGGCGGCGCGGGCTGCTCGGGCCCTGGCTGGAGAACACCTTCGGGATCGTGCTGCCCTTCCACACCTCCGGTGCGGTGGTCGCGGCGACGTTCGTGGCGATGCCGTTCCTCGTCATCAGCCTGGAGGGGGCGCTCGGCGGGCTGCGGCCCGGTTTCGAGGAGACGGCCGCGTCGCTGGGGGCCTCGCCGGTACGGGTGTTCCTCACCGTCACCCTGCCGATGGTCGCCCCCGGGCTCGTCGCCGGGGCCGCGCTGACCTGGGCGCGGGCGCTGGGCGAGTTCGGTGCGACGATCACCTTCGCGGGCAACCTGCCCGGCACCACGCAGACCCTGCCGCTCCAGGTGTACCTCCTCCTCCAGGACTCGCCGGAGGCCGCCACCTCGCTGTCCCTCCTGCTGCTCGCCATCGCGATGGCCGTGCTGGCCGGGCTGCGGGGGCGGTGGACGGCTGGGGCGTCGGGGGCCGGGGCCGGGTCCGTACCGGTGCGTGAGCCGTTCTCTGAGGGAGAGGACGACGGCGCGGGTGGGGGTGCCGCTGTCTCTCAGGGGCCGGCAGACCTGGCCGCACCAGTAGCCAAGGAGTCCGCCTCCCGCACGACCTGGGCCCTGCACGCCGACGTCACCGGCCACAACGAGCTCACCCTCGACGCCGAGCCCGGCACCACCATCGCCGTCGTCGGGCCCAACGGCGCCGGCAAGACCACGCTCCTGCGTGCCCTGCTCGGGCTCACCCCGCGCGCCCACGCCCGACTGCGGCTCGGCGAACGCGACGTCAGCGACCTGCCGCCGCACCGGCGCGGGGTCGCCTGGGTGCCCCAGGAGGGTGCCCTCTTCCCGCACCTGAACGCGCTCGGCAACACCGCGTACGGGCTGCGCGCCCAGGGCGTACGACGTGCCGAGGCCCGCCGCGACGCGCAGGCCTGGCTCGACCGGCTCGGCGTCGGGCACCTCGCGCACCGCAAGCCCGCCCAGCTGTCCGGCGGGCAGGCCCAGCGGGTCGCGCTCGCCCGCGCGTTGGCCGCGCGGCCCCGGCTGCTGCTCCTCGACGAGCCGCTCGCCGCCCTCGACCAGACCACTCGCGCACACGTCCGGCACACGCTCCGCCGCCACCTCGACGGGTTCGGCGGCGTCTGCCTCATCGTCACGCACGACCCCGTCGAGGCGGTCTCACTGGCCGACCGGGTCCTCGTACTCGACGAGGGACGTACATTGCAGGACGCGCCGCCCGCCGACGTCACCCGGCACCCCCGCTCGCCGTGGGTCGCCCGCATGCTCGGCCGCAACGCCTGGCCCGGCACCGCGGGGGAGGACGGCACGCTCGCCCTCGCGGGGGAGGGGCGGCTCGTCGTCGCCGATCCGCTGGAGGCGGGGGTGCGGGCGCTCGCCGTCATCGCGCCGGAGGCCGTGTCCGTGCACCGCGAGAAGCCGGAGGGCAGCCCGCGGAACGTCTGGCCGGGGACCGTGCGCGAGATCACCACCGCCGGGAGCCGGCTGCGTGTCCTGATCACCTCGTGCGAGGCGCCCGACCTGGTCGCCGAGATCACCCCGCAGGCCGCGCTCGACCTCGGGCTCGCGGAGGGGGCGCAGATCTGGACGAGCGTGAAGGCGACGGAGGTGTCGGTGGTGGCGCTCTGAGGCTCGGGCGCGGATTCGGGCTCGGGCGCGGGTTCGGGCGCGGGCACGGGCTGGAGCTGGAGCTGGAGCTGGAGCTGGAGCTGGAGCTGGAGCTGTGGGTGGGGGTGGGGCCTGATCTGGGTCCCGGTCTCCCGGTCTGGGTCCGGCCCGGTCCCGGTCTGGGTCCGGCCTGGTCCCGGCTTGGGGCCGGCCTGGATCCGGGGCCGGGTCCGAAGGGGGCGATGCGTCGGTCCCGGCGACCCGTCGTCAGAGTGGTGCCTGCCACGTCGCCGTCGTGCCCGCCTCCACGCCGTCCGTCCGCCCGTCGTCGTACACCGTCAGGCGCACCCCGTCCCTGCCGTCCGGCAGCTTCGCCCGTGCGTCGACCGACACGTCCACGCGGGTCACGCCGGTCCTGCGCGAGGTGGTGGCCAGGGCGCGGCGCAGGGCGGCCAGCAGGTGGCCGTCCGCCGGTTCCGCGATCCGGCTGTCGACGGCGCCGGCGAAGTGCACGGACGGCTGGATGCCGAGCACTGCCGCCGCGCCCGCCGTCTCGCGCAGGACCTTGCCGCGGAAGGTGGCCGGGGCGTCGGCGGGCGGCTGCTGGAGCGCGAAGATCGCGGTGCGGACTTCCTGGATGGTCGACTCCAGTTCGTCCACGGCGTGGTCGAGGGTCGACTCGACCTTCGTCGACCGGGCCCTGCGGCGGGTCGACTCCAGCATCATGCCGGTGGCGAAGAGCCGCTGGACGACGAGGTCGTGCAGGTCACGGGCGATACGGTCGCGGTCCTCGAACACCGCGAGGCGCTGCCTGCTCTGCTGGGCGTCGGCCAGGACCAGGGCCAGCGCGGCCTGCGAGGCGAACTGGGTGGCGAGCAGGCGTTCGGCCGCGGTGTAGGCGGGCGCGCCGCGGCGGCGGGGCAGGGCGAGCGTGCCGATCAGCCGGCCGCCGGCCTGCAGCGGCAGCATCATGCTGGGGCCGAAGCGGGCGCGTACGTGGGTCGTCATGCGGGGGTCGGTCGCCGAGTCGTCGATGTACACCGGTTCGCCCCCGAGCAGCTGGGTCAGGACGGCGCTGCCCGGCTCGATGGTGGTGCCGATGAGATCCGGGTGGTCGGGATGGCCGGGGTGGCCGGGGTGGCCGGCGTGGGGTGCCGGTGCCGCCGGGGCGGTGCCGGGTGTGCGGGCAGGGGGTGCCGGCGGGGAGTCCGGACGAACGCCGTCCCCCGTCCCGCCGGAGGCCGCGGGCCCGCCCGCCGACGCCCCCCACCCGTGCGGCGCCCCGTCCGTGGCCGCCGCCACGATGCGCATGCCGCCCGCCTCCGTGGGCTGCAGGATCACACCCGCCGCCGCGCCCGCGAGGTTCCGCGCGCGGTCCGCGACCGTCATCAGGGCGTCGGCCGCCGCCTCGCCCGTGAGGAGGGCCGTGGTCACCGCCGCCGCCCCCTCGATCCAGCGCTCCCGCTGCCGGGCCGCCTCGAACAGGCGGGCGTTGCCGATCGCGATGCCCGCCTGGCTCGCCAGGACCTTCAGGAGCTGCTGGTCCTCCTCGGGGAAGGGCGCACCCCGCGCCTTGCGCGCCAGGAGCAGGTCGCCGAACGGCTCGTCATGGACGTGGATCGGCACGCGGACGACCGTGCCGTCCGCCGCCGGACGCACCGTCGGCACACCGTCGGGGAAGCGGCCGGGGCCGCCCGCCACGAACAGCTCGGCCGGCCCCTCGTGTCCGGGCGAGCTCACGGCGAGCGTGCCGAGCCCCGCCCCGGTCAGCCGGGCCGCGCTGTCCACGATGTGCTGGAGCGTGGCGCGGAGTTCGAGGTCCGTGCCGACGCTCAGGACCGCCTCGAGGATCGGCTGCATCGAGGGCGGCGGTACGTCCTCTCCTTCGGGCATCTCGGTCACGTACTACGTACTCCGTGGTCGGTGGAGGTGGAGGCGGGTGACTGGTCAGCCGGACAGCGGGTCCAGGACCAGCGGTTGGATCTTGCCCTCCAGCATCGCACCGAGTCCCAGCACGGCGCACACATCAGGTCGTTCCGCGATATGTACGGGCATTCCGGTCGCGTCCCGCAGCATCTGGTCGAGGCCGGGGAGCAGCGCGCTGCCGCCGACCATCATGATTCCGCGGTCCGCGAGGTCGGCCACCAGGTCCGGCGGGCAGTCGCGGAGCACCTTGCCGATGCCGTCGAGGACGGCGGTGAGCGGGGTGTGGATCGCGTCGCGGACCGCGGCCGTGTCCACCTGGACGGAGCGGGCCAGGCCCGTCGCGACGTCCCTGCCGTGGATCTCCGTCGACTCCGGACCCTGCGGTGTGAGGCCGTTGCCCCGCAGCGCGAGCTGGAGCGGGCGTACGGACTGGGACGGCAGCATCAACTCGTGGTGGTGGCGCAGGTGCTGCACGATCGCGTGGTCGATGGCCTCGCCGCCCACCGGGATCCGCTCGGCGGTCACGATCGAGCCCAGCGACAACACGGCGACCTGGGTCGTCGCCGCGCCGCAGACGAGGATCATCGTCGCCTCGGGGCGTTCCACGGGGAGGCCGCAGCCGACCGCCGCCGCGATGAGGGTGTCGACCAGTTCCACGCGGCGGGCCCCGAGCCCGACCATCGTCTCGACGGCGGCGCGCTGCGCCAGCGGGTCGGCGTCGTGCGGGGTGCACGCGGCGGCGCGCAGCCGGGGCTTGCGGCGCAGCGCGCGGCGGAGCTTCTCGCCGAGCAGGTGCCGCAGCATCCGCTGGGCCATCTCGATGTCGACGACGGTGCCGCCGGAGACGGGCCGCACCACACGGATGTACGAGGGCGTACGTCCCGTCATCTGCTCGGCGAACTGGCCGACCGCGATGAGCGCGCCCGTCCTCGTGTTCACGGCGGCGGCGCTCGGCTCGTCGACGACGAGTCCCTGGCCCTTCACGAACACCCGGGTCCTCGCGGCTCCCAGGTCGACGGCGATATGGCAGCGGCGCAACTGCTCCAGACTGACGGTCATGGCAGATCCTCCCGAGAGCGCAGACCGTACGGACCGTCGGACGGCGGTCCTGTCTCGCATCGTGCGGCGGGTACGCGCGTCCCGCGCGCTGAGCTGAGCCGGGCGGGGTGCCGCCGCACGGGTGGTGTTGACGGCGGTGCGATGCGGTGCGGAAGCAGTGCGGTGGTTCCAGTGGACCCGGAGGGCTCGCTACCCCAAAGGCGCATACGCGCCGATCTGACGCGTTTTCATGCGCCCTGCGGGAGCTGGTACGCCGGGGGCTGCGCGCGGCCCGTCGCGCCGGGGCGCCGGCTGGGGGGCCGGGCCTGCCGTGCCGGGGGCTCGACGCCCGACGCCCGGCGCCCGGCGCCCGGCACGCGACGCCCGGCACCCGATGAACGCGGCTCCGGCGGTGTTCCCCGTGCGGGGAGGCCCCGAACCTCGGGCAGCCCGGGGCGCCCCGGCGCGAGCGGGTCAGGGCCGGGCCGGGTCGGGTCGGGTCGGGGTGGGGCGGGGTCGGGTCAGGGCGGGGCTTCCTGGCGGGAAGGTGCCCTGGCGGCTTTCCGCCAGCTCCCGTCAACTCCCTTGTAACAAAAGGCCCCTGACACTCTTCGCAGCACTCGGACATCACCCCCGCCCGGGTCCGACGAAGGACGAAGAGAGGCAGCCTCCATGACCTCCCCCCTGACCAGAGCCCCCGCGACGCCCAAAGCCCCCGCGACGACCAGAGCCCCCGCGCGGCGAAGAGCCGCGCTCGTGGCCGCCGCCGGTCTCGCGTTCGCCCTGCTTCCCGCCGGGCAGAGCGCCGTGGCCGAAGGATCCGCGGGTGGCGCCCCCGCGCCGCCGCCCACCCGTACCGCGCGCTCCGCCCACACCGTCACCCTGATCACCGGCGACCGGGTCACCGTCACCCGGCTCCCCGGCGGCCGGCAGACCGTCACCGTCGACCGGCCCGCCGGGGCGAGCGGGGCGGTGCGCACCCAGCGGTCGGGCGGACACCTCACCGTCGTACCGGACGAGGCGCGGCCGTATCTGCGCTCCGGCGTCCTCGACGAGCGACTGTTCGACGTGACCGAGCTGATCCGGCAAGGGCTCGCCGAGCGGGGAAAGGCGGGTTCAGACAAGGCCGGAGCGGGGAAGGTCCGTGCCGGGCTGCCCCTCATCGTCACCTACGACGACAAGAAGGCCCGGGGCGCGCGCGAGCTCCCCCGCGGGGTGGAGCGGGTGCGCCCCCTGGGGAGCGTCGACGGCGTCGCCGTCAGCGCCGAGCGGCCCGACGCGCTGTGGCGCTCCGTGCGGGACAAGGCGTCCGGCATCGCGAAGGTGTGGCTCGACGGGCGCGTCGAGGCCGACCTGGCGCGGAGCAACGAGCAGATCGGCACCCCGAAGGCCTGGGAGGCGGGGCTCACCGGCAAGGGCGTGAAGGTCGCCGTCCTGGACACCGGGGTCGACGCCGGGCACCCGGACCTCAAGGGCCGCGTCGGCGAGAGCAAGAGCTTCATACCGGGCGAGGAGGTCGCCGACCGCAACGGCCACGGCACCCATGTCGCCTCCACCGTGGGCGGCAGCGGCGCCGCCTCCGAGGGCGGCAAGGAGAAGGGCGTCGCCCCGGGCGCCTCGCTCGCCGTCGGCAAAGTGCTCAGTGACGAGGGCTTCGGCAGCGAGTCGGAGATCATCGCGGGCATGGAGTGGGCCGCCAAGGACGTCGACGCCAGGATCGTGTCGATGAGCCTCGGCTCGCAGGAGGCCAGTGACGGCACCGACCCCATGGCCGCCGCCGTGAACTCCCTCTCCAAGGAGACCGGCGCCCTCTTCGTCGTCGCGGCAGGCAACACCGGCGCGCCCTCCTCCATCGGCTCGCCCGGCGCCGCCGACGCCGCGCTGACCATCGGCGCCGTCGACTCCGCCGACGAGGCCGCGTACTTCACGAGCCAGGGGCCGCGCGCCGGCGACCACGGCCTCAAGCCCGATCTGTCGGCGCCGGGCGTCGACATCCTCGCCGCCCGCTCACAACTCGTCGGCGGCGAGGGCTTCTACACCGAGATGAGCGGTACGTCGATGGCGACCCCGCACGTCGCGGGCGTCGCCGCCCTGCTCGCCGAGCGGCACCCCGACTGGACGGGGGCGCAGCTCAAGGACGCCCTGATGTCCAGTAGTCATGAACTCGACGCTTCCACCTACGAGTTGGGGGCGGGGCGGGTCAGTGTCCCCGACGCCATCGGCGCGAAGGTCACCGCGAGCGGCAGCGTCGACCTCGGTTTCCACGGCTGGCCCTACGAGAGCAACAAGCCGGTCACCAAGACACTTACGTACGCCAACTCCTCGGACGAAGAAGTCGAGTTGAGCCTTGCCGTGCGGGGTGCCGCCGACGGCGTCGTCACACTCGCCGACTCCACCCTCACCGTCCCGGCGCACGGCACCGCGTCCACCACCGTCACCGGGGACGGGACGAAGGCGCCCGTCGGGAACACCAGTGGCTCCGTCGTCGCGAGCGTCGGCGGCAAGCAGGCCGCGCGCACCGCGTTCGGCCTGGTCAAGGAGGAGGAGCGGTACACGCTCACCGTCCGGGTGCGGGACCGTGACGGAGCCGCCTCCCCGGCCGACCTCGTGGTGCAGCAACTCGCCGCGGGAACCGAGCCGTTCCCGGCCGCCGTCGGCGAATCCGGGAGTCTGGAGCTGCGCCTGAAGCCGGGCACGTACGCCCTCTCGACCTTCCTCGACGTGCGCGGCGCCAAGGGCAAGGACTCCTTGGGCCTCGGCTTCCTCGCCGACCCGCAGATCCGCCTCGACCGGGACCGCGAGATCACCCTGGACGGGCGCGAGCTGCGCGAGATCAAGGCCGAGGTGGACCGCCGCACCGAGACCAGGCAGCTCCTGATGGAGTACGACCGCAAGGCCGGCGGCGCCGACCTGATGGGCGCCGTCCAGGTGCCCGTGAAGTACGACAGCATCTTCGCCGCGCCCACCGAAAAGGTCACCGAGGGCAGCTTCGAGTACCGCACCGTCTGGCGCCTCGGCAAGCCCCTCGTGGACGTGAAGGGCCTGCGCGAGGCCGTCGCCCAGCCGGGCGGGACCCTCGCCGAGGGGCGCCGCACGTGGGCGCTCGTGGACGCGGGTGACGGCACCCCGGCCGCGTACGAGGGCAAGAACGTCCGAGGCAAGGCCGTCGTCGTGCGCCGCACGGAAGGGACCACCCCGGCGCAGCTCGGGCAGGCCGCGCAGGACGCGGGAGCCGCCGCCCTGTTCGTGACGGACGATCAGCCGGGGCGGCTCAACGCCTGGTTCGGCACGGACGACAACGCAGACCGGCCGCTGCAGATCGCCACGGTCGACGCGGCCGACGGCGCCCGGCTCGTCGCGGCGGCGAAGGCGGGTCGCCGGACCGAGAGCACGGGCACCCTCAACACCCCCTACCTGTACGACCTCTCCGAGGGGCACGAGGGAGCCGTCCCGAGCGACCTCGCCTACCGGCCCGGCAAGCGTGAACTGGCCGTCGTGGACAGCAGGTTCCACGCCGTGAAGCCGGCCGCGGGCGGCGAGTTCCGGTACTCGATCACCGACTCCTTCCCCATCGGCATCGGCTTCCAGGAGAAGATCGACTACCCGGCCGAGCGGACCGAGTACGTCTCCACGGGCCGGGGCCAGCTGTGGCACGAGTCCGTCTCCACCGGCCCCGGCGCCCTGGAGGAGCGCAGCGGCCTGGTCTCCTACAAGGGTGGCAGGCACACCGCGCTGAACTGGTTCAAGCCGGTCCTGCACCCCTGGCTCGGCACGGGTCTCGGCTGGGGACAGACCCGCAGCGGCAACAACCTGGAGTTCAACGTGCCGGGCTGGGGCGACTCGGGACCCGACCACACCGGCTTCGGCGACGTGTGGAACGAGGAGTCGATGACGCAGGTCAGCGAGGTCTTCGTGGACGGCGTGAGCGCCGACCGGCGCAAGAGCTCGGGCGTCTACGTGTGGGACGCGGACCCCGCCGAGCACACGTACAAGGTCGTGACCGACACGACCCTCGACCCGGCGCGGTGGAAGCTGGGCACGAAGGGGCACGCCGAGTGGACCTTCCGCTCGAAGGAGACCCCGCAGGACAAGAAGACGTTCCTGCCGCTGCTCAACCTCGGCTTCGACGTCGACACGTCCCTCGCGGGCGAGGTCCGGGGCGGCCGGACCCTCCCGGTCGGGATCTTCGCCGAGTACGTGAAGGGCGCGCCGGACACGGGAGCCATCGGGGGCGGAAAGCTCTCCGTCTCGTACGACGAGGGCAGGACGTGGAAGCCGGTCGCCCTGGACCGCGACGGCAAGAAGGCCGCCTGGGAGGGCAAGGTGAAGGTGCCGGGCGGCGCGACCTCCGTGTCGCTGCGGGCCTCGGCGAGCGACGACCGGGGCGGGATCGTCTCGCAGGAGATCGTTCGGGCGGTGGGGGTGAGGTAACCCCCGGGAATCGGTTCGGATTGCCGTCCCGGCCACCGCTCGGGAAAGGGAATCTGCGGCAGGCGCTTACGACCGGCGCCGCAGCCACGGCGTCAACGTGCGCGTCTGCCGCTCGATTCCCTCCTGCGCGGCTTGCCACCCTCGCTGCACCGGAGAACGTGCCCCTTCGGCGGGCCTGACTCCGTGCCCGAGTGCGGCACTCAGGACCACCAGTGAGGTTCCGTACATGCTCACGTTCGGGATGAAACCGTGGATGAGGTACGTCGCGCCGCCGGAAGCGAGGCTCACGGTCCCCGCAAGGATGAAGTGCCGTTCCGGAGCGCCGAAATACCAGAGGACCACCAGGCCGGCGCTGATCAGCGCCTGGACCACGACGATCCCGTCGAACCCGTCGTAGCCCCCGTTCCCGGCCGGAACAATGACACCCGCGAAAGCGACGATCGCTCCGGCGAGAATCGGCGAGTCGTGTCGGTTTTCCAGTACCGCAGCTATACAGAGGAACGTCATCGAACTCTGCAGCAGTCCCTGTTCCGGCGAGTTCAAGCCCACGTGGATCACCGAATACAGCCACAGGAAACCCAAGGCCAGTCCGGTGGAGAATCGGAGTTTCCGTGCACGCCGGGCCCAGCTCGAATCGCTTGCCACGAACGGACCGAGAACGCAGCTCATTGCGATCAGCGCGGCCAGGAACCCGGACCATTGAAAGAAGGACTCCGTCTGTGTGGAGTACGCGAAGCCGTAGCCGTCAGAGACGTCGTCCATCCATGCTTGCCAGGCAAGAACGGAGGACAGGGCCAGCAGGCAACTGGCCAGCAGGAAGATGCGCCAAGCCGCCCGATCGCCGAGTGAGGGCTGGGCGCGGCGCACACCTGAACCGGTGAATCCCAGACCGTGCAGCCAGGTCAGCGGCGGGCCGACCGGCGTTGCCTGTTCCTGCTCCACGGCCTCTGGTCGCGCGGGGCCGAGTGACGTGATGCGGCCCTCCACATCCTCCTCGCTCTGCCGCGACCAGCCTGGCCGCGTCGCGATGGTGGCGTCCCCCGCTCCGTTGAGCCGGCGCTGCGGCTGAGGGAGTTCCTTCGGTAGCGCTTTGACGGCGTAGTGGTACACGTCGTCCACAGTGAGCGCCGCCTCACCGGCGGATCGCGGCTCGGCGTTGCGCAGCCCTTCGACCAGTGCGTGGGTGAAGGGGCTCGGGCTGCCTGCCTTCTCCGCATCCGCTGCCCGTTGGGCGGGGCCCGATGCCGTCATGACGAAGCGGCCCTTGCCTGCGAGATGGTTCGGAGAGATCTGTGGCGGAGCTCCCTTGAAGGCGCCGGCGTGGCAGCAGTCCAGGATGACGATGACGCTCTGCGCCGGACTCGTCTCCATGTAGCTCTTGAGTTCATTTCCGGAGACGCTGGAGGACAGCAGCAGTTGAAGAACAGTGTCCCGGGCGCAGAGATGAAGGTTCGACCTTCCCGACTTGCCGTGACCACTGTAGTAGAACAGCAACACGTCATCCGGGGCGCACTCCTGGAAGAACCGGTTGGCTGTCCGCAGGATTTCGTCTTTCTCGCGCTCGAAGAGGACTTCTACGTTCTCCGGCGCGAAGAGACCTCCCTTCTCGCTGTCGGTCAGCGCGGACCACAGGACCAGACCGTCGCGTATCGGCCCGAGCAACTGCGGCAGATTCACCGGTTCGAACGGATACACCGAGTTGCAGATCAGCAGAGCCCGATACATCGCACCCCCCACGCTCTATGATCGGCCACAGGTTACTCGCTTCACGAGGGGGACGAGGAACACTCATGCGGCGAACGGAAGTTGCGGTGCGACTCGAGGTGGCGGGTGTTGATCCCGATCACCCACTCGCGCAGTACGCATTCGAAGAGTTCCGGGAAGATGCCGAAGCGGTCGCCGGGCTGACCTCCGAGGAACGAGCCACCCCTCTGGCCGGTCAGAAGGGTGCGTGGACGGAACTGGTGCTCATCTTGGGTTCACTGGGCGCCGGGCGCGGCACCATCAACCTGATCCGGCTGTGGCTGGAACGTGATCAGAAGCGTTCCGTCGAACTGACCGTCACGAAGCCAGGGGAGGAGCCCTTCACCGTCCGTGGGTCCGGCGAGAAGATCTCGCTCGGCCTGCTGGAACAGGCGGTGAAGGCCGCCGTCGAGGGTGCCACGGCCCATGGGCCCGCAGACGGAGAAGACGACGGGCAGCCCGTCGACTGAGGCCCTGGGAGCGCGTCTGACGACCTGGTTCTGATGCCTCCCCGCACCGGTCCAGGCGGAAACAGGGCCTGCCTCAGTCGCCGGCCGTGGTTTCGGGCAGCGACCGCTTCAGGATCTTCCCCATGTCGTTGCGCGGCAGCGCATCCAGGTACCGCACGACCCGCGGGCGCTTGTGCGGGGCCAGGCGGGATGCCACATGGTCGGCCAACACGTCCGCCTGCGGAGGGAGTTGGGGGTCTGCGGGGACGATCCACGCCACGACGCGCTCCCCGAGGTCGGGGTCCGGCTCCCCGGTGACCGCGGCCTCCTTGACCCCCTCGTGTTCGAGGAGCGCGTTCTCGATCTCGCCCGCGCCGATCTTGTAGCCGCCGCTCTTGATGAGGTCGGTGGCCTTGCGGCCGACGATGCGGACGTAGCCGTCGGGGTCCCGCACGGCCATGTCGCCGGTGCGGAACCAGCCGCCGGGCGCGAAGGCCCGGGCGGTGGCGTCGGGGCGGTTCAGGTACTCGGTGAAGAGATTGGGGCCGCGCACCTGGATCTCGCCGACCGCCTCGGGGGCGTCCGCCGCGATGTCCGCGTCCGCCTCGTCGACCAGGCGGAGTTCGACCCCCGGCAGCGGCACGCCGACCGCCCCCGCGCGCGGCTCGCCGTCGGCCCGCACGCTGGTGTTCATCAGCGTCTCCGTCATGCCGTACCGCTCGATGACGCGCCGTCCCGTGGCGGCCGCGATGCGCTCGTGGTCGTGGACCGGGAGCGCCGCCGAGCCCGACACCAGGAGCCGCGCCCCTGCCAGCGCCTTCGCGAGGGCGGGATCGTCCGGCAGGGTCTCGGCGATCCGGTGGTACATCGTCGGCACCCCGAACAGCATGGTCGCCCCGGAGCCGAGCTCGCGCGCCACGCCCTCGGTGCTGAACCGCCCCAGGTGCCGCACGGAGCCGCCGCGCCGCAGCGGGCCGAGCGTGCCGAGGATCAGGCCGTGCACGTGGAAGAGCGGCAGCCCGTGCACGAGGACGTCGTCGCCGGTCCACTGCCAGGCGTCCGCGAGGGCGTCCAGTGTGCGGGCGACGGCGCGGCGCGGCAGGACGGCGCCCTTGGGCGGGCCCGTGGTGCCGGAGGTGTAGACGATCAGGGCGGGGGATTCGGGGTCCGGCTCGTCGGGGCGGGCCGGCGGGTGGCCCGCGCCGTCTTCTCGTACGTCGACGTCGTGCCGTGCCAATTCCCGCACGGAGGACGGCAGTTGAGCGGCAGGTTCGGTGAGCACCAGCGAAGGCGTGCTGTCGCTCAGGATGTGTGTGAGCTCGGAGTCGCCCGACTTGGGGTTGAGCGGCACGGCGGGCACCCCGGCGAGCAGGGCGGCGACCACGCCGACGGCCGTCTCCAGGGAGGGCGTCGCCCAGACGGCGACCCGGCCCGCGTCGCGCAGCCGCAGGGCCAACGCTCCGGCCGCCGAGGCGAGTTCGGGGTAGCTCAGTGAGCGGTCGCCGAACCGGAGCGCCTCGCCGTGTGCGTCGTCCAGGGCCGGGAAGAGGGGATCCACGTGTCGTACTCCTTTGTCGTCTGTGCGTCTGCTCGTCTGCTCGTCTGTGCGTCGTCGCCGCGCGGGGCCACGCGCGGCACCGGCGCGGTCTCTGCACCGGCGCGTAATGAGAGTTTTACGCCGCCGAAGGTGCGGTGTCACAGTGATCGCTGAGGCTGATGCGGCGGTCACCGTACGCCTTCGCGCGTCCCGGTGATCCGGTCCTCCCCCCACGATCCGAACAGGACGGGACCACCTTCATGTCCGATCTCCTGAGGCACCCCGGCGCCTCCCCGCCTCCCTCGGCACCCGTTTCGGCCTCCCCTTCGATGCGTCCTTCGACGGTGCTCGTCCCGCACCAGTCCACCACCTCCGGCTCCGCTCCGCCCGGCACCCCCCACGTGCTCGCGGTCGGCGACCCCGGACCCGGCAGGGAACAGCTCACCCGCACCCTGCGTCTCACCGGCCACGAGGTCACGCACGCCGTCCCCGGCGACGTGCACCGCACGGTCCGGCAGGCCACGCCCGACGCGATCGTCGCCCTGGACGACGGGGCCGACGGGCGCAGTCAGGGCCGCGACGTCATCACCGAGGTGCGGTCCGACCCGGCGGGCCAGGCGCTTCCGCTGGTCATGGTCACCGCGGAGCCCGTCCCCGCGACCGTCGCCGAACTCCTGCGGCACGGCGCCGACGACTGCGTGGCGGAGGGCTCGGACCCGGACGAGCTGTCCGCCCGCATAGCCGCCAAGTTGCACCGGGTCCCGGTCCCCGTCGAGCAGTTGCTCCTCGACCCGCGCACCGGCCTGTACTCGGCGCCGCACTTCATGGCCGAGCTGGACCGCGAACTCCAGCGGCCCGCCGCCGCACGCCGCGGCGGCGTCCTCGCCGTGGTGCGCGTCGCCGAGACGGAGGCCCTGGAGACCCGGCTCGGGCCGCGCGTGCGGCGCGAGATCGCCGAGCGCCTCGCCCAGGTCGGCGACGGCGCGTCCGCGAGCCGTGCGGAGCCGGGCGCCGCGCGCCGTCTCGGCGGCGTCTGCGACCGGCTCGGCCGGGACGAGGAGGGTCGCCTCCTCGTCCTGATGCCGGGCGTCGACGAGGAGACGGCGAGCGAGAGCCTGCGGGAGTTCGCGGCCGCCGTGGCCGGCACCCGGTTCGTCGTCGCGGACGAGCACGTCCGGCTCACCCCGGCCGTCGGCTGGACCTCGCTGCCCGCCCGCACCGGCAGCGGCGCGGGAGCGCTCGCCGCCGAGCGGGCCCGGGACGCCGCGGAGGAGGCGCTGCGCCACCGCGACCTGCGGCCCGTGCGCTACGAGCCGTGGATGCGCGCCGCGGCCGCGCCGGGGGACCGCCGCACCCGGCCGGGGCTGCGCGGCCTGCTCTCCGCGTTGACGCCGCTGCTCTCGCCGGTCCTGATGCTGGCGCTCGGCGTGGGCGTACCGTTCCTGCTCTATCAGCAGGCGTACGGGATGGGCTGGGACGCGGCGGCCGTCGCGTACTGGGTGGTGGTCGCGGGTCTGGTGGCGTCCGCCCTGCTCATCGTCCTCGAATGCCTCTTCTCGCTCGACGCGACACCGCGGCCACAGGCCGCCGCGCAGCCCTGTCCGGTGGCGAGCGCGGTCATCGCGGCGTACCTGCCGAACGAGGCCGCGACGATCGTCGACACCGTCGAATCGTTTCTGCGCCTCGACTACCCGAACGAGCTGGAGATCGTCCTCGCCTACAACACCCCGCACCGGCTGCCCGTCGAGGAGACGCTCCGGGAGATCGCGCGGCGCGATCCGCGCCTGGTGCTCCTGCCGGTGGCCGGCAGCACGTCCAAGGCGCAGAACCTCAACGCGGCGGTGACCCGGGTGCGCGGCGAGTTCGTCGGCATCTTCGACGCCGACCACCACCCGGCGCCCGACGCGTTCCGGCACGCCTGGGACTGGCTGTCCCACGGCTACGACGTGGTGCAGGGGCACTGCGTCGTCCGCAACGGCGAGAGCTCGTGGGTCGCCAGGCTGGTGGGCGTCGAGTTCGAGGCGATCTACGCGGTCAGCCACCCCGGCCGCACCCGGCTCTACGGCTTCGGGGTCTTCGGCGGCTCCAACGGATTCTGGCGCACCGACCTGCTCGCCCGCACACGGATGCACGGCTCGATGCTGACCGAGGACATCGACTCCACCCTGCGGGCCCTCGGCGAGGGCGCGCGCATCGCCATGGACCGCACCCTCGTCTCGCGCGAGCTCGCCCCCACGATGCTGAAGCCGCTGTGGAACCAGCGTTCGCGCTGGGCGCAGGGCTGGCTCCAGGTCTCGCTCAGGCACCTGTGGCGCGCGCTGCGGTCGCCGGTCTTCACGCGCCGCCAGAAGGCGGGCCTGTTCGTGCTCCTCGGCTGGCGCGAGGTCCAGCCGTGGCTGACGCTGCACATCCTGCCGGTCCTGCTGCACGCGGCCTGGCGCGCGGGCGGTGCGGACCGGCTCGACTGGGCGGTGCCCGTCTGCCTGATCGCGGCGGCCGTCACGCTGTCGGCGGGCCTGGTGCAGGCGGCGTTCGCCTGGCGGCTCGCGGTGCCCGAACTGCGCCGCCGCAAAAGCTGGTTCTGGCGCTACCTGTTCGTCTCGACGTTCTTCTACACCCACTTCAAGAACATGGTGGCGCGGGCCGCCCACCTGAAGGAGGCGCTCGGCGACCGGCAGTGGCGGGTCACGCCGCGGGCCGCCACCGCTGCCGTCTCCGGTCCGTCCGGTACGGGAGGGGGTTCGTGACCTCGCCCATCGCCCCCGAGACGACGGCACCGCCTGTACCGCAGGAGCGCAGGGAGCCGTCGTCCGGAGGCCGTGCGCTCGAACTCCAGGGTTACCGGGGCCTGGCCGCGCTCAGCACGGTCGTCTTCCACGTGTGGCAGCAGTACGTCACCTACGACGCGGCGGGATCGCACCCGCCGATCGACAACCCCTACGTCGGCGCGCTGCTCTCCCTGGAGGTGATCGACCTCTTCTTTGTGATGTCGGCGTATCTGCTCACCCTCTCGTACGCGCGGGCGGCCATCGACGGTAAGGAGGGCTCGGTCAGGCCGGGCCGGGTGTTCCTCTTCCGGCGCGCAATCCGCATCCTGCCGCTGTACTTCCTGGCGGTCCTGGTCGTCTGGTCGACACGCAACCCGACGCTGCCGGGGGACTGGCGCGACCTGGTCGAACACCTCACGTTCACGCACGTCTTCGACCGCGAACGCATCTTCTACACGCTCGGCCCGACCTGGTCGCTCTCCCTGGAGGTCACCTTCTACCTGGTCCTCGTGGCGCTCGGACCGCTCGCCGTGCGGACCTGCCGGCGGCTGCGGACCCGGCGGGCCAGGGTGGCGCTCTGCGCGTCGGGCTGCGCGCTCCTCTTCGCCGTGCCGCTCGGGTGGATCTCCTGCGCGCACTACGTCTTCGACGTGCCGCACACCGACTGGCCGGTGTACTTCGGCCCGCAGGCCCGCTTCGGCGGCTTCGCGGCGGGCATGGCTCTCGCGGTCCTCCTGACGGCGCTCGGCGACGAGCGGGGCAGGCTGCGGGCCCGGTGGGCGACGGCCCTGTCGGCCACGGCCCTGACCGGCCTGCTCGCCCTGTCGCACCTGTCCGCACCGGAGAACTTCGCGCACACCTTCTACCACCCCATCGCCGCCGTGCTCTGGTTCGCGCTGCTGTACGCGACGCTGCACATCCGGCAGGCGGAGCGGCAACAGGTGTGGTGGCACGGCCTGTTGCGGGCCCGGTGGGTCACGGCGGTGGGGCTGGTCAGCTACAGCCTCTACATCTTGCACGAGCCGGTGATGCTCCGGCTCGACAGGTCCGGGCTGCTGCCGTCGTCGCAGGCGGGCTTCCCGGTCGCGGTGCTCGTCGTGGTCCTGGTGGCACTCGCGGCCGGCGCGGCGAGCTACTGGTTCGTGGAGTACCCGGCGAGCCTGCTCGGCAGGGCGAAGGACGCCGGGGGGAAGGCGCGGGACTTCTACCCGGAGGCCGCCGCGACCCGCTGAACCGGACGCGGACCTGAGCCTGGCGCGGACCGGTCCGGGCACGGAGACGGCGACGCCGCCTCCCGTGGGACCAGGGAGGCGGCGTCGCTGCGGACTGCTGCGGTGACGTCAGACCAGCCAGCCGAGGAAGTGGGCGAGACCGGCGACGACGTCAGTGATGAGGTTCATGGTGGTGCTTCTCCTTGTGGGACTCTCAGGAACGTCAGGACCCGGATGCCCGGGTCCAACTACCCGGCCCTGTATGGGACATGGACCGGGTGCGCGGTCACGGTCTGCAGCCCGTCGCTTGCGCACCGTAAGCATCGTCAATCACAGGGGTCCCGCGCAATTCCTGGCGCGACGATCACCTGTTCCAGGGAACAACTGCGCAGTCGTTCGCATTCGTTGTTCGCATCTTCACCGGACGCTGCTCTACTGACGCCCCGTCAATCAAGAGGTGTCCCATGGGATTTCGCGCGACAGTAAGCCTCGCCGCGAGCGCCGCACTGCTGGCCTCGGGCGCGACCGCGACCGCGACCGCGACCGCGACCGCGACCGCGACCACGGCGGCGGCGACCGCGACCGCGACCGAGAGCGCGATCGAGGCCGCGGCCGTGGGGTCCGCCCCCGTTCCGGCGGGCGGCTCCTGCTCGCCGAGGGTGTCCGTCGCCCGCTACTCGGACGCGCTGGACAAGACGGAGACCGGCGGCCGGCGCGTGGGCGGTCTCTCCGCGCTCGCCGTCGAACGCGACGGCTCGGTCAGCGCCCTCTCCGACCGCTCCGCCCTGTTCCGGATCGACGTGCGGGGCGACCGGCCCCGCGCCACCGGTCACACGCCGCTCGCCGACGGTGCGGGCGCCGCGCCGGACTCGGAGGGCCTGGCCGTCGACCGCGACGGCAGTCACCTGGTCACCGACGAGCGGGGCCCCGCGATCCGCCGGTACGGCCGGGACGGCGCCCTGCTCGGCCAGGTGCCGGTGCCGCGGCCGCTGCGGGTCGCACCCGAGGGCCGCGCCCGCGCGAACCAGACCTTCGAGAGCCTCGCCCTGCTCCCCGGCGGGCGCACCCTGATCGCCGGCATGGAGGGGCCGCTGGCGGACGACGGCACGGACACGGCGGGCCGCGCGCTGCACCGCGTACAGACCTGGCAACGCCCGCAGCGCGGCGGCCGGTTCACGCTCGGACGGCAGTACGCGTACGCCGTAGACCCGGGTCTCGCGCTCGTCGAGCCGGCGCCGACGGGCGACGGACGGCTGCTCGTCCTGGAGCGCGGCTTCACCCCGGAGTTCCGCATCGACGTACGGCTGTACGTGGCGGACCCGCGCGGCGCCGAGGACGTGTCCGGGGCGGCCCGCCTCGGCCCGGCACGCGCGCGGTGCGCAAGACGCTGCTCGCCGACCTCTCCGACTGCCCCTCGATGGGGGCGCCCTCGAAGCTGCCGCCCGGCAACAACCCCCTCGTCGACAACATCGAAGGGATGACGGTGACGGGCCGCGCCCACGGACCGGGCCGCGACCGGCTGCGGCTGCTCCTCGTCAGTGACGACAACGAGTTGCCGCAGCAGATCACGCGGCTGTACGACGTACGGGTCGCGCTGCCCCGCTGTCAGCCGGTCCGCGGGGCTCAGTACGTCAGCACCACGCCCACGTACGAGATCCCCGCGATCACGCCCCACGAGAGGAGCCCGAGCGCCGCGACCCGGCCGCCCGTGCGCGTCAGGGTCGGCAGGTCGACCGCGCTGCCGAGGCCGAACAGGGCGGCGGCGAGCAGGAGTTCCTGGACGGTCTGCGCGACGTCGATCGCGCCGCCCGGCAGCAGGCCGGTGGTGCGCAGGGCCACCATGGCGAGGAAACCGACGACGAAGAGCGGCACGAGCGGCGGCCGCTTGGTGCCCGCGGTGGAGGCGCCCGCGCGTCGCCGCGCCCGCACCGACAGGGCCACCGCCGCGACGAGCGGTGCGAGCAGCGCGACCCGCATCAGCTTGACCAGGACCGCGTCGCCGAGCGCCCCGGCACCCGCGGTCTGCGCGGTCGCCACGACCTGTCCCACGTCGTGCACGCTCGCCCCGACCCAGCGCCCGAACTCCGCGTCGCTGAGCCCCAACGGGTGCTGGAGCAGGGGCAGTACGGCGATCGCCAGGGTGCCGCACAGGGTCACGAGGGCCACCGAGGTGGCCGTGTCCCGCTCGTCGCTCTCGGACACCTCGCTGACCGCGCCGATCGCGGACGCGCCACAGATCGAGTAGCCGGTGGCGATCAGCAGCGGCTGGTCGCCGCGCAGCCCCATCCGGCGGCCCAGCCACCAGGTGCCGAAGAAGGTGACCGCGACCACGCACAGCACCATGCCGACCGAGGCCCAGCCGAGCCCCAGCACGTCGTCCAGGCTCAGCTTCAGGCCGAGCAGCACGACGCCGACCCGCATCAGCCGCTTCCCGGCGAACGTGAGGCCGGCCTTGCCGGGGCCGCGCACGAAGGAGCGTGCGGCGCCCGGCAGATGGGCGGCCACGATGCCGAGGACCACGGCGGCGGTGAGCATCGGGATGCCGGGCACGAGCCGGTGCACGCCCCAGGCGACGGCGACACCGAGCACGGCGAGCGCCAGGCCGGGCACCTTGCCGGGCGGTCGGACGGCGAGCGCGGCGACCGGTGCCGTACGGGACTTGGCGCGCTCCCCGAGCAGCGCCATTACCGGTCGGCCGGGAGCTCGTACACCCGGCGGACGCTGCTGCCCAGGCGGGCTATGTCCGCGCCGTAGACGTGGAGGGATATCGCGCGCGTACCGCAGGCGTTCCACACCCGGTGGATGTCGCCGGGCGGCGCGAAGCCGCAGACCGAGCCCTGCGGGTTGACGACGTCCTCCGTGGCGACGAGACGGGCCGCGCCACCGGTCCCGGCGGCGGGCACCAGGCGGTAGCGCCGCTCCTGCTCCTCGCCCTCGTGCACGCCCGTCACGCACCACGACACGTGGTCGTGGACGGAGGTCCGCTGCCCCGGCAGCCAGACCAGCGCCACGATCGAGAAGCTGCCGTCGTGCTCGGCGTGCAGGACGTGCTGGCGGTAGCGGTCGGGGTCGCCCTCGCTCTGCTCGTCGGTGAGCAGGTCGGCGGAGCCCAGGTGGGGTGCGAGGCGCTCGCCGACCAGATAGGCGGTCAGGTCGGGAGGCAGGCCGCGCCCCACGGCCTCGCGGATGTCGGCGACGAGGGTGTCGAGGCGCTCTGTGGTCCGGGCGGCCCGGTACGCGGTCGGAGTGCTCATACCGGCAGCGTGGCGCCGCGCGATCCATCACGTCCAACGACAGTCTTTTGGCCACCCTCCAAATCCTGCTTATGGAAAGGCGTGGACGATCAGCAGCCGACGCGGTTGGCGGCCACCGTCCTCAGCTCGTCCAGGACCAGGGCGGTGGCCGGAATGCGCAGATGGTCCTTGAGTACGTACGCCGAGACCTGGCGCCGCGACGCGGGATCCAGGGCGCGGCCCGTCACCTTGCGGTGGCAGAGGAAGTTGAGGACGAGCCCCGGCATCATCGCCACGCCGAGCCCCTCGGCGACCAGGCTCTGCACGACCAGATTGTCGTCCGTGGTGAAGGCGATCTCCGGCGCGAAGCCCAGTTCGGCGCACTCGTGCAGGAAGTTCGCGCGGCAGCGCGGGCAGCCCGCGATCCACCGCTCCTCCGCGAGCTCGGCGAGCTTGACCGACCGCTGGCGCGCCATCCGGTGCCCGGAGGGCAGCAGCACGGTCAGCTGGTCCTCCATGAGCGGTATCTCCTCTAGTTCCTCCGGCACCTCGTCGTGCAGACCGGGATACGTGAAGGCCAGCGTGATGTCGCACTCGCCGCGCACCACGCGCCGCAGCGACTCGGGCGGCTCGTCCTCCAGGAGCTCCACGCGCACCCCGGGGTGCCCCGAGGCGAGCCGGGCCAGGGCCTCCGGGATGAGGGTCGCGTTGGCGCTGGGGAACGCGCAGACCCGTACCCGGCCCGAGCGAAGCCGCGTGATCGCGGTCATCTGCTGCTGGGCGGCGGAGATGTCGTCCAGGATGATCCCGGCGTGCCGGGACAGCGCCTCGCCCGCCTCCGTCAGCCGCATGCGGCGGCCGACGCGGGTGAACAGCGGAGTGCCCACGGAGCGCTCAAGGGCCTTCATCTGCTGGGTGATCGCCGGCTGGGTATAGCCCAGCGAGCGGGCGGCGGCCGAGTAGGAACCGGACCGGACCACTTCGTGGAACGTCTTGATGTGCCGTGAATCGAACACGCTGAATCATAAGCAGATGTTGTAGACGTGGGCTGGCCCCTGGGCCTTGAACGGTTTACGTCCGCCGCTTCGCGGCAGGGGTGGGTTCCTCCCTGCGCGTCCGGGTGCGGGTGTGTTGTGGCTGGTCGCGCAGTTCCCCGCGCCCCTTAAAAGCCCACCCGCCGTTGCGGGGCGCGCTGCGTGGGCGGGTGCGGGTGTGTTGTGGCTGGTCGCGCAGTTCCCCGCGCCCCTAAAAGCGACAGCCCGCCGCGCCCGTACCCCTAAAAGCGACAGTCCGCCGCCCCCGCGCCCTGAAAGCAACAGCTCGCCGCGCCCCCCGCGAGGCGCCGCCCGCCGTGCCCCTGAGGCACCGCCCCGCCCAAAGTCCCCCCTGAGGCACCGCCCCGCCCGAGGCCCCCCGGGGAGGCACCGGCCCTGCGGGGCTTGCCCGAAGAAGCCCCACCGGGCCGCAGCCGCACGCGCGCCGGAGGGGGCGCGGGGGTATGTGCGCACGGAGCACCGAGCCAGCCATAGCGTCTTTGTTCGTGCAGCGTGGCGCAGGGATAGCGAGTACGTACATACCCCCGCGACCCCGCCCCACAGACGAACCCCAGGCGACACCGGCCCAGCGCAACGCTCACGTGCCCGCGACCTCGCCCCACAGACGCAGCAAAGGCGACACCGGCCCAGCGCAACGCTCACGTGCCCGCGACCTCGCCCCACAGACGCAGCAAAGGCGACACGAGCCCAGCGCAACGCTCACGTGCCCGCGACCCCGCCCCACAGGCGCAGCAAAGGCGACACGAGCCCAGCGCAACGCTCACGTGCCCGCGGCAGCGACCCGCTGCAGCAGCCCCCACGTGAACTCCGCCACACAGCGGCGCCGCACCCCACCCCCGTCCGGCGCCTCGAAGGCGAGGCCCCAGCGGGTCGGTGCGGTGCCCTCCATCGGCCGCGCCGGAGCGAACGCGCGGGCCGCCTCGTCGACCGTGCACGACCACGGAGTGAGGTCGTCGAGCGTGAGGAGAGAGGGAGGCGGCGACCCGGGCGCGCGTACGAGCCACTCGTTCCAGACCGCCTTGTTCGGCCCGAGCAGCACCTCGAAGCGCAGATCGGACCAGAGCGGCACCGGCCAGAGCAGCGCCTCGCACTCCAGGTCACCGATCCGCCGCCGCGCCGTCTGCGCGGGAGGCCCGAGGACCGAACGGTAGCGCGACGCCGCGCCCCGGGAGCGCGAGGAGCGGGTCATCGCCTGCCAGCGGCGGTTGGCCTCGCGCATCTCGGCGACGGAGACGCCGAGATCGTGCCGGGCGGCGTCCACCAGGTCGGCGTTGTGGTCGGCCATCCGTCGCAGCAGGACCAGCTGGAAGTCCAGCGCGGAGAAGGGGCCGGGGTCACGTGAGCAACTAGCGGGCATGCACCCCATCGTCGCGCACCGCGAGCGCTCCCGGCCGGTCGCCGTCGGGCAGGAAGAGGACCGAGTTCACGTACCGGGGACGGCGGGGCGTGAGCACCCGCCGCAGCAGCCCCTGCGACACGACGTACGACGTACGGGACTGGTGCGACTCCAGGTCGAAGGAGGCGAGCGGCACCCAGGTGGCGTGCGGCAGGACCCAGCCCCGGTAGCCGTACCGGCGGGTCAGGAGCTCCACGATCGGCTCGATCGGCTGGATGCGGGATTCCAGCTCGATGAAGAGCGCGGGACGGTCGCGGGCGATGAGCTCGCGCGCACCCCGCAGCACCCGCATCTCGTTCCCGTCGACGTCGATCTTGATGAAGTGGACGTCCCGCAGGCCGAGCCCGTCGAGGGTGAGGCACGGCACGTCGACGGCGGTGGTGTGGATGTCGCGGCGTACCAGCGAGGACACGCCCCGCTCGCCCCGGTCACCGTGCGGCAGCCAGAGCCGGGCGGTGCCGGGCCGGTCCGTGGCGGCGGCCTGGATCACCCGGACGTTGGCGGGCGTGGAGGCGGCGAGCAGCCGCGCCAGGTGCGGGACCGGTTCGACGGTCACCACGCGCCGCGCGCGGGGGGCGAGGCGGCGCGACCAGGGGCCGTACCAGCCGCCGACGTCCACGGCGGTCCCGCAGCCCGGCGGGCAGAGGTCGCCGAGCCGGGCGAGCTCGGGCTCGAAGCGGGGGTAGACGAGCCGGGCGAGGGAGGCGATCAGACGGTCGGGGACGTAGGGCGCGACGCGCGCGGCGAGAGTCATGGGCACCCTCTCGTCACGGGGACATTCGCTTGAGGAGCTGTTCGTGCTCGCCCTCGGGGACCTGCTCGCCGGAGGACGGCAGGAGCTGCGGGATGCCGTCGACGACCGGATAGCGCCGGCGCAGCCGGGGGTTGTACAGCGACTCCTGCGGTACGAGGGGTTCCTGCGCGGCGATCAGGTGCAGCGGCCCCTTGTCGAGGGGGCACGCGAGGATCTTCAGCAGCGGGTCGTCGTGGTTCATCCGCTGGTCAACTCCTTCGGGGAGGTGGCGGGTCGGGGAGCGGTCGCGTCGTGCTTCGGCATGGCGAGGAGCACGGACACGGCGAGCACCGTGCCCACGATGCGCAGCGTGAGCCGCACCGGCTCGTGCGGCAGCGCCTCGCCGAACGCCAGCGTGCCGAGCACCGCGGTGAACAGGGACGTCACCGTCGTGCACACGGGGACGATGAGCGAGGCCCGGCAGCGCTGCAGGGCGGCCTGCGACATGACCAGGCCGAACGCGCCGGTGAAGAGCAGCAGGTACGGGTAGGGCGAGCGCAGCAGGTCGCCGAGCGCGCCGCCGATGTCCTCCGTCGTCAGATAGCTGGAGACGCCCTTGATGGCCAGCGAGCTCACCCCGTACAGCAGGCCCACGGCCACGCCGTACTCGACGCCCGCCGTCGGCATGCGGTGCCGGTGCCTGGCCCGGCGCTCCGCGGAGCCGTACAGCCAGACGCCCGCCGCGAGCGAGGGCAGGCACACGGTGAGGATCAGCGGGACGGGCGCGCCGTGGCCGACGGTGTCGCTGTCCTCGCTGAGCGAGAGGACCACCATGAGCAGCGCGACGAGGATCGCGCCGACGGCGTACCGCTCGCGCCCCGAGGTCCGCTCGCCGAGCAGCACGGAGGAGAGAAGCAGCAGGAGGACGAGCCCTGAGACGAAGATGCCCTGCGCCGCGGCGATCGGCAGCGTGCGGTACACGGCGAGCTGCGCGCCGAAGCCCGCGGCCAGGGAGAGCGAACCGCCGATCCACAGCGGGCTGCCGAGCACCTGCCGCAGCAGCCGGGCGGGCTTGCGGACGCTGACCGACGGCATCGACGTCAACGCCCGCTTCTCCAGGACGAATCCGGTGCTGTAGAGCAGGTTCGCGATCAGCGCCGCGGCCACGCCCCACCACACGGTCAGGTCCTTCGGGCGTGCAGCAGGAGGATCGAGGCGGCGCTGGGCACGGCGCAGGCCAGCCGGTCCAGGGCGCGCAGCGGACGCGGCACGCCGTGGAAGGGCGCGCCGGTCAGCCGTACGACCTCGAAGCCGCTGGCCGCGACGAACTCCCGCAGCGCGCGGGCCGTGTAGAGCCGCAGGTGTCCGACGACCTCCTTGCCCGGGCGGCCGTGGACGGCGCGCAGGCTCACCTCGGAGAAGACGGGCTGCACTCCGGCCAGGAGCAGGCCGCGGTTGTACCAGGCGGCGAGGTTGGGGGTGGAGAGCATGAGGTGCCCGCCCGGCGCGAGGACCCGGCGCAGCTCGTCGAGGGCGCTGTCCGGGTCGACCAGGTGCTCGACGACCTCGCTGAACAGCACCGCGTCGGCCGCCCCGTCGGCGAACGGCAGCCCGCCGTCGGAGAGTTCACCCCGTACGACGTACGGGAGGCGGGCGTGGGCGCGCTTGAGGGCGTCCTGCGACCAGTCGACGCCGATGACGCGGTGGCCCGCGAGGAGCGGGGCCGCGGTGGCCGCCGCCGTGCCGTCGCCGCAGCCGATGTCGAGGACGGTGGCGGTGCGCGCCGTGGCGGGGCCGAGCGCGGCCGCGAGGATGCGGGCCTGGCGGATGCTGCGGGCGTCACCGGAGGCGACCGGGACGGCCGGGTTCTCGTAGAAGCCCCGCAGGCCGCCCGGTCGTTCGGCAGTCGGGGTGGTGGCGGTGGTCACTTGGGCCCCCCGTGGGTCTCGTGGGGTTCGGTGTGTTCCGTCGCGTGCAGGTAGTGCTCGAAGAGGTCGCGCAGGTGGGCCCCGTCGCCGTGGCTCAGGAGCGTCTTCGACCAGCGCAGGGCGAGGTGCAGTCGGCCCGCCGTCGACGCCGTGGTGACGGTGAGGCCGCGCGGCAGCCGGGCCGGGGCGGAGAACCACACGGCGTGCGCGCGACCCGCGTCGCCGAAGTCCAGGGCGTAGGGGACGCGCCCGATGTTGCTCAGGAGTGTCGTCGACGTCCAGGGCGCCGCCGCCCTGCGCAGGCCGCGGGTCAGGGCGGCCCGGAGGGTGACGGGCAGGACGGGGGCGGTCAGGAGGGCGGCTCCGCGGCCGAGTTGGGGGCGGGGCAGGGCCTTGAGGGCGCGGGTGCGGTCGGCGGTGCGGCGCAGCAGGTCCCGGGTCGCCTCGGGGGTCCAGTCGCGGTGCGCCAACTCATGCGCCGCGAAGGGGACTTCCACCAGGCGGGTGCCGTTGCCGATGGGCATGGTGGCGTCGCGGGGGCGGTCGTCGACGGGCATCGTGATGCGGAAGGGGCGCGGGCGGGCGCCGTGTTCGCGGTTCCAGTGGGCGATCATCAGCGCGGTCGCGACCATGAGCTGGTCGTTCACGGTGAACGGGGAGCCCTTGGGGCGGCGCGGCACGGGAAGCTCGGCGACGAGCATGCCGTTGCCGGGGGAGGGCTCCGGGGTGCCCCTCGCCACCCGCGCCGGGGGCGCCCAGCCGGAGGCCGCGTCGGGCGGGGGTTCGGGCGCGGCCTGCGGGTCGGCGGGCGCGCGGGACGGGGGAGCGGCCGGGGCGTTGTCCCGCCCGCCGTAGATCTCGGCGGCGGTGGCCAGGACGCGCAGGCAGGCGGGGCCGTCCAGGGCGGTGTGATTGATCGTCAGGAGCAGCACACAGCCGTTGGGTTCGACCGTTTCGGCGCCGGGCGCGGCATCCTCTCCGACACCGACACCGACACCGACACCGACACCGACACCGACACCGGTGCCGGGGGCGCGACCCTCCGCCTCGGACAGGGGGTTCGCCACCACTTCCAGGCGGATGGGCGGGGAGGAGGCCAGCGGCGGCGCCTCGGCGAGGGCCCGTTCGCGGGCGTGCTTGAGGGCGTCCCGTTCCGGGCGTGGGAAGGTCACCACCTCCACGTCCGGGCCGGCCGTCAGCTCCCACTCGTAACGCCGCCGGTACCAGGGCCCCCGCGCCTCCCGCATCAGGATGCGCGGGTGACGGCGCAGGGCCTCGCCGAAGGCGGACCGGAGGCGGTCCGGGTCCGGGGTGCCCGGCAGGTGCACCTCGATGTGCACGGTCTCCGGCTCCTCCTCCTGGAGGCAGTGCCGGGAGACCTCGTCGACGACGGGGAACGGCACGCGCGAGGGCGGCCGCCCGGGGCCGTCCGCGCGCCGTGCCGGATGTTCCAGTGCGGTCATCGCTGGGTGCCTTCTCCTGTCGTGGATGTCGTTGATGTCGTGGACGGACGCCTGCGCCGCATGAAGCGCGCCGTTCTGCGGCCCGGCGGCGCGGGCTCGGGCTGCGCGGAACCGGGCCCGCGCGCCGAGACGGTGTGCCCCGTCCCGTCCGAGCCCTCCGGCCCGTTCTCGCCCCGCTTGCGGCGGGGCAGCGGGGGCGCCTGCCCGCCCGGGTCGCGGTCCGGCCCCAGTGGCAGCGTCGTCGCCGCGGGACCGGGACCGGGACCGGGACCGGGGCCGTGGCCGGGCGCGGGTGCGTACGGCGGCGGGTTGCCGGGCCCGCCGGGCCCGTACTCCCTTGTGTCACCCCGGTCGCCCCGAGAACCCCCGTCGCCCGGGTCACCCGGGTCGCCCGGGCCACCTGCGCCGCGATCCGTGTGCCTGGCACGCGGCGCCGCGTCCCGCACCGTCACCAGCGCGGCGAACAGTGCGATGAGCGCGAAGAGCTGGGCCACGTGCCCGAACGCCCCCTCGTCGGCTGCGACGGACTCGCCCGCGCCCGTCGCCGCCGCGATGCCCGCCCCCGCCATCGCGAGGAACGCGAGGGGCACCAGGAGCGCGTGCCGCCACCAGGCCAGCAGCGCGAGCGCCGGGACCAGCAGCGCGAAGGGACCCGCGATCACCGCGGCGACCAGCGTGAGCGCCACCGTGCCGAGGACGATGCCCGGGGCGGGCGGCGCGGGGGCCGGCGCTTCCGGGTTGGGGTCGCGGCGGCGCACCAGGACGAGGGCCACCAGGGCCAGGACGCCGATGCCGGCGAGGATCAGGCCGATTTCGTAGACCTGCGACGGCTCGTAGCTCAGCTTGACCGTGCCGCCCTCGCCCTGCGGCACGAGCCAGCCCTGCTGCCAGCCGTCGAGCCGTACCGAGGTCAGTTCCTTGCCGTTGAGGGTCGCCTTCCAGCCGTCGTTCACGTTCTCGTACGTCGAGAGGTACGAGGCCGCTCCCGAGCCGACGGAGACCTCGCGGCGGTCGCCGAGCCAGTCCTTGATCTTCATCTCGCGGGAGGTCGTGTCGAGCGCGCCGGGCGTGCCGCGGGTCAGCGACGCGTCCATGACGGCCAGCGGGCCCGCATCCCCGGTCTCCACGGCGTGCGCCCCCGGGTCGAGCGCCACCGCGGTGTTCTTCCTGCCCTCCTGGCAGAGCGTGACCTCGACGGGCCGCCGGTCGGTGAGGTCACGGACCTTGCCCCTGGCGGCGGTCTGGAACAGCTCGCCGTCGACCGACATCGTCGGGCCCTGGCCGCACGGCAGCGAGAACGTGTCCGTGGCGTCGGGCTGCGGGGTGCGGTACTTGTCGAGCGCGGGGACGTACACCTCGGTGAGGCCCACCGGCAGCTGCAGGTCCGCGTCCGCCACCGGGTTGTGGACCGTCAGCGGGGCGGTCTCCGTGATGGTGATGTCCAGCTGGTCGGTGGTGATCGGGGTGAAGCGCGCGTTGCCGTTCTCGTCGACGCCCGCGGTCGCCGCGCCGTCCGGCGAGCTGATCTCGATCTTCACGGGGCGGGTGGAGAGGCCGCCCGCGGCGGGCAGCACGATCTCGCCGACCGGCTGTTTGTCCGGCCACTTGAGGTGGATCACCGGGCGGTTGGCGGAGCCCGCGATCCAGCCCGTGGTCAGGTCGCCGTCGGTGAGGTTGCGCGGCGAGAGGCCGGTGCCCAGCTTCGCCGTGGAGTCGGCCGTGGCGATGATCTGCTGCTGTTGCTCCGGGGCCACCTTGTAGAGGAGGTCGTCCAGTTCGGCGCCCGGCACGGCGACCGCGCTCGCCTTCATCTCGTACGGGCCCTCGCCCGTCGTCGTGAAGCGGCGGTGCAGGCCCGCCTCGGAGTTGACCGGGGAGAGGGCGCTCGGGTCGGAGGAGCGGTGCAGGGAGTAGGTCGTCGCCCGCGCGTCCGTCGACTTCTCCGCGTCCGTGGGGAGCTGGAGGAGCTTGGTGACGCGGACGTCGGGGATGCTGATCTCCGAGAAGCCCGCGCCGGTCAGGCCGGGGCGCGCCTCCTGGGAGTCCAGGATCGTGATCTTGATCCAGGCCGTGGAGCCCTCGCGGGCCTTGATGCGCTGGGCCATGCCGTTGGGCTGCAGGGGGCTGGTGACGCTGCCCTTCTCCGTCTCCACGCGCACCCGGGTGGGCGCCGGCCGCACGCCGTCCTGGGGCAGCGGCGTGACGCGGAAGGACGCGGGGACGTCGATCTTGGAGTTGAACTCGGCCTTGATCCACTCGCCTTCCGCCGAACCGGCGTTGCCCTCGGCCCAGGCGGTGGCCGGGTTCCCGTCGAAGGCGTTCACCGGGTCGTACTGCGGCAGGTGGAAGAGCCAGTTGCCGTAGCTGGACGCCGAGACCGACCTGGCGCCGCGCAGTTCCGCCGTCGTCTGGTGCTCCACACCCTTGGCCGGCAGGATCTGGTGCGGCTTCTTGCCGGGGTCCTGGGTGGCGTCGACCGCGTTCCGCTCGTCGCGTCCGTACGTGTACGAGGTGTTGGTGTTGACCAGGCCGAAGCGGGTGTCGGCGCGGCGCAGGCCGTCACCGACCGCCTGCAGACCGGGTGCGCCGATGCCCGGGTGGTTGTCGCCGGTCAGGACGGCAGGGCGGTCGCGCATCGAGGGGTCGGCGGAGAGCGGCAGCAGGGATTCCGGGCCGCCGCTGACGACCGCCGTGTTGGACACCGGCTTCAGGCCCGCCTGGCCGGGACGCTCGGCGCCCTCGCCGGGTGCGTAGATCTCCACCGCGCGCTCGCGCGAGTAGAGCCCCTCGACCTGGATCGGGGTGTCGTCGGCGATCTTCCCGTCGGTCGTCGTGGGGCCGAGGCCCTTGACGCGGCTGAAGCCCGACTCCTCCAGCGTGCGCTTCACGGTCGCGGAGGGGACGTGGCCGACCTGGTCGGGGTCGAGGTCGTTGCGCACGACCACGTAGTACAGGCCGGCGCGCGTCAAGTAGTCGCGCAGACCCGGGACTTGGCCGCCGGTCATCAGGGCCTGCTCGACCGCGTCCATCGCGCGGCGGTTGCCCGGCGTGCCGAACGGCACGTAGTCGCGCTGGGCCCAGCGGGAGTCGGCGAGCACGTCAAGGGGCTGGTCGATGGGGGAGCCCCAGGAGTAGATGCCGTGCGCGGTCGCGGGGACGACGAGGGCGCGCGAGTCGGGGGAGTACTTCTCCAGCCAGTCGGCCGTCGCCTGCCAGTACGTCGGCAGCTTCTGGAACGAACCCGGCTGCAGGATCGAGCCGTTGAGGTAGGGCCAGGCCAGGCCGGGCAGTACGAGGACCGCGGCGATCAGCGGCGCGTACCTGCGCCCACGCACCGGCCGCGCGCCGCGCGCCTGGGCGGCCACGCCCACCAGGTGCATCAGGCCGAGGACGAGGGCGAGTGCGAGGCCCGCCTGGAACTTGTAGATGTTGCGGAACGGCACGAGTCCGCCGTTCAGCCACGACTGCACGGTGTCGTGGAAGGGTGCCCCGAACGCGCCGCCGTACCCGGCGAGCGTGATCAGGACGACGGAGAGCACCGTCAGGACCAGCCAGCGCCGCTCCGGCAGGTCGCGTCGCGCGAGGCCCGCGAGGCCGAGCGCCGCGGCGAGCGCCGAGCAGACGATGGGGACGACGGCGGTCGCCACCGTCCAGCCGGCGGGCAGCCAGGCCTCGCCGAAGTGGAGGTACGCGACCCAGTTGCCGGCGCCGCGCAGCGTCTCGGTGGCCGACATCGTGCCGGTGGTGGTGGCCGAATTCTCCACGTACGGCAGGAAGTTCTCGCCGTAGATGCCGAGCATCAGCAGGGGCACGACCCACCAGGCCGTGGCCAGGAGGACGGCGGGCACCCACCAGGTGATCAGCTTCCGCTTGCGCGGGCCGTTCGGTCTGGAGAGGAGATAGAGGCCCACGGGCAGCAGCGAGGCGAGCGTGGCCGCCGCGTTCACGCCGCCCATGAACGGGATGATCAGCGCGGAGCGGCACGCGGCGAGGCGCGCGCTGATCCGCTCGTCGGTCAGCGGGAGCAGCACCCACGGCAGCATCGCGCCGGGCAGTGCGGCCGCCGACGTCGACCCGACGACCACGGTGAACGTCGGCCACAGCGCGTACACCAGCGCGCCGAGCAGCCGACTGTGCCGGCTGCCGACACCGAGGCGCTCGGCCAGGCGCAGGGCGCCCCAGAACGCCGCCGCGACGATGAGCGACATCCACAGCCGCTCGGCCAGCCACACCGGCAGCTGCACGAGCTTGGCCAGGCCGTAGAACGGCAGCATCGGGAACGCGTAGCCGACGTACTGGTCCTGGATCCCGCCGAAGCCGCCCCGGTCGTGCCACAGCTGGCCCAGGTCGGAGAGGAACTGCCAGGGGTCGACGGCGACACCGAGCTTGGTGTCGAACGTCATCCGCCCCGGTTTCACCGCGAGGAAGAGCACGAACACCACGGCCCAGAACCCCAGCAGCCAGCGCCGCGAGCGCGGCCCCTGCGAGGGTTCAGGGGCATCGGTCGTGGGCCGTACGGCCGCCGGGGGTGGGGCCTGGACCGTGGTCATGGACACCGCCTGAGGATGAGGAGGAGATTCCAGGTCGCGATCTCGCGCACACCCGGCACCTTGGTGATCGCTCCGGCCAGGAACGGCCAGTAGCGGGAGCGCGCCGACACGATCTCCACGTCGTCGCGGCCGCGCACCTGGCGCAGGGTGCTCCCGACGTGGTGGGCGAAGAGGTTCTCGCCGAGCGTGTGCTTCGCGGCCTTGCCGGTGCGCCGTTCGTAGCGGGCCCGGGCCCGTTCGGCGCCCAGGTAGTGCCAGGGCGCCCACTCGTGACCGCCCCACGGGGAGAGCCAGTTGGTGAACGACACGTAGATGAGTCCGCCGGGCCGGGTGACCCGGACGGACTCGCTCAAGAACGTCTGCGGGTCGGCCACGTGCTCAAGGACGTTCGAGGAGAAGGTGACGTCCGCGACGCCGTCCGCCAGCGGCAGCAGATACCCGTCGGCCACCACCGAGCCCTCGGGGGCCTTGGTCCCCAGCTCGGCGGGGTCCGGCTCGAAGAGGAAGCACTGAGCGCCGCGCCGCCGGAACTCCTCGGTGAAGTAGCCGCCCCCGCCGCCGATGTCGACGACGACGCGGCCGCGCACCGGACCGTACGCCTCGACCTGGTCGGCGGCGTCGCGGGCGAGGAGCGT
Source organism: Streptomyces sp. NPDC040622 (assembly GCF_055593965.1). Classification (NCBI taxonomy): domain Bacteria; kingdom Bacillati; phylum Actinomycetota; class Actinomycetes; order Kitasatosporales; family Streptomycetaceae; genus Streptomyces; species Streptomyces sp. NPDC040622. Next base: position 344,153 of record NZ_JBVIXD010000010.1, on the reverse strand, counting down.
GTAGCAGCGCTCGGGCTCCTGCTGCTCGCGCAGGAAGGCCCTGAACAGGGTGGCGGAACGGCGCAGCGAAGGGTCCCTCACACAGACCCCTGGGGCGTCGGGGGTCCCGGGGACACCTGGTGGGCGGCGAACGCCTCGCCCGCCACCGCCTGGAACTGCCGGACCGTGTTGCCCCAGCGGAACTGCACGGCCCGCTCGCCGGCCGCCTTGCCGAGGGCCCTGCGGCGCTCGGCGCTGAGGGCCAGCGTGCACCAGGCGGCCGCGAAGGAGCTCTCGCCCCGCGCGAGCAGGCCGGTCACGCCGTCCTCGACGGAGTCGCGCACGCCAGGGACGTCGAAGCCGATCGAGGGCGTGGACCGCGTCGCCGCCTCGGTGATGACGAGACCCCAGCCCTCCACGGCCGACGGGTGGAGCAGCATCCAGGCCTCGCAGAGCAGCCGGTGCTTCTCCGCCTCGGTGACGTGTCCCGTGAACTCCACGCCGGGGCCCGCCAGTTGTTCGAGGCGTCCGCGCTCGGGACCGTCGCCCACGATCACGAGCCGGCCGCCCGTGACGGGTCTGACGCGCTCCCACAGCCGCAGCAGCAGGTCGATGCGCTTGTACTCGACGAGCCGGCCCATCGCCAGGAACAGCGGCTCGTCGGAGCGGGCGTGCAGCGGCCCCGGCTCCTCGACGCCGTTGTGCACGACGCGGATGCGGTCCCGCTCGACGCCGATCGCCCGCAGCGCCGTGGCCGTCGACGGCGAGACGGCGACGAGCAGGTTGCCGCGCTGCGCGCCCGAGAGCGCCCAGTGTTCGAGTCTTCGGCCGATCCGGGCCGCGGGGGCGAGCGCACCCTGGAAGCGCATCCCCCACAGGTCGGTGTGGACGTGGTTGACCAGGCACAGGGTGGGTCCGCGGTGCCACAGTGGCGCCAGGTACGGCATGCCGTTGCAGACCTCGACGAGCAGGTCGCAGTCGCCGACCTGCCGCGTGAACGCGGAGCGGGCCCGCAGGAAGTGGCCGAGGTCGCCGCCCGCGGACACCACGCGGTAGTCGCGGTACGCGGCGGGTCCGCCGCACAACAGGGTGACCTGGTGGCCGAGTTGACTGAGCCCGTCGGCGAGCTTGTCGACGAGGAGTTCGGATCCGCCCGCGGCGGGATTGTCCAGGTCGCGGTGGGCGAGGAAAACGATCCGGCGCGGATGTGGGGGCGGCGCCGGAGGGCGCTCCGCGCGGCGTGGGGCGGCCGCGCGCAGCGAGGACGGTACGTGCTGGGGCATACGTGCTCCAACTCGTCTCAGGGTGCGGAACTGTGGGGGGTCCGGTCGGCGAAACGGTCCTGCTGGGTTCTGTGGGTTCTGTGGGTCCTGCGGGTCCTGCTGGGTGGGGCGGACCGGGCCGCGGAGCCGTGGGGGCCCGTCGCGAAGGTGCTTACCCGGCCTGTGCGCGGTGGTGCGGCGGTGCGGGGGTGCGGGGGTGGCGTGCGGGTCCTGCGGGGGACTGTGCTGGGGTGGTGCGGGGACTGTGCGCGGGTGGGGTGGACAGTTTTCGCCGCCCGGTACCGCGCGGCTACTCACCGAAGTGACAATTTCCGTGCCATTTGGAGCTGACGTCCCATCACATCGTGGTGCGCTGCAGGGCGGTCGGTGACGTCCCAGGATGCGGACTCCCCGGATCCGCCTCCGCTTCACCGGGCCTTCCCGGACCGTTCGCGCCGTCGTCACGGCGTCCTCGTACGACCAGTACGATTCCGGCCAGCGCGAGCACCCCGCCCAGTACCCCCGCGAGGAGCGGCAGCGTCTCGCCGACCAGCTTCAGCCGGCTGCTGTCGTCGTCCGCGAGCTTCACCTGGGCCTTCTGGGTGGCCGGCGTGAACGCGATCCGCTCACTGTCGAGCAGCACGGTGGCGTCCTTGTCCGAACCCGGCGCGCGCAGCGTCTTGCGGGGGCCGATCGCGGCGAAGATGATCCGGCCCGTGCGCCGGTCCGCGACCAGCTCGATCCCGTGGTTGGCGTAGTACTCATCCGCGATCACCTGACTCTTCCTCGGCTGGCCGACCATCAGGCCCGGTACCTGCCGAGTGCCCGTCTTGGTGGCTTTCACCGTGGCGGTGAAGCGGTAGCCCTCGTACCCCTGGACCTTCTTCGTGCCCCGGTAGGTCAGCGGCACGGTCGCGCCCAGCGTGTTGTCCCACCAGGTGTAGGACCGCTTCTCCACGTCGAAGGGGAACTTCAGGTAGGCCTCGCCCTCGAAGTAGGGCTCCTCCTGGCAGCAGTGCACCGGCGCGTTGGTCCTGCGGTCGGTGACCCAGCGCTCCAGCGTCCACTGCAGCGAGTCGTGCGGGTCCGCCGCGGGCAGCGACTTGTCCGGGTCGACGGAGGTGGACACGTCCCAGACCGCGCGCCCGCTGTCCTCGCTGTCCGCGACGTCGCCGCGCACCTGCCGGGTGATCGTGAGGTTCTTGTCGTGGACGGTCTTGATCTTCTCGGTGTCGAAGTAGCTTCCCTTGCCCTTGAAGACGGTCGTGATGTCGACGTCCACGGGCGTGCGTTTCGCGCGTGGCTCCACGTACCAGGCCAGCATCGGTGCCAGGACCAGAAGAAACGCGCCAAGCCCGAGAAGGATCAGCGACAGAGGAGAGGCGGTGCGGCGCATGAGGTCACTCCTGGGCTGAGGGCGGGAGAAGTGTTACCGAGCCGTATGGGCCGGGAACCGTAGGCGCACCCTTGACGAAGTGTCAATGCATTGCCGAGACTGGGCACTTGCCGGTCGGGGCCGGTACGGGCTGTGCGACCTGCGCTTGTGGCCAGAGCTGCTCGACCTGGCCGAGGGACTGCGTGACCAGGGTGGGGACGACCTCCGACAGAGAGGCTGACCCTCGCAATGCACCGACTGCTCGCCGCTTCACTCACCGTCGCCGCCGCGGCGCTCCTCGCCGTGGGCGCGGCACTCGGCATCGTCGCGCTCCTGAACGCCACGCCGGATCAGCCCAATACGCCGCTGGTGCATTACGAGACGCCTGCGCGGGGGCAGTGACCGCCTGTGTCCGCGACCCACGCCCAGGCGTCTGACGACCGGATGACGGACGGCCGGCCGGCCGACGGCGGACTGCCCGCGGACCGGCACGCGACCGCCGCCTCCCCGGCCCCCGCCCGCTCCGCCTGGCGCGACGTCCCGCCGCGCCAGGTACGGGAGTTCGCCGCCCTCGCCCTGGAGGAGGTGCCCGCGCTCGCCCAGGACATCCTGCGCGAGATACGGGCCGAGTACCCCGGTCTGCCCGTCGTCCTCGACGACTCGGGCGAGCCGATGGCGCTCGTCGGCATCCGCCGCGCCCTGGAGGGCTTCGTCCAGCAACTGGCGTCCCAGGAGGGCAGACCGCGCTACCACCTGGAGGTCTTCCAGGAGTTCGGCCGCGGCGAGGGCCTGCACGGCCGCAGCCTCGACTCGCTCCAGGCGATCTACCGCCTGGGCGTACGCCTGGCCTGGCGCAGGCTCGCCGAGATCGGCCAGCAGATAGAGATCCCGCCCCCTGCCATGTACGAACTCGCCGAGTCCGGCTTCGCGTACCTGGACGGGCTCGTCGACCAGTCCGTGCGCGGGTACGCGGAGGCCGCGGCCCGCGAGGCGGGTGAACGGCTGCGTCTGCAGCGGAAGTTGATGGAGCTGCTGCTGTCCGAGCGGCGCCCCGACGCGTCCTCGGGCAGCTCGCACCTCGGCGGCGGGGCGTCCGGCACCACCGCCCTCGGCAACGGCCTCGGCGAGCGTGCCGCCCGCGTCGGCTGGCAGCTGCCCGAACGCGTCGCCGTGGGCGTCCTGCTGCGCCCCGCGCGCGAGGCCGTCGCGCCCGCCGTCGGCCAGGGCGTGCTGCTCGACATGGAGGCCGAGCAGCCCCGCATGGTCGTGCCCGACCCCGAGGCGGCCGGGCGCCCCGAACTGCTGCGCCGCGCCATGGCCGGCTGGTCGGGTGCGATCGGCCCGCCCGTGGCGCTGGCCGACGCCGCGAAGTCGCTGCGCTGGGCGGAGGCCGCGGTGCGCCTGATGGAGCGCGGCCTGCTGCCCGCCGGTGAGGTCCTGCACTGCACGGAGCACACCGAGGCGCTGGTTCTCCTTCAGCCCGAGGAGCTCATCGAGGACCTGGCCCGCCGCTGCCTCGCCCCGCTCGACCACTGCGGGCCCGCCCACGGCCGCCGCCTCGCCGAGACCCTCCTGGCGTGGCTGGAGACCCGCGGCGGCGCCCCGGAGGTGGCGGCCCGGCTGGGTGTCCACCCCCAGACCGTCCGCTACCGCCTGCGCCAGATCAGAGAGCTCTGGGGCGACGAGGTGGACGATCCGGACCGCCGCTTCGAACTGGAACTGGTGCTGCGCGCCCGTCGGTTGCGGGGGCAGCTCGGCAGGGCGTGAGGGGGCGCGGCCGGGGTGTTTTCGTCGTACCGCAGCGCGCCCCGGACCCGCCCCGCGTCACCCGATGGTGGCCGGCACACCGGACGTTTCGATTCCGCACACAACTTTCACAGCGCCAACTTCCGTTGTCACCGACGCGGCACCTAGCCTCCATGCCTCATGGACTACTGCCACCCGTGCCGCAGGCACCTCAACGGCGCCCTCGCCTGCCCGGGGTGCGGCACCCCGGCCGACGCCTGCCGGGAGTACGCCCAGTCCGTCGCCGTGCCGCACGAGGAACCCGGCGCCCACGGCGACACCGACGACCTCCACGACGACGCGTCCCCGCGCGGTCGCGGCCGCCGCAAGGAGCGCAGCCGCAGGGCGCACCGGCGCAGGCGCCGCAAGGTCCTGTTCGTCGGCGCGGGCCTCGCGCTCGCGGCGGGTGGCCTGAGCCTCGCCGAGCTGGGCACCGAGAGCCGGTCCGAGGAGCCGGCCGCCGTGTCCGTGCCGGACTCCGCGAGCGATCCCGCCCCGGCGGACTCCGAGAGCCCGGACGGTGCCGCCGTCGGCGGTGCGACGGCCGAGGACGCGGTGGCAGGGCCGACCGAGACGTCCGGGGCACCGCAGAGCGCGGAGCGTCGGGCCGAGCGGGAGCGGCAGAAGCGCGAGGAGCGCGAGGGCGCGGGACGGCACGCGGAGGAGGGGCGCGACGGTTCCGACGGCGACGATCGGCCGGGACGCCCCGCCCCGACGACGGCCCCGGCACAGGGCGGCGGCCCCGCCACCTCCCGCCCGACGTCCCCGCCCGCCACCGGCGGGCCCCGCCCGACCAGGCCGCCGGAGCCGGAGCCGACCCGGACGTGCGACCGCTTCCTGTGGTGGTGCACGTAGGCGGGCCGTACCCGGCCGCCTCGCGCGCCCGGGGCCGGGGTCAGGCCTCCGGCGGCAGCGCCTGGGCGCCCAGCATCCTGCGCAGCAGCCCCCGCAGCGCGAGCCGCTCCTCGCGGGAGAGCTCGGCCAGCGGCTCGCGCGCGAAGCTCAGCGACTCGCGCAGGCTGCGGGCGACCTCGACGCCCCGGTCCGTGGGCGCCGCCAGCTTCACGCGCCGGTCGGCCGCGTCGGGCCGCCGCTCGACGAGGCCGCGTGCCTCCAGCCGGTCGACGATCCCCGTGATGTTGGAGGGCTCGCACTTCAGCTTCTGCGCGATGCGGCGCATGGGCATCGGTTCGAGGGAGAGCAGCCCCAGGACGCGCGCCTGCGCGCCGGTCAGCGAGTGCCCGGCGGCCGCCTCCTCGTACTCCTCGTAGTAGCGCGCCACGACCGTGCCGATGAGCTCGACGACTTCGAGCGTCAGCGGGTCGGTGCGGGGCGTGCGGGGGGAGTCACTGGTGGCCATGGTCTCCAGGCTACCCGGTTACTTGACATCATGAAATATTCAGGCGCATGGTTGTTTCATAACCTGAAACATTTTCGCACCCGCCGGGCGCGACCCGTGAGTACGCGGGATTCTTCGGGTACGCGAGACCCCCATGAACGCAGAACGCAGTAGGAGGACGCCCCCCATGTCCGTCACCCCCGAGCAGCTCCCCTCCGTCAGCCGCGAATGGCACCTCGTGCGCCGCCCGAACGGCTGGCCCGTCCCGGAGGACTTCGCGCTGCGCGAGGTTCCCGTCGAGGCCCCGGCCGAGGGCCGCGTGCTGGTCCGCAACCTCCACTTCTCCGTGGACCCGTACATGCGGGGCCGGATGAACGACGTCAAGTCGTACGTCCCGCCGTTCCAGCTGGACCGCCCCATGGAGGGTGGCGCGGTCGGCGAGGTCGTCGCCTCGAACGCCGAGGGCTTCGCGGTGGGCGACCACGTCCTGCACTTCGCGGGCTGGCGCGAGTACGCCTCCGTCCCCGCCCAGCACGCCACCAAGGTGGACCCCCAGGCCGCGCCGCTCTCCGCCTACCTCGGCGTGCTCGGCATGACCGGCCTGACCGCGTACGCAGGTCTGCTCGAAGTGGCCTCCTTCAAGGAGGGCGACTCCGTCTTCGTCTCCGGCGCGGCCGGCGCGGTGGGCGGCCAGGTCGGCCAGATCGCCAAGCTCAAGGGCGCTTCGCGCGTCGTCGGCTCGGCGGGCTCCGACGAGAAGGTGAAGCTCCTGATCGAGGAGTACGGCTTCGACGCGGCCTTCAACTACAAGGACCCCAAGCCGGTCGTCGAGCAGCTCAAGGAGGCCGCTCCCGACGGCGTCGACGTCTACTTCGACAACGTCGGCGGCGAGCACCTCGAAGCGGCCATCAGCCGCATGAACGTGCACGGCCGCGCCACGATCTGCGGCATGATCGCCGGCTACAACGACACCGAGCCGACCCCCGGCCCCCGCAACATGGCCATGATCATCGGCAAGCGGCTGCGCCTGCAGGGCATGCTCGTGCAGGACCACGCGGCCCTCCAGCCGGAGTTCGTCCGCGAGGTCGGCGGCTGGATCCGCTCCGGCGAGCTCAAGTACCGCGAGACGGTCGTCGAGGGCGTGGAGAACGGCGTGGAGGCCTTCCTCGGCATGCTCCGTGGTGAGAACACCGGGAAGATGATCGTCTCCCTCGGCTGAGCTCGCTCCTGGACGCATTTCCGGTATCCGATAACCTAATTCCACAAGCCGTGGTTGTGGGCGCGCACCACGTCACATCTCAGGAGGAACAGGCACTTATGTCCATCCAGAAGATCGACGTCAAGTACACCGCTGTCGCCACCGCCGAGAACGGCCGTGACGGCCGTGTGGCCAGCGACGACGGCAAGCTCGACGTCGTCGTGAACCCGCCGAAGGAGATGGGCGGCAGCGGCGCGGGCACCAACCCCGAGCAGCTCTTCGCGGCCGGCTACAGCGCCTGCTTCCAGGGCGCCCTCGGCGTGGTCGCCCGCAAGGAGAACGCCGACATCACCGGCTCGACCGTCACCGCCAAGGTCGGCATCGGCCAGAACGAGGCCGGCGGCTTCGGCCTGGAGGTCGCGATCACCGCCTCCATCCCGAACGTGGACGCGGCCACCGCGCAGTCCCTGATCGAGAAGGCCCACCAGGTGTGCCCCTACTCGAACGCCACGCGCGGCAACATCAAGGTCGAGCTCGCGGTCGCCTGACCCGTCCCGCCCACGCGCGAGGGCCGCACCCCACTGCGGGGTGCGGCCCTCGCGTCGTACGCCCGGTCAGCCGGCCGCGAGCGCCGCGTCGTGCACGGCGCGCACCAGCCGCTCGTTCTCCGGCGCCGCACCGCCCGGGAACGCGTACCTGCGCCGCGTGTACCCGTACGCGAGGCCGCTGCTCGGATCGGCGAACGCCTGCGAGCCACCTGCCCCGCTGTGCCCGACCGTGCCCGCGCCGAGCCACGGGTACCAGGTCTCCGCGGTGGCCTGGAAGCCGACCGCGAAGGCCTTGTGGGCCCGCGCCACCAGGTCGTGCCCGACCGACTGGAGCTGCCCGAACGCGGCGGCCGTCTCCGCCGTCAGGAGCGCCTGGCGGCCCTCGATGCCGGTGAAGGCCGCCGCGTACATCCCGGCGAGACCGCGCGCGGAGGCCACACCGCCCGCCGACGCCTGGCCCTTGGCGCGCACCGAGCGGCTGTTGGGCAGCGTCTCGATGTCGGTGGGCTCGGCCGCGTTGCGGTTGAAGGCGATGGCGCCCAGGGTGTGCGGCCCGCTCGGCAGCGATGCCAGCAGTGCCCGCTGCTCGGGCGTGGGGTCCATCGGCAGGACCGGGTGGAACCGGCCCTCGTGCTCCTCGGGCAGTCCCAGGAAGAAGTCCAGGCCGTGCGACGCGCGCACCCGCTCCTCGTACAGCTCCTGCAGGGTCCGGCCGGTGGCGCGGAACACCACCTCGCCGGCGAGCGCGCCGACGGCCAGGGCGTGGTAGCCGAACGCGGTGCCGGGTCGCCAGCGCGGGCGCTGGGCCGCGAGCCGCGCGGCGATGGCCCGGTCGTCGGCGACCTCGTCGGGCGAGAAGCCGGAGTCGGCGCCCACCACGCCCGCCCGGTGCGCGAGCAGCTCGCGCAGGGTCACGGAGCCCTTGCCCCCGGCGGCGAACTCCGGCCAGTAGTGCGCGACCTCGCGGTCCAGGTCGAGCGTGCCGTCCTGCACGAGCAGCGCGACGACGAGGTGGGCGGCGCCCTTGGTGGACGAGTACACCCCGTACAGGGTGTCGGCGTCGGTGCCGGGCCCCACCCACAGGTCGACGACCTTGCGTCCCTTGACGTACGCGGCCAGCTGGCCGGCGTGGCGGGGCTCCTCGGCGGCGAGGACGGCGGTGAACTCCTGCCGCACGGCCTCGTACCCCTCGGCGACCGTGCCCTGGACTCGGATCTCACGGGTCATGCGGAAGAGGCCTCCGGGACGCGTAGGGAGAGTCGGTACCCGACCGACATGATCAGTACCTTCTCGACCCACGCGCCCCGGCCGGTGTTTCCCGGCCTTGGCCGACGCGCAGCAGAGCCCGCCCCACCTGCGGGAACACTCCCTTGGGGTGGTCGCGGAAGAGCGGCTCGGTGCCGAAGAGCACCACGCCCGTGCGGCCCGCGGTGCCGCTGACGACCGAGGCGCGGCCCGCGGCGGCCGCGGGGCCCCCGCTGCCGTCCGCCAGCGCCCGCCAGTGCCCGGACACCAGCGGGTTGCCGGTGCCGTACTTCTGCTCCACGCGCACACCGGGGCCGAGGCCGGTGAACCACGTCGGCGCGTAGACGAAGCTGTGGTCCGGGGCGCCGCCGGTGACCGCGCCGCCCGTGTTGACCACCCGGACCACGCCGTTGGCGTCGCCGTTGCCCTCCACGGCCTTCGCGGCGAGCAGCTTCGCGTCGGCGTTCAGCGCGGCGCCGCCCGCGCCCCGCCCCACCAGGCCGCCGCCCCGGGCCAGGAAACGGTCGAGCCCGGCCTTCGCCGCCGCGTTCAGCTCGTCGTGGTCCAGCCCGGCCGAGACGAAGAGGGCGTCCGCCCTCTTCCAGTCGAACCCGGCGTTGAGCACACCGGTCGAGACCGGCACCACGTCGAAGTTCATCTCCCGCAGCGCGAACAGCTCACCCGGCGTGACGGCCGCCGCGACCCGGATGCGGTGCAGCGCGGCGCCGCCCTTGGCCTTCGTGGCGTCGAAGGCCACGTCGTACGTCTTGGCGGCGGCGCTCGCGGCGCGGCGCGCGGACGACGGCAGGACCGCGCCCCCGGCACGGTCGCTCCGCACCGGAATGCCCTTTTTCAGAAGGGAGTTGAGGGCGGCGAGCTCGCGCGGGTCGTCCAGGCGCAGCCGCAGGTTCCCGCGCGGCGCCACGTACCCGGCCCGGGACGCGGCGCGCACCGCGCGCGTGGGCACGCCGGCCAGGCCGCCGTCCTTGACCGTGTCGACGCTCGCGCCCCACAGCCGCCCGAGGCTCCACCCCGAGATGTCGTACATCGTCGACACCTTGTCGCTGATGTCCCGGCCGTCGGCGAGCATCACATTGGCCAGACCCCGCTTGGGCTGGTGCATGTCGACGACGTACGAGCCCTTCGCGTACGCCCGCCCGCCGAGCCGGAAGGAGTGCCGCGCCCGCTCCACGCGGACGTCGTTGGCGAGCAGATGGTCCACGAGCCGGGACGCGGCCGCCGCCGAACGCTGCCCGCGCCCACCCGCCGGAATCACGTACGCGCGCGGGAACTCGGTCGTGTAGACGTCCTCGGGCCCGATCCCCGGCACCCCCGGCACCGTCTCCTCCGAGACCGGCACCTGCGCGGCGCCCGTCGCGCCCCGCCGGAACACCTCGATCTGGTCGGCGATCACCGAGGTGCGGTGGCGGTCGGTGTGGTCGAGGGTGGCGCGCATCGCGGCGCCCGCGATGTCGACGTTGATGGCGGCCCTGCGCCGCAGCTCGGCGGCCGGCCGGTTCTCGTACTCCTCGTTGTTCACCTGCATCGGGAACTCGATGGTGTGCGTGGCGACCGCGCCGTGGAAGGGCATGTACTGCGGGGTGAAGATCGGCGGCCAGTCGTCCCAGCCCTCCGCCTGGTCGCGGAAGGGGATGACGGGCGGCTTCACGCCGTCCTTCTCCTCCGTGTAGCCGAGGCCCTTGATGGCGGCCTCCATGCCGAGGGCGTTGGCGTAGGAGTTCTTGAGGAAGAGGTCGTACTCGTAGTTCTCGCCGTGCGGGGGAGTGGTCGGCTCGATCAGCGTGCCGTTCACGTACCCGTGCAGGTCGATCATCACCGCGGGCTGCTTGTCGATGGCGATGTGCCGGACCGCGCGGGCCTCGGGCTGCGACGCGGTGATGAAGTCGCGGTTGAGGTCGAACCCGTTGGCGTTCGCGCGGGTGCCCGCTATGCGGCCGTCGGGGTTGGTGGTGATGTTGAAGTAGAGGCGGTTGTGTGCGAGGAGGTTCCTGCTCTTCGCGTCCTTCGCGCCCGCCAGCTTCCCGATGAGCTGCAGGGCCGCGTCGGTGCCCTCCCACTCGTTGCCGTGGATGTTGTTGTTGATGAAGACGGGCGTCTTGTACGAGGACTTGATCGTCCTGTCCTTCGCGGCCGCCGCGGGCGCGTTCTCGATGCGCTCGCGCATCCGCTCCTGCCGGGCCGCCTCGCGCGCCGACTCGGGCGCGGTGACGGTCACCAGATAGAGCTGGTGTCCGCCGGCGGACCGCCCGTTGAGCTCCACGCTCACGCGGTCGCCGATGCCCTGCAGCTCGTTCAGCTTCAGGGCTATGCCGTGGTACGGCGTCAGCCCCAGCTTGATCGACTTGTCCGCCGGGTTCACGGGAGGCGCGGTGAGCCTCCGCTCGCGCGGGTAGCCGCGGCCCTCGCCGCCGCCGGACTCCGGCGCCCCGGTGGCGTCCAGCGCGCGCCGGGCGGCCTCCGCGGGGGAGGTGGCGGCCCGGTCGGCGCCGAGCAGCGAGCCCTCGCGGACCGCCGGGCGCGGCGTCGGATCGGCCGTCGCGCTGCCCGGGGCGAGCGCGGTGAACACCAGGGCGCCCGCCGTGGCGGCGGTGGTGAGCAGAACGGGTCTTGATGGCCGGGATATACCCATACGTACCTCCGGGAGATCGGTAAGCGAGGTCTTACCCGGTCAACTCCCGGACAACAAGAGGGCCTTGTGTCACAGCTGTGACGCTCCCGCCGACTTCCCCGCACGAACCCCCGGCCACCTGCGGCTAAGGTGTGCCGCATGCGCGATCTGGGTGTGGGCTTCGGCTACTTGATGAAGGGGCAGCGCTGGGTCGCCCAGCACGGCAAGCAGTACGGATGGGGGCTGCTGCCCGGGCTCATCACGCTCGTCCTGTACGCGGCCGCGCTGGTCTCGCTGGCCCTGTGGGGAGCCGATCTCGTCGGCTGGGCCACGCCGTTCGCCGACGACTGGTCCTCGCCCTGGCTCGGTCTCTTCCGCGGCTTCCTGACCGCCCTGCTCTTCGCCCTCGCGCTGCTCCTGTCCGTCCTCACCTTCACCGCGGTGACGCTCCTGGTCGGGCAGCCCTTCTACGAGTCGCTGTCCGAGAAGGTCGACATCGCCGAGTGCGGTCACGCACCCGAGTCGGGCCTGCCGCTCTGGCGCGAACTGTGGATCTCCGCCAGGGACAGCCTCCGCGTCCTGGTGCGCGCCGCGCTCTGGGGCGTGCTGCTCTTCGCGCTCGGCTTCATCCCGGTCGTCGGCCAGACCGTGATCCCGGTGATCGGCTTCGCCGTGACCGGCTTCTTCCTGGTCGAGGAGCTCACCGCGGTCGCCCTGCAGCGCCGGGGCGTGGAACTGCGCGACCGGCTCGCCCTGTTGCGCTCCCGCAAGGGGCTCGCCTGGGGCTTCGGCACACCGCTCGCCGTCGCCTTCCTGGTGCCGTTCGTCGCCGTGTTCCTCATGCCGGGCGCGGTCGCGGGCGCGACGCTGATGGCACGGGACCTGCTGGGCGAGAACGGCTCGGGCGACGGCGGCGGTGCCGGCGCCGGCGGTGCGGGCGCCGGTGGTGCGGGTGCCGGTGGTGCGGGTGCCGCGGGTCAGGACGACGACGCGGCGGCGCCGAGGATCCCCCGCACCTGAGCGATGATGTCGAGCCGGTTCCGCACGAACTCGGGATCGGTGACCGCGCCCGTCGCCGGGTCCGTGTTCCCCGCCCCGAACTGCAGGACCGGCGTGTGCACATGGCCGCCGGGCAGCCGGTCGTGCAGGCCGAGCCGGTCGCGCAGCAGCGTCGCGCGGTAGGCGATCTCGTTCGACAGGTAGTTCCCGCCGCCGCCCTCGCGCGCCGTCGACCCCTTGGTGGGTCCGTCCGGCCGGACCACGGGCTCGGTGCCGCCCGCCGGGATCTCCGTCACCGACGTGTTGTCGTACACGGGGAAACGGCCGGTGTCCGCGGCCACGATGTCCTTGTACGGGAGGGTCGTCGACGTCCACTGGGGCTGGGAGGCGGGATCGGACACCGGGACGGTCTCGGTGCGTGAGACGTTGTCGTTGTCCGGGAAGCCGCCGCGCCAGGCGCCGTTGGTCCGCTCGACGTCGAACCGGCCGACGCGCCCCTGACTGATCGTGGTGAAGAGGTCGACGCGGGGGAGCTGCGGCCGCAGTGCCCGCTCCACGGCTCCGTCGGCGAAGTCCTGCCAGCGGACCGGGAAGATCACGGCCTCGACGCGCGCGGGCCCGTCGGCGGTCTTGATCGTCGTGCCGTCCAGGGCGAGGGCGGCGGCGCCCGACGGGTTGCTGATGCGCACGTCCCGGTCGAGCGTGAACGGGTCGAAGCCGGTGACGAGGATGCGCTTCACGTGCTTGCCGCCACGGGAGCCGTCCCGCTGTCCCCCATCGGACCGGCCGGTGTGCCCGCCCGGATAGGCGACCGTGTCCTGCCCGCGTGAGGAACGCTCCAGCTCGCCTATCAAAGTGGCGCGTTGGCCGTCAGTGAGGCGGAAGCGGCCCGGCTCCCACTGGCGCAGCTCCCGCGTCATCCCGAGCCGCGCCCAGTACAGCGGCCGGTCGTCGTCCCTGCTGAGGTCGATCCGGCCGCCGCGCCCCTGCGCCCGCGCGACGGCCCGCCGCCACAGTGCCTTCCCCTCGCCTGCGACCAGCCGCCGCGCCTGGCCGTAGGAGTGGGCCCGCTCCAGCGCACGCGCCAGCTCCGGGGCCACGGAGTCGAATCCGCTGCGCCGCAGGATCTCCTGGGGCGCGGCGCGGTCGAGCCGCGCCTCCTCGGCGGTGGGGGCCGTCCGTCCGGCCGGGGCGGCGGCCGATGCGGAGGCGGGTGCCGGGGCGGCGAGCCCGGCCAGCAGGGCGGCGACGCCGAGGGCGCCAAGTCGTGAGAGCACGCGAGTCCTTCCGTAACCGGTGGGGTGGCGGAAGTATCGCGGGGCGCGAGGGGCGAGCGCTACGTCACCTTCCGCCGCAGCCGGCTCCGCACGGCCGCGCCGAGCAGCGCACAGCCGACGGCGCCGACCACCAGATCCGTCCAGCTCGGGGCGCCGGCCTCCCGCAGCACGGCGGACACGCCGAACGAGGTGTCCCAGCCGGACTCGGTGATCGCGGAGCCGAAGCCCTGGACGAGCAGGACGACCCCGAAGAGGGCGAGGAGCCCTCCGGCGGACTTCTTGCTCCGCCCGCCCGCCTGCCCGTTCGCCCGCGCGAGGCGGATTCCCTGACGACCCCCCTGACGGGCTCCCTGCTCGCGACGGATTCCCCGCCCGCGCAAACCAGTTGCCGCTCCGGGCGCCTTCCAGCGAGGCTCGGCCCATGACCACGCTTCCGGCTGCTGCCGCCGCCCTGTCGCCGACCGCCCGCGTCGCTCGTCCGGCGCGCGGCCGGCAGCGGACCGGCCGACCGTGGAGGCCGATTCCCGCGCGTTCATGAGCGCGGTCCTGGTCGCGGGAGTCCTCGCCGGGTACGGGATCGCCATGCCGGTCGGCGGCGTCGCGGCCTACCTGGTCGCCCTCACCGCGCGTACGTCTCTGCGCATCGGCGCCTGCGCCGCCCTCGGCGTGGCCACCGCCGACGGCCTCTACGCCCTCGTCGCCGCGATCGGCGGCGCCTCGCTCACCGGTGCCGTCGAGCCGGTCATGGTGCCGCTGCGCGTGTCCTCGGCCCTCGTGCTCGTCGCGATGGCGGTGCGGGGCGCGGTGACGGCGGTCCGCGGGTACCGGGGGCGGGGCACGGCCGCCGCGAGGGCCGGCACCCCGCTCGGCCCCGCCCGTGCCTACGCCGCCCTGCTCGGCCTCACGCTCCTGAACCCCGCCACGGTGATCTACTTCGCCGCGCTCGTCCTCGGCAGCCCCGCCACCGCGTCGCTGACGCGCCCGGAACAGGCGGTGTTCGCGCTGGCCGCGTTCGCCGCGTCGGCGAGCTGGCAGCTCCTGCTGGCCGGTGGCGGGGCGTTCCTCGGGCGGTTGCTCACGGGCCACAGAGGCCGCCTGGTCACGGCGCTCGCGTCGAGCGCGCTGATCACGGGTCTGGCGGCCTGCATGCTGGTCGGCGCCGGGTGAGGAACGGCCGGCGGTGCGAGCGTCAACTAGCCGCCCAGCTCCGTCAGTTGGCCCACGGCCCGGCGCGCGATGCGGGCCATCACGGGGTTCGTCTCCCGGTAGTACGAGAGCTCGACGAGGGAGATCGTCAGGGCCCAGCCACGGCCCCGCGCCCACATGGCGTCGTCCGCGGCCGGACCGAGGGCGTCCCGGAACGCCTCGCGGGCCTCGGCGTCCATCAGGTACCAGGCGCAGATCAGGTCGACCGCGGGGTCGCCCGACCCCATGCACCCGAAGTCGATGACGGCGCCGAGCCGGCCGCGGTCGACCAGGACGTTGCCCGGCTGGAGGTCGCCGTGCACCCAGACGCCGGGCCCCTGCCACGCGGGCGCGCGCAGCGCGGCCTCCCACACGGCGGTCGCGGCGCGCTCGTCCACGAGCCCGCGCAGCCCCGCGAGGACCGCACGCGTGTCGTCGTCGCGTCCCGCCAGCGGGTCGCTGCGGTAGGCGGCGGGCGCGTCTGCTGCGTCCACCTCGCGCAGGGCGATCAGGAACTCCGCGACGTCCTTGGCGAACAAGCCGGGCTCGGCGAGGGGCTGTTCGGGGTCGCGCGTCGTGCCGTCCAGCCACCGGAACACGGACCACGGGTACGGGTACCCCTCGCCCGGTGCGCCCTTGCCGAGCGGCACGGGGATCGCGACGGGCAGCGCGGGCGCGAGCCGGGGCAGCCACCGGTGCTCCCGCTCCACGTCCTGGGCGGAACCCTCGACGCGCGGCAGGCGCACGACCATGTCCGCGCCGAGCCGGTACATGGCGTTGGACGTCCCCGCGGAGTCCACGCGCTCCACCGGCAGCCCCGCCCACGCCGGGAACTGGGCGTCGATCAGCCGGCGCACCAGCGCCTCGTCGGTGTCGGCCTCGTTGGCGTGCATCTTGCCTGTGCTCACGTGTCCCCCTGGTCGGTCCGGCCCGGTCGGGTGCGGCCCGGTCCGGCCCCGAATGGAAGCGGGTGGCGGGGGTGCGGGTCAACTCCGTTACGTAGGGTCGGCCGCAGAGAGCCGACGCGGTGCGCGCGGCGCCCGCCCGAGCGGAAGTCAGGTGACCGCACGTGATCCAGTCCGACCAGTCCGACCAGTCCGACCAGTCCGACCAGTCCGACCAGTCCGACCAGTCCGACCAGTCCGACCAGTCCGACCAGTCCGACCAGTCAGGCCGGTCCGACGAGTCCGGCCCCGTCGCGCCGGGGCTGATACTCCGCCCCTGGCACCAGGACGACGTCCCCGCCCTCCTCGCGGCCCACCGAGACCCGCTCCTGCGCCGGTGGCTCCTGACAGGTTTGGAGAGCGAGGCGGACGCGCGCCGCTGGATCGAGGAGCAGGGCGAGGCGTGGGCCGAGGGCACGTGCTTCAGCTTCGCGGTGGTCGTGGCGGGGGCGGGCGCCGGGACCGGGGCCGAGCCCGTTGAGGGTGCGGCCGTCGGCCGGCCCGTGGGCCGGGTCGCCCTCAAGGTGCGGCCCGACAACTCGCGCCCCGGCGCCGCGTCGGAGGTGGGCTACTGGACCGCGCCCGAGGCCCGCGGCAGGGGCGTGGCCCCGCGCGCCCTGGACGCCGTCTCCCGCTGGGCGTTCGCCTCGCGGCGACTGGCGCGGCCCGGCCGACTCGAACTGCTGCACTCCGTCGCCAACCAGGGCTCCTGCCGCGTCGCCGAGAAGAGCGGGTACGCCCTGCACTCCGTGCTGCCGCCCTTCCCGCCCGACTATCCGGGCGAGGGACACCTTCACGTCCGTACGTGCGACGCGGAGTAGGCGGGGTGGGTCCGGGGCCCGTCCGGCGGAACTCGCCGGAAGAGTACGCGACTTGGTGCGGCAGCGCGCCAACAGCAGACGGCCGCGCCGCTCCACCGGGTTACGGCGTTGCCGCTCCACCGGGTTACCGCGCCACCGCGCCACCCGTTCACCGCGCCACCGCTCCGTCCCGCAGTCCCCTCGCCGCCTCCCGGAGCGCCGCCAGAAACGGTCCCGCCGCGGGTGCAGGTGCGCGGCCCCGCGCCGTCGCCACGTACACCGCGCGCGGGGGCGCCCCCGCGTCCCGTACCGGTACCAGCGCGATGTCCGCTCGTACTCCCTCCGCGGCGAGCGCGGGGACCAGGGCCACGCCGAGCCCCGCCGCGACGTACCCCTGCTTCGCCGTCCACTCCGCGACGACGTGCGCGACGCGCGGCCGGAAGCCGTGGCGCAGCGCCGGGTCCAGGAGCGTTCCCTCGACGCGGGCGCTGCCCGATATCCAGTCCTCGTGCGCGAGTTGGATCAGCCGCAGCTCGGGCTCGCCCGCCAGCGCGTGCCCGGCGGGGAGCGCCACGTACAGAGTCTCGTCGAGCAGGTGGTGCAGCTCGTACGTCTCGTCGGACGGTGTGCCGGACGTCGTCGACACCACCGCCAGATCGAGGTCGCCCTCCGTGAGACGGGTCAGGAGCGCGGGCGTCAGGCCCTCCTCGCGGGTGAGGACCACGCCGGGGTGGCGGGCGCGGAACGCGGCGATCGCCCGCGGCACGAGCCCCGCGTCGGCCGTCGCGAACGCCCCGACCCGCAGCAGCCCGCCCGCCGCGTCCCGCAAAGCCGCCAACTCCCGTCCCACGGTGTGCAGTCGGGACAGCAGCTCTTGTGCGTGCGGCAGCAAGGTGCGGCCCTGCGCGGTGGGGCGCACCCCGCGCGGCAGCCGGTCGAAGAGGGGTGCGCCGCCGAGTGCCGCCTCCAGCGCGGAGATCTGCCGCGACACGGCGGACTGCGTCCACCCCAGCTCCCGCGCCGCCACCGTGAACGACCCGTGCCGGGCCACCTCCAGGAAGGTCCGGAGCCAGACGGTCGACAGGTCGGGGGGTGCGGACGGCGGCCCGGCAGGGGAGGCCGGCCGGGCGGCGTCCGTGTCGCGTACGGCATGCGGGTTCGGCATGGCTCGCATGCTAGACATTCGCTTGTCGCATCCCGTGCCCGGGCCTAGCGTCGGACCCATGGAAAAGATCGCATTCCTCGGCCTCGGCCACATGGGTGAGCCGATGGCCCGCCAACTGCTGCTCGCGGGGCATCCGTTGACCGTATGGAACCGCACCCCGCAGAAGGCCGACGCCCTCGTGAAGGAGGGCGCCAAGGCCGCCGGGGACCCCGCCGACGCCGTGCGCGATGCCGACGTCGTCATCACGATGCTCGCGGGGCCCGACGCCGTGCGCGAGGTCGCCGACGCCGTCGCCCCCGCGCTGCGCCCCGGAGCGCACTGGGTGGAGATGTCGACCGTCGGCCCGGAGGTGGTCCGGGAGCTGGCGGAGCGGGTCCCGGCCGGCGTCACTCTCGTCGACGCCCCCGTCATGGGCAGCACCGACAAGGCCGCCGCGGGGCGGCTCGGCATCCTCGCGGGCGGCGACGCGGCGGGCGTCGAGCACGTCCTGGCCCGCTTCGGCCCGGTCACCCGCACCGGCGCACTCGGCACCGGCGCCGCCCTCAAGCTCGTCGTCAACACCGCCGTCATGGGCGGGGTCGCCCTGGTCGCCGAGGCGATGAAGCTCGCCGACGCGCTCGGCCTGGACGAGGGCACCGCCAAGGACGCCCTCGCCAAGGGCCCGCTGGGCGGAGCCGTCCCCCGCGCCTTCGCGACCGACGTGCACTTCGGCAACGACCTCGCCGTCAAGGACATCACCCTGGCCACCGAGGCCGCCCAACTGCCGGTGATGGAAGCGGTGTTGCGTCACTTCACGGCGGCCGCCGCCGACCCGGACGTCGCCCGCGAGGACATCGCCCGCGCCGTCCCGCACATCCGCGCCCGGCGCTCGGGCTGACGCGCCACCCGACCGCCCGCCCCCCTGGGGCCCGCCACGAACCGCCCGCCCCGCCCCGCTTCGCCCACAAGGAGTACGCCGCATGCAGGTCACGATCGACAACCCCGCCGCCGCCCCGCGGCCGCAGGGCCCCTACTCGCAGGTCGCCCGCGTCGAACACGCCGACGGCGGCGTCCTGTTGTACCTCTCGGGACAGTGTGCCCAGGGCGACGACATGGCCGCGCAGACCCGCGCCGTCTTCGAGACCCTGGAGCTCCTGCTCAAGGCGCACGGTGCGGGGCTCGACGACATCATCAACATCCGCACGTTCCTGACCGACATGGACGCCTTCGCCGCGTACGCCTCCGTGCGCCAGGAGTTCCTCACCGGGACCCCGCCCACCAGCACCACGGTCGCGGCCCCGCGCCTAGTCCCGCCGCGGGCCCTGGTCGAGGTCGACGTCGTGGCCGCCGTCGCCGCCCCCGGCCGCGCCGCCTGATTCCCCGCCGTCCGATCCCCTGCCGTCTGATTCCCCGCCGAGGAGCGCGAGGAAGTCCCTGAACGCCCCCGGCATGTCCACCGAGCCGGGGTCGAGCAGCCACTGGTACTGCAGGCCGTCCATCACCGCCACCAGCAGCGGGGCCGCGGCCTCGGGAGTGAGCCCGCCGGGCAGCCGGTCGCCGTACTCGGCGCGCAGCACCGCCGCGAAGTTCTCCCGCACCGCCGCGTACCGCCCGGTGAAGAAGGCGCGCGCCGGATGCCCGTCCGTGACGCTCTCGCCGAGCAGCGCGGAGAAGGTCTGCACGACGCCGGGGCGCATCGCGTTGTAGTCGACCAGCGAGCCGAGCAGGTCGATCCGCCACTCGCCGCGCGGCACCGCGTCCCACTGGTCGCGGGCCTCCAGGACGGCGAGCAGCAGGGCCTCCTTGGTGGGGAAGTAGTGCAGGAGGCCCTGCTGGGTGAGTCCGACCCGCTCGGCGACCGCCCCGAGGCTCGCGCCCCGGTAGCCGCGCTCGGCGATCACCTCGAACGCCGCACGGAGGATCTCCGCGCGCCGCTCCTCGCTCCTGGCCCTGGCCGGCATGGCCCGCCCCTCTTCCGTACGTCGTCGCCCGGAGGACGGTACGACATCTTCGTATAACGACAAGATAACAAAACCTACCTCTCTACAGGTGGCCGATGCAGGATGGAGGGGCCGGCACGGACGGACCGGTACGGAACGGACGACACGACGGATGAATCGAGGCATCGCCATGGCGGAAAGCCGGCCCACCGGGGCCACCGGCGGCATCGCGGCGGACATCACCGGCGGCAACGGGACAGGCAGGAGCACGGACCGCCCGGACCCGGAGCGGGAGCGCGCCCGGGAGGCCGTCGTCGAGGCCGCCCTCGGCAAGCTCGACCTGGACGCCAAGGCCCGCCTCCTCGGCGGCAGGAACATGTGGGCGCTGCACGCCCTCCCGGAGATCGGCCTCGGATCCCTCGTGATGTCCGACGGCCCGATCGGTGTGCGCGGCACCCGCTGGACCGCCGACGACCCGTCCATCGCGCTGCCGTCCCCGACCGCGCTCGCCGCCACCTGGGACCAGGACCTGGCCCGCCGCGCCGGCACGCTCCTCGCGCAGGAGGCCCGCCGCAAGGGTGTGCACGTCCTGCTCGCCCCGACCGTCAACCTGCACCGCTCCCCGCTCGGCGGCCGCCACTTCGAGGCGTACAGCGAGGATCCGTACCTGACGGGCGTCATCGGCACCGGCTACGTCCAGGGCGTGCAGTCCGGCGGGGTCGGCACCACCGTCAAGCACTTCGTCGCCAACGACGCCGAGACCGACCGCTTCACCGTCGACAACAAGGTTCCCCCGCGCGCCCTGCGCGAGCTGTACCTCGCGCCCTTCGAGGCCATCGTCACCAACGCCCACCCCTGGGGCATCATGACCGCCTACAACCAGGTCAACGGCGTGACGATGACCGAGCACCGCCACCTGGTCGAGGGCGTCCTGCGCGGCGAGTGGGGCTTCGACGGCTCCAACGTCTCAGACTGGATGGCCGCCCGCTCCACCGTCGGTGACATCGAGGGCGGACTCGACGTCGCCATGCCGGGCCCGCGCACGGTGTACGGCGAACCGCTGGCCGCCGCCGTCCGCGCGGGCGAGGTCGCCGAGGAACGCGTCGACGACGCCGTCCGCAACGTCCTGCGCCTCGCCGCCCGCGTCGGCATCCTCGAAGGCGCCGAGCCGGTCGTCGCCCCGGCCGGCCTCCCCGCCGCGGTCGACGGCGAGGCACTGGCCCGCGAGGTCGCCCGCCGCGCGTTCGTCCTCGTACGCAACGAGAACCGGGTCCTCCCGCTGAGTGCCACCGGCACCGTCGCCCTCATCGGCGCCGCCGCCCGCGACGCCCGCATCCTCGGCGGCGGCTCCGCCACCGTCTTCCCCGCCCGCGTGATCTCCCCGCTCGACGGCCTGACCGCCACCCTGCCCGAGGGCGCGCTCACGTACGCGGTCGGCGCCGACCCCAGCGACGAACTCGCCCCCGCCGACAAGGGGTTCGCGCTCCGCGCCGTCTGCCGCGACAGCGCGGGCGCCGTCCTCGGCGAGGGCAACCTGCCCACCGGCCAGGTCCAGTGGATCGGCGACGACCTGCCCGACGGCGTCACCCACGAGGCCCTCGACAGCATCGAGCTGGTCGGCACGTTCACCCCCCGCGAGAGCGGCGAGCACGTCTTCGGCACGCGCGGCCTCGGCGCCTTCACGCTCACCGTCGACGGCGAGGTCCGCTACGACGGCGTCCAGGGGATGGGTGCCGCGTCCGACCCGTTCGAGGCGTTCTTCGGCTCGCCGGTCGAGCGTGCACGGGTCGCGCTCACCGAGGGCGAGACCGTCGAGATCTCCCTGAACCATCCCCTCGACAAGCAGCCGAAGGCGCCGCTGCAGGGCGTGGTGTTCTCCCTCGTCCACCTCGGCCCGCGACGGGACCCCGACGAACTGATCGCCGAGGCCGTCGAGGCGGCCCGCGCGGCGGACACCGCCGTCGTGGTCGTCGCCACCACCGAGAGCGTCGAGTCCGAGGGCTTCGACCGCAAGGACCTGAGGCTGCCGGGCCGCCAGGACGACCTGGTCCGCGCCGTCGCCGCCGCCAACCCGAACACCGTGGTCGTCGTCAACTCCGGCTCCCCGGTGGAGCTCGTGTGGCGCGAGGACGTCGCCGCGGTGCTGCTCGGCTGGTTCCCCGGGCAGGAGGGCGGCGCCGCCCTCGCCGACGTCCTGCTCGGCGCCGAGGAGCCCGGCGGCCGACTCCCCACCACCTGGGGCGACCTGGCGTCCGCGCCCGTCACCCACGTCACCCCCGAGGACGGCGAACTCGCCTACACCGAGGGCGTGTTCATCGGATACCGGGCCTGGGAGAAGGCGGGCGCCACGCCCTCCTACGCCTTCGGGCACGGCCTCGGTTACACCGACTGGACGTACGAGTCGATGACCGTCGAGGGCACGACGGTCACGGTCCGCGTCCGCAACACCGGCGACCGCACGGGCCGCGAGGTCGTCCAGGTCTACCTGGCGGCGACCCCCGGCAACGCCTCCGCCGCGGACCGCCCGGCCCACTGGCTGGCCGGCTTCGCGGGCGCGGTGGCGGCCCCCGGCGAGACGGCCGAGGTCACCGTGGAACTGCCGCGCAGGGCCTTCGAGACCTGGGACGAGCCCACGAACTCCTGGACGTACCGAACGGGCACGTACGAGGTCCGGGCGGCCCGCTCGGCCACGGACACCCGCTTGACGGAGACGCTGGTGGCCTGACGCGGCGGCGCGGGGAGGTCCTCAAGGGGCGCGATCGGCCACAGAGAACCCGTACACCGTCTCCGAGGCGTACACCCCCTCCGGCCGCAGAACCGTGGAGGGAAACCGCGGCCGGTTCGGGGAGTCGGGAAAGTGCTGGGTCTCCAGCGCGATCCCGTCGCCCGGCGCGAACGGCAGGTCCGCCGCGAAGTGGTCCGCCGTGTACAGCTGGAGCCCCGGCTCCGTCGTCGCGACCGTCAGGACCCGGCCCGACAGGGGATCGCACAGCTCGGCCACCTCGACCGGCCCTGCCGTGACGCCCTTGTCCAGCACGTAGTTGTGGTCGAAGCCGGGCCCGGCCCCGCGCGCCTCGCGGAAGTCGAACCGCGTCCCCGCCACCTCCTCGTACACCCCGGTCGGAATCCCGGTGTCGTCCGTGGGGGTGATCCTGGACGCGGCGATCCGCAGCGTGTGCCCGAGCGCGCCGCTGCGGCCGTCCGCGCCCGCCAGGTTCCAGTACGTGTGGTGGGTGAGGTTGACGACGGTCGGCGCGTCGGTCGTCGCCTCGTAGGCGATCCGCAGCGCGCCCGACTCCTCCAGCGTGTACGTCACCGAGACCGCGAGCCGCCCGGGATAGCCCTCCTCGCCGTCGGGGGAGACGCGCGAGAGCCGCACCCCGTGCCCGCCCGCCGGTTCCGCGTCCCAGAGCCGCTTGTCGAAGCCCAGCTCGCCGCCGTGCAGGCCGTTGGGCCCGTTGTTCCGCGCGAGCGGGTACGTGCGCCCGTCGAGGGTGAAGGAGCCGCCCGCGATCCGGTTCGCGTACCGCCCGACCAGCGCCCCGAAGTACGGCCCCGGGTGCCCCAGATACCCGTCCAGCCCCTCGAACCCCAGCGCCACCGGCGCCGTCCGCCCCGAGCGGTCGGGAACCTCCGCCGACTGCACGATCCCGCCGTACGTCAGGACGCGCACCCGCACCCCGGCCCGCTCCAGGGTCCAGCGGTGGACGGGGCTGCCGTCGGGAAGCGTCCCGAAGAGTTCACTGCGCATGATCGTGACCCTACGCCGGGCCGCGGGACACCACGCGCCGGGTTGCCGCGCCTACGCCACGGGCTTCTTCGACGTCACCCGCCGGTAGGCGAGCTCGGCCAGCCGCGACTGGCCGTCCCTGCTCGGGTGGAACCAGTCCCAGTGGCTCAACTGGTCGCCGTCGAAGCGGTAGTCGAAGACCGCCCCGCCGTCGTAACGGCACCGCCGGTCCTTCTCGCACACGTCTTCGAGCACCTTGTTGTACGCGACCACGCGGTCCCGCACGCTCTCGCGCCGCTGCGTCGCCGCGGTGTTCAGGTCGTCAGGATCGGCCAGCATCGAGGAGCAGATGCCGAGCTTCCACACCTGCTTGCCCAGCGGGTTGGTCCGCCCCTGCGACCAGAGCCGCTTCAGATCCGGCACGGACGCCACGTACACCTGCGTCTTGGGCAGCTCGCGCCGCAGCGTGCGCAGCGCCTCGCGGAAGTCGGCGCGGAACTCGGCGACCGGCGTCATCGAGGAGACCGAGGGGCGGCACGCGTCGTTGGCGCCCGTCATCACCGTCACCAGCTCGGGGCGCTCCGCCGCGGCCTGCTCGATCTGCCCGGTGAGATCCGCCATCCGGGCGCCGGTCTTCGCGTGGTTCCAACTGTGCGAGGCGGCCCGCTTCTTCCCCAGGAGCCGGCTCGCCAGGCTGTCCACCGCGGAGTCCGTGCCGGTCGCCCAGGACGCCTCGGGGCAGTCGGAGAGCACCGAGCAGGCGTCGAAGCCGCGGGTGATGGAGTCGCCGACCGCGGCCATCGAGCGGGGTGAGGTGTCCCACGTGGGGGTGGGTTTCGGCGACGGCTTGTCTTGGGCCGACGGGCCGCCCGGCGCCCCGGAGTTGTCCCCCTGCGCGTCACAGGCGGTGAGTGCCCCGCCGCAGAGAAGGGCCGTCGTCGCCAGGGCGACGACGGCACGCGAGCGGTGCCTGCGGTTCCGCATCCCCTGCTCCCCTCGGTCGTTCAACGTGACGTCGTGCGTGTGCCCGGGGTTGCGCCCCGCCGGGTGAAAGGTCGGACTTTCCTGGCCCTGGGACCGACGGTACGTCACACTCCTTGCGCCGCCGCACGGTAGCCTCGGCCCGTAGCCGCCGGACCACCGCTGTCACGGCGGTGACAGGGCGGGTGGTCCACCCGGTGGCGACCCGTTGCAGTGGTTCCGCTAAATTACATCACGTCACATCTGTCCCCTTTTCCCAGGTTTATCTAGTATTTGGGAAAACTGCTCGGCACGGGCGCGAGGCCGCTGGGGAAGGCGAACCTCGACCCACACTGGAGGTCCCGGTGACGACACGTGGAGTTCTGTACGTGCACTCCGCTCCGCGCGCGCTGTGCCCACACGTCGAGTGGGCCGTCGCGGGCGTGCTCGGTGCGCGTGTGAGCCTCGACTGGATCAGGCAGCCCGCGGCGCCGGGCACCTGGAGATCCGAATTCTCCTGGCAGGGCTCGGTGGGCACCGCCTCCAAGCTCGCCTCCGCCCTGCGCGGCTGGGATCTGCTGCGCTTCGAGGTCACGGCGGAGCCCTGTGCCAGCGCCGAGGGCGAGCGCTACAGCGCCACGCCCGAGCTCGGCATCTACCACGCCGTCACGGGCATCCACGGCGACATCCTGATCCCCGAGGACCGGCTCCGCGCCGCGCTCGCCCGCTCGCAGCGCGGCGAGAGCAACCTGGAGTCCGAGCTCGCCAAGCTCCTCGGCAAGCCCTGGGACGACGAGCTGGAGCCCTTCAGGTACGCGGGCGAGGGCGCGCCCGTGCGGTGGCTGCACCAGGTCGTCTGACGCCCGCCCGCACTCCGTACGCGAAAGGGCCCCCACCGCATGGTGGGGGCCCTTCCGGTTACCGCGTACGCGCGGCTCAGACGGACCGGAACGCCAGGACGACGTTGTGGCCGCCGAAGCCGAACGAGTCGTTCAGCGCCGCGATCCGGCCCTCGGGCAGCGGACGGGCCTCGCCGCGGACGATGTCCGCGTCGACCTCGGGGTCGAGGTTGTCGATGTTGATCGTCGGCGGGGCGATGCGGTTCTTGAGCGCCAGGACCGTGGCCACGGTCTCGACGCCGCCCGCGCCGCCCAGCAGGTGACCGGTCATCGACTTGGTGCTGGAGATCGCCATGTGGTCGACGTCGTCGCCGAACGCCTTGCGCAGCGCCTTGATCTCCGCGACGTCACCCTGCGGCGTCGAGGTGGCGTGCGCGTTGACGTGCACGACCTCGGCCGGCTTCAGGTCCGTCGTGTCGACCAGGTTCTGCAGCGCGGCGGCGATGCCGTTGCCGGACGGCTCGGGCTGCGTGATGTGGTGGGCGTCGGCCGAGATGCCCTGGCCGACGGCCTCCGCGTAGATCTTCGCGCCGCGCGCCTTGGCGTGCTCCTCGGACTCCAGGACGATCACGCCGGCGCCCTCGCCGAGCACGAAGCCGTTGCGGCCGGCGTCGTAGGGACGCGACGCGCCCTGCGGGTCGTCGTTGCTCTTCGACATCGCCATCATGTTGCCGAACGCGACGATCGGCAGCGGGTGGATCGCCGCCTCCGTGCCGCCCGCGACGACGACGTCGGCGCGGCCGGTGCGGATCATCTCGATCGCGTAGCCGATGGCCTCCGCGCCCGAGGCGCAGGCCGACACCGGGGTGTGGACGCCCGCGTGGGCGCCCAGCTCGATGCCGACGTTGGCCGCCGGGGAGTTGGGCATCAGCATCGGCACGGTGTGCGGGGAGACGCGGCGTACGCCCTTCTCCTTGAGCACGTCGTACTGGTCGAGGAGCGTGGTCACACCGCCGATGCCGGACGCGATGACCGCGCCCAGACGGTGCGGGTCCACGGACGCGTCCTCGCCCGCCTTGGCGGTGTAGCCGGCGTCCGCCCAGGCCTCCTTGGCCGCGATCAGCGCGAACTGCGCCGAACGGTCCAGCTTGCGCGCCTGCGGGCGGGGGATGACCTCGCCGGGCTCCACGGCGATCTGACCGGCGATGCGGACCGGCAGCTCGGCCGCCCAGTCCTGTTCCAGCGCGCTGACGCCGGAGCGGCCCGCGAGCAGGCCCTCCCACGTCGACGCTGCGTCGCCACCCAGCGGTGTGGTTGCGCCGATACCGGTGACGACCACGGTGCGATTGGTCGAGTTCACAGGAAATTTCTCCACGGTGTTGAGGGGATCAGCGGCGCCACCGCCGGGTGGCGACAGAGCTCGGGGCCGGGTCAGCCCTGGTGCTCGAGGATGTACTTGGTCGCGTCGCCGACCGTCTTGAGGTTCTTGACGTCGTCGTCGGGGATCTTGACGTCGAAGCGCTCTTCGGCGGCGACGACGACCTCGACCATGGACAGCGAGTCGACGTCCAGGTCGTCGGTGAAGGACTTGTCCAGCTGGACGTCCTCGACCGGGATGCCGGCGATCTCGTTCACGATCTCCGCGAGACCGGCGACGATCTCTTCCTGAGTGGCGGCCATGTTGGCGCTCCTTCTATGTATCCAGAGGGTGTGCGGCTTCTGTGCGGATCGGGTGATCCGTACAGAGATGCCTAGGGGAGGGTAACGACCGTGGCGGCGTACACGAGACCCGCCCCGAAGCCGATGACGAGCGCGGTGTCGCCGCTCTTCGCCTCGCCGGTCGCCAGGAGCCGCTCCATTGCGAGCGGGATCGAGGCGGCCGAGGTGTTGCCGGTGGTGCGCACGTCACGGGCGACCGTGACGTGTTCCGGCAGTTTCAGAGTCTTCACCATCGAGTCGATGATCCGCTCGTTGGCCTGATGCGGAATGAAGACATCCAGGTCGTCCGCGGTGATTCCGGCCGCGTCCAGCGCCTGCTGGGCGACCTTCGCCATCTCGAACACGGCCCAGCGGAAAACCGCCTGGCCCTCCTGCGTAATGGCAGGGAACTTGTCGGGCGCGCCGTTGCGGTAGACGTCCCAGCTCTCGGTCTGCTTGATCGTCTCGGCCTTGTCGCCCTCCGAGCCCCAGACCGTCGGACCGATCCTCGGTTCCTTGGACGGGCCCACGATCACGGCGCCGGCGCCGTCACCGAACAGGAACGCCGTGGCACGGTCGTGCAGGTCGGTGAGGTCGCTCAGCCGCTCCACACCGATCACCAGGACGTACTCGGCGGACCCCTCGACGACCATGCCCTTGGCGAGGGTCAGACCGTAACCGAAACCCGCGCAGCCCGCGGAGATGTCGAACGCGGCGGGCCTGCCCGCGCCGACCTTGTCCGCGATCTCGGTCGCGATGGCCGGGGTCTGCTTGAAGTGCGAGACGGTGGACACGATCACGCCACCGATCTGCTCGGGCGTGATGCCGGCGTCGGCGATCGCCTTGCCCGCCGCCTCGACGGACATCGCGGCCACGGTCTCCTCGTCGGAGGCCCAGTGGCGGGTCGCGATGCCGGAGCGGGAGCGGATCCACTCGTCGGACGAGTCGATCGTCTCCAGGATCACCTCGTTCGGCACGATGCGCGTGGGACGGTAGCCGCCGACACCCATGATCCGCGCGTACGGGTGGCCTTGACCGGCCTTGATCTTCGACATGCGCTACGGCTCCTTGTCTGTCGTCGGCTCAGGAATGCTCGGCGACGAGCGCGCGGGCCGCGTCGAGGTCGTCGGGGGTCTTCACCGCGAGGGTCTTGACGCCCGGCAGGGCGCGCTTGGCCAGACCGGTCAGCGTGCCACCGGGGCACACCTCGATCAGCGCCGTCACGCCGAGCTCCTTGAAGGTCTCCATGCACAGGTCCCAGCGGACCGGGTTGGCGACCTGACCGACCAGGCGGGCGACCACGTCGGCGCCGTCGGTGACCGTCCTGCCGTCACGGTTGGAGACGTAGGGGATCGTCGGGTCGGCGACGGTGAGGCCGGCGGCGGCCTCCTCCAGGCGCGCCACGGCGGGCGCCATGTGCTCGGTGTGGAAGGCGCCCGCGACCTTGAGGGCGACGACCTTGCGGACGCCCTCGGGCTTGTCCTCCGCCAGCGCGGCGAGCTGCTCCAGGGTGCCTGCGGCAACGATCTGGCCCGCGCCGTTCACGTTCGCCGGGGTCAGGCCCAGCTTCTCCAGGTGCGGGACGGTGACCTCGGGGTCGCCGCCGAGCAGCGCCGCCATGCCGGTCTCCGTGACGGCGGCGGCCTCGGCCATCGCCAGGCCGCGCGTACGGACGAGGCCGAGCGCGGCGTCCTCCGTGAGCACACCGGCGTACGCGGCGGCGGTGATCTCACCGACGCTGTGACCGGCGACGGCGCCCGGCGTGATGTCACCGAGTGCCGCGGAGGAGAGCAGTCCGGCGGCCACCAGCAGCGGCTGGGCCACCGCGGTGTCGCGGATCGCGTCCGCGTCGGCCTGCGTGCCGTAGTGGGCAAGGTCGAGCCCCATGGCGTCGGACCAGGCGGCGATGCGGTCTGCGGCGCCGGGGAGGTCGAGCCAGGGAGTCAGGAAGCCGGGCGACTGGGCGCCTTGGCCGGGAGCGACGAGTACGAGCACTCTTACACTCTCTCTTGTGGACGGTGGGGGCCGCCCGTGGGGACAGGGACGAAGAACGGCTGGGCAAATTGTAGGGGCCCGACAAAACCCTACGACTGGGGATCTCCGTCGGCCAGGCGCCCCAGGATCAGCGCGATACGCAGAGTGAACGCGGAGCGCACGTCGGAAGGCGACCAACCGGTGACGTCAGTCACACGTCGGAGCCGGTAGCGCACGGTGTTGGGGTGCACGAAGAGCATCCGGGCCGCCCCTTCGAGGCTGCTCGCCTGCTCCAGATAGACGCTGAGCGTCTCCAAGAGCGCGGAGCCCGCCTCCTCCAACGGTCTGTAGATCTCCTCCACCAGCTGCTCGCGGGCCGCCGGATCCCCGGCCATCGCCCGCTCCGGCAGCAGATCGTCCGCGAGAACGGGCCGCGGGGCGTCCTGCCAGGCCGCGCTCGCCTTGAGCCCGGCGGCCGCGGCCTGCGCCGAGCGGGTCGCGGCGAGCAGGTCGGGAACGATGGGGCCCGCCACGACGGGACCGGCGGCGTACGGGCCGATCAGGGACTTCGCGACGTGCAGCGGATTGTCGTTGCCGCCCGCGATGACGACCAGACGGTCACCGAGAACACCGGTGAGGACCTGCAGCTTCGCGTGCCGGGCGGCGCGGCGGATGGCCTCGACGGTGAGCTCGCTGTCGCCGTCGGGGGCGGTGCCGAGGATCACGCAGACGTGCTCGGGGGAGTTCCAGCCGAGGGCGGCCGCGCGGGAGACGGCCCCCTCGTCGGCCTCCCCGGACAGCACCGCGTTGACGACCAGCGATTCGAGACGGGCGTCCCAGGCACCGCGTGCCTCGGCGGCCTGTGCGTACACCTGCGCGGTGGCGAAGGCGATCTCGCGGGCGTAGACGAGGAGCGCCTCGCGCAGCACGGACTCGTCGCCGGGCGCGGCGACCTCGTCGATCGCGGACTCCATCACCTCGATCGTCGTACGCACCATCTCCACGGTCTGGCGCAGGGTGATCGCCCTGGTCAGCTCGCGGGGCGCGGTCCCGAAGACATCGGTGGAGATGGCCTGCGGGGCGTCCGGGTACCGGAACCACTCGGTGAACGCGGCGATACCGGCCTGCGCGACCAGGCCGATCCATGATCGATTCTCCGGCGGCATCGCCCGGTACCAGGACAGCGTCTCGTCCATGCGCGCGATGGCCTGCGCCGCGAGACTCCCGGACGACTTCTCCAGACGCTTCAGGGTCGCGGCGTGGGCGTGGGCGGTCCGACGGGCGTCCTGGCCGGACTCCTGATGGGCTTCGTTCGCTGAGGGTTCGGGCACGTGACAAGACTGCCTTATCGGGACGGGGAGATGCGGTGCCGGGGCTACCGTGGGGTGCGTGATTGATGTACGGCGCTCCGGCGACCGGTACCGCGGCGGGGAGACCGCGGCCGGTATCGAGTCCTCCCACGCCTTCTCCTTCGGGCCGCACTACGACCCCGACAACCTCCGCTTCGGCGCGGTCCTGGCCTGCAACGAAGAACGGCTCGCCCCCGGCGCGGGCTTCGACGAACATCCGCACAGCCACACCGAGATCGTGACCTGGGTCGTCGAGGGCGAGCTCACCCACCGCGACTCGACGGGCCACGCGTCACGGGTGCGCCCCGGCGACGTGCAGCACCTCTCCGCCGCGGGCGGCGTCCGCCATGTGGAACGCAATGACGGCACGGGCCCCCTCGTCTTCGTCCAGATGTGGCTGGCCCCCCTCACCCCGGGCGGCGACCCCGCCTACGAGGTGGTGCGCGGCATCGCCGACTCCACGCCGTACGCGGTCCCCGGCGCCGGCGCCCTGCTCCATGTGCGGCGCCCGGCCGCGGGCGAGCGGCTCGCCCTCCCGGACGCGCCGTTCGTGTACGTCCATGTGGTCCGCGGCGAACTGGCCCTCGCCGACCACCGACTTGGCCCCGGCGACTCGGCCCGGATCAGCGACGAGACGGGACTGGAGGCCGTGGCCCCGGAGGCCTCGGACGCCCCCGCGGAACTCCTCGTCTGGGAGATGGCGAACGCGTCGTAGGACGCGGGCGAACGCGTCGTAGGACGCAGGGGACCGCGTCCTGCTGGGCGAGTGGCGTGGCGTCAGCCGCGGAGGCCGGCGAGGCGGGAGGCGACGTGGGAGGCGTGGGAGACGAGGTGGGAGAGGGGTGTGCTCAACCGCGGAGGCCGGCGAGTACCGCGTCGGTGAACGGGGGCCACACCTCGGCCGCCCACGGTCCGAAGGGCCGGTCGGTGAGCGCGACACAGGCCGCCCCCGCATCCGGGTCGACCCACAGGAACGTGCCCGCCTGCCCGAAGTGCCCGAACGTCCGCGGCGACGACGAACTCCCCGTCCAGTGCGGCTCCTTGGAGTCCCGGATCTCGAACCCGAGCCCCCAGTCGTTGGGGTTCTGATGCCCGTACCCCGGCAGGACGCCCTTCAGCCCCGGGTACGTCACGGTCATCGCCGCCGCGACCGTCCGCGCGTCGAGCAACCGTGGGGCCTGCACCTCCGCCGCGAACCGCACCAGGTCGTCGACCGTCGACACCCCGTCCTTGGCGGGCGAGAGGCCCCCTTCGAGCGCGGTGGAGGTCATCCCCAGCGGTACGAGGACCGCCTGGCGCAGGTACTCCGCGAAGGGAATGTCCGTCGCCTTGGCGATGTGATCCCCCAGCACCTCGAACCCCGCGTTCGAGTACAGCCGCCGCGTCCCCGGCTCCGACGTCACCCGGTGCTCGTCGAACGCCAGCCCGCTGGAGTGCGCGAGCAGGTGCCGCACCGTCGACCCCTCGGGCCCGGCCGCCTCGTCGAGCTCGATCGCCCCCTCTTCGTACGCGACGAGCGCCGCGTACGAGGCGAGGAGCTTGGTGACCGAGGCGAGGGCGAAACGCCGGTCCGTGGGGCCGTGCGTCCCGACCACGGTGCCGTCCGCTCGGACGACGGCCGCCGCGGCGGTGGGGACCGGCCAGTTCTCGATCAACGCCAGGCTCTGCATGCCCCGAGCCTAAGCGCCCCACCGACTCGACCGCCAAGCGCCCTATGGGTACGGTCGCCCCCCAGAGCACTCAGGGCCCCCAGAGGGCCCTATGGGTACGGCCGCCCCCAGGGCCCCAGGGCCCCAGGGCCCTCAGCCACCCCGGGGGCTTTACCGGCACAGTCGCCGCGCGCCTTGCGGGTTCGGCCGCCCAGCGCCTCACAGGTTCAGCCGCATCGAGGGGTCGGGCTTGCGCGTGAAGCCGAGCGAGACGTACAGCGGCTCCGCCTCCGCGGACGCGTTGAGGTCCACGCTCGCCGCCCCGCGCTCGCGGAACCACTCCAGCAGCGACTCCATGCACGCCCGCGCATGCCCCTTGCGTCGCTGGTCGGGATCGGTGGCGACACTGAAAACATGGCCGACCCGGCCGTGCGGATTGCCCAACCGTCCGATCCGGTACTCCAGCGTCCCCACCACCAGCGCCGCGAGGCCACCCGGCCGCTCCGGATGGTCGACGACGAACGCCACGAAGTCCCCCTCGGGCTCCCCGAGCCGCTTCCGCACGGTCGTCACGGACTCGGCATGCCAGCTGGTGTCGGACTCGGCCCCGGAGCGGGCGGCGAACACCGAATCGATCATCACCTGCCGCAGCCTGATCAGTTCCTCGGCGTCCTCTGGCGTGGCACGGCGTACGAGACTCATGCCCGGGACGGTAGTGACCACGAGGTGAGACGTCTCCCGAATTTCCCTCCGGATCCAACGGCGTCCTCCGAATCTGCTTGCTTGGAGTGCACTCCAAGGTTCTAGCGTGAGGGGCATGACGGTGATCGAGACGAGCAGCGCGCCGACCCGCCCGGCACGCGGGGCCCATGTCTGTGCCCCGGCACCCGCCCGGCCCCGGAGGCCGGACGGCCAGGACCACTACACGATCAGCGAAGTCGCCGCCTTCACCGGCCTCACCGCCTACACCCTGCGCTGGTACGAGCGGATCGGCCTGATGCCGCACATCGACCGCTCCCACACGGGCCAGCGCCGCTACCGCAACCGCGACCTGGACTGGCTCGCCTTCGTCGGCAAGCTGCGCCTGACGGGCATGCCGGTCGCGGACATGGTCCGTTACGCGGAGCTGGTGCGCGAGGGCGAGCACACCTTCGCCGAACGTCAGGAACTCCTGGAGCAGACCCGGCGCGACGTCCGCACCCGCATCGCGGAGCTCAACGACACCCTCGCCGTCCTCGACTACAAGATCGACACGTACGCGGGCGCCCGGAAGGCGTCAGAGAGGCCCTGACACTGATGACTGCCGAAAACCCCGCTACCTCCTCCACCCCCTCCACCTCCTCTGCTTCTGCTGTCTCCGTCGGCTCTTCCGCCCGGCTGGGGACGGTGCGGCTCGGGGCCGGCGGGCCCGAGGTCGGCCTCCAGGGCCTCGGCTGCATGGGCATGAGCTTCGCCTACGGCCCCACGGACACCGGCGAGGCCACGGCCACCCTGGACCGCGCCCTCGAACTGGGCGTCACCCTCTTCGACACCGCCGACGTCTACGGCATGGGCGAGAACGAGAGGTTCCTGGCGCCCTTCCTCAAGGCGCACCGCGACGAGATCGTCCTCGCCACCAAGTTCGCCCTCGGCATCGACCCGGCCGAGCCGACGAAGCGGCGCATCGACAACTCGCCGGAGTACATACGCTCCAGCGTCGACGCCAGCCTGCGCCGCCTGGGCACGGACGTCATCGACCTCTATTACATGCACCGCCGCGACCCGGCCGTGCCGATCGAGGAGACGGTCGGGGTCATGGCCGAGCTCGTCGCCGCGGGCAAGGTCAAGCACCTCGGCCTGAGCGAGGTGACCGGCGCCGAACTGCGGGCCGCGCACGCCGTCCACCCCGTGGCCGCCGTCCAGTCGGAGTGGTCGCTCTTCAGCCGCGACATCGAGCAGGGCGTGGTGCCCACCGCCGCCGAACTGGGAGTGGCCCTCGTGCCCTACTCGCCGCTCGGCCGAGGTTTCCTCACCGGCTCGTTCGTCAGCGCGGACAAGGAGCTCGGCGAGGACGACTTCCGCCGGCAGCAGCCTCGCTTCACCGGCGCCAACGCCACCGCCAACGCCGCTCTCCTGGACCCCGTCCGCACCGTCGCCGACGCCCACGGGGCGAGCCTCGGGCAGGTCGCCCTTGCCTGGGTCCAGCAGCAGGCCGCGGTCCACCACCTGCCCGTCGTCCCGATCCCCGGCACGCGCAGGCCCACCCGCGTCGAGGAGAACACCGCGGCCACCCGCATCACCCTCACCGACGAGGACCTCGCCCTGCTGGCCCCGATCGCCGCCGCCGTCGCGGGGGACCGGTATGCCGACATGACCTCCACCTCGGTCGGCCGCGAGTAGCCCGACGCGCCACCGTTCGTCTCCTCTCCCGCTCTCGCTCCCTCTCCCTCTCCCGCTCTCGCTCCCGCCCTCGTTCTTGGCTGGGGCTGGGGCTGGGGTTGCGTCGGCGCTTGGGGCTGGTGCTGGTGCTGCGTCTGGGGCGGCGTCCGGGGCCGGGCCGCGGAAGCTCGATCCGGTGCCCGTCACGTCAGCCCCAGGGCGAACACCGCGAACCCGGCCGCCAGCAATCCGGCCAGCGCCCGTCGGGCGCCGGTCGCCCGCTTCCAGGGGGCCTCGAACCCGCGGGCGTACCGGCCTATCAGCACCAGCAACCCCGCGAAGACGGGAAGCCAGGCGACGCGCGCGGCTGTCCAGCCGAGCGTGTCGGGACTCGTGGTCAACCCCGGCACCGCGCCGAGGAACGAGCCGGGAACCGCCGCCGCGAGCAGCGCCGTCTGGTGCCAGCACAGGATCGTCA
The DNA here is from genome assembly GCF_055593965.1 of Streptomyces sp. NPDC040622. Classification (NCBI taxonomy): domain Bacteria; kingdom Bacillati; phylum Actinomycetota; class Actinomycetes; order Kitasatosporales; family Streptomycetaceae; genus Streptomyces; species Streptomyces sp. NPDC040622. The sequence goes on along the minus strand of NZ_JBVIXD010000010.1, from coordinate 309,469 downwards.
TCGCCGAGAGGTTGATGACGACGACCGGCGCCCACAGGGCGGGGCGGCGCAGCAGCCTGCCGATGCGGTCCCGCAGCAGGATCGCCGCACCGCTCTGTGCCCCGGCGAGGGCGAGGACCAGGAGCGACGGGGGATGGGAGTTCGTGCGGGCCTCGCCCGGGACGCCGACCATCGACGCCGGATAGTGGAAGACGAGGAGCAGCGCGGCGAAGAGCGCGGATCCGCCGGCGAGCAGGAACCACGCGCCGCGCCTGCCCAGCTTCTTCTCGCCCCAGCTGACGCCCAGCTGATAGGCGAACAGCCAGCCCGGCAGCAGATTCAGCAGGCTCAGCCAGGACGGCATGGCCGCCGCGAACGGGCCGTAGCGCAGGAGGTCGACGACGGCCACCGATCCGAGCAACGGCGCCGCGGACCAGGCCCCCAGCCGTTCCGCCGCCCGGATGCACCATGGGGTGAGGGCCGTGATCACCGCATAGACGCCCACGAACCACAGGGGTTGGACGACCAGCGTCGACGCGGTGTGCAGGGTCGTGCCCGGCACGCCCAGGGCGTACAGCGTCGGGACGAGCGCCGCCCATACGGCGGTGACCCCGAGGACAGGGCGGCCGAGCCGTGCGAGGCGCCCGCGCAGCCAGCCGCCGGTCGAACGGCCGCGTGCCACGGCCCGGCGGTAGGACAGCGCGGAAGCGTAGCCGCCCACCAGGAAGAAGATGCCCAGCATCTGCAGCACCCAACTGAGCGGGGCGAAGAAGCCGAACGCGGCCAAGGGGCTGGCGTTGTGCAGCGCCCCGCCCGAGTCGAGGCCGAAGCCGCCAAGGAGCCAGTGCCCGGTCGGCACGGCGAGCAGGGCGAGGGCGCGCAGCCCGTCCACGGCCCGGTCGCGATGGGAGGGAGTCCTGACGTCGATCTCCGACGCGGTGCTGCGCAGGGCACGCAGCGCGTTCCGTGGTCTCAGCGCGCTCCGGGACTTTCGGGAGCTCCGAGAACTTCGCGCGCTCCGAGGACTCTGGGTGCTCCGCGAGCTTGGGGAACTCAGGGTGGGGAGGCTCATGTCCGTACTCCGGTGGTTCGGTTGCCGGTGGGGGAGTCGGCTCCGACGGCGATGCGGGCGAAGGTCCGCAGGGAGTCGGTGCCGGGGGCGAAGTAGCCGGTGTGGCCCTCGGCCCGCTCGGCCGGGACGCGGCGGGCGCCGAAGTCGGGGCCGGTCGGGTCCGCGCCGTGGCCGAGGCCGAAGAGCTCGACGCTCGGCACGTTGTCGATCCAGTCGCTGTCGTCCTTCGCGGCCCAGACGCGGGCGGTGGTGTGCAGGTCCGCCACGCTGTCCGCCCGCATGCCGGGGGAGCCGAGCACCACGAGGTCGGACGCGGCCAGGCGTGGGGCGGCCAGGCCGCACACCACCGAGCCGTAGCTGTGGCAGAACACGGCGGGGCGCGGCGTGCCGGACGCCGTCAGGCCCTGGGTGAAGCGCGCGAGGCGCGGCGCCCCTGCCGCTGCCAGCCGTCCCGTGGCGGCGTCGGGGCCGAGGCCGACCGGGGTGGTGTATCCCACCCAGGCCACCACGGCGGTGCTCGCGCCCGTCGCCGCGCGCAGGGAGCGGCCCATCCCGGCCGGCGTGCCGTACGTGTCGCGGGCGCGGTCGAAGGTGCTCAGGTCGATGTCGGAGCCCGGTACGACGACGGAGACGTGCCCGGCAGTCGCCAAGTCTCCGTATACCTCGGCGACTTGGCCGCGCCCGCGCGGGTCGAACGCCAGTATCTGACGGCCGGGCGTCAGCAGCTCGTCGTAGCGGGCGACCAGCGCGCGGGCCTGGTCGTGATCCTGCAGGGTGAGGCCGGGGTCGGTCGACCGGACCTTCTCGCGGGTGCGCTCGGCGCGCAGGTAAAGGGAGTTGGCCTCGTAACGCAGGGAGGCGGGGGCGCCGTCCAGATTCCCGACGACCGAGGGGTGGCGTGCCACGAGACGCTGACGCTGAGCTTCGCTCAACGAGTCGAAGAACGCGGCGATCCGGGTGGGTGTCGCGGCCACCGGGTCCGGCAGCCGCTCGCCCCGCACTTCGTCCGCGCGCCAGGAACTGGTGCCGGGCGGCGGGCCCGTGAGCGGCTGCTGTTCATTGCCGACGGCCCAGCCTGCCGTGCCGACGACGACCGTCGTCATGAGTGAGGCTGCGACGAGCGCCCTCTTGCTCCGTGCTCTCCAGGATCGAAGCCCCATGGCTCGTCTTCCTCCCCGCTTCGTGGCGCGCTCTGGCCTGACGAAGGGAAAGGTAGGAAGACGGTGTGCGGCGGCACGTCACACCGCGGAGCCAACTCTCAGGTGATACCGGGGTATGCCGTGGTGATACCGAGGTAGGGGGGGTGGCTACTGCTCGCCGGGAGTGACCAGGCCCGACTCATAGGCGAAGATCACGGCTTGGGCGCGGTCCCGCAGGTCCAGCTTGTTGAGCACACGGCCGATGTGGGTCTTCACGGTCTGCTCGGCGAGTACCAGCCGTTCGGCGATCTCCTGGTTGGACAGGCCGCGGGCGATCAGCACCAGTACCTCGGTCTCACGCGGCGTCAGGCCGTTGAGGCGGAGGGACGCGTCGCTGCGCGGTGTCGTCCGCTGTTTGGCGAAGTCGGCGATCAGGCGGCGGGTCACCGACGGCGCGAGCAGCGCCTCGCCGGCCGCCACCACGCGGACGGCCGAGATGAGATCGGCGGGCGGCGCGTCCTTGAGCAGGAAACCGGAGGCGCCGGCACGCAGCGCCTCGTACACGTAGTCGTCCACGTCGAAGGTGGTCAGCATGAGCACCTTGGGCCGGTGCACCACGCCCGGCGGCGGGTCCAACAGGGCGCGGGCCGCGCCGAGTCCGTCCAGCTCCGGCATGCGGACGTCCATCAGCACGACGTCGGGATGGGTGCTGCGGCTGACCTCGATGCCCTTCCTGCCGTCCGGCGCCTCACCCACGACGTCGATGTCGCTCTGCGCCGCGAGCAGTGCGGCGAACCCCGCGCGCACCATGGCCTGGTCGTCGACGATGATCACGCGGATGGTCATGCGGTGCCGGATTCCTTCGGGATGAGAGGGAGACGGGCGGCCACACGGAAGCCGCCGTCGGGCAGCGGACCGACGTCGACCGTGCCGCCGACCAACCGTACGCGTTCGCGCATGCCGACGAGGCCGTGTCCCGTGCCGCTGCCCTCCAGCGGCGAGGAGGGCTCTGTGGACGGGCCGTTGACGACGAGGATCAGGAGGTGCTCCGGGTCCAGGGTCAGAGTGATCTTGGTGGGTGCGCCTGGCGCGTGACGCATCACGTTCGACAGCGCTTCCTGGACGATGCGGTACGCGGACAGGTCCACGGCCGGGGTCACCTTGGCCAGTTGCCTGAGGATCGCCAGCTCCGGACGTGACAGGTCGATCGGTATGCCGGCCCGCACCGTGGCCTCGACCAGGTGCGGCAGCCTGTCGAGTCCCGGCTGGGGCGCCCGCTCGCCGTTCGCCCCCTCGCTGCGCAGCACGGCGAGCAGCCGCCGCATCTCGGTGAGGGACTCCCGGGCGCTCGCCGCTATGCTCCCGAACTCCTCGCGCGCCGCGGCGGGAAGGCCGTCGAGCCGGTAGGGCGCGGAGTCGGCCTGGATGGTGATGACCGACATGTGGTGGGCGACGACGTCGTGCAACTCGCGAGCGATGCGGGCCCGTTCCTCAAGGAGGGTGCGCTGGGCGCGCTCGGTCTCGCTGATGGTCTCCTGCTCGACGAGCCTGCGCCGGGCGTCGCCGCGCTCGCGCAGCAGCGCGCCCAGCAGCAGCACCGCCCCGCTGAGCACGGTCAGGAGCACGCCGGTGTCCTGGCTCTCCTTGCCGCGGTACATGCCGAGCACCAGCCCGGATGCCACGGTGATCAGCCAGATGCCGAGGAGGGTGCGGCGGCTCTGCCGCAGGGACAGCGCGCAGCAGACGACCAGATAGCCCACGATGATCATGGGGGTCCAGGGCGCGGGGCGGTCGGGATCGGAGGCCATCGCGGCGATGGACCCGAGGACGTCCGCGACGATCACGATCCACCACGCCGGAAGCGGCCGGACGACCGCGAGGAGCAGGGGCGCGGACTGGGCGACGCCCAGGGCACCGGCCAGGCCGCCGTCGACGCCGTAGTCGTGCGTGAGGACCTGGACGGTGACCGGGATGAGGACGGCGACGAAGCAGGCGGCGATCAGCAGCGGCAGTCTCCGCACCCAGCGGTTGGAGGCGTGCGCGAGCAGCGGCTCGGACGGTTCTGCGGGCTCCGACAGCGCGGCTCCCGCCGCGTGCAGGCCGTCGCGGACGGCCGTGGCGGCACGGCGGAGGGCGGCACGGCGGAAGAAGGCGGCCGGGTGACCGGCCGGCTCGTGCGCCGGACGGCGTGGCTCTTGGTCGGGAGGTATCGATGCGCTGCTCATGGCCTGATCAGCGTAGGCGTGAAGCAGTCGGCGTGACGTCATACCGGGGAGCTGGATCGACCCCGTACCGCGGTATCAGGAGTGGCCCTCACGGATGGCTCCGGCGACGCTCCCGCGCCGCACGCCCGTCGCTCGCCGCCCGCCGCTCGCGCACGGGCACAGCCCTCGCAGCAGAGCCCCACGCGACACGAGACACCGCCCGCCCGCGGTGCGGGTTGCGGCCCCCGCACCGTACGGGTCAGAGCTCCGCCAGCAGCTCGGCCTTCTTCGTCGTGAACTCTTCGTCCGTGAGCAGGCCCGCCTGGTGCAGCTCACCCAGGTGCCGGATGCGGTCCGCGATGTCCGCCGGATCCCGCCGCACGGCCGTGGCCGTGGGGGAGCCCGTGCCGACGCCGTCGGAGAGCTGGGCGGGCCCCGACGCCTTCACCGCCGCGAGGACCGAGGCGGCGAACGGCAGTGACTCGTGGACCGGGCCGTAGCCGAGGCCGAAGACGACGGCCGCCGGATCCTGGTCGGCCTGCGCGGGCTGGGCCAGGGGGGTCTCGCGGCGCAGCAGCCGCAGATGGCCCTCGAACACCTCCGGGGAGCGCCATTCGATGCCGCACAGGTCGGTGACGGGGAAGCTCTGGTCGCCGGCCTTCCATTTCGCCGACGAGGCGCCCGTCCAGAACCAGCGGAAGGACACCAGCTTGCCGTCGAAGGACGCCTTGCCGTCGTACGCCTTGAACTGCTGGGGCGTCTCGGGAGCGGCCACCAGATAGCGATCGGACGGCTCACCGTCGTCCGGGGCGAGCTGCGCCCGCAGCTCGTCCGCGTAGTACTCGGCGAGCGTCTCCCGCTCGGCCGGCAGCACGAGGCGGTACGGGTCACCGCTCTCCTTGAGCTGCCCCGCCGCGGCCTCCATCAGAGGATCGGCGCCCGGTCTCGGTACGGCATGCAGAACCACCGTCCCGCGTTTGCCCGGGGAGAGAGTCACCGCCGCGATCGCCTCATGCGGGATGCGCCGTTCACCGAGAGCCTGGAAGAGCTTCGGCGTGCGGATTCCCCGTTCGAAGCGGATGAGCACGGAGTCGGACTTGAACTCCCAGGCGGCATGAAATCCGGCCAGTACGTCACCCATGCGGCTCATCGTAGGCGGCACGCGCGCCCCCGTCCCTCCTGCGGCGTCCCGCTGTTTCGTCGATTTCTACGCGCGTCAGGCCGCTGCCGAGCCGGAAGAACCCTTCCGGCAGGCGTCGCCGTGGCTCGCGCAGGTCACTCCGTGGTACGAACCCGTACCGATTTCCGCGAAGTTGCGGAGGCTCTCCGTGCCCGGCTCGAAATAGCCGGTGTGCCCCCGTGCGCCGGCCGCGGACAGGACGCGCGCACCGAAGCCGCCGGACACCGGGTCGGCGCCGTGGCCAAGCCCGCCGAACTCCATGTTCGGCACGTCCTGGATCCAGTCGTCGCTGTCCCGGGTGGCCCAGATCCGGGCGGCCGTACCCAACTGTGCGGCCGAGTCGGCGCGCATGCCGGGGCTGCCCGCCACCGCGATGTCGGTGACCCGCGGGGGCAGCGTTCGCGCCGCCACGCCGCACACCACGGAGCCGTAGCTGTGGCAGTACAGCGCGACCGGCGTGCGGCCGGGCAGGCCGCGCACCATGGCGTTCAGCCGCGGCGCGCCGTCCTCGGCGCGCATGGACGTGGCCGCGTCCACGCCGATCCCGACGGGCGCGGTGTAGTCGGCCCAGGCGATCACGGCGGTACGCGTGTGCGGGTTCGCGGCGCGCTCCGCGCGGTAGAGCGATTTCGCCATGCCCACCGGCGCCGAGTACTTGCGGAACGTCCGCTCGAAGGTCAGCACATTGGTGTCGACACCGGGCACCACGACCGAGACACGACGGGCCTTGTCGAGGTCCCCGAAGACTTCCGCCATGCGCCCGGAGCCCATCGGGTCGAAGGCGAAGACCTGGCGCCCGGGGCGCATCATGACCCCGAAGCGCTTCATCCTGCGCTCGGCCTCCTGCTGCCCCAAAGGCGAGAGGCGTTTGTCGTGCATGCGTTGACGCTCGACCTTGCGGGCCTGTCCCAGGGCGATGTGGTTCGCGCGATAGCGCAGGTCGGCCGGGGCGCCGTTCATGTTGCCTACCGCGAGTGGGTAGCGGGCGGCGAGCCTGTTGGCCTGCTGCGTGTCGAGCGACGCGAAGAAGTGGGCGAGACGCCCGGACGGAGCGTCCGGGTCGGGCAGCGCGCGCCCGTCTATGCTCCCCCGCTCCCAGGCGGAGAGTGCGGTCTGCAGAGGCGACGCGTCGCCTCTGTTGTGGCGCACGGCGGTCCAGCCGGTGGTCGCCAGCATGACGAACACGACGGCGAGCGCGAGCAGAGCGCGCCAGGCGTTGAGTTGAGGGGAGGAGTCGAAGGAAGTCACTACGGGACACCCTAGGAGAATCGTGATGCCTCCCGTGCATCGCGTGAGGCACATCACGTTTCTGTAGGGGTAATTGAGGCAAAGACGACACATCTTCCGTCATTTCGTGACGCTCCGTAGGCGGTGTGTCGGCGCGACGCAACAGAGCGGACGGTGACGCGGGGTGTGGAAGTCGTCGCTTAACGCACGGGTGAACTCCGTCGGTTGGATGACGTTCGGCGGACCCAGGGGGAGAGGGCTGGAAGGGGCCTGAGGGCCGTTGGAGCTCAGGTCGTTCAGGGAGCCTGGGGTGACGGCTGCCCGCGCCAGTCCTCGGCCAACGCGGGTCCCAGGTGGTCGAGATACTGCTCCGTGAGCGCGCGGATCGACTCCGGCGTGATGTCCCCTCCCGCACCCCACATCCGTCCCGTGACCCGCATGACGCCGCTGAAGGCGGCGACCGCCACGCGCGGGCGCGGGTCGCTGTCCAGGTCGAGCCCCTCGCGCTCGGCGATCACGCGGGCGACCTCGTCCTCCATCTCGATGGAGCGGCGCAGGTGATAGGCGAGCAGGGTCGGCGTCGACTCGATCACCTGGTAGATGCGCATGTGGAGTTCGACAGGGACGACTTCCTCGATGGACTGCCCTATCGCCTCCCAGGTGCCGAGGACGGCGCTGCGCAGTGCCGCGAGAGGGCCTTCGTGGGCAGGGCGGTCCCGCACGGCCTGGACGAACCGGGCCTCCACCATCTCCTGGACCGCGAAGGCGGCTTCCTGCTTGTTGGCGAAGTATCGGAAGAACGTGCGCTGGGAGACGTCGACGGCCTCGGCGATCTCGTCGACAGTCGTCTCCTCGTACCCCTTGGTCGTGAAGAGTTCGAGCGCCACGCGCAGGAGCGCGTCCCGGGTGCGCTGCTTCTTGCGCTCGCGCAGTCCGGGCCTGGTGGGCCCGTGGGCGGTGTCCTCGGTGCCCTCGGTGTCCTGGGTGTTCTCGGAGCTCTCCGGGTCCTCGGAGTCCTCCGGCATGGCCGCCGGGGAGTCCGTCGCTCGCTGCGTGGTCTTCACACCGTGGCCCTCTTCTCTGCCGTTTTCCCAGTTCACCATACCTGTGAGCAACGTGACAGTTACCGACTTGTGAATTTGTTTGTCAACTGTCAGTCGCTGTCACTAGCCTCGGCGCATGACTAGTCAGACCACCGTCGACAAGGCGGACAAGGCACCGGAGCCCGTGTCCGTGCCGGCCCCGGCCAAGGGGCTCCGCGGCCACCCTTGGCTGACACTTTTCGCCGTCGCGATCGGCGTGATGATGGTCGCCCTGGACGGCACCATCGTGGCCATCGCCAACCCGGCGATCCAGAAGGACCTGGGCGCCACCTTCGCGGACGTCCAGTGGATCACCAACGGTTACTTCCTCGCCCTCGCCGTCGCGCTGATCACGGCGGGCAAGCTGGGTGACCGTTTCGGCCACCGCCAGACCTTCCTCATAGGCGTCGTCGGCTTCGCCGCCGCCTCCGGAGCCATCGGCCTGTCGGACAGCATCGCGCTGGTGGTCACCTTCCGCGTGCTTCAGGGGCTCTTCGGCGCGCTGCTGATGCCCGCCGCGCTCGGCCTCCTCCGGGCCACGTTCCCGGCCGAGAAGCTCAACATGGCCATCGGTATCTGGGGCATGGTGATCGGCGCGTCCACGGCAGGCGGCCCGATCCTCGGCGGCCTCCTCGTCCAGCACGTCAGCTGGCAGTCCGTCTTCTTCATCAACGTGCCGGTCGGCATCATCGCCGTCGTCCTCGGCGTGGTCATCCTCAAGGACCACCGTGCCGAGAACGCCCCCAGGTCCTTCGACATCGTCGGCATCGTGCTGCTGTCGGCGGCCATGTTCTGCCTGGTCTGGGCGCTCATCAAGGCCCCGGCGTGGGGCTGGGGCGACGGCATGACCTGGACGTTCATCGGCGTCTCCGTGCTGAGCTTCGTGCTCTTCGCGGTCTGGGAGTCGAAGGTCGCGGAACCGCTCATCCCGCTGGCCCTGTTCCGTTCCGTGGCGCTGTCCGCCGGTGTGGTCCTGATGGTGCTCATGGCCATCGCCTTCATGGGCGGCCTTTTCTTCGTCACCTTCTACCTGCAGAACGTGCACGGGATGAGCCCCGTCGACAGTGGTCTGCACCTGCTGCCGCTCACCGGAATGATGATCGTGGGCTCGCCGCTGGCCGGCGCGATGATCACCAAGGTGGGTCCGCGGATCCCGCTGGCCGGCGGCATGCTCTGCACCGCCGTCGCCATGTACGGCATGTCCACGCTGGAGGCGGGGACCGGCAGCGGCCTCATGTCGATCTGGTTCGCGCTCCTCGGCCTCGGCCTCGCCCCGGTCATGGTCGGTGCGACGGAGGTCATCGTGGGCAACGCGCCGATGGAGCTCTCCGGTGTCGCAGGCGGCCTCCAGCAGGCCGCCATGCAGATCGGCGGCAGCCTCGGCACGGCCGTCCTCGGCGCCGTCATGGCCTCGAAGGTCGACAGCGACCTGCCCGACAACTGGGCCGATGCGAAGCTCCCGCCGATGAGCGAGGCCCAGCTCGACAAGGCCGCGGAGGCCGTCCAGGTCGGTGTGGCGCCGGTTCCGCCGAAGGCACCGGCGTCGATCGCCGACCAGATCACCTCGGTCGCGCACGACACCTTCATGTCGGGCATGGGCATGGCCTGCCTGGTCGCCACCGGAGTGGCCGTGGTCGCGGTCTTCGTCGCGTTCCTGACCAAGCGCGGCGTCAACGCCGAGGCCGGTGCGGGCGTGGGCCACATCTGAGCCGTCGGCCGCGTCCGAGGCTCTGCCTGCCGCCCGCGACCGCACGCCCCAAGCCGCCGCCCGAAACCGGGGCTCGGCAGGCCGCGGACGCCTCGGCGGGCCGAAGTAGGGGAAAGCCCCTCAGGGAGATCCTGGGGGGCTTTCCCCTATCCGGGTGACGCACATTCGTACCCCTTCCGGCGGCCCGGCCGACGGGTCCACAGTGCAGACAGAAGATCCGCACGACACGGACGACCGGGTCGCGCATCACGTGGACAACTGCGCCACATCACACGGGGGTTGAAGAAGATGCGTACAGCCATGCCCATGACCGCGATGGCAGCAGCACTCGCCGCGGTGATCCTCACACCCGCGTACGCCGGTGCCACCGCCCCGCCCACGCTCCGCGGCTGCGGGCCGGGTGAGCTCTGCCTTTGGGAGAAGGCGGGATTCCACGGCACCCGCCATGTGTACGAGCTGGCGGACATCGACATCGAGAGCTGTATCGCGCTGCCGGAGGGGGGCAGCGCGCAGGCGCTCGCGAACCGCACGGGGCGGCCCGTCACCGTGTACCAGTCGAAGGAGTGCGCCGAGACCGGAGAGTTCAACACCTACCCGGGCAGCGGCAGTTGGGCCCCCGAATCGCCTTATCGCGTACGGGCCTTCAAGGTCTGGGAACGATGAACGGGGGTCCTCCCCGGGAAGCCCGAAGCGGCCGACCCGAAGGGTGATGATGGCGGGCTTCGGACACACCACGCGCAAGCGCCCCGGCTCACGCGCCGGCCGTACGTGGTCGCGGAGTCGGCCGGACCGCGCGACGCTCGGGATCGTCGGAGTCATCCTTGCGATCGCCGGATTCCTCGCGCTGGGGATCATCCTCGGCCCCGTGGCGATCGTCTGCGGCCGGCTCGCCATGGGGCGCCGCTGGTCCGGCACCCGTCCGGTGCCGCTGGTCCGGCACCGGACGGGTGCCGGACCTGGTGGCCCTGTTGGCCCTGGTCCTGGGTGTGATCGACACGGTCCAGGCACTCATACGGACAGCGGGGGCGACCACGACGACCGGCCTGCGCCGAGACCGTGCCCCCGGCCCCGGCCCCGGCGCGGCCCGGCCCCGGCGCGGCCCGGCCCGGGCGCAGAGGCCCAGAAGGGATCAAGGGCTTCAGAACGCTGCCGCCCCGTCCGCCCTGCCCTCTGCCGCCCGTCCGTCCTGCCCCCTGCCGACCCGGCCGCATCGCGGAAACGCCGAAGGGCGGCGGGACCCATGGCCCGCCGCCCCTCGGAAGACGCACCGTCCGCGACGCGCTGCGCGGGGTCGCGCAGGTGCTGCGAGGGTGGTGCGGGTACTACGCGTCGCCCCCGGCCGCGCCCGGGTCGGCGGCCGTGACATCGAGCAGCTGGTACCGGTCGATGGCCTGCTTCAGGACGGCACGGTCGACCTTGCCCTCGCGGGCCAGCTCGGTGAGCACGCCGACCACGATCGACTGCGCGTCGATGTGGAAGAAGCGGCGGGCCGCACCGCGGGTGTCGGCGAAGCCGAAGCCGTCCGCGCCCAGCGACTGGTACGTGCCGGGCACCCAGCGGGCGATCTGGTCGGGGACGCTCCGCATCCAGTCGGAGACGGCCACGAACGGGCCCTCGGCGCCGGACAGCTTCTGCGTGACGTAGGGGACGCGCTGTTCCTCGTCCGGGTGCAGGAAGTTGTGGCGCTCCACGTCCACGGCCTCGCGGCGCAGCTCGTTCCAGGAGGTCGCCGACCAGACGTCCGCCTTGACGTTCCACTCCGAGGCGAGGATCTGCTGGGCCTCGACCGCCCACGGCACCGCGACGCCGGACGCGAGGATCTGGGCCGGAACGGCGCCCTGCTCACCGGACTTGAAGCGGTAGATGCCCTTGAGGATGCCGTCGACGTCCACGTCGGCGGGCTCGGCCGGGTGCTGGATCGGCTCGTTGTAGACGGTGAGGTAGTAGAAGACGTCCTCGCTGTCGGGGCCGTACATCCGGCGGAGGCCGTCCTTGACGATGTGCGCGATCTCGTAGCCGAAGGCGGGGTCGTAGGCGACACAGCCCGGGTTGGTCGAGGCGAGCAGCTGGGAGTGGCCGTCGGCGTGCTGCAGGCCCTCGCCGGTCAACGTCGTACGTCCGGCGGTCGCGCCGAGGACGAAACCGCGCGCGAGCTGGTCGGCCATCTGCCAGAACTGGTCGCCGGTGCGCTGGAAACCGAACATCGAGTAGAAGACGTACACCGGGATCAGCGGCTCGCCGTGGGTGGCGTAGGCCGAACCGGCGGCGATGAGGGACGCCGTGCAGCCCGCCTCCGAGATGCCGTCGTGCAGCATCTGGCCGGTCGGCGACTCCTTGTAGGCGAGGAGGAGTTCGCGGTCCACGGACTCGTACTGCTGGCCGAGCGGGTTGTAGATCTTGGCGCTCGGGAAGAAGGCGTCCATGCCGAAGGTGCGGTACTCGTCGGGGGCGATCAGCACGAAGCGCTTGCCGATCTCCTTGTCCCGCATGAGGTCCTTCAGGATGCGGACGAACGCCATGGTGGTGGCGATCGACTGCTGGCCCGAGCCCTTCTTCGCCGCCGCGTAGGTCTTCTCCTCGGGGAGCTGCAGCGGCTTGGAGCGCACCACGCGGGTCGGGACGTAGCCGCCCAGGCCCTTGCGGCGGTCGTGCATGTACTGGATCTCTTCGGAGTCCCGGCCCGGGTGGTAGTACGGCGGGGCGCCGTCCTCCAGCTGCTTGTCCGTGATCGGGATGTGCAGCCGGTCGCGGAAGCCCTTGAGGTCGTCGACGGTGAGCTTCTTCATCTGGTGCGTGGCGTTGCGGCCCTCGAAGTTCGGGCCGAGGGTCCAGCCCTTGACCGTCTGCGCGAGGATCACCGTCGGCTGGCCCTTGTGGGCCTTGGCCGCCGCGTACGCCGCGTAGACCTTCTTGTGGTCGTGGCCGCCGCGGCCCAGGTGCAGGATCTGCTCGTCGGTCATGTTCTCGACCATGGCGCGCAGCCGGTGGTCGTCGCCGAAGAAGTGGTCGCGGATGTACGAGCCGGTCTCGGTGGCGTACGTCTGGAACTGGCCGTCGGGCGTGGTGTTGAGCCGGTTGACCAGGACGCCGTCGCGGTCCTGCGCGAGCAGCGGGTCCCAACTCCGGTCCCAGACCAGCTTGATGACGTTCCAGCCGGCGCCGCGGAACTGCGACTCGAGCTCCTGGATGATCTTGCCGTTGCCGCGCACCGGGCCGTCGAGGCGCTGGAGGTTGCAGTTGACCACGAAGGTCAGGTTGTCCAGGCCCTCGCGGGCGGCGATGGAGAGCTGGCCGAGCGACTCGGGCTCGTCCATCTCGCCGTCGCCGAGGTAGGCCCAGACGTGCGACTTGGAGGTGTCGGCGAGGCCGCGCGCCTCCATGTAGCGGTTCATCCGCGCCTGGAAGATCGCGCCGAGCGGGCCGAGGCCCATGGAGACCGTCGGGAACTCCCAGAAGTCCGGCATCAGGCGCGGGTGGGGGTAGGACGAGAGGCCGTTCGGGGCCTTCGACTTCTCCTGACGGAACGCGTCGAGCTGCGGCTCGGTGAGCCGGTCAAGGAGGAACGCGCGGGCGTAGATGCCGGGGGACGCGTGCCCCTGGAAGAAGATCTGGTCGCCGCCGTCGCCCTCGTCCTTGCCCCGGAAGAAGTGGTTGAAGCCCACGTCGTAGAGGGAGGCGGAGGAGGCGAAGGTGGCGATGTGGCCGCCGACGCCGATGCCCGGGCGCTGGGCGCGGGAGACCATCACCGCGGCGTTCCAGCGGGTGGCGTTCAGGACCTTGCGTTCGATTTCCTCGTTGCCGGGGAAGAACGGCTCGTCCTTGGTGGCGATGGTGTTGACGTAGTCGGTACTGCGCATCTCGGGCACGGCGACGCGCTTCTCGCGCGCCCGCTCGATCAACCGGAGCATCAGGTAGCGGGCCCGCTCGCGGCCGCGTTCGTCGACCGCGGCATCGAGGGAGTCAAGCCACTCCTGGGTCTCTTCGGGATCGAAGTCCGGGACCTGACTCGGCAGGCCGCCAATGATGATCGGGTTGCGATCGGATCCGGAAGCCACGCTGTTCCTTCGCTGTTGGGGCTCTCGCCTGGGTTATGCCTGGCCGTGCACCGCTGCCCATCGTGTACCGCGTGGACGCGATCGTCATCTCTACCGATAGGTAACCGAGACGTTCATCCGGCGTCCCTGGGGTAGGCTCGGCTCAAATCGCAACGATACGCCCATCCTGCCTAGCCGCTTCGCTGAGCCGTTCGGTCTCGTGCGGATGGGGCGACAGTTGCGGCGACACGGTCGGGAACGTCACCGTTTCGGCGGTCTCGGCGGCCGGGTACTTGCGCGATCCGCCCCGCCCGTGTGGACTACGGCCAACGCCCCGCGCACGCGCGTGGCTGACAGGCATTCCCAAAAACATGATCAGGAGGCAATCCGTGAGCGCGACCGCGGACCACGCGGAGACGAACCTGGCCGTAAGGCTTGGTTTCCAGCCCGACCAGGTGGTCCAGGAGATCGGCTACGACGACGACGTCGACCAGGAGCTCCGCGAGGCCATCGAGCAGGCCACAGGCACAGAGCTCGTCGACGAGGAGTACGACGACGTGGCCGACGCCGTGGTGCTCTGGTTCCGTGAGGACGACGGGGACCTGACTGATGCGTTGGTGGATGCCATCGCGTACATGGAGGAGGGCGGCTCGATTCTGCTGCTGACTCCGAAGACCGGTCGTGACGGGTACGTCGAGCCGAGCGAGATCGGCGAGGCCGCCACCACTGCGGGCCTGTCGGCCACCAAGAGCGTCAACGCCGGCAAGGAGTGGAGCGGCAGCCGCCTGGTCACGCCGAAGGCGGCCGCCAAGAAGCGCTAGGCACCGCGCCAGGCCCCCTGTGGCCGGATGGAGCGCCAGGGCCCCGGCCCGCGCGCCGGCCGGCCGGAGAATCACCGTGAGGCCCCCGTCGACATGCCGTCGACGGGGGCCTCACGCTCACATGGGGCGCAGATCGTCGGACGTAGGGTGGAGGTCACCCGAACAGCCCCACCCGAGGGGCTCCGTCGAAAGGGATGCGTACTCATGGCGCTCGCTGGCATCGCGACCGGCACCAAGGCCCCGGAATTCGAGCTGAAGGACAACCACGGCCGGACCGTGAAGCTCGCCGACTTCCGCGGCGAGAAGAACGTGGTGCTGCTCTTCTACCCCTTCGCGTTCACCGGTGTGTGCACCGGAGAGCTCTGTGCGCTCCGTGACGAGCTGCCGAAGTTCGTCAACGACGACACCCAGCTGCTCGCCGTCTCCAACGACTCCATCCACACCCTGCGCGTGTTCGCCGAGCAGGAGGGCCTGGAGTACCCGCTGGTCTCGGACTTCTGGCCGCACGGCGAGGTCTCGCGGGCGTACGGCGTCTTCGACGAGGACAAGGGATGCGCGGTGCGTGGCACGTTCATCATCGACAAGGAAGGTGTGGTGCGCTGGAGCGTGGTCAACGACCTGCCGGACGCACGTGACCTGAACGAGTACGTCAAGGCCCTGGGCACCCTGTGATTCCTCAGGGGTGACACCCTGTGATTCTTCGGGTGCAGAGCCTGTGGCGCCCGGGAACCGGTCACTAGGATCCAGTCGTTGATCCGATGGCAACGCAACGCTTGGGGCTCCCCGCCCCTGGACACCAATTGGGAGGACTCGTGGGAGTCAGCCTCAGCAAGGGCGGCAACGTATCGCTGAGCAAGGAGGCGCCGGGCCTGACCGCAGTTCTGGTCGGCCTCGGCTGGGACGTCCGCACCACCACCGGTACGGACTTCGACCTCGACGCCAGCGCGATCCTGACGAACGCGGAGGGCAAGGTCTCCAGCGACCAGAACTTCGTCTTCTTCAACAACCTGAAGAGCCCCGACGGCTCCGTGGAGCACACCGGTGACAACACCACCGGTGAGGGCGAGGGCGACGACGAGGCGATCAAGGTCGACCTGGCCGCGGTCCCCGCCGACGTCGAGAAGATCGTCTTCCCGGTCTCGATCTACGACGCCGAGACCCGCCAGCAGTCGTTCGGCCAGGTCCGCAACGCGTTCATCCGCGTGGTGAACCAGGCGGGCGGCGCGGAGATCGCCCGTTACGACCTCTCCGAGGACGCCTCGACGGAGACCGCCATGGTCTTCGGCGAGCTGTACCGCCACGGCGCCGAGTGGAAGTTCCGCGCGGTCGGCCAGGGCTACGCCTCGGGCCTGCGCGGCATCGCGCAGGACTTCGGCGTCAACGTCTGAGCCGACACGGGCCCGCGGGCCCCGCACATCCCGTCCGGCGCCGCACACGTACGAGTGCGGCGCCGGACGCGCTCGCCACCTCGTGTTCCCGTGACGACGGGCGCACGGGTCCCCGTCACCTCGGGGACACGTGTTCCCTTCCCTCGCGGGGACCCGGGCTCCCGGCATCCACGGGAACAACCGCACTCGTCACCTCGGGGAGGACCATCACCATGGGCGTCACGCTCGCCAAGGGAGGCAACGTCTCCCTCTCCAAGGCCGCACCCAATCTCACCCAGGTCCTCGTCGGCCTGGGCTGGGACGCGCGCTCCACCACCGGCGCCCCCTTCGACCTCGATGCCAGCGCCCTGCTGTGCAACGCGGGCAGGGTCCTGGGCGACGAGTGGTTCGTCTTCTACAACAATTTGAAGAGCCCCGACGGCTCCGTCGAACACACCGGTGACAACCTCACGGGTGAGGGCGACGGCGACGACGAGTCGGTCCTGATCGACCTCGCCAAGGTGCCGGCCAACTGCGACAAGATCATTTTCCCGGTCTCGATTCACGAGGCGGACAACAGGGGCCAGACGTTCGGCCAGGTCAGCAACGCGTTCATCCGCGTGGTGAACCAGGCGGACGGCCAGGAGCTCGCGCGCTACGACCTCAGTGAGGACGCCTCCACGGAGACCGCGATGATCTTCGGCGAGGTGTACAGGTATGGCGGGGAGTGGAAGTTCCGTGCGGTCGGGCAGGGGTACGCGTCGGGTCTGCGCGGTATCGCTCTAGACTTCGGGGTCAACGTTTCGTAAAGCAGGGGACCGGCGCGGGGGAGACCGCTACACGGGAGCCCGTACACACACGATTGGGTAGCCAGTGCTTCTGAAAACCTTCGGCTGGTCGTTCGCGGTCACCGCGCTCGGCCTAGTCGCCGCGGTTCTCTACGGGGGGTGGACCGGCTTCGGCGTCGTGGCGATCCTGTCCATCCTCGAGATCTCGCTGTCCTTCGACAACGCGGTGGTCAACGCCGGGGTCCTGAAGAAGATGAATGCCTTCTGGCAGAAGATCTTCCTCACCGTCGGCGTGCTGATCGCGGTCTTCGGCATGCGGCTGGTCTTCCCGGTCGTGATCGTGGCCATCAGCGCCAAGATCGGTCCGATCGAAGCGGTACGGCTCGCGCTCGACGACAAGGACAAGTACCAGCAGCTGGTGACCGACGCGCACCCGTCGATCGCCGCCTTCGGTGGCATGTTCCTCCTGATGATCTTCCTCGACTTCATCTTCGAGGACCGTGACATCAAGTGGCTCAGCTGGATCGAGCGTCCGCTCGCCAAGCTCGGCAAGGTCGACATGCTGTCGGTCTGCATCGCGCTCATCGTGCTCATGGTCTCCGCGATGACCGTCGCCACCCACGCCCACCAGCACGGTGGCATGCATGTGGACAAGGCGCAGACCGTCCTCATCTCAGGTATCGCGGGTCTGATCACCTATCTCGTCGTCGGCGGACTCTCCGGCTACTTCGAGAACAAGCTGGAGGAGGACGAGGAGCGCGAGCACGAGGAGGAGGAAGAGGCCAAGCGGACCGGCAAGAAGGTTCCCGCGGTCGTCATGGCCGGCAAGGCCGCCTTCTTCATGTTCCTCTACCTCGAGGTCCTGGACGCGTCCTTCTCGTTCGACGGCGTCATCGGCGCCTTCGCCATCACCAACGACATCGTCCTGATGGCGCTCGGCCTCGGCATCGGCGCCATGTACGTCCGGTCCCTGACCGTCTACCTGGTCCGCCAGGGCACCCTCGACGACTACGTCTACCTGGAGCACGGCGCGCACTACGCGATCGGCGCCCTCGCCGTGATCCTCCTGATCACGATCCAGTACGAGATCCACGAGGTCATCACCGGTCTCGTCGGCGTCGTCCTGATCGCCTGGTCCTTCATCTCCTCCGTGATCCGCAACAAGCGCGTCGCGGCAGCCGAGGGACAGGGGAGTCCGGGGGACAAGACCGAGGTCTCTTCCGGGGTCTGAGGCTGACTGATTCCCTCGCCGGGCTGTCCGATTCCGCTCCAGGAGTGTGACGGCGGCCGGTGCGAGGAACGCTCTGTTCGGGGCGGCCGTCGAGGAGATGTCCTCATGGCCGCCCCGTCCGGTTTCGTGGCGGGCACCGCCCGTCCGCGTCGCCGGAACCACCGGCACGCGTAGGGCACAAGGGCACTTGGGGGCGGAATGTCCTTCTGGGACGGTCTGTGGCGTGGGCGTTCGATGGACTTCGAATCGGGCAGCGCCGCGACCAACTCCATCGAACTGACCAAACGGCACCCGACGGTCTCGCTCTCCAAGCAGGGCGCGGCCTCGGGCAACCTGCGGGTCAACCTCTCCTGGCAGATGCGCACGTCCGACATCATGGGCAAGCCGCGGGCCGGCAGCAGTCTGCTGCGCAACCCCTTCCAGATGTTCCGGCCCGAGCCGGTGCAGGCGCACACCCAGAGCATGGTCAACGTCGACCTCGACCTGGGCTGCCTGTACGAGCTGACGGACGGCGAGAAGGGCGTGGTGCAGCCGCTGGGCAACTTCTTCGGCAGCCTCAACTCGCCGCCGTACGTGAAGGGCAGCGGCGACGACCGGTTCGGTTCGGGGTCGGGCGAGACGCTCTACGTCAACCTCGACCACCGCGAGTCGATCAAGCGCCTGTTGATCTTCGTGTACATCTACGACCAGACACCGGCCTTTGACCGCACGCACGCCAAGGTCACGCTCTACCCGAGCAACGGCCCCCGGATCGAGATCGACCTGGACGAGCGCCAGCCGCAGGCCCGCTCGTGCGCGGTGGTCTCCGTCGAGAACGTCAAGGACGAGCTGATCGTCCGGCGCGAGGTGAAGTTCGTCTACGGATTCCAGGCCGAGCTCGACCGGCTGTACGGCTGGGGCCTGCAGTGGGGCCGGGGCTACAAGACCAAGGTCGGCTGACCCGGTGCGCCCGCCCGGCCGCCCTCGCGGGGCTTGCCGGGCGCCTTCGCCGCGTCCTCAGCGGGGCAGGAACTGCGGCCCCTGCGGGGGCAGCCGGAAGTTCGGGTCCGGCATCGGGGCCACCGGCTGCGGATAGCCGTACGAGGGCTGGGCGACCGGGGCCGGCTGGGCGATCGGCGTGGGCTGGGTGGGCGCCGCCGGAGGGTAGCCGTACGAGGGCTGGGGCGCCGGGTACCGGGGCGGCTCCGGCGGATATCCGTAGGCGGGCTGCGGCGGCGACTGCGGGGCCGGCCGGGCGACGGACGGACGGCCCGCGGGCTGGTGCGGCACGGGCTGCTGGGGCGGCAGCGGGAAGGACGCCGAGGGCGCCGGTTCCGTGGACCCGGAGTCCGAGTCGTCCACGGAGATCCCGAAGTCGGAGGCGAGGCCCTCAAGGCCGTTGGAGTAGCCCTCGCCGAGCGCGCGGAACTTCCAGCCCTCGCCGCGCCGGTAGAGCTCCCCGCAGATCAGCGCCGTCTCCTCGCCGGTCTGCGGCGTGATGTCGAAGTGCGCGAGCGGCTCGCCGTCGGCGACCGTGGCGTCGTACAGCAGGATGCGCAGCGCGGGTACGTGCTCGAAGGAGATGCCCTCGGCCGACGCGGCCAGGAGCACCCGGTTCACCGCCGGGTCCATGCCCGCCAGGTCCGTCTGGATCGTGTCGGTCAGCCCCTCGGCGACCCGCTTCTTGCCGAGCCGCCAGACCTTGCCCCCGGGGTGGCGCGGCTGGTTGTAGAAGACGAAGTCCTCGTCGGAGCGCACCCTGCCGTCGCCGCCGAGCAGCAGGGCCGACGCGTCGACGTCGGGGACGCCCTGTCCGGGCGTCCAGCGCAGCACGGCGCGGACGGCCGAGGCTTCGAGAGGGACGTTCGACCCCTTCAACATCGCGTGCGTCATGCGGTCATCCTGCCTTCCCCCGCAGGGGTGGGACAACGCGGGGGGCCCAAGGTCCCGACCGCGTCACCAGGCTCCTGACCTGCGGGTGGTGCGAGCGTGCGACGGTTGTGTGGTGAGGGTGTGCGACATGGCCGGGTTACCTGAAGTTCATGCCCGCCGGGAACCCCCGGCACCCGTCTCTACGTACTATTACCGGCCACATCAGAACGGTCCACGTCGACGAGACAGGCGATAGCAGAGGAGTCACATGCGACATTTCGGGCACATTGCCCCAGAGGTGCGGCAGCGCCTCTTCCACCGGGAGCCGTGTGCCTTCACCGCGGACTCCCCGCCGCACCTGCTCGCGCCCGCCCTGGGCGCCACGCTCTACAGCCCCGCCACCCGCCCCCGCCTCGCCGACGACATCCTGAAGCAGGCCGCGCGTGGCGTGATCTCCATGGTGATCTGCCTGGAGGACTCGATCGACGACGCCGAGGTCGTCGACGCCGAGGAGAACCTGGTCCGGCAATTCGCCGAGCTGGCGGAACGGGGCACGGAGCCGCCGCTGCTCTTCATCCGGGTCCGCGCCGCCGAACAGATACCCGACCTGGTCCGCAGGCTCGGACCCGACGTCCGGCTGTTGTCCGGATTCGTACTGCCCAAGTTCACCGAGGAGCGGGGCGTTCCGTTCCTGGAGGCGGTGGTGGCCGCGGAGGCGGAGCTCGCCTGTGCCGCCGACGGCCCGGTCCGGCGGCTCTTCGCGATGCCCGTCCTGGAGTCGCCAGAGCTGCTGCACCTGGAGAGCCGCGGAGACACCCTCGCCGGCATCGCCCGCACCGTCGACAAGTACCGCGACCGGGTCCTCGCGCTGCGCCTCGGCGTCACCGACTTCTGCTCGGCGTACGGGCTGCGCAGACCGCCCGACATGACCGCCTACGACGTGCAGATCGTCGCCTCCGTCATCGCCGACGTGGTGAACGTCCTCGGCAGGGCCGACGGCACCGGCTTCACCGTGACCGGGCCCGTCTGGGAGTACTTCCGCGTCCAGGAGCGGATGTTCAAGCCGCAGCTGCGCCGCAGCCCCTTCCTGGAGGGCCGCGCCGACGAACTGCGCCAGGCCCTCATCGAGCACGACATGGACGGACTGCTCCGCGAGATCGAGCTCGACCGCGCCAACGGCCTGCTCGGCAAGACCTGCATCCACCCCTCGCACGTGCTGCCCGTGCACGCGCTCTCCGTGGTCAGCCACGAGGAGTTCAGCGACGCCGAGGACATCCTGCGTCCCGAGCGGGGCGGCGGCGGGGTCCTGCGCTCCTCGTACACGAACAAGATGAACGAGGTGAAGCCGCACCGCGCCTGGGCCGAGCGGACCCTGCGGCGCGCCGAGGTCTTCGGCGTCGCCAAGGAGGACGTCGGCTTCGTGGAACTGCTCACCGCCGGGCTCCCCGGCTGAACCCCCGGACCTCCCGGGCCCGGGTCTCCGGGCCCCCGCACATCTGGATCTCCCACGCCGGACCGACCGTCCGGCCGAACGCAAGGAACAAGACGTACGTGACTGAAGACGCGGTGTGGTCGGGGACCTGGGTCGCCGAGCGGCTCGGGGTCGGACTCGAGGGCGACGAGGCGCTGCGCGGCATGCTCGGGCTCGCCCTGCGCCGCAACCCCAAGCGGGCACACCTCCTCGTGTCGAACGTGCTCGGCAAGCACGTCCCGCAGCGCCCCTCGGTCGTGTACGCGGCCGGGCACGACCTCGGCGTCCGCGTGCGGGAGCTGCTCGGCGACGACGCGGCCCGGCACGCCGTCGTCCTCGGCTACGCGGAGACCGCGACGGGCCTCGGCCACGCGGTCGCCGACGGCGTCCACCTCGCGCCCTACCTGCACTCCACCCGGCGCCCCGTCGAAGGCGTGGAGCGGGCCGGCGGCTTCGAGGAGTCCCACTCGCACGCCACCTCGCACCTGCTGCTGCCCGAGGACCCGCGACTGCTCGCCGGGGACGGCCCGCTCGTCCTCGTCGACGACGAGTTCTCCACCGGCAACACCGTCCTGAACACCGTCCGCGCCCTGCACGAGCGCTTCCCGCGCGAGCGGTACGTGATCGTGGCGCTGGTCGACATGCGCTCGCCCGACGACCGGGAGCGGCTCGACGACTTCGCCCGCGAGATCGGCGCGCGCGTCGACCTCGTCGCCACGGTCTCCGGGACGGTGGCACTGCCCGACGGCGTCCTGGAGCAGGGGCGGGCGCTGGTCGCCGCGTACGAGAGCGCCGCCGTCCCGCAGCCGCGCGGCGAGCACGGCCCGGCCACCCGTGTCCCGCTCGACTGGCCCGCTGGCGTGCCCGACGGCGGACGGCACGGCTTCACGCCCGCGCACCGCACGGCCCTGGACGCGGCGCTGCCCGATCTGGCCCGCGCAGTCGCGAAGGCGCTGCCCGCGGGCGCGCGCCGGGTGCTCGTCCTCGGCTTCGAGGAGCTGATGTACGCGCCGCTCGCGCTCGGCGTGGAGCTGGAGCGCACCGTCGGCGCCGAGGTGCGGTTCTCCACGACGACCCGCTCGCCCGTCCTCGCCGTGGACGACCCCGGCTACGCGATCCGCACCCGGCTCGCCTTCCCCGCGCACGACGACCCCGCCGACGGCCCCGGGACGCGGTACGCCTACAACGTGGCGGGCGGCGGCTTCGACGCCGTCGTCGCGGTCGTCGACTCGGTCGCGGACACCCCCGCGCTGCACGCCCCGGACGGCCTGCTCGCGCAGCTGTCCGCGCACACCGGGAGCGTCCTGCTGGCCGTCGTCCCCTCGTACGTCCCCGAAAGGCCCTCCATGCTCCCCGAGCCCCTCCGCGGCCCCGCCTTCTCCTCGTACGCGCCCGAGGACGTCGGCTGGCTGCTCCAGGACCTCTCCGACGTGACGCTCGAAGCGCCCACCGAGGAGCGCGAGGAGGCGATACAGAGCGGTGGCGCGCACTACGCCGAGTCGCTGCCCGTCGAGTACCAGCCGAGCGCCCAGTACCAGGAGCTGTTCCGCGCCGCGCTCGACACCTCCGCCGCCCGCATCGCCCAGGCCGTCGGCACCGTCACCGAGACCGTCCTCGCCGAGCTCCCCCGGGGACGCGCGGGGGACGCCCTGCCGCGCCCCGTCCTGGTGTCCCTGGCCCGCGCGGGCACCCCCGTCGGCGTCCTGATGCGCCGCTGGGCCGCGCACCGGCACGGCCTCGACCTGCCGCACTACGCCGTGTCGATCGTGCGCGGCCGCGGCATCGACGCCAACGCGCTGCGCTGGCTCGCCTCCCACCACGACCCCGCCGACGTCGTCTTCGTCGACGGCTGGACCGGCAAGGGCGCGATCACCCGTGAACTGGCCGATGCCATCCGCGAGTTCGAGGAGTCGGGCGGGCCGAAGGGCTTCAGCCCGGAGATCGCCGTGCTCGCCGACCCCGGCTCCTGCGTACGCACCTACGGCACCCGCGAGGACTTCCTCATCCCCTCCGCCTGCCTCAACTCCACCGTCTCCGGCCTGATCTCACGCACCGTGCTCCGCGCCGACCTGGTCGGGCCCGACGACTTCCACGGCGCGAAGTTCTACCGGGAACTCGCGGACGGCGATGTCTCCGCGGACTTCGTCGACGCCGTCGTCGCCCGCTTCGCGGAGGTCGACGACGCGGTGGACGCGCAGGTCAAGGAGGTGCTGTCCGCCGACAGGGCGCCGACCTGGGAGGGCTGGGCCGCCGTCGAGCGGATCAGTGAGGAGCACGGCATCCACGACGTGAACCTCGTCAAGCCGGGCGTCGGTGAGACCACCCGCGTGCTGCTGCGCCGCGTCCCCTGGAAGATCCTGGCCCGCGCCGGTGCCGGGGCGGACCTCGACCACGTACGCCTGCTCGCCGAGCAGCGGGGCGTGCCCGTCGAGGAGGTCGGTGAACTCCCGTACACCTGCGTGGGGTTGATCCACCCCAAGTACACGCGGGGCGCGACGGGCGCGGACGGCAAGGCGGTGGCCTCGAAGTGACCAGACTCGTCGCCAGCGACCTCGACCGCACCCTCATCTACTCCGCCGCCGCCCTGGGCCTCGCCGTGCCGGACGCCGAGGCGCCGCGCCTGCTCTGCGTCGAGGTGTACGAGGGCAAGCCGCTCTCGTACGTCACCGAGACCGCCGCCGGACTCCTCGGCGAGCTGGGCGGACCCGGCCACGACGGCGTCTTCGTGCCGACCACGACCCGCACGCGCGAGCAGTACGGGCGCATCCATCTCCCGGGCCCGGCACCGCGGTTCGCGATCTGCGCCAACGGCGGGCACCTGCTCGTCGACGGCGTCTCCGACCCCGACTGGCAGGCGGCCGTCGCCCGTCGCCTCGCCGCCGAGTGCGCCTCGCTCGACGAGGTCCGCGCCCATCTGGTGCGCACCGCGGACCCGGCGTGGCTGCTCAAGGAGCGCGTCGCCGAGGACCTCTTCGCCTACCTCGTCGTCGAGCGCGCGCTGCTGCCCGACCAGTGGGTCAAGGAGCTCGCCGCGTGGGCCGAGGGGCGCGGCTGGACGGTGTCGCTGCAGGGCCGCAAGCTCTACGCCGTGCCGAAGCCGCTCACCAAGAGCGCGGCGGTGAGGGAGGTCGCGCGGCGCACCGGCGCGCGGGAGATCCTCGCCGCGGGCGACTCGCTCCTCGACGCGGACCTGCTGCTCGCCGCCGACCGCTCGTGGCGGCCGGGGCACGGGGAGCTGGCCGACACGGGGTTCGAGGCGCCGGGGCTCACCGTGCTGCCGGAGCGCGGGGTCGCGGCGGGGGAGGAGATCGCCAGGGCGTTCCTCGGGGCGGTGCGGGCGCCTTAACCTGGGGCCATGCCTCGATACGAGTACCGATGCCGGTCCTGCGGCGACACGTTCGAACTGAGCCGTCCGATGGCCGAGTCCGCGGCGCCCGCGGTGTGTCCTGACGGGCACGAGGACACGGTGAAGCTGCTGTCGACCGTCGCGGTCGGCGGGTCGGCGTCCGCCTCCGCCCCTCGCGGAGGCGGAGGTGGGGGCGGCGGCGGTTGCTGTGGGGGCGGTTGTTGCGGCTGAGGGGTGAGCTGCGGGCCGGTCGTGGCTGGTCGCGCAGTTCACCGCGCCCCGGGGTGTTTGCCGGGGCGCGCCCCTGAGGTGCGCCCGGAGCCGGGGCGTTCCCTTCGTGCGGGCTAGCGGACCACCGTGCCGGAGGCCGAGGTCAGCAGGGGCAGCTCCGCCCGCGTGGGGGCGCCTTCCCAGTCGCCGTGCGAGGCGACGGCGAACGCGCCCGTGGTGACCGCCCGGTCCAGCCGGTCCGGCACGTCCGCGCCGTCGAGCAGCGCCGACAGGTAACCGGCGACGAACGCGTCGCCCGCGCCCACCGCGTCCACGGCCTTCACCTTCCGTGCGGGAGCGTGCAGGGCGCCCTCCGCGGTGTGGGCGGTCGCGCCGTCCGCGCCGAGCTTGACCACGACCTCGCGCACTCCCGCGTCCAGGAGGAGCTTCTCCGGGGGTATGCCGTCGCCGGTGCCCGGCGTCGGCAGGCACAGGGGCAGCTCGTCGTCGGAGGCGATGAGAACGTCGACGTGACGGACCCAGTCGCGCAGCTCCGCCGACGCCTCCTGCGCACTCCACAGCCGTGAGCGGAAATTGACGTCCAGGCAGATCTTCGTGCCGTGCTCGCGGGCGAGGTGCAGGGCGAGCCGGCAGGCCTCGGCCGCCGACGGGCCGAGGGCCGGGGTGATGCCGGTCAGGTGCAGGACGCGCGGTGCGCCGGCGACGAAGGCGGCCTCGACCGCGTCCGGGGTGAGCCGTGAACCGGCCGACCCCGCGCGGTAATAGTGCACGCGGGTCACCTCCGGCAGCCGGGGCTCGAAGAGGATCAGGCCCGTCGGGGCCCGCGGGTCTCGCGTGGCCGAGCCGACGTCGACGCCCTCCGCACGCAGCGTGCGCAGGACCAGCTCACCGGCCTCGTCGTCGCCGACGGCGCCCGCCCAGCGGACGGTGTGGCCGAGGCGGGACAGGCCGATGGCGACGTTGCTCTCGGCGCCCGCGACCGACACGTCCATCGAGCCGCCCAGCTTGAGGGGGCCGCTGCCGCGCAGGGCGACCATGGTCTCGCCGAGGGTGAGGACGTCGGCCGCACCGGCGTTGTCGTGGCGCGCGCTCATCGGCCTACCGTCCCTGGGCCGTCCGCCGTTCCCGCGGCCTCCGCCACCCGCACGAACTCCGCGGCCCGTGCGCGCAGCGCGCCCAGGTCGCCGCCGTCCGCCGCGTCGCCGATCAGCGGGGAGCCGACGCCCACGGCGACCGCGCCAAGTGCCAGATACGCCTCGGCGGCCGCCGCGTCCACGCCGCCGACCGGCACGAAGGGGGCGTCGGGGAAGGGGGCGCGCAGGGCCTTGAGGTAGGAGGGCCCGCCCATGGCCGACGCGGGGAAGATCTTCAGCGCCGTCACGTTCGCGGCCCGCGCCGCGATGACGTCGGTCGGCGTGAGGACACCGCCGAGCACCGGGAGGCCGAGGCGCACGGCCTCGTCGACACCGGCGCCGAGCCCCGGCGTGACGATGAGGTTGGCGCCCGCGTCGGCCGCCCTGCCCGCGTCGTCGGTGGTGAGGACCGTGCCCGCGCCGAGCCAGGCGTCCGTGCCCAGTTCGGTCCGCGCCCGGCGCAGCACGCCGAGGGCGTCCGCGCCGCTGAGGGAGACCTCGACGAGGGGGACGCCGGACTCCACCAGCGTCATGACCGTACGGAAAGAGGCGTCCGGGTCGGTGCCGCGCACGATGGCGACGAGGCGCCGCGCCCGGAGAGCCGTGGGGAAGTCGAGCATGCCCCCCACACTCGCACAGCGGAATCGGCCACTCCGATCCGGGGTTTCGGCCAGGGCTGTCAGGGCTGTCAGGGCGTGCCAGTGCCGGAGGGAGCGGCCTGGCCGGCCGCTCGCGGGGTCAGCGGGCCCGGTCCGGGTGGCGCGCCTTCCAGTAGGGGTTGTCGTGCGGCAGCCCGCCGCTGACCCGCCCGTACATGCCGAAGGTCATGAGCAGCACGCCCACCACGAAGCTGAACAGGACGTTCTGGATCCGGAACGCGAGGATGTTGTGGCCGGAATCCAGCAGGGCGAGGTTGACGAAGCCGCTGAGGACGAACGCGGCGCCCAGGACCATGTTCAGCGTCGAGGCGAGGTTGCCGCCGACGACCATGCCGGCGAAGAGCAGCAGCCCGACGGCGATCGACAGGACGCTCAGGGCGCCGTTGGTGCTGAGCCCCGCCACGGTGTCGCCGCGGGTGTCGAAGAACCCGATCCTGTCGATGAGCCCGAGGATCCCGAACGCGAGCAGGACCAGGCCCATGAGCCCCGCGCCCACGCGGTAGACCTTGCTCAGCCGGTGGTCGACGGGCAACTCCTCGTCGAGGGTGATGCGCCGCCGGTGCCCCTTGCCGCCGGGCCCGCCCGGCCCCCGCTTCGTCCCCCGCGCCCCCGGGTGCAGTGTGTGCGTGGCCATGGCCGCCTCCTGGTGCGCGCGGAGGCCCTCGGTCCTTGCGCGTCCCTGTGCGCCCCTACGTATCCGTACATAGCTGTACGAGCTGTACGTGTCCGTACGCCGGGTCCCGTGCGCAACTCCAGGATCCGCCCGTCGCCCGCCGACCGCCAATCGCGCCCCCTCGGCACCGGGGCTCAGGCGCCCTGCCCCCGCTCCTCCCGTATCCGGGCGACCACGCGCGCCACGGTCGTGCGGACCGCCTCGGTCTCGGTCAGGAAGTGCCAGTAGTCGGGGTGGCGGCCTTCCAGGGAGGCGACCGCGCGGTCCAGGCGGGCCACGGAGTCGTCCAGCGGGCGGGCGTGGCGCGGCTCGGGGGTCTGGCGGCCCGCCATCGCCAGGCGCTGCGCGTCCCGGATCGCGAAGCGGGTGCGCTCGATCTCCTGCTGTGGGTCCTTCGCCACCGCGTTCAGCCGGTGGAGGCGGTCGCCGGCCGCCGAGACGGCCTCGTCCGTCGAGTTCAGCAGGGCACGGACCGTGGAGAGCAGCGACGTGGCGTCCGGCCAGCGCTGCTCGTCGCGCGCCTGCTGGGCCTCCTTGAGCTTGGCCTCGGCCTGGCGCACGTTCTCCGCGGCCTGGTCGGGGACGCGCTGGAGGTCCTGCCAGCAGGCGGCGGAGAAACGGCGCCGCAGTTCGCTGAGGACCGGGTCGACCTGGCCGCTGCGGGTGGTCAGGGCCTGTGCGCGGGTGCGCAGCGACACGAGGCGCCGGTCTGTCTCGGCGGCACGCTCGGGCAGCCGCTCGGCCTCGGCGCGGACGGCCTCGGCGTCGCGCAGGACGCGGTCGGCGCGCCGCAGCGTCTCCGGGACGCCGTGCCGGCCCGCGCCCTGGTTGAGCTTGGTCAGCTCGGGGCCGAGGGCGGCGAGCCGGGCCGCGAGGTCGTCGGCCCGCAGACCGGCGGCGCGCACGGAGTCCAGTGCGTTGCTCGCGGCGAGCAGGGTCTGGCGGGCCCGCTCCACTGCGGGCGCGAGCCGGGCCAGCTGGGTCTCGGCCTTGTCGAGCAGCGGGCCGAGGCCCTGCTGGAAGCGCTCCAGGTCCTGCTTGGTCCTGCCCAGCTCGTCCTTGGCCGCGGTGAGCTCGGTCCTCGCGCGGGCCGCCACCGAGGACTCCAGGTCGTCCCGGTCCAGGTCGTGGGCGTCCACCGCGCTGATGTACTGGTGGCTGACCTCGTCGATGCGCCGGCCGATCGCCTCGAAGTCGGAGACGACGCGCTGCGCCGCGGGCGAGGAGTCCACGGCGACGATCGTCTCGATGGAGATGCGCAGGTCGCGCTGGGCGGTGTCCAGCTCGTAGAAGGCGGCGGCAGCGGCGTCCTTCGCGGCCTGCGCCTCGGCGCGCTGGCTCTCGCCGCGGCCCCCGAACCACCGGCGCGTGCCGCCGCCCGCGAAGGCCGCGGGGAGGGCGGCGGCGAGCAGCGGCAGGGGGAGGAGGGCGAGGGTGAGGACGTCTCGCAGGGGGCCGCCGCGGCGTACGCTCCCGCGGGGGCGGCGCGGGGGGCCGTGCGGCGCGCGAACCGTGCCCGCCGCGTTGCCCGGCGCTGTGGTCGTGGTGCTCCTGGCGTCGGTTCTGTCCGGTGTGCACGGCTGCGAAGGTGTCGCCGTCACTATCCCTCTCCCGTGCTGTCATCCGCCCTGCCCGGTGTCACATTCTCCCACCGGTTAAGGACGAATACACGGGCCGGTTAGTTCGCGGTGCGCACCGTGACTTTGCCGTCGGCGCCGCGGACGGACAGGTGGTGGGGGCCGTGGTCGTCGCGCGGCACGGACACGTCGACGGAGCCGTCGCAGGTCTCGGTCCGCACGTCGTAGGAGACCTTGCCCCCGCCGCCCCGGTCGTCCTGCCGGGCACCGCGATGTCGACGGAACCGTCCGTGAGGTCAACCGGTTGACCCCAGGAAGGGGTTTGCGGGGCACTGCCTGCGGCAAGGTAGGCTGTCGACTCGTTCCCGGGCGCGTAGCTCAGGGGTAGAGCGCCTCCCTTACAAGGAGGATGTCGGCGGTTCGAAACCGTCCGCGCCCACCGGGTATGACCAGCAGCGGAGCCCCTTACCAAGATCGGTAAGGGGCTCCGCTCTGATCGTTCAGGGGATATTCAGGAGATCAACTTTTCGGGGATCTCATCCCGCGCTCCGCAGTGCCACACGCTGCCCGCGCTCCCACCGAGCCTCAAGGCGGACAAGACGGTGGGCCGCCCCGGTCCCATCCCGATCACACGAGGCAGGAGCCCATCGGGGCACTGCGCAAGGACATCCCGATCCGCGACCTCCAGCGCGCCCCCCCAGCGCGTCCCCGACGCCGGCCGCCACCACACGGACTACGAGGCATCCCGCGGCGGCAGCTACCCGCCCAAGGAGCGGCCTGTTCCAGATGCGTCGAAGGACCGCCGCTGACACTCTGGACATATAGGCCCCGCCGCGCTCACCCCCCCCGACGCGGTGGGGCCTTCGCCGTTCCCGCCCCCGTCGGCATCCTGCGCCGTTACGATCCGGCGCTCGACAAGACGCTCTCGACATCATGCTGGGGGAACTATGCGCCGCACCGCCATCGCCGCTTTACCCGCCGCCGTCGTCGTCGCACTCGCACTGGCCGGCTGCTCGAAGTCCGCAGGGGAGGAAGCCAAGAGCTGCGCCACTGCGCTCGCGAAGCGGACCGGCGACAACTTCGAAGAGACGCCGACCGTCAGCGAAGCGGAGGAGCGGGTCGATGCGCTCGACAAGACGCTCGCGGGCATGGTCCGGTCGGGGTACGCAGGCCCGGCCAACAAGGCGGCGGACGCGCTGGAGAGGAAGACTCGGAGCGTGCAGAGCCGGCCGGTGGAATGCGAGCCGCTGCCGGGGGATGACTACTCCGCGCTGCGTACGGCCACGGCGATCCGCGGACTGGGCTGGACGAACAAGGACGGGGAGTTCGACAAGCTCAAGATGGCGGAGGGCTTGGACGGCTAGGTGGGGATGGTGTCCCACTCGGCTAGCTCGTCATCAGCGTCGAGCCGCCAGACCACCCCTTGCGCATCACGGAAGTACAGGAACGGCCTATGCACCCGCACATCATGCTCACTGGCCCACCGGCGAGATGCGAAGGTGACTTCTTTCTCGGGCCCAAGGACGGGGATCGGCACACGCCGTTCACCGCTTGGGGTGTTGGCCTTGTAGCTACCGCCGCCGTCACGCTCGAAGTTGACGGTCACGTGGTACACAGGCTTATCGCTGGGATTCGTCACCGTGACGGTCCAGTACGTGTCCGGGTCACGCGTTCTCAGGGCAGAGTCCGTCACAACAGCGCCAGCCATCGAGGCGACTCGGCGGAGTTTTCGGGCTTGAGCCCACTTTCGATCCTGCGCCAGCGCCACGAGCTCTGCACGCTCCAAGTCGAGGACTTCGGACTGCCGCTCGATGAAGTCACGCTGCTCGCCAATCTGATCTCATGCACACTGGGCCGCAGATTTGGCGTGCCCGGAAACAGAGCCCCAGACCCCACGGAGCCCCCGACCGACATCCCTGGCCGGGGGCTCCGCCATGAGCAGGACCTACAGGACCTACAGGACCTACAGGCTGTCGAGGATCTTCGCCCGCCGATCCCGGTACTCCTCGTCCGTGATCGCCCCCGCCGCCCGAAGCTGATCCAGCGTCGCCAGACGGGACGCAACGTCCCCACCTCCGGCAGCAGGCGCAGCCTGAGGCTCTACCGCAGCGGCGGCCCCCACCGCGCTGCCAGCCAGCCGGGCCCGGAGCGCGTCCGCGAGGGCCTTCCCCGAGTCCTTCGGCATCTGCTTGATCTCAGCCTTGTTGCCCGACGAGAACACCGTCAGCGTGCCCATGAGCATGCCGCCCGACCACTGCACCGAGCTGATCCGGCTGTACGGGAAGTCCTCGACCTGCTGCGACATGATCCCGTGCTTCAGGAAGATCAGCCGCTGGTTGGTCATCGCCACCAGCCCGTTGCCCTTGCCGTACAGCCCCGGCGCAAGCATCTCGACCGTCTCGCCCTCCCACAGGACTTCCGGCAGCCGCTGAATCTCGCGCTTCGAGCCGACCGCGCTCTTCAGCTTCGCCGCTGCTGCGTCGATGTCCGGCCGTACGTTGACGTCCACCATGTGGCACCCCTCCACGTCGAGCGGCGGGGGCGCCCCTGCTCTGCGGTACCGCGCCCCCGCCGCGATAAGGCCAAGAGCATATCGCCCGAAATGCTGCCTGCGGAGGGGAAGATGCCGAACCAGTACACCCACACGATCACCGACGCCGACCTGCAGTGCATCCGTGACCTGCACGCCGACGGCAAGGGCCGCAACGAGATCGCCCGGATCATCGGCCGCGGCCCGCGCACCATCAGCGTGTACGCCGAGCGGCTGCACCTGACGTTCGACCGCACCATGACCAAGGCAACCCGAGCGCGTAAAGCCGACCTTGAGGAGCTCCGGGTCCTGCTCGCCGAGGCGCTGCAAAGCGACGCCGAGCGGCTGTCCGGGCAGCGCCTCGGCCAACGTGATCTTCCTGTTCGCCACCCGCGACAAGGCGGTCAGCAAGACGACTTCGAACCCTGGGTTCGCGGAGGCGGTGCGCAAGGGCGTCGACTACGCCGGCCTCCTCGAACTGGCCGGCAAGGGGTCGGTGCAGGCGCCCGGCATCATCCCGTCGCCGCTGCTCGGCGCACTCCCGCCGGAGCAGGCGCCCGAGCGGGACGTCGCGGGAGCCAAGGCGGCGCTCGCGGCGAGCGGACTAACATCCGCACCGGCTCGCCCGGGGCCCTGCTCATGGTCGGGAAGACCGAGCGCACGCTGAAGCGGAACATCATCGACGTCATCGAGCGGATGGTCGGCAAGAAGCGCTGCGGCTACCGGGCGGGCGCCGGTGAGGTCGTCATCTTCGGCCGCACGATCTACCTGGCCGGGGCGAACGACGAGAAGGCCGTCGACAAGGTCAAGGGCCTGACCCTCGCGGGCGCGTACTGCGACGAGGTCACGACGTACCCCGAGACGTTCTTCCAGATGCTGGAGACGCGCCTGAGTGTGCACGGGGCGCAGTGGTTCGCCACGACCAACCCCGAGGGCCCGAACACTGGCTGAAGAAGATCAGCTACGACACGGTGTACGCGGTCCGCCGGCATGAAGGACCGACCTGGAAACACCTGCCCGGACGGCAGGCCAAGTACCTGGAGTGGGCCATGAACAGCGAGCGCGACGTCGTGCTCCAGCTCATGGCCGTCACGCTCCGCCGATTCTTTCCGCGGTTGAGACGCAGGTCCCTCGCGCCGGCTCGACGCGTCTCCGGTCCGGGTCAGTCCGAGTTGGGATCGCAGTTCTTCCACCAGATGTGAGACCGGTATTTGATGCCGTCGTTGGGGCCCGAATTGCCCTTCCAACCGGGCTTGGCGCAGGTGTGGCTGCCAGTGTGGTTCGCTCCGGTAAAGAAGATCACGTAGCCGTACCTGCCGCCGTCGCTGTAGTTGTAGAGGGACTTGACCCCCTTGTTCTTGGACCAGCTGCACTTGTCGTCCGCAGGCCCCTTCCGCCAGTCGTTGTCGTCGCCGTACCAAAGGCACCTGCCCGTCGCCCCGTCGCCGCCGTCGGCCTTGTTCCAGACGCAGATCGCTCCTTCCGGACAGTCGTACGCGGCGGCGGCCGAGGCGGCGCCGGCCGGACTGATTCCCATCACGCTGCCTGCCGCGATCGCGGCGGTGGCAATGGCTATGCGGACCTTCGGCATATCGCCCTCCCTGACTGCGCCGGTTGCTGCGGCGGCGCCCCCGTCCTGGTCTTCCTCAGCCTGGCGTGGCGCTCGGCCGGTCGAAAGACGTTTTGGCCTCACCCAAAACGGCGGCAGGGCTTCCGTCTCGTGATCGGCGGCGCACGGCGCATACCTCGGATGGGCTAATCGGCTCGCGACGGGACAGATCGCGCCGAAGCCTTCTGCGGTGCCGTCGAACGGCTCTCGGGCGGTGTTTCGCGCACGGTGCGTGACCCTTCTGGTTGCGGCGCGGCGCGGCACGACGCGCGATGGGGGTGAGGCGTGCGTCGTCCGTGGCGAGAGTCGATCTGCCCGTCGCGCGCTCCGAGGGAGTGATCACCCATGACGCAGGGCGAGGCCTTCACCAATGCCGACGGGCTCGCGGGCCTGACGGCTTACGACCAGACCGGCGAGAAGATCGGCAGCGTCGAGCAGGTGTATCTCGACGACCGAAGCGGCCGTCCCGAGTGGGTGACCGTCAAGACCGGCCTCTTCGGCATGAAGCAGAGCTTCGTCCCGCTCGCCGGTGCCCGTCGCCAGCAGGACGAGCTGCACGTGGCGGCGACCAAGGAAGCCGTCAAGGACGCCCCGCGCATCGACGCCGATCAGCACCTCGAACCGGGCGAGGAGCACGAGCTCTACACCCACTACGGCCTGACCCGGCCCGACGCCGCGGCCCGCGGCACGGCGGGCGGCGTGCAGCCCGGTACCGCGGCGGCCGGCGGGCGTGACCGCGCCGGGGCGGCGGGCGCGGCCGGCCTGGCCGGGGCGGGCGCGGGGGCAGGCGTGGGCGGCCGAGAGTTCGCCACCCGTGGTGCGGCGGCCGACGAGAGCAAGGGCGCCGACGAGATGATCCGCTCCGAGGAGCGGCTGCGGGTCGGCACGCAAGAGGAAGAGGTCGGCCGTGCGCGGCTGCGCAAGGTCGTGGTCACCGAGAACGTGACGACCTCCGTGCCCATCTCCCACGAGGAGGTCCGGGTCGTCCGCGAGCCCATCCGTGAGGGTGACCGCTCGCGCGCCGCCAACATCGGCGAGGCCGAGACCGAGGTGACCCTGCACGCCGAGAAGGCCGTGGTCAGCAAGGAGACGGTGCCGGTCGAGCGGGTGCGTCTGGAGACCGAGAAGGTCACCGAGACGCAGGAGGTCTCCGACACCGTGCGCAAGGAGCAGATCGAGTTCGACGACGCCAAGGGCGAGCGCGGTGCGCAGGGCAAGGACTGGCGCGACCGGAAGCAGGGCCCGCGCCACTGACGGCCCGCGCCTCGGTGGCACCACGCCACGGCGGAGGGCGGGAAACACTCGACGCGAGTGTTTCCCGCCCTCCGTGTGTCCGGCTGTCCGTGTCGCGGCCGATCCCGTGCGATCCGGCCATCACGGCGGGGGCTTCAGCGGCCGGAACCCGGGTGTGTCCTACGGTACCTGCGGTCCCAGCGCTCCTGGCGTTCCTTACGGAGGCGGTAGTCGCGGTAGGTCTTGGGGTAGCCGCCACCTCCGCCGGCGCCGCCTCCCCCGCCTCCGCTTCCGCCGCCCGCGCCTCCGCCACCACTGCCGCCGGCACCGCTGCTGCCCGAGCTGCTCTTCTCGGCGGACGAGCCGCCCTCGTAGAAGCGCATCAAGTAGAAGGCGAGTGCCGCTGCGGCCAGCCACAGCAGGGGTTGCTTGAAGCCCAGGCCGACGAGGGCCAGGATCGCGACGACTATCAGGACGTTCATGGCTGCACCTCCGTGGCTCGAAGGGGGCTCTCGCGCGGCTGGTAGCGAGTCAACGCCCGCCGTCTGCGGCTGTCAATGGCTTGCGGGGAGGGAGTCGTCAGGCCTCTCGTGGGCGTGCTTGAGGCCGGCCCGCGCGGTGACGACGTCCGGCCCCGAGACCTGTTCCCAGTAGCTGTGGCAGGTCACGAAGACCGCCAACTCCCGCTCCTTCATGCGGAGTTTCTCGACCTCGGCCTGTTCGTCCGGGGTCCAGCCGGGGGAGGCGGGGCGTTCCACTTTGCGCCAGCCGCCGGTGTCGCTGAAGCCGTCGAGCGGCTCGACCGACCAGGGCAGGCGTTTGAGCAGGGCCAGGAGCACGGAGCGGACCTGGTGCAGTTCCTCCTGGCCGGCGAGGAGGTCGCTCGGGAAGTCATGGGCTGGGGTGGGAGGCACATCGTAATGGTACTCCTGTTCGAATTACGTGTGCGAGCGAAACGGAACGAGAGGCGGGAAACAGAACGAGAGGCGGGAGGGGGCCGGGGGGAGGGAGCGGGGTGGCGGTTCACTGGGCGCGTGGCGCCGTCCGCGCTGCGGATCGGTGGGCCGCCGGGGGCGGGCGGTCCTCGGCGGGGGTGACCGTGGCGGTGGCAAGCTGGAGGTATGTGCCGAAGCATCAAGACGCTCCGTCCGCCCGCCATCCCCGAGGACGCCACCGAGGAGGAGATCCGGGCCGCCGCGCTGCAGTACGTGCGCAAGGTGTCCGGGTTCCGCGCCCCGGCCGCGCACAACCGCGAGGTCTTCGACCGCGCGGTGGACGCCGTGGCCGAGGCGACCGCGGAGCTGCTCGCCGACCTGGAAGTGCGCGGGGCGCGCGCGTCGTAGCGGGGGCGGGTGTCCCCCTCCGGATCAGCCCGCCGTCGCCGGGCGGCGGACCAGGAAGGCCGCGCCCGCGCCCGCCGCGAACAGGGCGAGCAGGGAGACGCCCGTGGCCAGCCATGTGGCGCCGAGCCACTGGGCGCCGAAGTAGCCGAGGGCGACGCTGTAGCCCGCCCAGGCCACGCCCGCCAGGGCGGACCACGGCAGGAACTCGCGCAGTTTGCGGTGGGCCGCGCCCGCGCCGAGAGAGACGATCGAGCGGCCCGCGGGGGCGAAGCGGGCGATGACGACGAGGATGCCGCCGCCGCGTGCGAGCGCCGTGCCGAGCCGTTCCTGCGCGGTGGTCAGCCGGCGGGAGCGGGCGATGGCGCGGTCCAGGCGTGCGCCACCGCGCCAGGCCAGGCGGAAGGCGACCATGTCGCCGAGCACGGAGGCGGTGGCGGCGCAGAGGGTGAGCATCAGGATGTCGGGGACGCCGCTCGGCACCGGCGCGGCGCCGGTCCCCGCCGCCGCGGCCGCGGTCGCCGACATGATGACGATGACGCCGCTCGGCAGGACCGGCACGAACACGTCGAACAGGACGGACAGGGCGACGACCGCGTAGATCCACGGACTGCCGGTCAACGCCCCCACACTTTCAAGCACCGTAACTCCCCGTTACTCCCCGGTCGGCAGCGCGTCGCCGCAGTGTCTCCGAGGACGGCAGGGGCGGCCTTATGTCAGCTATACAGCGTACGCCGAGTGGTGGGGAGTAGATCCACTGGGGGGCCGGATGTTCGCTACGTCACGTTCACCCGGCTGCCTCCTCCGATGCGGCGTACGGCACCGAAGTCCCGTACGAACGAGTCAGCGTCCCGCGGCATGCGGACGGCGCGAAGGCGAAGGACGGGAGCGGGCGATGGTGGCAGGAACGCTGGCCGGTGCGGTGGCGGCGGCCGTGCTGGCCGCGGGCGGCGGCGTGGCGGACGGGGTGGGTGAGGGGGTGGGTGACGAGACGGCCGACGTGGCGGCGGAGTCCTCCTGGGCGCGGGCCGAGGCGACGTTCGCGCCGCCGACCGCCTTCATCCCCTCGACCGCGATCACGTACGACATGCGGGTGGTCCCTGCCGCGTCCTGGATCGAGGTCGAGCAGCACAGCGTGCCGGGTGCCACGACCGTCTCGCTGCGGGTCACGGGCATGAAGCCGGGGCACGCGTACGGCGTGCACGTGCACCAGAAGCCGTGCGGGGCGTCGCCGGAGGCGGCGGGT
Source organism: Streptomyces sp. NPDC040622 (assembly GCF_055593965.1). Lineage (NCBI taxonomy): Bacteria > Bacillati > Actinomycetota > Actinomycetes > Kitasatosporales > Streptomycetaceae > Streptomyces > Streptomyces sp. NPDC040622. The sequence goes on along the minus strand of NZ_JBVIXD010000010.1, from coordinate 272,738 downwards.
GGCCACTACCAGGACCGCGTCGACCCGGTGCAGCCGTCGAAGGACCCCGCCTACGTCAACGCGGACAACGAGGTGTGGCTGGACTTCACCGCCGGTGCCGACGGCTCGGGATCGGCCGCCGCGCGGCAGACCTGGGGCTTCCGTCCCGGCGGCGCCGCTTCCGTGGTCCTGCACGACGAGCCGGGCGGCGCGGGCGACCGGGCCGCGTGCTTCACCGTGCCGTTCGGGTCCCTGCCCAGCGCCCAGGCCGAGGGCGCGTCCGCGGGTACCGGTGAGTGAGGGGCGCCAGGACGGACGACGGCGCCCCCTTCCACGTACAGACGCTCGGACGCTCGTACGGACGAAGGAGGGGGCGCCGTTCCGTGTGCGGGGCGGGCCCGCGGGTCAGGCCGCGACCGGCGTGCGCTTCGCGTCCTCGCCCGCCGCGTCGCGCCGGTTCGCGCTCCGCGCGGTGAGGAGCCGGTCCAGGCCGAACGCGCCGGGCCCGGTGAAGACGATGAGCAGCATCGCCCAGCAGAAGAGCGCCGCGGCCTCGCCGCCGTTCTCCATCGGCCACAGCGCCTCGGGCTGGTGGACCTTGAAGTACGCGTAGGCCATCGAGCCGGACGAGACGAGCGCGGCGGCGCGGGTGCCGAGGCCGAGCAGGACCAGGGTGCCGCCGACGAGCTGGATCACGGCCGCGTACCAGCCGGGCCAGGTGCCTGCGTCGATCGTGCCGCCGCCGGCCGCGCCGCCGAGGACGCCGAAGAGCGAGGCGGCGCCGTGGCAGGCGAAGAGCAGGCCGATGACTGTGCGGAACAGCCCGAGGGCGTAGGGCTGGGCGCTGTTGAGACGTCCAGTCATGGTGGGGGACTCCTTCGGTTGGGGGACGGTAACCGAGCGGAGGCCCTAGATTAGGGGAACCTAATTTGTGCTTGCAAGTTCAACATTCGGTCAGCCGAAGATTCCGTTTCGGGTCCGGCGCGGCGCTCAGGAGTGGCTCGACGGTCCCCGCCGCCGTCCGCAGCGCGGCCCGCGCCACCGCGTCCGCGTCCGACAGCGTGACCGAGTCGACCCCAGGCCTGGCACCGGCCGCGGTCACCCAGTGGACTCCTTCGGTGGGCACTCCGAACGCGAACCTCCGCGCGTGGGGCAGCCCTTGACGGTCGATCACGCGGTAGGGGCGCGAGGTCACGTCCAGGCCTCCGGTTTCATAGCCGTCGACCACATGCGGGCGGCACTGCCCGTCCGCCAGGAGCTGTCCGAGCAGCTCGTCGGTGGTGCGGCGCAGGTCGGGCTCGGGCAGTCGCGCCTCGATCAGCGTGGTGACGCGCACGGTGGAATCCGGCACGTCGGGGGAGTGCGCGACGAACGCCCCGCCGTCGGGCCGCACCGCCAGGCGCGGGCCGAGCACCTCGAGGACCCCGGCCTCGACGAGGGCCACCGCCTCCTCGATGCGGCGGCGCGGCGGGCCGATGGAGAGGAAGGCGTTGAGAGGGGTGTACCAGCGGTCGAGGTGGTCGCGGCGCGAGCTGCCGGAGAGGCCGCCGTGGTCGACGACCTGGCGGAGCTCGTTGCGCAGGTCGCGCAGGACGTCGAGTGCGGCCTTCAGCGGGCCGGCGACATTGCCGAGCGCGGCCTCCGCCGCGTCCTCGCGCAGTCGGCCGATGAGCCAGGCGCGGTGCGCGTCCCGCGAGGTGAAGGCGTCGGCCGGGTGCGGCCGGGAGAGCCGGTCCCAGGACCAGAGCTCGTCGTCCGTGATGCCGGACTCGGCCAGGACGCGGGCCTCTTGAGGGCTCCGGTGCCCCGTGGCGAGAAACCGCTCCCGGAAGGCACACGCATCCCCGCCGGCGCCCGTGGCACCCACGGTGCCCGCGCCGCCCGTGGCACCCGCGCCGCCGACGCCGTCCGCAGTACCCACGGCACCCGCGCCGTCCCCGGCACCACCGGCCCGCCCCGCGAGCAGCGCCGCGTAGTAGACCGTCTCCACCTCCTTCGCGATCAACGGCCATATCTCGGCGCGGAAGTCGGGCGCGTCCCCGCTGTCCGTGCGCTTGCGGAAGCGGGCCACGGCGTCGGCGGTGAGGACGGCGGGTTCGTGCCGTCCGTACGGGCCCTTCGCGTTGTCCCCGCGCGCCTGGTACGGGACGCCCCGCCGTGACCCGGCGTACAGTCGCGGCTCGCGGCCCGACGGCTCGTAGCGCAGAGTCCCCTCGGGCGTCCGTGCGTACCGTCCGCCGCGGCCCTCGGTCAGCAGCGCCATGTGGTCGAAGAAGTTGAGGCCGAGCCCGCGCAGCAGCACCCGCTCGCCGGGGGCGATCACGGACAGGTCCAGGTCGGCGGGGTTGGCGGGCGGGAAGTGGTGCAGGCCGTGCCGGGCCGCGTGGTCCGTCAGGTGCCGCTGGTCCCGGTCGTGGGCCGTCGGCAGGTGGCCCTGCGCGAGGACGACCGCCGCGAGCCCGGCGAGCTCGACACCGTTGTCCAGTACGAGGGTCTGCAGCCCGTCGGACGTCTCGTCGAGGCGCACGGCGCGCGCCGCGTGGGCCCGGACGCGGACCGCGTCGGGGGCGCAGCGCACGGTCTCGGCGAAGACCCACTCCAGGTAGCGGCCGTAGCAGGCGCGGGTCGGGTAGTCGTCGGGCCCGAGCCCGGGAACGCGCCCCTCGGCGGCCCACTCGTACAGGCTCGGACCCGGGCGTATCGGTCCCGAGCAGTCGACGCTGGCGTCCGTGAAGAGGGTCACCTGGGAGGCGACGGTGTTCATCAGGAGCTCGTCGGGCTGTGCCGTCCGCCAGACGCGGCCCGCGCCCGGCGGGGCGGGGTCGACGACGTGGACCGTCAGACGTGCCCCGGGCACGAGAAGTTCGGTCGCCGACGCGCAGAGCCGTTCGAGCACGCTGGTGCCGCGAGGGCCCGCACCGACCAGAGCGAGCGCGGAAACATCCGGTGCGGCCCGGCGCGGCGCGGGCAGAAGTGCAGACAAAAGCGTGACTCCCGGGGCATAGAGAACGCTGGAAGCGGATGGTCCGCATCATCATGCCGCCGAGGGCTCCCTCGCCGAACCCCGGACGGAGGATCCGGATTCCGGTGTGGGCTGTGTCACGTCAGGGTGGTGCGCAGGGTGTGAACAGGGGGTGTGAGGCCTGTGCGAGAGCGGTGTGCGGGGTCGGTGGGGTCGGTGTGGTCTGTCCGAGGAGGGGCGGATCGGTGCGGTCTGTCCGAGGGGGGGCGCACGGTCTGCGCGCGGGTCACGAGAGCCGGGTCGTCTCCGCCGTCTCCAGCTGTACGTCCCCGCCGCGCGAGGCCCGTGCCTGGTCGAGGCGGAGCAGGGCCGAGCGGCCGCGCAGCGTCAGCGTCATGAGCTGGTTGCCGAACCAGGGCCCGCCCGTCCTGTGCCAGTCGATGCCCGCCTGCGTCACCGAGCCGTGCCGCGCGAAGCGCCGCCCGAGGGCGCGTCCCACGCGGCTCCAGCCGAACCGGAAGCCGAGCCTGATAGACGCGGGAATGGAGTTGTGGACGGGGGAGCAGGTCAGCTGGAGGACCCGGGCCTCGGGCCCCTCGCCCGGGGGCCAGCTCGGCTCGGCGATGTAGGCGTGGTGGACGTCGCCGGAGAGTACGCAGACCGTCGCGGGGGCGTCCGCGCCCGCACCGGCCTCCGCGATCAGCGCGGTGAGCGCCTCGAAGGAGGACGGGAAGGCGGCCCAGTGCTCCAGGTCGGAACGCCTGCGCAGGTTCTCGCCGAAGCGGGCCCAGCGCTCGCCGCGCTCACCCCGGCACAGCGCCGCGTTCCACCCCTCGGCGTCGTGGATGAGATGGGGCAGCAGCCAGGGCAGAGAGGTGCCGACGAGGAGGTGGTCGTAGCTGCCAGGGCCCTCCAGTGCCTGCTCGCGCAGCCAGCGCGCCTCGTCGGCGTCGAGCATGGCGCGCTTGCCCTCCTCCAGGACGCGGGCCGCGCGGGTGTCGACCATCAGCAGGCGTACGCGTCCGAAGTCGCGGCGGTAGCTCCAGCGGGTGCTGGTGGGGTCCGCGTCGGCCGCGGCGGCGAAGGCGCGCAGCGCGTCGGTGCCGTCCGGGCTCGCGCACACGGACGCGTAGAGGGCGTCGGCCGCCAGCTCCTGCGGGCGCAGGTTGCCCAGGTGCTGGTGGACCCAGTACGACATCAGGCCGCTCAGGATCCGCTCACGCCACCAGGGCGTCGCCCGCATCTCGGCGAGCCAGGAAGAACTGGTGTTCCAATCGTCTATCACGTCGTGATCGTCGAAGATCATGCAACTGGGCACGGTGGAGAGCAGCCAGCGCACCTCGGGGTCGAGCCAGGACTCGTAGTAGAGGTGGGTGTACTCCTCGTAGTCCGCGACCTGGGCGCCCGGGGGATCGGTGAGGTCCCTGCGGGCGGCGAGCCAGCGCTGGGTGGCCTTGGAGGTCTGGTCCGCGTACACCTGGTCGCCCAGGAGCAGCAGCACGTCCGGGCGCTCGGCCGCCGGGTCGGCGGCGATGCGGGCCGCGAGGGTGTCCAGGGCGTCGGGCCCCACGGGGTCGTGCTCGCCGGAGGGCGGCGCGGCCCAGCGGCAGGAGCCGAACGTCACGCGCAGCTCGTCGTCGCCGGCCAGGGACGGGGTGCGGATGGTGCTCGCGGGGAAGGGTGAATCGGGCAGCGGCCAGACGGCGACTCCCGCGCCCTCGCCGGGCCGCACCTCCTCGCCGAGCCGCACCTCGTACGCCGTCTCGGTGCCGGGGGTCAGCCCGGTGACCGGGACGAGCGCGTAATGGTGGCCTGCGACCTGGAAGGTGCGCGCCGAGCCGCGCGCGCCGTCCGCGCACCGCACCTCGGCGGTGCAGGGCCGGTCGGCCTCCACCCAGACGGTCGCCGTCGAACCGTCGACGTACCTCAGCAGTGGACCAAGGCGCAGCCGTGCCACAGGTGATCACCCTCCTCCGTCGCCCCGTAGGGTACGGAACGTCGGAGGGGGGTGGGCCGGTTCCGGGATATCCCGGAGGCGGACAGCCCTAGCGGGCCGGTGCCCGGCAGCCCTTGCGGGCCGGTGGTCAGCAGCCGTTGAGGATCGAGGTCAGGGTGCTCTTCTCCTCGGTGTTCAGGCTGAGCTTGTAGTGGTGCTTCACGTCCACCCACATGCGGGCGTAGTAGCAGTGGTACGAGGTGGTGGGCGGGAGCCACTTGGCCGGGTCCTTGTCGCCCTTGGCCTGGTTCACGTTGTCGGTGACGGCGATCAGCTGCGGCCGGGTCAGGTCGTTGGCGAAGCCCTCGCGCTGTGCCGTGGTCCAGCTGTTGGCGCCGGACTTCCAGGCCTCGGAGAGCGGCACGACGTGGTCGATGTCGAGGTCGGACGCGGCGGTCCAGGTGCCGCCGTCGTAGTCGGACTTCCAGTGTCCGGAGGTCGCGGCGCAGCTGGAGTCCTGCTCGACGTCGGTGCCGTCGCGCTTGAGGACGACCTCACGGGTGTTGCAGGCGCCGGACTGCGTGCTCCAGTGCGGGAACTTGTCGCGGCTGTAGCCGTCGGAGGACCCCTCGGCCTTGACCGTGAGCTCCCCGAGGTAGGTGCGGGCCGTTGCGGCGCTGACCGGGGCCGGGGGAGCTGCCTGGGCCGGGGTGCCGGTGAGGAGGGTGGTGGCCGTGGCGAGGACGACGGCCGCGGCGGCGATGGTGGGGCGGGCGTGTCGACGCGCGTAGACGACGGACATGTGAACTCCCTTTGTGTGGGGGGAAGTTGACCGGTGGGGCGGTCATGGTTGCCTGGTGGAGTTACCCGTGGATGTGCAGCTGGTGACAGGGTCGCGTCAATCGGGTGCCGACTTCAAGGGTTCTGGCGCAGTGTCATGAATGTGTCGTGGGGCGGCAGTTGTGCGAGCGCGGGCCGATTTACGCCGAGGTGGTGTGGTTGATGCTGGTCGGGGCGGGTGTGCGCCGGGGTGGGACGGGTCCCGACTGCGCGTGACGGAGGGGGAGTTGGGGTGGTGGCGGCGTGGTGTGTGTGGGGTTCGGCGTCCGCGGCGCCCTCGGCGGGCCGCTGCTCCTGCCGCCTTCCTCGCCGCCACTCGTGGAGAGTGCGTGCCGCCGAACGGGGTGCCGTCGGCCTCACCGCGAAGTGGCCGCCGTCCCTTCTGGGGCTCGGGGCCGGAGCGGGGCGGCCGTACGGGGTGCGGGCGGGCTCATGGCCGGGTGCCCTGCTTCCGCGCGGGCGTGAACGCGGACGGGGGCGCGGATGGGGATGCCGATGCGGGCGCGAACGTGGGCGGTGTCGCGAACGTGGGCGGTGTGCGGGCGTGGGCGCCGACGAGGGCGCGGCTCCGGAGGTCACCCCGCCCGCGAGTGGTCCCTTTTGGGGTGCTTGGGTGGTGTGACCTGCGGCGTTGGCTTTTGCGGCCCAGGTTTTGTACCGTGCAGGAACAAAGTGGCTCCGCCCGTAATCCCTGACCGGCGGGCGGGGCTGCCTTGATCTTTCGCCGCCTCTGCGCTCTGGAGCACCCGATGACGGCCACGACCGCCGCCCCCGTTCTCACGACCCGGGCCGTCCTCCTGGACATGGACGGCACCCTCGTCAACTCCGACGCCGTCGTCGAACGCTGCTGGCAGCGCTGGGCGGCACGGCACGGGCTCGACTTCGACGAGGTCATCAAGGTCGTCCACGGGCGGCAGGGCTACGCGTCCATGGCGGTACTGCTGCCGGACCGCCCCATGGAGGAGAACTACGCGGAGAACCGCGAGATGCTCGCCGCGGAGACCTCCGACATGGACGGCGTCGTACCGGTGCCCGGCGCACCCGCGTTCATGGCTTCACTGGCCGAACTGGGCCTGCCGCACGCGCTCGTGACCTCCGCCGACGTGCCGCTGTCCACCGGACGGATGGCCGCGGCCGGTCTCGCGCTGCCGGACGTGCGGGTGACCGCGGAGAGCGTGGGCGCCAGCAAGCCGGACCCCGAGGGGTTCCTCAAGGGAGCGGCGGCACTCGGCTTCGAACCGGCGGACTGCGTGGTCTTCGAGGACTCCGAGGCGGGCATACGCGCCGGGCAGGCGGCCGGCATGCGGGTCGTGGGCGTCGGTCCGAGGGCCGCCCGGTTCGGCCCGACGGTGCACGTCGAGGACCTGTCCGGGCTGCGGGTCGAGGACGCGGGCGACGGTTCGATCCGCCTGACGTTCGCCTGATCCCTGCACTCGGGCCAGCAGGTCCCAGCAGGTCCCAGCAGGTCCCAGCAGGTCCCAGCAGGTCCCAGCACCCGGGCCCGGCTGATCCCTGTACTCGGGCCCAGTTGCTCTCCGAGCCGGGCTTACCGTCTGATCCAGTCACTCGGGCCCAGCTGACCCTGCACCCGGGCTCGGCTGATCCCTGCACCCGGGCCCGGCTGATCCCTGTACTCGGGCCCAGTTGCTCTCCGAGCCCGGCTTCCCGTCTGATCCAGTCACCCGGACCAGGCCTCAGGGTTCCCTCGTCTCCGACTCCAGGCTGCGGCGCGTCTCGTCGCCGTACTCGCCCCGCTCGTCGGCCCTGAGTCCGCGGGCCCACTGGTAGCGGGTCACCGCCTGGGTGACCTCCGCCGTGTAGTCGCCGTCCCGCTTGCCCACGTACAGGTACAGCTGTGCCAAGCGGTCCTGCAGTTCCGCGACCCGCGGCCCCTCGTCGCCCTCCCGCAACGTCGCCCCGGCCGCCCTGCGGGGCGGTGACGGTGACGGTGACGTGCCGACCGATCCCGTCGCCCGCGCCGTCGGCGGCGCCGGGGGCGCGGAGGCCGGGGGCGAGGGGCGCGTCGGCGTGGTGGTGGGCGAGGGTGTCGGACTCGGTGCGGCGGGGCGCGTGCGCGAGCGGGACACGGACGGCTGTGCCGAGGGCGGCGCGGGCTTCGTCGGGTCCGCGTACGCCGACGCCGGGTCGGCCGGCAGCGCGCGGTCCCGGGCCGGCCTGTCCGAGGCCGACGACAGCAGCCCCATCGCGAAGACGGTGGCCGCGGTCACGGCCGTTGCCGCGCCCACCCCGGCGAGCAGTACGTAGACGCGTTTGCGGGCCGGTCTCCGGCCGTGCGCGTCCTGGGAGTGCCGGTCGTCCTGGCCGTCCACACCGTTCTCGCCGTCCACGCCGTCCACCGCGTCCGGCGCAGATTCGGACGCCCCGCCCGATCTCGATCCCGATCCCGCACCGAAGCGGTGTACGTCCGCAGCATCCGGCGGCGGACCGCCCGCACCGGCGAGCGGCAGAGGCGCCAGAGGCGGCAGGGGTGCCAGAGGCGCCATAGGCGGCACAGGGGCGGTGGGCGATGGGGAAGCCGGCGGGTCCGTCGCCTCGGGGTCCGGCAGCGACACGTAGGGCCGTATCCGCAGCGGATCGAAGTCCGACGCGGCGGCCGCCTCCGCCGACCGCGTCCGGGTCGCCGCTCCGCGTCGGCGTCGGCCGTGCGCCGGGCGCAGCCGCACGCCGCCGCGTTCCCCGGCTCACGCACGGCCCCGCACTGCGGGCACCGCGCGCCGTTCCGCGGGCCCCGCGCGTCCTGACGTCCGTCCGGTGTGTGTTGTGCGTCCGGTGCGTCCTGTCCGGCCATCGGCCGTCCCTCCCCTCATTCGTCGTCCCGCCCGCCCCGAGAGCTCCAGCGATTATGCAGACCCTCGCTTCAACAGGCCATAACCGCAGACACGGACCAGGATGGAGAGGGTAGGCCCGCCACAACAGGGTGAAACGGCCCGAGACGGCGGACCAGGCCGGACCTCCGGACCTTCGGGAGCGGACCCGGCAGGACCCCCAGGAGGTGTCCATGACGCAGGACGTCGGCGCCCGCCCCGCGGAGCCGGACCCGGAGCCCGAGCCGGTGCCGGGCGCGGGCGGCAACGGGCACCCCTTGGTCAACACGCCCCCCTCCGTCAACACGCACCCCTCCGCCAACGGACATCCCTCCGGCGGCGTGCTGGTCTCCATCGGTGCGCTGCTGCTCGGCATGCTGCTCGCGGCCCTCGACCAGACGATCGTCTCCACTGCGCTGCCGACGATCGTCAGCGACCTCGGCGGCATGGACCACCTCTCCTGGGTCGTCACCGCGTACATGCTGGCCGCGACGGCCGCGACCCCGCTGTGGGGCAAGCTCGGCGACCAGTACGGGCGCAAGAAACTGTTCCTCACCGCGATCGTGATCTTCCTCGTCGGCTCCGCGCTCTGCGGCATGGCGCAGAACATGCCGCAGCTCATCGGGTTCCGCGCGCTGCAGGGACTCGGCGGCGGCGGCCTCATGGTGCTGTCGATGGCGATCGTCGGAGACCTCGTGTCGCCGCGCGAACGCGGCAAGTACCAGGGCCTGTTCGGTGCCGTCTTCGGCGCGACCAGCGTGCTCGGGCCGCTGCTCGGCGGCCTCTTCACCGAACACCTCAGCTGGCGCTGGGTCTTCTACGTCAACCTGCCCATCGGCGTCATCGCCCTCCTCGTCATCGCCACCACGCTGCACATCCCGGTGCGCGACACCAAGCACACCATCGACTACCTCGGCACCTTCCTCATCGCCTCCGTCGCCACCTGCCTGGTCCTGGTGGCCTCGCTCGGCGGCACCACGTGGGCCTGGGGTTCGCCGCAGATCGTCGGGCTCGCGGTGCTCGGCGCGGTGCTCGCCGTCGCCTTCGCGGCGGTGGAGCGCAGGGCGGCGGAACCGGTGATCCCGCTGAAGCTGTTCCGGATCCGCACCTTCACGCTCTCCGCCGTCATCAGCTTCATCGTGGGCTTCGCGATGTTCGGGGCGATGACCTACCTGCCGACGTTCCTGCAGGTCGTGCAGGGTGTCAGCCCGACCATGTCGGGCGTGCACATGCTGCCGATGGTGGTCGGCATGCTCCTGTCCACCACGGCGTCCGGCCAGATCGTCAGCCGTACCGGACGCTGGAAGGTCTTCCCCGTCGCGGGCACGGCCGTCACCACGCTGGGCCTGCTCCTGCTCCACCAGCTGAACGAGAACAGCGGCACCGCCGAGATGAGCGCGTACTTCTTCGTCTTCGGTCTGGGTCTCGGCCTGGTCATGCAGGTGCTCGTCCTCATCGTGCAGAACGCCGTCAGCTACGAGGACCTGGGCGTGGCCACGTCCGGCGCGACGTTCTTCCGCTCCATCGGCGCCTCCTTCGGCGTCGCGATCTTCGGCACGGTCTTCACCAACCGGCTCGGCGACAAACTCACCGACGCCCTCGCGGGGCGGCAGCTGCCGCCCGGCCTGAGCGTGAACGCCCTGGAGGCCGACCCGCGCGGCATCTCCCGCCTCCCCGCCGACCTGCGCCCCAGCGCCCTGCACGCCTACGCCTCGTCGATCACGGACGTCTTCCTGTACGCGGCGCCGGTCGCCCTGCTCGCCTTCGTCCTCGCCTGGTTCCTGCGCGAGGACAAGCTGCGCGCCTCGGTCACCGCGCCCGACCCGACCCAGACGCTGGCCAGCAACCCCGTGGAACGCTCGTCGTACGACGAGTGCGCGCGGGCGCTCTCCGTGCTGGGCACGCGCGAGGGCCGGCGCGCGGTCTACGAGAAGATCACCGAGCGGGCGGGGTACGACCTGCTGCCCGCGTCGAGCTGGCTGCTCCTGCGCATCGCCCGGCACGGCTCCGTCGAACCCGGCGTGCTCGCCGAGCGCACCACGGTGCCGCTGACGGTCGTCACGGCGGCCGCCCGCCAGGTCGAGGAACGGCACCTCGCCGAACGGCAGGGCCTGGAGATGACCCTCACCGCACGGGGCCGCGAGGTCGCCGGCGGTCTCGCCAAGGCCCGCGAGGAGTCCCTGGCGGAGCTGCTCGGCGACTGGTGGGGCCCGGACAGGCCCACCGACCTGGTCCAGCTGGTCGAGGAGCTCAGCGCCGAGCTGTGCGGCTCGGAGTCGGAGCGGCCGCACAACGGTTCGTCGGTGGTCCGCGCGGCCTGAGCCGGTCCCGCCTGACCCGGTCCCGCCTGACCCGGTCCCGCCTGAGCCGGTTCCACCTGACCTGGTCCCGCCTCGGCCGTCCCGGCCTGCGCCGGCCCGCCGGGGCTCACCTCGCGGCGGGACCTCCGGCGAGCTCCTTGGCGTACCAGCGCTCGGCGTAGGGCCGTACGGTGAGCGGCTCGGTCTCCTCGTACCCGTGGCGCGTGTACAGCGCGCGGGCCTCCACCAGGTCGGTGCGCGTGTCGAGGATGACGCGCCCGGCCCCGAGCGCGCGGGCCGCGTCCTCGGCGGCGGCGAGCAGTACGGACGCGCCGCCCCTGCCGCGCATGTCCTCGCGCAGGAAGACGCGCTTGAGTTCGGCGGTCGCCGCGTCCAGGAGCCGCACACCCGCCGTCCCGGCGGGCTCGCCCCCGTACCGCGCGACGAGCAGCACGCCGTCGGGCGCGGCGAGATCGGCGCCCGTCTCCGCCGCGACCTCCCGCTCCAACTCCTCGGGGTCGGTGGTACGGCCTTCGTGGAGCAGGTACCAGCGGTCGCTGACCTCCGTGTAGTACGCACGCCAGAGCGCGGCGGCGACGGGGGAGTCGTACGCCTCCGGGGCGACGGTCCAGGACGAGGTGCGAGCGGTGGTGGCGGTGTCGTTCATGACGTCATTCTGAGCCGGTGCGGACACCGCCCCGCAAGTGAATTGCGCCCGGGACAGCTCAGAACGGCCCCGGGCGGCCACTCTCATGCCGCCCCTCGTCCGGACCCGGGCGACTGTCCGCAACTACCCCTTGGGGGCGGCCTGCTGGACGACCTCGAAGGACCACAGCGAGGACCTGCCGACAGCGGGCTTGGGCCGCTCGCCGCCGCCCTCGCCGCCACCCTGGTGAGCGGCCTTCATGGGCCCCTCCACCCACGCCTGGAAGGAGGCCTCGTCGCGCCGGCGGGTGTGGATGAGGTACTGGTCGGCGCCTTCGACCGGGCACAGGGTGCGCGGATGACCATTCGCAGCCTGAGCGATGACGTCTCAGCACCGAGGGAGCCCTGATCACCTCACGCAACCACGCCAGCAAGGACGTCTCGATCAGCCCCAGTTGCTGTCCATTGACGTCGAAGCGATCTCCTGCGGCCCCTCGACCATCGCCTCGCCGCCGGGATAGTCGGTCGCAGGCGTCTCAGACGCAGGCGGCGTACCCCGGTTGGGGTCAGCGTGCGCTGCCGAGGCACCCCCCAGCGCAAGGACCGCCGCAGCAGCCACCGAGCAGGTTGCGATGCCGAAAACGCGCAACTTCTTCATGATCTCTCCGTCCAGTAGATCTTCGCGGCTACGTTACGTCCAACTTTTCTGTGGTCAGTCGAAGTTGAGGTAACTCGACAGATGGTGTCGCGTATCGCACGCTGAGGGGGAGGCATCCGACCGGCTCGGCCACCATCGCCGGGTAGTCGAACGCACGATGTCCTGGCTGTCCGGCTGCCGCCGCCTCCACCGCCGTTACGAACGCAAGCCGGAACGCTTCCTCGCCTTCACTGCCATCGCCGCGACCCTCATATGCCACCGCCGGCTCACCAACTGAAATGACGCATCAGTCCCTCGCGCACAGTGGGGAGACCTACAGGGGCAGAGCTGGGCTGTTCTCGTGCGCTTGTCCACGGACGAGGGCGAGGACGACGAGGAGCCGGTCGCGGAGCCGGGGGCGCCGGGGAGAAGGCTCGACGCCGAGGCCCGATGGCGGGCCGCGACATCGAGGGCGCGCCTGCGGTGCGCCGGGCCGCCATGGCGCCTCGGTCGGGCGTGCGGCGTGGCCGTGGTTCCCGGCCGGTCTCCCCGCGGTCCGAACCGCAGCGCACCAGAGGGGGCGAGACGTTGCCTGGCCGTCCCTCCCCGGGGCCGCTCACAGGGGCTGGGGGGCGACGGCCTCCGAGGCTTTAGGCAGCTCCCATGGGGCGAGCCTCGCTCCCATGGGGCGAGCCTCGAAGAACAGGGGGCCCATCGGGCACACCGGCGGGCAGGTCCAGTACCTGCCTGCTGCGTCGAGACCATCGCGCAGCCCGTCTTCACCCGTGCCGGCCACCTTTCCCACCTCTGCCGCTTCTGTCTCACGGATCATCAACTTCCTTGCGCCGGGGCAGAGATGCGGCACTGCGGTCCCCGGTACCACCAGGTACCGGGGACCGCAGTGTGCCCTTGCCGGACCATCCCGGTTGCTGCCAGGCGCGGGGGGTGGTGCGGGCTCGGTATGTGGTTGGGCGGATGGTGCGGCAAGCTCTACGTCACGCTGTCGGGGTTCCCGCCGTCGAGGTCGAAGCGGCACCACACGGTCTTGCCGCCCACCTCGCCCGGCTCGTACCAGACGAAGTCGACGAGACGATGCACGATGAACAGGCCCCGCCCGTTGTCCGGCAACACCGCTGCGGATAACTCGCCGGCCAGTTCCGGGGAGACGAACTCACCCACCGGCAGGTCAGGTGGCGTCGAGTCCTCGTCGGCCACCCCGATGAAGAGCCACTTCGGCCACATCTTGACGACGACGTCGATACGCCGCGCGGCGCCGGGCCGCGCCAGGCATCGGTCCGGCACTACGTGGTGGATGACATTGCCGACCAGCTCCGACACGACAACGCGCGCGTCATCCAGGAGTGGAGTGAGCCCCCAGTCCCGGAGGCATGTGCTCACCATGGCGCGCGAGCCGCGCACACAGTCCGGAGACTCAGCGAAGAGCGTCAGCGCGCGGAAGCGCCCGCCAACCGGTATCGGCTTCTGATCATGAAGTGTGGGGGCTGGGGAAAGTCTCGCCAGGCCTCTGCTGTGCGGCGCGTTCATGGCACGATCCACCATCCTTGGCTCGTGTCTGCCGAGGTGTTCCGGCAGGGTGGACAGAGGGTGCACCTTCTTCGCCGCTTGCCGCTCCCCCCTCTCGGGGACCCCCGTCGTGGGTACACTCGCCGGACGGAGACGGAAGGTCAGCCACGATGGGGAAGTGAGATGGCCGAAGTTGCTCCCACTCCGGCGGCACTGCCGCCGCATGTGGTGGAACGTGCCGACGTACGTGCGGCTGTCGCCAACCACGATTTCGGCGAGGTCTTCAGGCTCGCCCGGCTGCACGGAAAGATCAGCTACGCCAAGATCGCCGAAGCCGTTGGCTGCAAACGCGAGCACATCGGCAAGATGGCCCGGCCCGAGACCGACGGCAAGGGCGTGCGCCCGCGGATCACGCAGCACCGCAAGATCCTCGAAGTAGTGGACGCTCTGCGTATCCCTGGCCATCTCGCCGGGCTCACTCCGCGACCGTGGGAACGTGAACGCGGCACGAACAACTCTCCGTCGGTAGACCCAAGCACCCTGCTCGCGCGAGGTGGCGCCGGGCTGTGGGACGTCGCGGAGCTGCTCCGCCGGACTGAGATGTCCGACATCAACAGCGCGGCCCTGGAGTCGATCGAGCAGGGCATCGACCAACTGGCGCGCGCGTACCCCTACGCCGACGCCGATCATCTCCACGAGCGCACCCGCAACGGCCTTCAGTACATCACCAAGCAGCTCGAAGGGCGGATGACCCTGCGCCAACACAGGGAACTCCTCGTCGATGCGGGATGGCTGTTCCTGCTGAACGCGTGCGTCCAGTACGACCGAGGCCAGCGGGAGGCAGCGAACCTCAGCAAGGCAGCCGCACTCAGGATCGGCGATGAGGCCGGCCACGGTGAGATCAAGGCATGGGCGTGGGAGATCGAGGCCTGGTTCGCCCTTACGCAGAGCCGCTGGCAGGACATGATCGATGCCGTCGAAGCAGGGCATGCTGCCGACCAAACGCACTCAGTGGGCGTGCAGTTGTACGCCCACAAGGCACGCGCCGCCGCACGCATGGGCGACGCTCGCCTGGTCCGCGATTCCTTGGACGCCGGACGCGCGAGGTTGGACCGGCTGCCTCGCCCGGACCACCCGGAGCATCACTTCATCATCGACCCCGACAAGTGGGACTTCTACGAGATGGACGCCTATCGGCTGCTGGGGGACGACGAGCGCGCCGCCAAGCACGCCCGGTCGGTGGTCCAGATCAGTACAGGCCCCGACGGGACCGAGATCTCACCCATGCGAGCAGCTGAGGCCCGCCTCACGCTCGCAGTCTCCGCCGCCCGGACCGGGGACATGGAGCAAGCAGTGGGTATGGGCACTGCGGCGCTGGGGGCCGACCGCAAGTCGCTGCCCTCTTTGCTCCTGGTCGCCAACGAGCTGGACAGGGAACTCCGGTCACGGTACCCACGGGAGGCCGCCTCCCGCGACTTCCACGAGCAAATCTTGACCATCACGCGAGGCCGAGCATCAGCAGAACTACCGTTCTGAATCCCCTGGCCTCTGCCTGTATCTATGCCCCCTGTGCGGCAGCGGGTGGGGCGCCACTGCCACCGGGTATCGAATCACGTCACATCGCTGGATGGCTTACTTCTCCGAAAAGAAGGCGTTGAGTAGGAGTTCGGCGACAACTAGACCCATACCGGCGATTCCTCCTGCGGCCGCACTTTGATAGAGGAACGCCACCACGACCACGACGGCAGCAATAGCAGCCGGTTCGGGTACATCTTGTCTTGTTGCAGCAATCGCAATCGCCGCGACGATAACAGCCGTGACTGATAGGCGAAGCGCCTCACCCATCCGGTGCGGCTTCTTGAGGTCGCTGTCATCCAGAAGCGCGCCAACCGCCCCTGAGGCGTACCGTTCGCTAATCGTCAGCGCCAGGCGCCCTAGGTCCCGTGCTGCCTCCCTCGGGTCTCTGTCCAATTGGGCTTCGGCAGCGCGCAGTGCCGCCACTACCTGAGCCGCATGGGTCTTGGCTGGACCCTGGCGTCGCGAGAACATAGGCACAGTCCCCCGTGCGATCCGCGCCCCTCGCACTCGCGCCACGGGCAGTCTCAGCGATACGGAACTCAGGTGTCGATCTCGGCTGTCAGAGGAACGTGCGACATTCGCACACTGGTTGATCAGGTCAGCCCAGACGTTTACGCGCTCGAAGGTAAAACCACCCGCGCCAAAAGCCCTTGCGGTGGATGCAAATAGAAACCGAAGAGGGTGCGCCAGTAGAAGTAATGCGACCCCGGCGGTACCTACATCACCCAAGACCGACTCTGTCAGGTCCTTCGAATCGTTGTAGTACGGAACCTGCGCGGCGAGCTCGTCGGCTCTCTTCACGTAACCCGAGAGCCCAGCCCCGACAACTCGAAAGCAGAGGAGGGTGAACGCGGTCCATAGTGCCCACGCTCGTACTTGACGCTGATGATACCGGCGCAACGCCACCCGCACGGGCCCAGGGACCGGGCCAATGTCAAGGAATTCGGCATCTTTGCGCAGCTTTTGTATCGCCTCATCCGCCTGCCGCCGATGTCGTGCGGCCAGGCGAGCCCCCATCCATCCCATCACTGAACGATCATTACACCCCAGGCCCAGGCAGATGTTGTCGTTCTTGCAATTCCCCTTGCTGTGGCTATGCCGACCAAGCACTCGGCGAGAGGCGCTGTGGTCCATCCTTCGCTCTCGTGAGCGCTACGTCCTGGCACAGCGACAGCAACGCCCCGCATCCGGAACGAAGTTGGGTGCGGGGCACGCTCGCCAGCGGAACTATTCGCTCTTGGGCGCTGCCTGCTGGACGACCTCGAAGGACCAGACCGAGGAGCCGCTCGCGGCCGGCTTCGGGCGGTCGCCGCCGCCCTGGTGGGCCGACTTCATCGGGCCTTCCATCCACGCCTGGAACGACTCCTCGTCGCGCCAGCGGGTGTAGACGAGGTACTGGTCGGTGCCTTCGACCGGGCGGAGCAGCTCGAACCATTCGAAGCCGTCCGAGTTCTCGACGGAGCCCGCGCGGGACGCGAAGCGCTTCTCCAGGATCTCGCGCTGTTCGTCGGGGACGGTGAGGGCGTTGATCTTCACGATGCTCATGCCGCCATCCTGCCGTACCGGGGTGTCGGGGCCGCGTGAGCCCCGGCACCCCGGGCGGAGGAGGGCGGGCTCACAGGCGCAGCAGGCGCTCGGCCGTCTCGCGGTAGTCGCGCAGGGCCAGGCGGAGTTGTTCCGTGTCGGCGGCGGAGGCTTCGGCGGCGGAGGGCCCGGCGGGCGGGACGGCTTCGGAGGGCCGGACGATGCCGGTGGCCGGTGGTGTTCCCGTGGGAGCGGGTGTCCCGGCGGCCGGTGGTGCCTGGGTGGCGGGGAACTCGCCCGGGGCGCCGGGCGGGACGGCACCGGGGGCCAGGCTCTCTCCGTGGGCGGCGCTCTCTCCGCGGGCGGCGCTCTCGCCGGGGACGGCTCCGGTGGCCGCCGGGGACTGCCAGGTCGTGCGCAGGGTGCGGCGGCGCTCGGCCAGCGTGTGGGTCAGGTCGGTGATCGTCTCCTCCAGGATGCGGTCCGCGCTCTCGACGGCGGCACGCGGGCTGTCGACGAAGCCGTTGACGGCGTTCTGGAGGCGTGACGTCAGCTTGTCGCGGGCGTCGGGCGGGAAGAGTGCGGACGGCTCAGCCATGCTGGACTCCCTTGGGGGTGATGCCGGTCGAGCGCTTGTGGGTGCTGTGGTCGCCGGTGCGGGTGGCGCCGGCGTCGGCCTGCTGCTCGGCCACCAACGCCTCGAAGAGCGCCCGCGCCTCTATCAGGGCAGCACGCAGATCCTCGGTTTCGGCACCTGCGGGGGCGACTTCGCCGGCCCTGCCCGCCTCGGTGCCAGCCACGGTGCCCGTCGCGCCGAGCGCCGCGCGGTGCACCTTGCGGTAGCCGTGGACGTGGTGGGCGTGGTGCACGGAGAGCGCCTCGACCTGGTCCTCGTAGTGGCCCGCGTCCGGGAAGCCGCGGGCGCCGGCCAGTTCGGCGATGAGCCGGTCAGCCTCGGCCACCGCATCGCGCGGGGAGTCGACGAAGCGCTCCTGGGCGACGGTCCAGCGGGCCGTGTACTGCTCGCGCGCGGCGGGGTCCAACGGCCGTGTCCGCAGGGAACCGTGCCGCTTCACTCGCTCGCCGAGGTCGCGCTCGGCGGCCTTGGTGTCGCCGTCGTGCCGGGCGACCGCACGGTCGTACTCGGGCCCGAAGCGGCGCCTGAGGCCGTGCTTGCCGCCCGTACCCTGCCGCCTGTTGTTCAGTACGGCGACGGCGGCGACGGCCAGGACGACGACGACCACGATCAGAACGATGATCATGACTGTGGACATGGGCGGGTGCCCTCTCGGCTTGGGGATCGGCCTGGGGGCGCGAGACCCGGAAGGCCTCGGCACCCGTTCCCCAGAACGAGTTGCCCGGAATCGGTCCGCCAAACGGCCCGTCAAATGGCCCGTCAAACGGCCCGTCAAACGGCCCGCCGGACGGCTCGCGCGCGGAGCGGGCCGTCCGGGAGAGGAGGCGTGGGGGAGCCCGCCGGCCTCAGGACGGGTGGCGCTCCCGCCAGTCGTGGGCCACTTCGTCGACGTCGTAGGGGACGAGACCGAGCGGAGGCCCGGTCGGCGGGGTGCGCAGCGCCGCGCGGATCTTCTCGTTCAGCTCGGTGACGAGCTTGCGGGCCACGCGTTCGGAAGGGGCGTCGGCCGCCGCGGCGAGCGTGTCCTCGGCCTCCTTGCGCAGGGCGAGCGTCGGGGACAGGTAGGAGAGGCCCTCGTGGGCCATCTTCCCCTTGATCCACCACATCTCGTCGTACGTCGGATCGGGGCCCTCGGGCAGCGGCTTGCCCTTGCCCGGCAGGGAGGCGAAGTCTCCGCGCTCCTCCGCCTCGCGGATCTGCTTGTCGATCCAGGACTCGAAGTTGACTCCAGGTGGCTTGCGCTCAGTCATGGGGGCATTGTCCCAGGAGGCCGTGCGGCCTGCGCGGGAGGCACTTAGGATGCGGCAGCGCGCGACACACCAACCACGCTCGCGCCGTCGCGAGTTGAAGGAGCGTACCTACGTGCTTGAGCTGACCATGGCCTCGGATTCCGGGGCGGACGCGGGTGCGACCGCAGGCCTGCTCATGGCCGAGGCGCCGAGCGAGCCGGGCACCGTGCTGCGGGTGGGGCGCGACCGGAGCGTGTGCCGTCTGGTGACGCCCGACGACTGGCTGTTCGTGTCCCGTACGCATCTGGAGTTCCGCTGCGGACCCGACGGTTCCTGGTCCGTCGGCTGGCTGCGCGGCTCGAACCCCGATCCGGCCTCCGAGGTGCGCGTGGTGTCCGACGGCGCGACGCGGCCCCTCGCCTACGGAGGGGTCGCGCCGCTCGCCAGGGGCGGCTCCGG
This sequence comes from Streptomyces sp. NPDC040622, assembly GCF_055593965.1. NCBI lineage: Bacteria > Bacillati > Actinomycetota > Actinomycetes > Kitasatosporales > Streptomycetaceae > Streptomyces > Streptomyces sp. NPDC040622. The sequence continues at coordinate 253,663 of NZ_JBVIXD010000010.1, read as the reverse complement.
AGAGGTCGTCATCCAGGACAGGTCGGGCCCGCGGAGCGTGAACGTCGGCTACTACCACGAGGTGTGAGCCGCGCGGCCCCGCGGTGCGCGGGGTGCGGTGGGAACCGTCAGGCGAGTACGCGGGCCAGCGCGAAGCCGTCGTACCCCTTGGTGCCCACCGTCTGCACGGCCGTGGCGCTCAGCCTGGGGTGCTCCGCCATGAGGTCGAGCGCGGCCCGGGTGCCGAGGACGTCCGGGTCGGTGCTGGTGGGGTCGGCGACGGCGCCGCCGCGCACGACGTTGTCGAGGACGATGAGGCTGCCCGGGCGGGTGAGCTTGAGCGACCACTCCAGGTAGTGCGCGTTGTTGGCCTTGTCCGCGTCGATGAAGACGAGGTCGAAGGGCTCGGGGTGCGCCGCGTACTCGGCGCCGAGCGCGGTGAGCGAGTCGAGGGCCGGGCCGACCCGGACCTCGGCGATCTTGTCGAGTCCGGCGCGGGCGAGGTTGCCGCGGGCCACGGCGGCGTGCTCGGGGCTGTACTCCAGGGAGATGAGACGGCCGTCCGCGGGCAGGGCGCGGGCCAGCCAGATGGTGCTGTAGCCGCCCAGGGTGCCGATCTCCAGGATGCGGCGTGCCCCCAGGGTCTGGGCGAGGAGATGAAGGAGCTTGCCCTGGTTCGGGGCGACGCCGATCTGGGGCAGGCCGGCCGCGTCGCTGTCGCGCAGGGCGGCGGTCAGGTCCTCGTCGGCGGGGGCGAGGAGGCCGGTGAAGTAGTCGTCGACGGAGTCCCACTGCTGCTGGTCCATATGGCTGCCACGTTCCCTTCGACTGCCTAGTTAGTTTCGCTAAGGAGCTTACGGTGGGGCGGCGGAATTGTCAGTGGCGGCTCGCATACTGGGCCGGTAATGGATGTTGGTGGCGGACGGCGGATCCTTGGGTCCGGCTGACGGTAACCAGGTGACGGGTGCCGGCCGTGTCGGGGGACGCGTGGGCGGTGGACGCCGGCACGGCGGGTGCGGGAGCGCGCGTCGTCGAGATGCGGTGTGCCACGCGCGGCGGGGTGCCGCCGGTGCGGGTCCGCTGCGTCCTGGGGGAACCGGGCGCGGGACCGGCCGCGGTGCTGCCGCTCGCCTGGGCGCCGCGCGAGCGCCGGTCGGCACTCGACGCCGAGCGGATATCCATGGCCCTGCCCCGCCTCACCCTGCGGACGCGGACGGACGCGACCGATCAGCCGGCGGCGCTCGGCGTGCGCCGGGCCATGAGTGACGCGGCCGACTTCTCCGGGATGTCACCGCACCCGCTCGCGATCTCGCAGGTCGTGCAGGAGGCGGTCGTGAAGATCGCGGAGGAGGGGGTCGAGGCGGCGGCGGTGACGGCGGTGCCGATGCGGCCGGGCGGCGCGTACCGCCCGCAGCGCGTGGAGCGCATCGCGTTCGACCGCCCCTTCGGGGTGGCCGTCCTCGACGCCACGGGAGAGGTCCCGCTGTTCACGGCCTGGCAGGCGGGGGTGCCGAGGGAGGGGTAGGTAGGGAGGGGCAGGGGGTAGGGGGGGCGCCACAGAGCCTCACGAGGTGGCCGGGCGCAACCGCCGGGCCCCCGCTACGCGCCCCGCAGCACCCGCGCCTCCGCTACGCGCCCCGCAGCACCCGCGCCTCCGCCTCGGTCTCCACCGCCGGGGGTGAGCCGGGCAGGGGCCTGCGGGCCGATTCCGTCATGTACCAGACGGCGATGCCGCCCACCACGGCCGCCGCCATCATGTAGTACGCGGGCATCATCTTGTCGCCCGTCGCGCCGATCAGTGCCGTCACGATCAGCGGTGTCGTGCCGCCGAAGACGGAGACGGAGATGTTGAAGCCGATGGAGAGGGAGCCGTAGCGGACCTTCGTCGGGAAGAGGGCGGGCAGGGTCGACGGCATCGAGGCCGTGAAGCAGACCAGGAGCAGACCGAGCGCGCCGAGGCCCAGGGCGATGGCCCACAGCGAGCCCTCGCGGATCAGGAGGAGGGCGGGCACGGAGAGCAGGAGGAAGCCCGCGCAGCCCGCGGCGATCACCGGGCGGCGGCCCACGCGGTCGGTGAGCGCGCCCATGAACGGCTGGACGCACATCATCAGCGCCATGACGGCGAGGATGACGAGGAGCCCGTGCGTCTCGTCGTACTTGAGCTCGCTGGTCAGATAGCTCGGCATGTACGACAGCAGCATGTAGTCCGTGACGTTGAAGACCAGGACCAGGCCCATGCACAGCACAAGGGCCTTCCACTGGCCCGTGACCATGTCGCGCAGCCGTACCTTCGGGCGGGACTTCTCGTCCTTGTGGGCCTGCTCCAGCTGGGCGGCGAACGCCGGGGTCTCCTCCAGGCGCATCCGCAGGTAGAGGCCGATCAGGCCCATCGGGCCCGCGATGAGGAACGGGATGCGCCAGCCCCAGGAGAGCAGGTCGTCGGTGGAGAGCAGCGCGGTCATCAGGGTGACCAGGCCGGCGCCGCCGATGTACCCCGCCAGTGTGCCGAATTCCAGCCAGCTGCCGAGGAAGCCCCGCTTCTTGTCGGGGGCGTACTCGGCGATGAAGGTCGAGGCCCCCGCGTACTCGCCGCCCGTCGAGAAGCCCTGCACGAGGCGGGCCGCGAGGAGCAGGACCGGCGCCCAGACGCCGATGGTCGCGTAGGAGGGGATGAGGCCGATCGCGAAGGTGCCCGCCGCCATCATGACCATGGTCAGCGCGAGGACCTTCTGGCGGCCGACGCGGTCGCCGAGCGGGCCGAAGACCATGCCGCCGAGCGGCCGGATCAGGAAGGCCGCGGCGAAGGCGCCGAACGTGGAGAGCAGCTGGGCCGTCGGGTTGCCCGAGGGGAAGAAGACCTTGCCCAGCGTGACGGCGATGTAGCTGTAGACGCCGAAGTCGAACCACTCCATCGCGTTGCCGAGTGCGGCCGCCTTCACCGCGCGCTTGACCATCGCGGGGTCGGTGACGGTGACGTCCTGGGCCTGGCCGCCGCGGGGCCCGGGCAGGTGTGCGTCCGAGGACTCGGGCTTCCGTGGGGCGACGGATGTGGCGCTCGCCAAGGGTTCGCTCGCCTGCTTTCGGTCGACGACAAGGGCGGGGCCGCCCGGTCACCGGGGCGGCCCGAATGCGACCATAGGTGCAAGGGGCATCATTACGGTCGGTGTCCGGGTGGCCGCGCAGTGCGCGAAAACAGCACTTGTCCAGGTCAAACGGCATTTCTGCCGACAGCGGGGACATGGCGGTCATGTGATCTATGTCGCGACCCGGAACCGCGCCCCGGGGCCCGGAGCGTCTTCCTCCATTTGTCCCCCGTGCGTACACGGTTTCGGGCAAGGCGCCCGAAAAGCCGATAGAAAACGATGTGGCTGCCAGGTGAAATGGTGGTTGCGTGCGTCTCTCCTGAGGGGCGCCCGCTCTCGGGTGCCCCCACGCGGCCCTTCACGGACGGGGCCGCAGACATGACGAACGGGGCGGGAGGGCCGACGAGGCGTGGCGAACGTTGAGCACAGGGGACCGGGAAACGCTCTGGGAGCCGGACGGGCCGGCGGGCCCGACGCACGGATGGGAGCGGCCCGCGTCCTCCTCTGGCTGCTCGCCGCCGTCCTCGCGATCCGCCAGGTGGCCGTCGTCCTGCGCACCCCCGAGGGCGACCGCCTGACCGATCTGGAGACCTGGATCGGCCCCGAGGGCGTCCTGCACGTCAACGGTTCCTTCTACGACGCGGACAAGTTCACCGGCACACCGTTCGCGGGGCTCGTCCTCAAACCGCTGGCGCGCGCGGGCGAGCAGGCGCTCGGCTGGGGCTGGACGTTCGGCACGCTCGGCCTCGTCGTGGTGCTCGGCCTGGTGGCCGCCCGCGCCCTGCCGCAGCCGGTCGCCCGCCGCACCTCGCTGCTCGCCGCCCCCGTCGCGATCAGCCTGCTCATCCTGTCGCTGCCGGTCCGCAACACCCTCTACCTCGGCCAGACCAGCATCCTGCCGGTCCTCCTCGTCCTGCTCGGCCTCTTCGTCGTGCGCGGCGAGCGGGCCGGCGGCGTCCTGATCGGTATCGGCGCCGCCCTGCAGCCGACGATGCTGCTCTTCGCCGGGCTGCTCTGGTTCACCGGACGCAAGAGGGCCGCCGCGTCCACCGGCGGCGCCTTCGCCGCCTGCACCGCGCTCACCTGGGCCGCGATGCCGCACGACTCGTGGACGTACTGGATCCACCACCTCGCGGGCGCGGGGCTCGGCGCGAACCCGGACGCCAACGCCAACCAGTCGCTGCACGGCATGCTGCTCCGCTTCGGCCTGGAGGGGCCGCTGGAGACCGGGCTCTTCCTGGCCCTCGGCGTGGCCGTCGTCGTCCTCGGCCTGCGCCGCGCCGTGCGCTACGCGCAGGACGGGCAGCTGCTCCTGGCCGTCGCGATCACCGGCTGCGTCGCGGTCGCGGTCTCCCCGACGACCTGGCAGCACCAGCTCCTGTGGGTGCTCTTCGCGGTGGTCGGCCGGGTCGGCAAGCGCCAGTCGGACCGCTTCATGTGGCCGGTGGCCGTCGTCCTGGTGTCGACGCTGCCCGCCAAGATGATGCTGCCGAACATGCCGGTCACCGAGCCGATCCGGGACAACGTCGTGCTCATCGCGGCGCTCGCCGCGGCCGTCCTGGTGCCGTTCCTGTCCCGCACGCACCCGCAGTACCAGAAGCCGATCCCCACGGACTATGCCGCGCCCGTCCCGGCCCGCTGGAGCCGGGTGCCGCTGCTCCCGTTCTGGCGGCGGGTCCTGACCCGCCCCAACCTCCTGCTCGAACTGCTCCTGATCCGCGTCGGCTACTCCGCGTACCAGCAGGTCAGGCTCGCGGCGACGGGCGGCACGATCTCGGGGGGCCGGGCCACCGCCGAGCAGCACGGCGAGCAGGTCCACGCCATCGAGCGGTTCCTGCGGCTCGACATCGAGCACTGGTTCAACCACCTGACGGCGCGCACCGGCTGGCTCCAGGACTTCTTCAACTTCTACTACACGTCGTTCCACTTCGTGGTGCCGCTGACCGTCCTCGGCGTCCTCTACGTCCGCAGGCCCGCCGACTACCGCTGGGCGCGCTCCGCACTCGGCATCGCGACGGTCCTCGCGCTCATCGGCTTCTGGGCCTACCCGCTCGCCCCGCCGCGCCTGATGCCGGACCTCGGCTTCATCGACACCGTGCACGGCACGCAGGACTTCACCCAGCCCGACTACGGCACACTGACCCAGCTCACCAACCAGTACGCGGCGATGCCCTCGCTGCACTTCGGCTGGTCGCTCTGGTGCGGTCTGGTCATCGCGATCGTCGCCCCCCGGTGGTGGATGAAGGCGTTCGGCCTGCTGCACCCCTTCTTCACGGTCTGCGCGATCGTGGGCACCGGCAACCACTGGGTGCTCGACGCGGTGGGCGGCGCGGCCGTCGTGGGTGCGGGCTTCGGCCTCACCTACCTGCTGTCCGGGCCGCGGGCGCGCCGGGCGCCGGCGGTGGGCACGGGTGCGGCGCCGGTCAGCGGCACGTCGAGGACCGACCTCGTGAAGGACCGTAGCCCGAGCTGATCTCGTAGGTGCCCGGCGCGGGCACCGACAGGCGCGTGAACTCGCCGTGCGGCTTCAGGCACGCCCCCTCGGCGCGCAGCCACGGCGAGTACACCAGCCGCAGGGTGACCGAGCCCCGCTTGGGCACGCGCACCACCATGTTCGACCCGTCGGAGCGCACGACGGCGGCGGGTTCGGAGACCAGCGGCACCGGGTTCTTGACCCGGAAAATCTGCCAGTGCGCGTCCTTCCACACCGGCTTCAGCCACTTCTCGCCGCTCGCCACCAGCGCGGCCTCGTCCTCGGCGAAGCCGTCCGGCTTCCCCGAGGGCAGCACGACGTAGCCGACGGCCCACCGGTCGAGCCAGGCGCGGTAGGTGGCCGCGGAGAACGACCCGTCGTAGAAGAGCCGGCCGCGTTCGATGTCGAGCTGGCGGTTCCAGCCGCGCGCCATGTTCACGTACGGGGCGAGCGCGGTGGCCTCGCGGTGGTTGCGGGTCGGGACGACCTCCACGCGGGTGCGGTTGGCCTCCAGGCGCTCCAGCTCACGCACCACGCCGTGGGTGTCGACCGCCCACTTCGGGACCTTCGTGGAGATCCGCAGGTCGTCGACGGTCTTCTGCGTCACCCAGGCCGAGGAGAGCACGAGCGCCACGATCAGGGTGATCCTGCGCGCCTTGGCGAGGCCGGGGACGAGCAGGGCGGCGAGCAGCACGGCGGGGCCGATCAGCTCCGCGAGCCGTTCGACGTTGGTGCCGATGGGGGAGGGGATGAGATACGTCAGGACGGTCCCGACCGCGTAGACGCCGGCACCCCACCGCACCACCCGCCACTCGCGCGGCCCCGCCAGGATGAGGGCCAGGCTGAACAGCACGGGCGGGAAGATCCGGTCGAAGGGCATCAGGTGCTCGCCGGTGAAGGGGAAGAGCACGGTGGTCGCCAGCACGACCAGGGCAGGCGGCACGATCAGCGCCGCCGAGCGCGCCCAGTCGCGCACGAAGAAGTAGCCCGCGCCCGCCACGACGAGGAAGAGCCCCGCGACCGGGGAACCCATGGTGGCGAGCGCCGCGCACAGCACCGCGACGGTCAGGCGCCGCCGGCCCACCAGGGCCAGACAGGCCGCGAGGGCGAAGGCGAGGCCGAGCGCGAACGTGGTGCGCCCCGAGGCGACGTTGCACCACACGGCGAGCGAGGCGAGCACCGCGGGCCACAGGGGCTTGCGGACGCCGCTGCGCGCGATCAGCGCCGCGACCAGCCAGGCCCCCGCGACACCGGACAGCACCGTCACGGTCCGCACGCCGAGCGCCGCCATCAGGTAGGGCGAGATCAGGCTGTAGTTGGCGGTGTGCATGCCGCCGTACCAGAAGAGGTTGTACGCGGCCGTGCCGTGCTCGGCGGCGAACCTCGCCCAGGCCTGCTGGGCCGCGAGGTCGCCGCCGCCCGTCGCGAGGAACGCCACCCACACGGCGTACAGGGGAAGGGTGGGGAGGGTGGCGAGGAGCGGGACGCGGTGGCGCTCGAAGAACGGACGGAAGGGAAGGTTCCGGCGGGTGGCCGACGCGGGCTCGCTGTCGGACGGGGTGAGCGAGATGTCGGCAGAGACCACGGTCACCGTTTCCGTTCGAGTCATGGGGAGGCAAGGTTCACTTCTCCAGACGCTCCGTGCAACGGAAACGTTGGTTCCGTAAATGTAATTGACCTGATAGGTCCTCTTGGTGACGCACCATCGGCTCAGGGGAGTGGTTCGCGATTCCTCCGGGGGAGGCAGGGGCGGGGCGTGAGAGGGAAGGGCCCCTGCCTCCCTGGAGGCGGGTCAGCGGGTGCTGACCTGGAGCTCCTTGACGCCGTTGAGCCAGGCGGAGCGGAGTCTGCGCGGGTCGCCGGTCAGGTGCAGGCCGGGCATGGCGTCGGCGATCGCGTTGAAGATCAGGTTGATCTCCAGGACGGCGAGGGACTTGCCGAGACAGAAGTGCGGGCCGCCGCCGCCGAAGCCGAGGTGCGGATTCGGGTCGCGGGTGATGTCGAACTTCTCCGGGGATTCGAACACGTCGGGGTCGTTGTTGGCCGAGGAGTAGAAGATCCCGACCCGGTCGCCCTTCTTGATCCGCGCGCCGCCGAGCTCGGTGTCCTGGGTCGCCGTGCGCTGGAAGGAGACCACCGGGGTCGCCCAGCGCACGATCTCCTCCGCCGTCGTCCCGGGGCGCTCGCGCTTGTAGAGCTCCCACTGGCCGGGGTGGGTGAGGAAGGCGTGCATGCCGTGGGTGATGGCGTTGCGGGTGGTCTCGTTGCCGGCCACCGCGAGCAGGATCACGAAGAAGCCGAACTCGTCGGAGGAGAGGTTGCCGTCGCCCTCGGCTGCCACCAGTTGGCTGACGATGTCCTTGGCCGGGCACTCCTTGCGGGCCGCGGCGAGGTTCATCGCGTACGCGACGATCTCCATCGCGGCCTCGGCGCCGATCTCCTCGGTGATGGCGTACTCCGGATCGTCGTACGCCGCCATCTTGTTGGACCAGTCGAAGATCTTGGAGCGGTCCTCCTGGGGCACGCCGATCAGCTCGGCGATGGCCTGCAGCGGCAGCTCGACGGCCACGTTCGTCACGAAGTCGAAGGAGCCGTCGGGGGCGGCGCCGGCCAGCGCGGTCTCGACGATGGACCCGGCGCGGGCGCGCAGCGCGTCCTCCAGCGAGCGGATGGCGCGGGGCGTGAAGCCGCGCTGCACGATCTGGCGGACCCGGGTGTGTTCGGGCGGGTCCATGTTGAGCATGATCAGCTTCTGGACCTCGATCTGGTCACGGCTGATCGTCTCGTTGAAGCGGATGATCGCGGTGTTGAGGTTGGAGGAGAACAGCTCCGGGTGCGTGGAGACGTACTTGACGTCCTCGTGCCGCGTGACGGCCCAGTAGCCCGCGTCGTCGTAGCCGGAGATCCGCGGCGGCTGGGTGATCCAGCGCACCGGTTCCGTCTGCCGCAGCTGGGTGAACTCCGGCAGGGGTATGCGGGCTTGAAGCAGGTCGGGGTCGGTGAAGTCGAACCCGTCGGGCAGCGCTGGACAGGGCATCGGCAACTCCAGGCGTGGAATTCGGCAAGTCCTGAGGGCGAGAGTGCTTCTGACGGTCCATCAGAGGCAGTGGATGGGTCGCAAGGTAGTAACGGGTTCTACAAGAGGCAAGGCTCCTGACGGCATCGTTGCGCAGACTCTCGAAGGGCGTGAAGGGGCCAACTCGTGGCGGACCTGCGCAAGGTGCGTGCACGACCCTTGCGGCGCGGGGGCTCCGCTCAGCAGACTGCTGCACAGAACTAGAACGCGTACTAGTTCCACTCGCGAGCCGCCGGGACGGCTCGCGGGACGTGGAGGGAGAGGACGAGCCCATGGCCGCGGAACCCGTCATCGTCGAAGCAGTACGCACGCCCATCGGCAAGCGCGGCGGCGCGCTGGCCAATCTCCACCCGGCCTATCTGCTCGGCGAGACCTATCGCGAACTCCTCGGCCGCACCGGCATCCACGCCGACTGCGTCGAGCAGATCGTCGGCGGCACGGTGACGCACGCCGGGGAGCAGTCCATGAACCCGGCGCGCACGGCCTGGCTCACCATGGGGCTGCCGTACGAGACCGCGGCGACCACGGTCGACTGTCAGTGCGGCTCCTCGCAGCAGGCGAGCCACATGGTCGCCAACATGGTCGCGGCCGGCGTCATCGACGTCGGCATCAGTTGCGGCGTCGAGGCGATGTCGCGGGTGCCGCTCGGGTCCGGGTCCAAGCACGGACCCGGCAAGCCCTTCCCCGACGAGTGGAACGTCGACCTGCCCAACCAGTTCGAGGCCGCCGAGCGCATCGCCCGCAAGCGCGGCCTCACCCGCGAGAACGTGGACTCGCTCGGCCTCATCTCGCAGGAGCGGGCCGCCGTCGCCTGGGCCGAGGAGCGCTTCAAGCGCGAGACGTTCGCCGTGCAGGTGCCCACCACCGAGGAGGAGCAGGGCGCGGGGCAGGGCATGTGGCGGCTCGTCGACCGCGACGAGGGTCTGCGCGACACCACGATGGAGGGCCTCGGCCGCCTCAAGCCGGTCATGCCGACCGCCGTGCACACCGCGGGCAACTCCTCGCAGATATCGGACGGCGCGGCCGCCCTCATGTGGGCGTCCAAGCGGATGGCGCGGGCCCTGAAGCTCAAGCCGCGGGCGCGGATCGTCGCCCAGGCGCTGGTCGGCGCGGACCCGCACTTCCACCTGGACGGCCCGATCGACGCGACCCGCGCGGTGCTCGGCAAGGCGGGGATGTCCCTGAAGGACATCGACATCGTCGAGATCAACGAGGCCTTCGCCTCGGTGGTGCTGAGCTGGACGCAGGTCTTCGGCCAGGACCTGGAGAAGGTGAACGTGAACGGCGGCGCCATCGCGCTCGGCCACCCGGTGGGTGCGACGGGCGCCCGGCTCATCGCCACGGCCCTGCATGAACTGGAGCGCAGGGACAAGGAGTTCGCCCTCATCACGATGTGCGCGGGCGGCGCGGTGGCGACGGGAACGATCATTCAGCGGCTGTAGGGAACACGAAACGCCGGACGGGCGCGTGGGCCTGTCCGGCGATCGGGGATGCCGGCCCGTCCGGCGGGTGGGGACGGACTCGGCGAAGCCGGTGATGCAGAGGTGCGGGGCGGGAGCCGTTCAGGCCTGCCGGCCCGAAGCTCAGTACCAGCCGTTGGCCTGCCAGTGGTTCCACGCGCCGACAGGGCTGCCGTAGCGGTCGTTCATGTAGTCCACGCCCCACTTGATCTGCGTCTCGGGGTTGGTCTTCCAGTCGGAGCCCGCCGAAGCCATCTTCGAGCCGGGCAGCGCCTGGACCAGGCCGTAGGCGCCGGACGAGGAGTTCGTGGCGGTGTGGTTCCAGCCGCTCTCGTGGGACACGATGTTGCTGAACGCCTTGTACTGCGCCGGGTCCTTGATGATCTTCTTCGCGATCGCCTGGGCGGACGAAGGGGCGGCGGCGGGGGCGGCGGCCGGGGCGGCGGCCTTCGCGGTGGTCGGGGTGGCTGCCTGAGCGGGGGCCGCGGCGAAGACCATGCCGGAGGCGGCGACGGCGACGAGGCCGCCGGTGAGGGCCTTCTTCGGGGAAGCGATGCGGCGGATGAGCGAGGCGGGCACGGAGGACCTTCCGGTGGGGGACGGGGCGGTCGCGGCGCACGCCGTCGCACACGGAAGTGTGGGGGACATGCGACGGCGCCTTGGCCCGAGGGGGCTGTCGGCGCCGTGCGACTCGTCCAGAGAAGCAGGGCTGTTACCTCGCCGCAATGACCCTGTTTACTAGTGGAAGTCGCACCTGCGCCGAATGTCCGTCGTGTGACGTGGCTCTCACTGTGCAGGTCAGCGCATCAATTGACACATGTACGTCAAGGCGCGCGCTCTACGGGCCTCCTTCGTAGAGGACCAAAGTCCTGTGGGCCGCCTCACCCCGACGGGACCCCGATGTGACGGAGAGCAGCCGCGCCCCTACGGCTTCGGCGCCTCGAATGTGACCGGCGCCTCGAACGCGGCCCGGCGCGTGGCCCGCCGCAACGCCTTCAGGACGGCCGGCCCGAGCGCGAGGCTCAGCAGCACGGTGACGACCGCGCGGGGCAGGTCCCAGCCGAGCGAGGTCGCCAGGCAGTACGCGACGAAGCGGCCGAGGTTGTCCGTGAGCGGGTCACCCGGCACGAAGGAGACGCCGGTGGCAAGGCCGCCCAGGTAGGGCCAGCCCTGCAGGTTCATCACCGTGCCGTACAGCACGGAGGACACCGCCCCGTAGGCCGCCAGCAGCCACAGCTCGCGCCGCCCGCGCAGGGGCGGCGCACCGCCGGGCCGCAGCCGCGACCCCGGGGAGGGGCCGGCCCCCGGCAGCAGTCCCGCGCCCATGCAGACCCAGCCCATCGACAGCATCTGGAACGGCATCCACGGCCCGACCCCGCCGGTCAGCAGCGCCGAGGCGAACATCGACACCGCCCCGAGCACGAACCCGAAGCCCGGCCCCAGCACCCGCCCGCTCAGCACCATCAGGAAGAACATCGGCTCGATGCCCGCCGTGCCCGCACCCAGCGGGCGCAGCGCCGCACCGGCCGCCGCGAGGACGCCCAGCATCGCGATGGCCTTCGCGTCGAGCCCGACGTCCGCGATGGTCGCCACCACCACGGCGAGCAGCAGCGGCAGCAGCGCCGCGAAGAGCCAGGGCGCGTCCTGCGCGTGCTCGCCGAGCCCCGAGTCACCGTCCGCGAGCAGCGGCCACCCGAAGGCGACCACGCCGACGGCGCTGACCAGGGCGAGCGCGGCGATCGAACGGCGGCCCAGGCGGATGGGCCTGGCCTGCGCCCGGACCTTCGGGACGGCCCTCACGAGGACTCCTCCCCGAACCAGTCCTCGGTGCCGGCCGTGCCCGCCGTGCCCGCCGTGCCCGCCAGTGTCTGCCGCACCTGCGCCACGGTCAGCCACTCCTGCGGCGCCAGGATCTTGGTGACCTGCGGTGCGTAGGACGGCGACGAGACCACGATCTGCTCGGTCGGGCCGTCCGCGACGACCTCGCCGTCCGCGAGGATCACCACGCGGTGGGCGATCTCCGCGGCCAGTTCGACGTCGTGGGTGGCCAGCACGATCGCGTGGCCCTCGGCGGAGAGTCCCCGCAGGATCGTGGCCAGGCGGGCCTTGGCCGCGTAGTCGAGGCCGCGGGTCGGCTCGTCGAGGAGGAGCAGGGGCGGGCGCGCGGTCAGGACGATCGACAGGGCGAGCGCGAGGCGCTGCCCCTCGGACAGGTCCCGGGGGTGCGTGTCGTCCGCGATGCCGGGCAGCAACTCGCTGACCAGGGCACGGCACGTGCCGGCCGCCGCGCCCGCGTCGTCGTCGGCGGCCGCGCACTCGGCGGCCACGGTGTCCGCGTACAGCAGGTCACGCGGCTCCTGGGGGACCAGGCCGACATGCCGGATCAACTGGCGCGGGGCCGTGCGGTGGGGGACCGCGCCGCCGACGCGGACGGTGCCCGATGTGGGTTCGAGCAGGCCGACCAGGGTGGACAGGAGCGTGGACTTCCCCGCGCCGTTGCGGCCCATCAGGGCGACGGCCTCGCCGGGCGTGACGCTCAGGTCGACCCGGCGCAGCGCCTCGACCCGGCCCCGGCGCACGGCCAGACGTTCGACGAAGGCGGCGGTCGTCCCGTCGGGTGTACGTGCCGTGCGCAGCCGGGACCACCGGCCGGGCGCGGGTCCGGCCGGCGGCGCGGCCGGCGCGGCCCTGCGCGGCACGGCGCCCGCGAGCCGCTCGCGCAGCGCGCCCGCCCTGCGCCGCGCGTCCCGCACGGTCAGCGGCAGCGGCGACCAGCCGGCGAGCCGGCCGAGCGCGACCACCGGGGGAAAGACGGGGGAGCGGGCCATGAGCGCGGCGGGGTCGCCGAGCACCGGAGGCTCGCCCGGCGCACCGAGCAGCAGCACCTGGTCCGCGTACTGCACGACCCGCTCCAGGCGGTGCTCGGCCATCAGGACCGTGGTGCCCAGGTCGTGCACGAGCCGCTGCAGCACGGCGAGGACCTCTTCGGCGGCGGCCGGGTCGAGCGCGGACGTCGGCTCGTCGAGGACGAGGACCTGTGGGTGCGGGGTGAGCACGGAGCCGATGGCGACCCGCTGCTGCTGGCCGCCGGAGAGCGTGGCGATGGGGCGCTCGCGCAGATCGGCGAGGCCCAGCAGGTCGAGGGTCTCCTCGACGCGGCGGCGCATCACGTCCGGGGCGAGGCCCAGCGACTCCATGCCGTAGGCCAGCTCGTCCTCGACGGTGTCCGTCACGAAGTGCGAGAGCGGGTCCTGGCCCACCGTGCCGACGACGTCGGCGAGTTCGCGGGGCTTGTGGGTGCGGGTGTCGCGGCCCGCGACGGTCACCCGGCCGCGCAGGGTGCCGCCGGTGAAGTGCGGCACCAGGCCGCTCACCGTGCCGAGCAGCGTCGACTTGCCGACGCCCGACGGGCCGACGAGCAGCACGAGCTCGCCCTCGGGGACGGTGAGGTCGACCCCCTGGACGGTGGGCCCCGCGCTCCCCTCGTACGTCACGGAGACGTCCTCGAAACAGATCATGACGTCTCCTTCTGCGGGTCCTGCGGGTCCTGCGGGTCCTGCGGGTCCTGCGGGTCCTGCGGGTCCCGCGGGTCGTTCGTGTCCCGCCGGTTCTTCCGGTCGCTCGGGGAGGACTCGACGGGCACCGGCGCGACGAACGCGGGCAGCAGGCCGATCAGTACCGCCGCCGCGGGCCACAGCGGCAGCGTCGGCGCGGTCAGCGGCACGACTCCGGGATGCAGGGCCGCCGGGTCGTGCGACGCGGACCAGATCATCAGCCCCGCCACCGCGACCCCGGACCCGGCCACCAGCCAGGCGCGCACGCCCCACGGGTCCGGCCGGTAGCGGGTGCGCACCGAGCGCCGGCCACCGAGCCGCAGCCCCGCGAGCGCGGCGACCAGTCCGACGGCCAGGACCGGCAGGCCGTACGAGGCGCCCTGCGCGGTCAGCAGTCCGTACGTGCCGACGCAGACGCCCATCAGACCGCCCAGCGTCAGCACGGCCGTGGCCCTGCGCACCCCGGCGGGGACCGGCCTGGTGCGGCCGAAGCCGCGTGCGTCCATCGCCGCGGCGAGCGCCACCGACCGCTCCAGCGCGCCCTCCAGGACCGGGAGCCCGACCTGCAGCAGTCCGCGCAGTCCCTTGTCCGGACGGCCGCGCAGCCGCCGGGCGGCCCGCAGCCGCTGCACGTCGGTGATGAGGTTCGGCGCGAAGGTCATCGCCACGACGACGGCCACCCCGACCTCGTACAGCGCGCCCGGCAGGGTCTTGAGCAGCCGGGCCGGGCTGGCCAGCGCGTTCGCGGCGCCGACACAGATCAGCAGGCCGGCCAGGCGGATCCCGTCGTAGAGCGCGAAGGTCAGGCCCTCGGCCGTGACCCGGCCGCCGATCCGCACGCCCTTCGCCCAGTCGGGCAGCGGCACCTCGGGCAGGGTCACCAGGGTGTGCGTGCCGGGGATCGGCGAGCCGAGCACGATCGCGAAGACCAGCCGGATCGCGATGACCACGAGCCCCAGCTTCACGAACGCGCCGTACGACTTCGCCCACGGCGCCGACGTCCGCCGCGCCGCCACCACATAGCCCGCGACGCCGATCAGCATGCCGAGCAGCAGCGGGTTGGTGGTGCGGGACGCCGCGGTGCCGAGGCCGATCGCCCACACCCACCAGGCGCCCGGGTGCAGGGCGTTGCTCCGGTGCGCCTCGGGGGCGAGGCCGCGCAGCAGGAGGCCGGGCGTGGCGCTGCCGTGGTCCGTCGTCATCGTGCCGTCCGTGTCCGGGCCCGCGTCAGCCGCGCCGGCGCCGGGCCTGCCAGATCGCGGCACCCCCGAGGAGCGCGACCGCGGCGACCCCGGCGATCAGGCCGAGCGAGGGCCCGCCGCCGTCGCCGTCCTGCTCGCCGTCCGCCTGCGGGGCCGCGTCCTTCTGGCCCTTCCGCGCGCTGCCGTCCCCTGCGACCTGCTCGCCGCAGCCCGCCCTCGGGTAGCCGTCGATGGCGCACAGCAGCGCCTTGCTGTCGTAGCGCAGCGGCTTGGCGACGGAGGCGAGGGCTTCCGCGCTGGTGGCGTCCTCGGCGACCTGTGCGCAGGCCAGTCGGGGTGCGGGCGGCCGCTCGCCCTCGGGGGCGTCCTTGGGCAGGCCGAAGTCGATGACCAGGGCGACGCGCTTGCGGTCGTCCTTCTCGGGCGTGCTCGCGCAGATGTCCTTGAAGACGGCGGTGCCGCGCGGCTGGGCGGAGTCCTTGGAGCCCTCGGAGACCGAGAAGCGGAAGCCCTGCACCGCACCGTCCTCGGGGCGGGCGGTGCCGGGGCCCTGGCCGGCGTACGCCCACCGGTCGCCGTCCCGGTCCCAGAACGACCAGTAGCGGTAACCGGCGGCCTGGGCGGGGGCGGCGACGAGGAGGCTCAGCAGGGCGGCGAGGAACGCCCCGAGCACCAGGCGTCCGCGCCGCTCACGCCCTCGCCTCACAGCTGGTTCTTCTTGCGGTTGCCGCTGTACAGGAAGCCGATGCCGATGCCGGCGACCATGCCGACGCCGATGATCCACCAGATGCTGACGCCGCCGTCGTCGTCCTTCTTCTTCTCGTCCGAGCCGGAGTCGGCGGCGGACGCGGAGTCCGAGGCGGACTGCGGGGCCGGGCCCTGCGCGTTCAGCTGCTTGACGAGGTCAGCGCCGCCGAAGTCGCGGGCGTCCAGGCCGGCCGCCTTCGCGGCGAAGATCAGCTGGGAGTAGGCGGCGGGACCGGACTGCTTCGCCCAGTCCGCGGAGTTCTTCGCGAGCCACTCGGCGGACTTCTTGGCCCGGTCCTGCTGGCCCGCGGCGGCCAGGGCCAGCACGGAGTCGGCGGTGTTGCCGTAGTCCGGCTGGTCGGTGGCGCCCGGCATCGAGGACATCAGGTGGCCGTCGGTCTTGCCGAGGGTGTCCAGGAGGTAGCCGGTGCCGTTGCTCGCGGCCTGCGCGGCGGTGTCCGCCTTCGCGCACCGGGGCGCGGCGGTCTCGTTCTTCTTGGGGGGCGTCACGACGAGGCCGCGGCCGAGGCTGCCGAGCACGCCGGCCGCGGTGGCGTCGGCGTTCGGCGCGAGCTTGCCGGACTTGGCGTCGGCGAGGCCGAACGCGCCCTTGTCCTTGTCGCAGTCCATGACGAGCTTCGGCAGCGCGTCATAGGCGGACTTGTCGCTCCGGGACGTCACGTTCGTGGGGTTCTCGCCGGCCGCGACGAGCGCGCCGACGACGATGCCGGTGGAGTTCGCGTCGGTGGGCAGGCCCGGGTTGTAGCCCCAGCCGCCGTCCTTGTTCTGCACCGACTTCAGCCACTCGACGCTCTTCTTCACGGCCTTGTCCTGGCCGCCGAGCGCGGCGAGGGCCTGCACGGCGGCGGCGGTGGAGTTGCTGTCGACCTGGGTCTTGGAGTCGCACGCCTTGGCCGTGTCCGGGCGGTACGCGGCGAAGCCGCCGCTCGCGCACTGCTGCCCGGTCAGCCAGTCGACGGCCTTCGCGGCCGGCTCGACGCCCTCGATGTGCTGGGCGAGCAAGGCGTATGACTGGCGGAAGACGCCGTCGAACTTGGGGTCGGTCTTGCCGTAGAGGCCCGAGGGGAGCGCGGTCGAGGGCGACGGCTTGGCGTCGTCCGCGAAGGCGGCCGGTGCTGCGGCCGAGCCGACCACGGCGACGGCGGCCAGGACCGCTGCGCTGCGACGAACGTTCATGATGGGGCGGGTTGCCTCTCCCTGCGGGGAGCGGGGCGGCACGGACCGTGCGAGCACGGCTTCCGGGCGGCTCCGGCTCCGTATACCTCGACGGTGCCGCTCATCGGAGGTCCCGATGACGCGAGCCGGTCACGTTCCGCACCGGGCATTCCGGCTCACCGAGGCTGAGCGCTCGGCACACGGCTGCGGGTCAGCGCCGGATTTCCCGCCGGCTTCCCCCTGTGCGGACGTGAGGACGACTCACCCACTCTACCGGCCGGTTCGCGTCCGCTTCCGGTCACACCGCCACGAACGTGACCGGATCGCTGCCCGCCACCGCCTCCGCGAGGCCCAGCTTCACCAGGCGCCGCACATGGGCCTCCGCCTCGGAGACCGCGATGTTGCGCGAGCCGTAGGGGATCTCCTCCCAGGGGCGGTTCCACTCCATGCGCGTGGCGATCTGCCAGGGCGTGAGGGGTTCGGCGAGCAGTGCGCGCAGGCCCGTCAGGCGTTCCTCGTGGTGGGCGAGGAGCTCGCCGACGCGGCCGGGGGCGTCGGTGAACGCGTACTGGTGGGCGGGCAGCACCTCCGCGGGGGCCAGGCGCCCGACGCGTTCCAGGGAGTCCAGGTAGTCGCCGAGGGGGTCGCCGCCGCTCGGGCGGAGCGGGGCGTCCGCGAGGAGGTCGGTGACGGCGGCATCATCGTCGTCGGGTGCCTCGTACAGGCCGATGTGCGGGGTGATGCCGGGCAGCAGGTGGTCGCCGGAGAAGAGGCGGCCGTTGCCCGCGAGGCCCGAGGGGTGGTCCTCCTCCAGGTGCAGGCAGACGTGGCCGGGAGTGTGGCCGGGGGTCCAGATCGCGCGCAGCCGCCGGCCCGGCAGGTCGAGCAGCTCGCCCGGGGTGATGGTGCGGTCGGGCAGGGCGGGGGCGAGGCCGGGCAGGGTGCGGGAGCGGCCCTCGTCGCGGGCGCGGATCATGGGGGCGACGTGGTCCGCGGGTGCGCCCGAGGCGATGAGCTTGTCGACCATGTACGCGTACCAGCGCTCCGGCGGGTTCGAGCGGGCGCGGCGCACCACGGCCGTGTCCGCCTCGTGCATGGCGATCCACGCCCCGGAGGCCGCGCGGACCTGCTCGGAGAGGCCGTGGTGGTCGGGGTGGTGGTGGGTGATGACGACGCCGTGCACGTCCGCGATCGCGACACCGCAGGCGGCGAGCCCGGCGGTGAGGGCGTCCCAGGACGTCGGGTCGTCCCAGCCGGTGTCGACGAGGACCGGTCCGGCGCCGGTGTCCAGGAGGTGGACGAGGGTGCAGCCGAGGGGGTTGTCGGGGATGGGGACCTTGATGCTCCAGACGCCGCCGCCGTGCTCGATCACCGGAGTGCCGCTCCCGTGGGTGCCGCTCACCTGCGTCATGGGCGCCTCGTCTCTGGTCGCTGGTGCCGCCACTATAACTAGAACTAGTTTCAATGGTCGCCCAAGTCGACCGACCGGGCGGCGAGTTGCCTGTTCCCTCCGTGGACTCCTCCAACTAGAACTGGTATCAGTTCTGGAACGTCTGAAACGGTGTCAGGAAGCGCTCCGCAGGAGGCAGTCAGCCATGACCGAGCTCGTGGAACACGGACAGCTGTTCATCGGCGGGGAGTTGGTGGACCCGCTCGGCAAGGGCGTCATCGACGTCGTCTCCCCGCACACCGGAAAGGTCTTCGCCCGCGTGCCGCACGCGGCCCCCGCCGACGTGGACCGCGCCGTCGCCGCCGCCCGCCAGGCCTTCGAGCACGGCCCCTGGCCGCGGATGACCGTCGACGAGCGCATCGAGGTCATCACCAGGATCAAGGACGGCTTCGCGGTACGCCACGAGGAGATCGCCCGCGTCATCAGCTCCGAGAACGGCACCCCCTACACGTCCAGCGTGATGGTGCAGGCCCTCGCCGCGATGATGGTGTGGGACGCGGCGATCACCGTCGCCCGCGACTTCACCTACGAGGAACAGCGCGACGGGGTCCTCGGCAGACTGCTCGTGCGGCGCGAGCCGATGGGGGTCGTCGCGGCCGTCGTGCCCTGGAACGTCCCCCAGTTCACCGCCGCCGCCAAGCTCGCGCCCGCGCTGCTCGCCGGCTGCCCGGTGATCCTCAAGACGTCCCCCGAGGCCCCCCTCGACGCGTACATCCTCGCCGAACTGGCCGCCGAGGCCGGGCTGCCCGAGGGTGTGCTCTCGATCATCTCCGCGGACCGTGAGGTCAGCGAGTACCTCGTCGGGCACCCCGGCGTCGACAAGGTGTCCTTCACCGGGTCCGTCGGCGCGGGCAAGCGCGTCATGGAGGTCGCGGCCCGCAACCTGACGCGTGTGACGCTGGAACTCGGCGGCAAGTCGGCCGCCGTCGTCCTGCCCGACGCCGACGCGGCGAGTGCCGTCGCGGGCATCGTGCCGTTCGCCTGGATGATCAACGGCCAGGCCTGTGTGGCCCAGACCCGCATCCTCGTGCCGCGCACCCGCTACGACGAGTTCGCCGAGGCCTTCGCGGCGGCGGCCTCCGCGCTCAAGGTCGGCGACCCGCTGGACCCCGCCACCGAACTCGGCCCGCTCGTCGCCCAGCGGCAGCAGCAGCGCTCCCTCGACTACATCCGCATCGGCCAGGAGGAGGGCGCCAAGATCCTCGCGGGCGGCGGCCGTCCCGCCGGGCTCGACGAGGGCTGGTACGTCGAGCCCACCCTGTTCGGCGGCGTCGACAACTCCATGCGCATCGCCCGCGAGGAGATCTTCGGCCCCGTCATCTGTCTGCTGCCGTACGGCGACGAGAGTGAGGCGGTGAAGATCGCCAACGACTCCGACTACGGGCTCAGCGGCAGCGTCTGGACCGCCGACGTCGAGCGGGGCATCGACGTCGCACGCCAGGTGCGCACGGGCACGTACTCCGTGAACACCTTCAGCCTCGACATGCTCGGCCCGTTCGGCGGCTACAAGAACTCCGGCCTCGGGCGGGAGTTCGGGCCCGAGGGGTACGGCGAGTACTTCGAGCACAAGATGATCCACCTCCCGGCGGGCTACGAAGGGCGTGGTGCCTGATGGGCGACCGCTGGCACGTCGAGGTCGACCGGTCGGTCTGCATCGGCTCGGGCATGTGCGTACTCACCGCACCCGGCGGCTTCGCACTGGACACGGCCCGCCAGTCCCACCCCACCGCCGCCGAGACCGACGCCAACGAGAAGGTCCTGGAGGCCGCGGAGGGCTGCCCGGTCGAGGCGATCACGATCACCCTCGCCGACGGCGGCGAGGTCGTCTTCCCGCCCGAGGAGTAGGCACCGCCCGGCGCCGGCCCCGCGGAAAGTGGCCACTGTCCGAGAGAGAGCAACCGGCCCGCGCCCGCGCCCCGTTCACACCGGGGCGGGCGCGGGCGTCGCCATTTGTCCGGTCCGTGGGTATTCTGGGCTCTCGAACATGAGCGAACGTGACTTTACGCATGCGTTCCGCACGGCCATCCGATGACACTCGTGACTGTTCCGCCCCTCGGCGTACTGGAAATCTCAGTGCCACGCCGAGCAGGGAGGGGACACCATGGACAAGCGGTACGAGGTCTACTGTCTGGCCGACAGGTACTTCTACGAGACCCCGGACCGGCTGTCGTCCACCGGTGCCAAGGGCACCCCGGAGTTCCCGGTGGCCCGCCGCCCCGTACCCGCAGGCTGGCGCTCGGGACGTATCGGGGACTGGCTCTCCCTCGTCCCCGTCGACGACGGCGGAACCTCACTCCCCGCGCCCCAGCAGGGCTGGAAGATCCACGTCTCGGCCACCCTGGCGAACGCGGACCGGGTCGCCACGACCGTGTGGGACTACTGCGTGCCGCGCGACATCCCCTTCAAGTTCGTGCCGGCCAAGCACCTGCTGCACCTGCGCAACAGCAAGTACGCCGGACGTGACCACAGCGGCAAGGCCGTCACCATCTACCCGGCGGACGAGAAGGAACTGCACGAGATACTCGACGAGTTGGGCGAACTGCTCGACGGCGTCGAGGGTCCGTACATCCTCACCGACCTGCGCTGGCGCCAGGGCCCGCTGTACGTCAGGTACGGCGCCTTCACCCGCCGCATGTGCGACAACGGCAAGGGCACGCTGGTGCCCGCCATCGAGGACGGCGAGGGGCGGCTCGTGCCCGACCCTCGCGACCCCGCCTTCAAGGTCCCCGAGTGGGTGACCCTGCCCGCCTTCCTCGAACCGGCGCTCGCGGCCCGCAACACGACGACCGTCTCCGACCTGCCGTACCGCATCGAGAAGGCCCTGCACTTCTCCAACGGCGGCGGGGTCTACGCGGGCACCGACACCCGGGACGGCCGCAAGGTCGTCCTCAAGGAGGGCCGCCCCTACGCCGGCCTCGCCTCCGACGGCGCCGACGCCGTGGCCCGCCTCCAGCGCGAGCGGGACGCCCTCGAAAAGCTCTCCGGACTCGGCGTGGCCCCCGAGGTGCGCGACTGGTTCCTCCTGGACGGCCACCGCTTCCTCGTCATGGACTTCCTCGAAGGGTCCACCCTCAACTCCTTCTTCGCGCACCGGCACCCGCTGTGCACCAGCGAGCCGGACGCCGCCGACATCTCCGAGTACACGGCCTGGGCGCTGCGCATGCACCGGGCCGTCGAGGAAGCCGTCGCCGCCGTGCACGGGCGGGGCGTCGTCTTCAACGACCTGCACCTGTTCAACATCATGGTCGCGCCCGACGAACAGTCCGTCTCCCTCCTCGACTTCGAGGCGGCGGGCGCCGTCGGCGACAGCGGGCGCCAGATCGTCGCGCACCCCGGGTTCCTCGCACCGCCGGACCGCACCGGCACCGACATCGACCGTTACGCCCTGGCCTGCCTGCGGCTCGCCCTCTTCCTGCCGATCACCTCGCTGCTGTCCATAGATCGCGGCAAGGCCGCGCACTTCGCGCAGGTGATCGCGGCCGAATTCCCCGACGTACCGGAGGAGTTCCTGGCCGAAGCGGTGGCGGAGATCGAGCACGGCGGGCGCGGGGCCGACGGGCACGAGCGGGCGCCGGTCCGCGACGCGGGAGTTACGGAGGCCCTGGAGGAGGGTGTCCTGAAGGGGGGCGGGACCGGCGCCACCACGCGCACACCGGGGGCGGCGGCCGCACCGCTGGTCGACCCCGCCGACTGGCCCTACAGCCGGGACTCGATGGTCAAGGCCATCCTCGCCTCGGCCACCCCGGACCGCGACGACCGGCTCTTCCCCGGCGACATCGCCCAGTTCACCGAGGGCGGCGGACTCGGCCTCGCGCACGGCGCGGCCGGCGTACTGCTCGCCCTCGCCGAGAGCGGCGCCGAACGGTACGAGGAGGGCGAGCGCTGGCTCCTGGAGCACACCGCGCCCGCGCCCACCGGCACCCCGCTCGGCCTGTACGACGGACTGGCCGGCATCGCCCACGTGCTCGACCGGCTCGGCCACCGCACCCGCGCCCTCGACCTCGTGGACCTCGCCCTCAAGGAGAACTGGCAGAAGCTGCCCTCCGACCTGTACGGCGGCCTCGCGGGATTCGGCCTCGCCCTCGACTCGCTCGCGCAGAGCACCGGCGAGAGCACCCTCGCCGAGCACGCCCGGCACGCGGCCGAGCTGATCGCCGAACGCCTCACCGCCGAGGACACCGGGAACACCCCGAAGATCGGGCGGCGCAGGGCGGGCCTGCTGCGCGGCGCCACCGGCCCCGCGCTGCTCTTCCTGCGCCTGCACGAACGGACCGGCGGCCCCGGACTCCTCGACCTG
This sequence comes from Streptomyces sp. NPDC040622, assembly GCF_055593965.1. NCBI lineage: Bacteria > Bacillati > Actinomycetota > Actinomycetes > Kitasatosporales > Streptomycetaceae > Streptomyces > Streptomyces sp. NPDC040622. The sequence goes on along the minus strand of NZ_JBVIXD010000010.1, from coordinate 231,166 downwards.
GCGGGCCACGCCCTGCGCACGGACCTCGCCCAGTGCGTGACCCAGGAGCGGGACGGCAGCCTCGCCGTGAACGAGGGCTGGCGCACCATGCCCTACCTCGGTGACGGCAGCGTCGGCATCGGCATGGTCCTCGACGACTACCTCGCCCACCGGGACGACCCCGCCTTCGAGGCGGCACGGCCCGGCATCCTGGCCGCCGCGCGCTCCCGCTTCTGCGTGCAGCCCGGCCTCTTCCAGGGCCGGGCGGGCCTCCTGCTGCACGTCAACCGCAGCACCACACCGGACATCACGCCCGAGGACATCGGCGCGCAGATCGAGGAACTCGGCTGGTTCGCCATGTCGTACGCGGGCCAGCTCGCCTTCCCCGGACACCAGATGTTGCGCCTGTCCATGGACCTGAACACCGGGACGGCCGGCTGTCTCCTCGCCCTCGCGGGCGCACTCGGCGACGGCACGGCACACGTCCCCTTCCTGCCGCCCCTGCGGCCCCAGAGCCGGTCCCGCGCTTCAGCGGGGTCGTGACAGCACCCCATCAGGGGATCTCAACTCCCCGAAGAGAGAGGGAACTTTCATGGCACTTCTCGACCTGCAGAGCATGGAGTCCGACGAGATGACCGGTGGCGGCGGCGGTGGCGGCGGCGGCAGCCTCGCCAGCCTGCTCCTCTGCTGGAGCGACGCCAGCGTCATCCTTTGTCTCTGATACCTGACCGCACCTGAGCGGTACGGACAGGAAGGCCCGGGCGGCACCCTGCGAGGGGCCCGCCCGGGCCCACCGATTCCCCCACCGCAATGCTTGAGCGAGCCACGAGGACGACGAGGCGACGGAGACCCGTACCGCATGGCGACGACGACCCCCCGTCCGCGGCACCCCGCAGCGGCACCACGCCTGCTGGGCGCGGCGGCCCGGTACAGCGCGGCCCGCTGCACGGTTCTCGCGCTCTGCGCCGTCGCGGGATCGGCCGCGACCCTGCTCCTGCCGCTGGCGATCGGCCGCGCCCTGGACGCCGTCCTGACCGGGTACCTGACCGGCAAGGACGACCCCGACACCACCCGCTGGATCCTCACGTGCGCCGCGCTGATCGGCGCGAGCGCCCTCCTGGACGCCGTCGACGGCGTCCTCACCGGCACCACCAACGCCCGCACCACCGCCTGGCTGCGCGGTCGCGTCGTGCGCCACGTGCTGGGCGTCGGACCCCGCACCACCGCGCGCTTCGCCCCCGGCGACCTGGTGGCCCGCCTCATCGACAACGCGGCGCACGCGGGCATCGCGCCCGCCACCTTCGCCGCGCTCCTGGCCGCCCTGGTCACGCCCGTCGGCGCCATCGTCGCCCTGGCCCTCATCGACGGCTGGCTCGCCGTGGTGTTCGTCGTCGGGGCACCCGTCCTCTTCCTGCTGTTGAGGACGTTCGTGCGGGTCTCCTCCGACTGCGTGGCGCGCTACCAGACGGTGCAGGGAGACATCGCGGGCCGCCTGAGCGAGGCGATCGGCGGGGCACGGACCATCGCCGCGGCCCGCACCGAGGACAAGGAGGCGGCGCGCGTCCTGCACGCGCTGCCCGAACTCGCCCACCAGGGCCACCGCATGTGGCGCGTCCAGGGCCGCTCCCAGGCGCAGGCCGTCGCCGTCGCGCCGCTGCTGCAGATCGCGGTCGCCGCGGTGGCCGGGCACCTCGTGCTCCAGCAGCGCATCAGCGTCGGCGACCTGCTGGCCGCGACCCGGTACGCGGTGCTCGCCACCGGTGTCGGCATGCTCGTCGGACAGCTGGGCGGCCTGGTCAGGGCGCGCGCCGCGGCACGGCGCCTGGAAGAGGTACTCGCCGAACCCGCCACCCTGTACGGCAACGAGGAACTCCCCCGCGAGGGAGGCCTCTTGGAACTGCGCGGCGTCAAGGCGGCCCGCGGCGGGCGCACCGTCCTCGACGGCATCGACCTGACCGTCCCCGCGGGCGGCACGGTCGCCGTGGTCGGACGGTCCGGTGCGGGCAAGTCCCTGCTCGCCGCCGTCGCCGGGCGGCTCGCCGACCCCGACGAAGGGGACGTACGCCTCGACGGCGTCCCGCTGACCGCGCTCGGTCGCGAAGAACTGCGCCGCGAGGTCGGCTACGCCTTCGAGCGGCCCGCGCTGCTCGGCGAGACCCTGGAGGACACGATCGGCTTCGGAGCGCCCCGCCCGGCACAGGACCGCATCCGCGCGGCGGCCCGGGCCGCCCGCGCCGACACCTTCGTCACCCGCCTGCCCGACGGCTACGCCACCCGCTGCGCCGACGCGCCACTCTCCGGCGGTGAGGCCCAACGCCTCGGCCTGGCAAGGGCGTTCGCGCGTGGCGGGCGGCTCCTGATCCTCGACGACGCGATGTCGAGCCTGGACACCGTGACCGAACACCACATCGCCGAGGCCCTGCTCCGCCACACCCCGCACCGCAGCAGGCTGATCATCGCCCACCGCGCGGCGACGGCGGCCCGCGCGGACGCGGTGGCCTGGCTGCACGAGGGCCGGATCCGTGCGGTGGGCACGCATGCCGAGCTGTGGGAGCGCCCCGAGTACCGGGAGGTGTTCGGCGCGTGAGGCCGACACCGTCCGGCGGGCCGGCACCTGCGGCGGGCGCCGGACCCCGGGGCCCGTACCGCCGCGGCGTGCGGTTCCTGTGGCGCAGGTGGCCCGTGGTGCTGCGGCTCGCGATCTGGTCCGTGCTGGAGACCGGGCAGACGTTCCTCACCGGATACGCCCTCGCGCACGCCCTGGACGACGGGTTCCTGGACGGCCACGAGGCGGTCGGCCTCGGCTGGCTCGGCGCCGCCGCGCTCGGCGTGGTCATCGCCGCGTACGGCACCGGGCAGGTGTACCGCGCGGTCGCCGACCTGGTGGAACCCTTGCGGGACACACTGGTGCGCCAGGTCGTGGGCCGGGGGCTGCGGGACGCGGACGGCGCCGCGGTGTCCCGCCTCACCCAGCAGGTGGAGATCGCCAGGGACACCTTCGCGGGCCTGGTGATGGTGTCCCGCTCCTTCGTGTTCACGGCGGCGGGCGCGCTGGTCGGCCTCTTCTCGCTGGACCCGCTCCTCCTCCTGGTGGTCGCGCCGCCGCTCCTGGCCGGCATCGGCCTGTTCGTCGCGACGCTGCGCCCGCTGGCCCGGCGGCAGGAGGAGTTCCTGGTCGCCGACGAGCACCTGGCGAGCCAACTGGGCGTGGTGGCACCGGGGTTGCGGGACGTCGCGGCGGCCGGCGCCGAGCGGGGCGTGGCCGATGACCTCGACGGGCGGGTCGCCACGGAGTACGCGGCGGCCGGCGCCCTCGCCCGCTGGGGCATCCTGCGCACCGCGGCCCTCGCGACCGGCGGCCAGCTCCCGCTCGTGCTCCTCCTCGCCACGGGCCCCTGGCTCCTGGACAACGGCGTGACCCCCGGCGCCCTGGTCGGCGCCCTCGCCTATGTCACCCAGGCGCTGCTCCCCGCCCTGCACAACCTGGTCCACGGCCTGGGCGCGAGCGGCTCCCGCCTGGCGATCGTTCTGCGCCGTCTGACGTGGGACGCGCCGACGGCAGCCGTGGACGACTCAGCCGACACGGCAGACACGGCAGACACGCCTGACGTAGGCGACACGGAGATCCGGGGCGAGAGCGTCACGGAGAGCGGCGGCGTCCCGGACCAGGAGGTGCCCGCCCTCCACCTCGCCTCCCTGACCTTCGCGTACGGCCCGCACGCCGAGCCCGTCCTGCGTGACCTGGGGCTCTCCGTCGCCCGTGGTGAGCATCTGGCCGTCGTCGGGCCCAGCGGGATCGGCAAGTCCACGTTGGCCGGAATCGTCGCGGGGCTCCTCGAACCGGACGCGGGAGACGTGCGCGTCGGCGGGCTGCCGGTACGCGGCGGGGACGCCGTGGGGCGGCGGGTGCTCATCCCGCAGGAGGCGTACGTCTTCACCGGGACGCTCCGCGACAACCTGCGCTACCTGCGGGCGGACGACGTCCCCGGGCCCGAACTGCTCGCCGCCGCCGAGGTCATCGGCCTGACCCCGCTCCTGGAGCGGCTCGGCGGCCTCGACGCGGAGCTGGCGCCGGGGGAACTCTCGGCGGGGGAGCGGCAGTTGATCGCCCTGACCCGCGCCTACCTCTCGTACGCCCCGCTGGCGCTCCTGGACGAGGCGACCTGCCATCTCGACCCGGTCGCCGAGTCCCGAGCCGAGCGGGCCTTCGCGGCCCGTCCCGGCGGCACTCTCGTGGTGATCGCCCACCGCATCAGCTCGGCCCGCCGGGCCGACCGCATCCTGGTGATGGACGGGGCGCACGCCCTGTGCGGCCGGCACGACGAGCTGATGGAGCGGTCGCCTCTCTATCGGGACCTCAACGGCGCGGGCGAGTGGGGGGAAGGGAGCACGGGCTCCCACCCACCGGGGGGTGCGGGCTCACACCCACCCCTCGCCCTGCGAGATCCGTATCGCGTCGATCCTGTTCCGCGCCCCGGTCTTGCGGGTGATCGCGGCCATGTAGTTGCGCACCGTTCCGTTGGACAGATGGAGGCTGTTCGCGATCTCGGCGACCGACGCACCACCGGCGGCGAGTGAAAGGACACTCAACTCCCGTCGGGTGAGCGGCATTTGCGCCGCCTTGAGAAATCCGAACCCCAGTGAGTCGTCGACGAATCGCTGACCGGCGGCCACCTGCCTTATTCCGGCGAGCAGCCGTTCCGGCGCGCTCGCCTTGTTCACATAGCCGAGTGCGTCCGCTTCCGCGGCGCGCCGCAGCTGGCCGGGCCTGTTCGCGGTGGTGAGCACCAGGACCCGGCAACCCCTCCCCAATGCCGACGGCCCGGTCAGCTCGCCGAGCGGCGTGTGCGCGTAGGTCGCCTCGTCGTCGAGGTCGACCACGCACAGGTCCGGTCGTACGCTGCGTTGACGGCCGCGGGCGTGCGACCACGGCGCGTGGAACACCTCCAGATCCGGCTCGCGGGCGAGTTGTTCCGCCAGAGCCATTCGCAACAGACAGGCGTCGTGCACGAGAAGAACCCGGATCACGCTCTGCCCCTCCAGCCCCCCGCTTCCGGTTGCTCCGTTCAAGCACGAAGACCATTCATAGCGGTGAGTACCCCCGTCGTGACGCAGAGAACTGGCCAAGGGGGAGTCGGGGGGCGCATTTGCCATACGACTGTGCGCCCCCTGTGCGTCGCACAGACGGCGGATGTTTTATGCCGCGGGCTCCGCCGTCAGGTCGATCAGACGGCAGACCGTCTCGATGTCGATCTTCACCTGGGCGATCGAGGCCCGGCCCGAGAGCCAGGTGATCAGTGCCGAGTGCCAGGTGTGCTCGATGACCCGCACCGCGGAGAGCTGCTGCGCGGTCGGCGTCTGCGTCAGCCCCATCGCGTCCAGGATGATCGCCGTCGTCAGACGCGAGACCGTGTCGACCTCGGGGCTCACCGAGCGGTCCGCGAAGGTCAGGGCCCGCACCATCGCGTCCGCCAGGTGCGGCTCGCGCTGCAGCGCGCGAAAGGCCCGCATCAGCGTCTCGGCGACCCGCTCCGCGGGCGTCTCACCGGCCGGCGGGCGCTTCCTGAGGGTGGTGTGCATGTGCTGCAGCTGGTCCTGCATGGTGGCGACCAGCAGATGGACCTTGGAGGGGAAGTAGCGGTAGAGCGTGCCGAGGGCGACGCCGGCGGCCTCGGCGACCTCCCGCATCTGCACGGCGTCGAAGCCGCCCCTGCTGGCCAGTTGGGCGCTGGCGTGCAGAATGCGGCGGCGACGCGCCTCCTGGCGCTCGGTGAGGGGCGGTGTCGCCGGGTTCGCCGCCTTGGCTTCCGCTGTCATGTCGATGCCCCTTTGAAAACGCCTCCCGAGATCGCACAGCATGGCAGGGAGCCCGTCGTGGCGCGAATCACCTGATCCGGGCCTTACACCTCGCCTACCTGCCGGTAGATTCAGAGCTCGTTCAGCGATCATTCAACGATCAAGTCTGAAACTTGTTCTAGATTACCGTCCCGGCGTAACCTCGCGGAGAACCGCAGGAAGAAGGGGGCCGAGAGTGACCGCTGAGGCCATGGAGGCAGGTCCCCGAAAGGGCGCCGGAGCCGACGGCGAGCGCCCGCTGCGCATCGCTCTCCTCACGTACAAGGGGAACCCGTTCTGCGGGGGACAGGGCGTCTACGTACGCCATCTCTCGCGCGAACTCGCCCGGCTCGGCCACAGCGTCGAAGTCATCGGCGCGCAGCCCTACCCCGTCCTCGACGAGGGCGAGGGCCTGGACGGCCTCAAGCTCACCGAGCTCCCGAGCCTGGACCTCTACCGCTCGCCCGACCCCTTCCGCACCCCGGGGCGCGGCGAGTACCGCGACTGGGTCGACGCCCTTGAGGTCGCGACGATGTGGACCGGCGGCTTCCCCGAGCCGGTCACGTTCAGCCTGCGGGCCCGGCGCCACCTGCGCGCCCGGCGCGGCGAGTTCGACGTCGTCCACGACAACCAGACCCTCGGGTACGGCCTCCTCGGCGACCTCGGCGCGCCCCTGGTCACCACGATCCATCACCCCATCACGGTCGACCGGCGCCTCGAGCTGGACGCCGCGCCCGACTGGCGGCGCCGCGCCTCCGTCCGCCGCTGGTACGCGTTCACCCGCATGCAGAAGCGCGTCGCCCGCCGCCTGCCCTCCGTCCTCACCGTCTCCGGCACCTCGCGCCAGGAGATCGTCGACCACCTCGGCGTCCGCGCCGACCGCATCGGCGTCGTCCACATCGGCGCCGACACCGGACTCTTCGCACCGGACCCGGCCGTCCCCGAAGTGCCGGGGCGGATCGTGACCACCTCCAGCGCCGACGTCCCCCTCAAGGGCCTGGTCCACCTCGTCGAGGCGCTCGCCGAGGTCCGCGCCGAGCACCCCGGCGCCCACCTCGTCGTCGTCGGCAAGCGCGCCGAGGACGGGCCCGTCGCCCAGGCCATCGAGCGCCACGGCCTCCAGGGTGCCGTCGAGTTCGTCAAGGGCATCACCGACGCCGAGCTCGTCGACCTCGTACGCTCCGCGCAGATCGCCTGCGTCCCCTCGCTGTACGAGGGGTTCTCGCTGCCCGCGGCGGAGGCGATGGCCACCGGCACCCCGCTGCTCGCGACCACCGGCGGCGCGATCCCGGAGGTCGCGGGCCCCGACGGCGAGACCTGCCTCGCGGTCCCGCCGGGCGACGCGGGTGCGCTGGCGCTCGGCCTCAAGCGGCTGCTCGGCGACCGGGAGCTGCGGGCCAGGCTCGGCGCGGCGGGACGCGCGCGCGTTCTCGCCAAGTTCACCTGGGCCCAGGCCGCCAAGGGCACCGCCGACCGCTACCGCGAGGCCATGGCCCGCGCCGCGGCCACGAACACCGGCCGCACCGCGGCCACCACGACGTACTCGACGCACTCCGGGAGCCATCGCTGATGCTGACCGTCGACTTCACCCGCTTCCCGCTCGCCGCGGGCGACCGCGTGCTGGATCTGGGCTGCGGCGCGGGCCGGCACGCCTTCGAGTGCTACCGGCGCGGCGCGCGGGTGGTGGCCCTCGACCAGAACGCCGAGGAGATCCGCGAGGTCGCCAAGTGGTTCGCCGCGATGAAGGAGGCGGGCGAGGCGCCCGCGGGCGCGACGGCCACCGCGATGGAGGGCGATGCGCTGAACCTCCCCTTCCCCGACGAGTCGTTCGACGTCGTGATCATCTCCGAGGTGATGGAGCACATCCCCGACGACAAGGGCGTCCTCGCGGAGATGGTGCGCGTCCTCAAGCCCGGCGGCCGCATCGCGGTCACCGTCCCGCGCTACGGCCCCGAGAAGGTCTGCTGGGCCCTGTCCGACGCCTACCACGAGGTCGAGGGCGGCCACATCCGCATCTACAAGGCCGACGAACTCCTCGGCCGGATGCGGGAGTCGGGCCTCAAGCCGTACGGCACCCACCACGCCCACGCGCTGCACGCGCCGTACTGGTGGCTCAAGTGCGCGTTCGGCGTCGACAACGACAAGGCGCTGCCCGTGCGGGCCTACCACAAGCTGCTCGTCTGGGACATCATGAAGAAGCCCCTCGCGACGCGCGTGGCCGAGCAGCTGCTCAACCCCGTGGTCGGCAAGAGCTTCGTGGCGTACGCGACCAAGCCGCACCTCCCCAAGGCCACGGCCGACGCCGCGGCGGCCGCCAAGTGACGAGCCCGGAGCGGACCGAACACCTCGTCCTGCCGGGTGTCCTGACGGCCGATCAGGCCACCGCGACGGTGCGCGGCATCCTCGCCGTGCAGCGGGAGGACGGCGCGATCCCGTGGTTCCGCGGGCACCATCTGGATCCGTGGGACCACACCGAGGCGGCCATGGCGCTGGACGCGGCGGGCGAGCACGCGGCCGCCGAGCGCGCCTACGACTGGCTGGTGCGTCACCAGAACGCGGACGGCTCCTGGTACGCCGCGTACGCGGACGGGGACCCGCAGGACGTCACCGACCGCGGTCGTGAGAGCAACTTCTGCGCCTACCTCGCGGTCGGCGCCTGGCACCACTACCTCTCCACCGGTGACGAGGCGTTCCTGGAGCGGATGTGGCCCGCCGTGGTCGCCGCCGTCGAGTTCGTCCTGGCGCTGCAGCAGCCCGGCGGGCAGATCGGCTGGAAGCGGGAGTCGGACGGCACGCCCGTCACCGACGCGCTGCTCACCGGCTCCTCCTCCATCCACCAGGCGCTGCGCTGTGCGCTCGCCATCGCCGAGCAGCGCGAAGAGCCGCAGCCCGACTGGGAGTTGGCGGCCGGCGCCCTCGCGCACGCCATCCGCAGCCACCCCGAGCGCTTCCTCGACAAGAACCGCTACTCGATGGACTGGTACTACCCGGTGCTGGGCGGCGCGCTGACCGGCGCGGCCGCCAAGTCCCGTGTGGAGGAGGGCTGGGACCGCTTCGTGGTGCCAGGCCTCGGGGTGCGCTGCGTGGTGCCCAACCCGTGGGTCACCGGCGGCGAGAGCGCCGAACTCGCCCTCGCCCTCTGGGTGTTGGGGGAGTCGGACCGGGCCCTGGAGATCCTGCAGTCCATCGGGCACCTGCGCGACGAGGAGTCGGGACTGTACTGGACGGGTTACGTCTTCGACGACAAGGCGGTCTGGCCCGAGGAGCTCACCACCTGGACGGCGGGCTCGCTGCTCCTCGCGGTGGCGGCGCTCGGCGGCGACGAGGCGACCTGCGCCGTCTTCTCCGGCGAACGCCTGCCGCGCGGCCTCGACCCGGACCGCTGCGACCCGGACTGCTGCGACTCGCCCCGGTAGCGCGTCGCAGCAGCCGTCCGTCGGCGGCTCAGTGACAGCCGCTCAGGGGGAGAGGCTCAGTACCGGCGCAGCCGTCCCGCGACCGCGTGACCGACGAAGAGGTACACGACGGCCGCGAGGCCGTAGCCCGCGACGACCCTCGCCCACTCCGCGTCGAACGTGAACAGGTCGTGCGACCAGCCGGCGAGCCACCGTGCCACGTCGTGCACGAACTGCACGAGGTCGTTGGCGCGGTTCGCGTCGAGCAGATACATGAGGATCCACAGGCCGAGAATGACGGCCATGATGTCGGCGACGAGGGCGATGACCCTCGCCGCCGTGCTGCCGTGTGCGTGCCGTGTGGGAGACATGGAACCCGCATACCTCGGAAAGTGCCGTTGAAACCCGTACGGGCCCGCCCCGGTGGCGGCGCCCCGCCACCGGGGCGAGGCTGCGCAGGAGGACCGCGCCCCCGCGCGGCCCGCTCAGCTCACGTCTGGAGGCCGTTGTCGTGCCCAGTCCCGTATCCGCCCGCCGTGCCGGTGTTTCCCTGGTCCTGTGCTGCACGCTGTTCGCGGGCGCGACGGCCTGCAACGACGAGGACAAGGCCAGTGCCGCCTCGACGCCGAGCGCCTCCAGCTCCGCGGAGAAGCAGAAGTTCGCCAAGACCCGCTTCGTGGCCAACGCGGGGCTCGCCGCCGGGGCGACCTACCAGTGGATCGTGAAGCCCTACCGATCGGGCAAGTTCAAGAAGGGCGCGGACGGCCGGAAGTTCGCCCTGATCAAGGCGGGCCTCGCGGGCGCGTTCACGTACAACAGGCTGAAGGCCGCGACGAAGAACGCGCAGGGCGACCCGACCCTCGCCAAGGCGGTGGCCCCGCTGACGGCGGGCATCGACGCCCTGAAGGACCTGCCGTCCAAGCTCCGCAAGGGCGACTCGACGGACTCGGTCGTGAACTCCTTCGACGACATCATCAAGAACGTGAAGGGCGCGGGGAAGGACGCGGGCGCCGAGGTCAAGGACAAGGTGCCCTCGGCGGGTGAGCTGACCAAGAACTGAGCTGACCGAGACCTGAGCGGGCCGAGACCTGAGCGGGCCGAGAACTGGGCGCGCCTACGAGTTGAGCTCGGCCAGGACCCGCAGCGTGTGCGGGTCCTGGCCGAGCACGAGCAGGTCCGTCACCGGGCCCTTGCGCCACAGCTCCAGGCGCTCCGCGATGCGGGCGCGCGGCCCGACCAGGGAGATCTCATCGGCGAAGGCGTCGGGTACGGCGAGGACCGCTTCTTCCCTGCGGCCCGCGAGGAACAGCTCCTGGATCCGCCGGGCCTCGTCCTCGTACCCCATGCGTGCCATCAGGTCGGCGTGGAAGTTGCGTGCGGAGTGCCCCATCCCGCCGATGTAGAAGCCGAGCATGGCCTTCACGGGGAGCAGGCCCTCACCGACGTCGTCGCAGACCGCGGCCCGGACCATGGGGGCGATCAGGAAGCCCTCGCGGACGTCGGTGAGCGAGGCCTCGTACACGTCCGTCCGCAGCGGCGACCAGTACAGCGGCAGCCAGCCGTCCGCGATCCGGGTCGTCTGCGCGATGTTCTTCGGTCCCTCGGCGCCGAGCAGGACCGGCAGGTCGGCCCGGAGGGGGTGGGTGATCGGCTTGAGGGCCTTGCCGAGGCCGGTGCCGTCCGCGCCGCCGTAGGGGTGGGAGTGGAAGCGTCCCGCGAGCTCCACCGGGCCCTCGCGCCGCAGGACCTGGCGGATCACCTCGACGTACTCGCGCGTCGCGGTCAGCGGCGACCTCGGGAAGGGGCGCCCGTACCAGCCCTCCACCACTTGCGGTCCGGACAGCCCGAGGCCGAGCATCATGCGGCCGCCGGAGAGGTGGTCGAGGGTGAGGGCGTGCATGGCGGTGGTGACGGGGGAGCGGGCTGCCATCTGTGCCACGGCCGTGCCCAGCCTGATCCGCGAGGTCTGCGCGGCGATCCAGGTCAGCGGGGTGAAGGCGTCCGAACCCCAGGCTTCGGCGGTCCATACGGAGTCGTAGCCGAGCCGCTCGGCCTCCTGGGCGAGGGCGACGTGGCCCGGGTCGGGGCCGCGCCCCCAGTATCCGAGTGCGAGCCCGAGCCGCATGTGTCCTCCCGGTCACCAGTATTCTGACGGTCCGTCAGTTGTCTGCCGGGTGGTGACTGTACGACAACGGCCCCCCGCCCGGAAGGGTGGGGGGCCGTTGTGGCTGTCGTGCGTGGGGTCAGCCGCGCTGGATCCCCGTGGTGTCCTGCAGCACGCCGCGACGGCCGTCCTGCGTCTGGGCCACCAGGCCCGGGCCGCGCTGCTCGACGGCCAAGTACCACGTGCCGGGTGCCAGTTCGGCGATCGGCGTGGGCGAGCCGTCCTCCGCGTACAGCGGACGCGGCACCGGCACGGCGAACCAGAACGGCGAGAAGTCACCGGCCGGCTGCGCCTGTGCGGGCGGCGGGGTGTGCCCGGCCTGCGGCTGCGGCTGGCCACCGAAGGGCTGGCCGCCCTGCGGCTGGGCGCCACCGTACGGCGCGCCCGGCTGCGGCTGGCCCGCGCCGGCGCCCGGGTAGCCGTAGCCACCCTGCGGCTGGCCGCCGTAGGGCTGCGGGGCGGCCGGACGGGGGGCGCCCATGAGGGGCGCCTTCAGGGCGGGGACGACCAGGGTCGCGACGGCGCCCGCGGCGAGCACCAGCGCGGCGATCAGGCCGAGGATGAGGCCGATGCCGGCGTCGGGCGACTCGCTGCGGCCGCCGAAGGCCTCGAAGAGGAAGCCGTAGGACTGGTCGACGTCGAAGATCGCGCCGAGCGAGCTCCACGCGGCGGCGATGGTGAAGGCCACCCCGAGCTGGCCGAGGTCCAGGCCCACGACCTTGCGCTGCTGCGGCAGCGCCCGGCCCACGACGATGAGCGCGGCACCGATGATGCCGAGCAGGTACACGCTGAGCAGCAGGTTGCCGTTTTCCCAGGCGTTCGGCAGCTTCGAGCTGTCGCCGCCGTCGGCGTCAAGGGTGTCGAGGAACGAGGCGATGAAGAGCAACACCGCTGCTCCGATCACCACGCCGTCGCCTCGAGTGAGGGAGCGGAAATTCACTTCAGGTCCTTCGTCAGTCGTCTCGTCAGTGGAGGCGTCGCTGTCGCCGTAGTCGCGTTCGTGTCGCGGTGCGCGAAGCGCGGGGGTGGCCCCTCATCGTAGGGAGGACAATATCGTCCGGACCCTCGGGGTGTCTGCTCGGGATAAAGACGTCCACGCTTCGAAACGAAGACGTGTCCGCCCTATCCGCGCAGGAATCCCGTGATTCCCTCAGAAATGCCCTGTGCCGCCTTCTGCCGCCACGCGCCGCTGGTCAGCTGGGCCGCGTCCTTCGCGTCCCGCATGTTGCCGCACTCGATGAACACCTTGGGAACCGTGGAGAGGTTGAGGCCGCCGAGGTCCTTGCGGACGTCGAGTCCGGTGCCGCCGCCGACGTAGTTCGAGGGGGCGCTGCCCGTCGCGCCCACGAAGGTGCCGGCGATGCGCTCGCCCAACTCCTTGGAGGGGGCGACGATCGGGGAGGTGTCGGCCGAGCCGGACCGCACCTTCGCGGGCATGATCACGTGGAAGCCCCGGTTGCCGGCTCCGGAGCCGTCCGCGTGGACGGAGACGACCGCGTCGGCGTGCGCGTTGTTGCCGATCCGGGCGCGCTCGTCGACGCAGGGCCCCCAGGGGCGGTCGCCGTCCTGGGTGAACTTGACCGTGGCGCCCTGCTTTTCGAGCAGCGTGCGCAGCCGCCGTGAGACGTCCAGGGTGAACTTCGCCTCGGTGTACCCGGCGTTGGTGGACGTACCGGTCGTGTCGCATTCCTTGCGGTTCGTACCGATGTCGACCAGGCGGTTGATCTCGGAGGGGTGCCGGAAGTTGCCCGCGTTGTGGCCGGGGTCGACCACGACGACCTTGCCCTTGAGGGGGCCGTTGGCGGCGGGGCGGCCGGCGGGCGGCTTCGTGGCCGAATCGTTGTCGCCGTCGTCCTTGCCCTTGCCGTCCTTGTCCTTTTCCTCCCCCTTGTCGGTCTCCTTGGCGTCCGAGGGGGAGGCCGATGCGGAGCCGTGCGGCGCGTCCCGGCCCGCGGACGCGCTCGGCGACGCCGGCAGCGATCTCGCGGGCTCGTTCCCGTCCGGGCCGCTGGTCGCCTGGTAGACGAGCCACCCCGCGAGACAGGTCGGCACCAGCGCGGCGACGGCCACCGTCAGCGGACGGCCGATGCGGCGCCTGGGCGGCTGGGAAGGATCGAATTCCGGACCTACGTACGACACGGGGGTGAGCCTATCGGCGAGGTCAGATCCCCGCTCCCGTTCGCCGCAGCACGCGCAGCGAGTCCGTGGCGGAGACCTCGGTGAACGCGCCGGACCCCAGGGCCCTGAGGTAGACGCGGTACGGCGCCTGCCCGGTCATGATGTCCACCGGGTCGGGGAACACGTCGTGGATGACGAGCAGCCCGCCCTCGGCCACGTGCGGCGCCCACCCCTCGTAGTCGGCCGTGGCGTGCTCGTCCGTGTGGCCCCCGTCGACGAAGACGAGGCCCAGCGCGCCGCCCCAGGCCTTCGCCACCTGCGGCGAACGACCGACGACCGCGATCACGTGGTCCTCCAGGCCCGCCCGGTGCAGGGTGCGGCGGAACGTGGGCAGCGTGTCCATCCGGCCGACCTCGGCATCCACCGTCTGCGGGTCGTGGTACTCCCAGCCCGGCTGCTGCTCCTCGCTGCCCCGGTGGTGGTCCACGGTGATCGCGACGACCCCGGCCTGCCGGGCCGCGTCCGCGAGCAGGATCGTGGAGCGGCCGCAGTACGTGCCGACCTCCAGGAGCGGCAGGCCGAGCGCGGCTGCCTCGGTCGCGGCGGCGTACAGCGCGAGCCCCTCGCCGCGCGGCATGAAGCCCTTGGCCGCCTCGAAGGCGGCGAGAATCTCCGGCTTGGGCTCGACGGCCATGGCGTCCTCCGGGGCGTGCGCGGGTGAGGGTGGGTACGGGCGCCCATGATGCACGGCACCCCCGCCACCGAAGTGACGGGGGTGCGTGCGGTGCGGTCCTGCCCGCGTACGCGTGCCGCGTGCGCGGACGCCTCAGGCCGGGACGTCCGTCTCGTCCGCCGAGCCCGCGAGCGCCAGGTCGACCTGCACCGGGCGGTCGTCCCCGCGGTACGCCGCCGCCGAGGCGTGCGGCGCGTGGCCGGTGGCGGTGGCGGCCAGGACGTAGGAGCCGTCGGCGGGGACGCTGAGGGAGTAGCGGCCGTCGTCGTCGGTGAGGGCGGCGCCCGCCTGCTTGCCCCTGCGGTCGATCAGCGTGACCTTCGCGCGGGCGACCGGCGCGCCGTCGGCGCCGTGCACCCGGCCGTGGAAGCCCGCGAGCGCCTTGGTCGCGCGCTCCAGGTTGGCGTCCTCCTCGCTGCTCGCGCGCAACTGCGTGTGCGTGCTCGCCGCGCGGCGGGCGGAGGGCAGCATGAGGGCGAAGAGCAGGCCGATGACGACCGCGCCCGCGGCGATCAGGAACGAGACGCGGAAGCCGTGCATGGTGGGCACCGCGACCCCGCCGACGTGGTTCGCGGTGTTGGCGAGGACCATGCCGATCACGGCGCTCGACACCGAGGTGCCGATCGACCGCATCAGGGTGTTGAGGCCGTTGGCCGCGCCGGTCTCGGACGGGTCGACCGAGCCGATGATGAGGGCGGGCAGCGAGGAGTAGGCGAGGCCGATGCCCGCGCCGAGGAGCACCGCGATGATCACGGTCTGCCAGGCGGCGCTCATCAGGCCGAGGCCGGCGCCGTAGCCGATCGCGATGATCAGCATGCCGAGGATGAGGGTCACCTTGGGGCCGTACTTCGCCGACAGGCGGGCGTAGACGGGGGCGGTGAACATCATCGTCAGGCCGAGCGGCATCACGCAGAGGCCGGCGACGACCATCGACTGGCCGAGGCCGTAGCCGGTCGCCTTCGGCAGCTGCAGCAGCTGGGGCAGGACGAGCGAGACGGCGTAGAAGGCGACACCGACCATGATCGAGGCGAGGTTGGTGAAGAGGACGGAGCGACGGGCGGTGGTGCGCAGGTCCACCAGCGGCGCCTTCAGGCGCAGCTCCATCACGCCCCACAGGACGAGGACGACGGCGGCGGCGCCGAACAGGCCGAGCGTGGTGGGCGAGCTCCAGCCCCAGTCGCTGCCCTTGGTGATGGGCAGCAGGAACAGGACGAGCCCGGCGGAGAGGCCGAGCGCGCCGAACACGTCGAAGGTGCCCTCGGCGCGGACCGGGCTCTCGGGGACGAAGGCGAGGGTCAGCAGGATCGAGACGACGCCGAGGCCCGCCGCGCCGAAGAAGAGCGCGTGCCAGTCGGCGTGCTGGGCGGTCAGCGCGGCGAGGGGCAGCGCGAGGCCGCCGCCGACGCCGATGGAGGAGCTCATCAGGGCCATCGCGGAGGCGAGCTTCTCGCGGGGCAGCTCGTCGCGCATCAGGCCGATGCCGAGCGGAATGGCGCCCATGGCGAAGCCCTGCAGCGCGCGGCCCACGATCATCACGATCAGATCGTCGGTGAATCCGCAGATCAGCGAGCCGACGACCATCACGGCGAGGCTGCTGAGCAGCATCTTCCGCTTGCCGAAGAGGTCGCCGAGGCGGCCCATGATCGGCGTGGAGACGGCGCCCGCGAGGAGGGTCGAGGTCATGACCCAGGTGGCGTTCGACGGCGAGGTGGCGAGCAGCGCGGGCAGGTCCTTGATGACCGGCACGAGCAGCGTCTGCATCACCGCGACGACGATGCCGGAGAAGGCGAGTACGGGGACGACTCCGCGTATGCCGCGTGGGTGGGTCGTCGACATCGACATTACTGGGGGCCTCCGGGGCGGAAGAGGGCTCGGCAGGACTGCGTACAGCTGGTACGTGTAGCTCGAACCTGTTTCCCGGGGCGACTATTCCGACGGATGTCGTACCAGGGGAACTCTTGACCCTTTGTTAACCCGTTCATCACTCGGGCTGCCGGTGACCCCCCGAGCCGCGCCGCAACGCGGCGCGTATCTGACCTTCCGTCAGATTGAAACGTGTTCTACTCTGACGCCGTCCCGGCAGCTGCTACCGGCGAGGATGCGCATGGGGATCGGAATCACGCGGGAACAAGGGGAGTTGGCGGCGGCGGTACGCGGCTGGATCGCGCGTGCGGCGCCACCCGAGGAGACACGGAAACTGCTCGACGGCTCACCGTCCGGGGCAGTGCGCGGCGGCGAACCGCTCGACGGCTCACCCGGCGCACCGCCCGGTCCGGGCGAGGAGGGCGCCCCTCCCGGCGGCCGACGCCCCGCCCACTGGGACGGCCTCGCCGCGCAGGGGCTGCTCGGCGTCCACCTGCCGGAGGAGTGCGGTGGCGGGGGCGGGGACCTCCTCGACCTCGCCGTGGTTCTGGAGGAGGCGGCGCGGGCCGCGCTCCCCGGACCGCTCGTGGCGAACTCCCTCGCCTCGCTCGTGCTCCACCGCGCGGGCGCGCACGCGCTCGCCGCCGACCTGGCGGGCGGCGCCCGGATCGGCGCCGCCGCCCTGGACGCGGGCACCCTCACCGCCGTCTCCGGGCCCGACGGCTACGTCCTCGACGGCGCGGCGCCACCCGTCCTCTCCGGCGACGCCGCCGACCTGATCGTCCTGTCCGCGACGACGGCGGCGGGCCCGGTGTGGCTGGCCGTCGACGCCACCGCGCTGACCGTACGTACGCACGAGAGCGCCGACCCGACCCGGCCCACCGCCGAGGTGAGCGCGCGGGCCGTGCACGTCCCCGCCGACCGGGTGCTGGCCGTGGACTTCGCGGCCGTCCGCGACCTGGCCGCCGCCGTGCTCGCCGCCGACGCGTGCGGCACCGCGGCCTGGGCGCTGCACACCGCGGCCGAGTACGCCAAGGTGCGCGAACAGTTCGGGCGGCCCATCGGGCAGTTCCAGGGCGTCAAGCACCTCTGCGCCGACATGCTGATCCGTGTCGAGCAGGCCCGCGCCCTGGCCTGGGACGCGGCCCGCGCGGCGGACGAACCCGCCCTGCCCGACGACGTGCGGGGCCTGGTCACCGCGCTCGCCGCGGGGACGGCCCTGGACGCCGCGTACTCCTGCGCCAAGGACTGTGTGCAGATCCTCGGCGGCATCGGCTTCACCTGGGAACACGACGCCCACCTCTACCTGCGCAGGGCGGTCGTCGCCCGCCAGCTGCTCGGCGCGGGGGACGCGCACCGGCTGCGT
Organism: Streptomyces sp. NPDC040622; assembly: GCF_055593965.1. Classification (NCBI taxonomy): domain Bacteria; kingdom Bacillati; phylum Actinomycetota; class Actinomycetes; order Kitasatosporales; family Streptomycetaceae; genus Streptomyces; species Streptomyces sp. NPDC040622. Next base: position 213,713 of record NZ_JBVIXD010000010.1, on the reverse strand, counting down.
GCCGTGCGGCTCGCCGAGGGCGGCGCGCGGCGCGAGCTGCGCCTGGAACTCCCGGCCGAGGCCGAGGCGTACCGCACCGACGCCCGCGCGGCGATCGACCCCGTACGTGGCCTCGACCCGGCCGCCGCCCGCAAGGCCCTCGCCCCCACCGGCTACGCGGCCCCGCACCTGCCGGCGCCGCACGGCCTCGGCGCCGGGCCCGTCCAACAGCTCGCTGTCCAGGAGGAGTTGAAGGCCGCTGGGGTGCGGCTCGGCGACCTCGGCATCGCGACCTGGGTGATCCCCTCCCTCATCGCGTACGGCACCGAGGCGCAGCGGGACCGCTTCCTCGCGCCCACTCTGCGCGGCGAGCTCCTGTGGTGCCAGCTCTTCAGCGAGCCGGGCGCCGGCTCCGACCTCGCGTCCCTGAGCACCCGGGCCGAGCGCGTCGAAGGGGGGTGGCTCGTCAACGGCCAGAAGGTGTGGACGAGCGCAGCCCAGTGGGCGGACCACGGCATCCTCCTCGCCCGTACGAACCCGTCGGCGCCCAAGCACAAGGGGCTGACGTACTTCCTCGTCGACATGAAGGCGGCGGTCTCCCGTGGAGGGCGCGGCAGCGACGGAACGTCCCCGGGCGGGTCCGGCATCGACATCCGCCCCCTCAAGGAGATCACCGGGGACTCCCTCTTCAACGAGGTGTACTTCGACGACGTGTTCCTCCCCGAGGACGCCGTCGTCGGACAGGTCGACGACGGCTGGCGGGTGGCCCGCGACACGCTCGGCAACGAACGCGTCCACATGGCCGACCAGTTGACGTTCGACACCGGCCTTGAGGCACTCATCGCACGCGCCGGCGAGCTCGACGGCGCCTACCGCGCGCGCATCGGGGCGCTCGCGGCGGAGGCGCACGCCCTCGCCTGCATCGGCCTGCGCACCACGATCCGGCAGGTGGCGGGCGCGGAGCCGGGCGCGGGCGCGTCCGTACGCAAACTCGTCCAGACCCCGCACCAGCAGAAGGTCGCCGAGCTGGCCCTCGAACTCCTCGGCGCGGCCGGCGCGGTGCGCGAAGGGCCCGGCGAGCGGGCGCTGCACGGCTTCCTGATGTCGCGCTGCCTGACGATCGCGGGCGGCACCACCCAGGTCCAGCTCAACGTCGTCGCCGAGCGGATCCTCGGCCTGCCCCGTGACTGACCCGCCCGTGACGGAGAGGAACGGAAGAGATGAAGGCGTACATCGTCGGTGTCGGGATGACGAAGTTCGAGAAGCCCGAGACGCGTGACTGGCAGTACTGGGACATGGCGAAGGAGGCGGGCGGCAAGGCCCTCGCCGACGCCGGGATCTCCTACGACCAGGTCGAGCAGGTCCCCGTCGGCTACTGCTTCCAGGCCTCCACCGCAGGTCAGCGCGCTGTCTACGAGCTCGGACTGACCGGCGTCCCCGTCTACAACGTCAACAACAACTGTGCGACCGCGTCCACCGCGCTGATGATGGCGCGGCAGTTCGTCGAGGGCGGTCTGAGCGACTGCGTGCTCGCCCTCGGTTTCGAGAAGATGGCGCGCGGCTCGCTCGGCGGGGGCGGCGAGGGCGACTTCAAGACGTCCCCCGTCGCCCGCCACTACGGGATCATGGCCGAGCGGCACGGCTTCGAGATGACCCCGCCCACCGCGCAGATCTTCGGCAACGCGGCCCGCGAGCACATGGAGAAGTACGGCACGACCGAGGCGCAGCTCGCCGCGGTCGGCGCCAAGAACCACCGGCACTCCACGAACAACCCGTACGCACAGTTCCAGGACGCCTACACCGTCGACGAGATCCTCGCCGCCAAGACCATCCACCGCCCCCTCACCAGGCTCCAGTGCTCCCCGACCTCCGACGGCTCGGCCGCGGCGGTCGTCGTCTCCGAGCGGTTCGTGGAACGGCACGGGCTCGCGGAGCGCGCCGTGGAGATCGCCGCCCAGGCCATGACCACGGACACCGGCGAGTCCTTCGCGTCCGGCTCGTGCATCGACGCCGTCGGCCTGCCGATGTCGCGGGAGGCCGCGCGCCAGGTGTACGAGGGGTCCGGGCTCGGCATCGAGGACGTGGACGTCGTCGAGCTGCACGACTGCTTCTCCGTCAACGAACTCCTGACGTACGAGGCGCTCGGCATGTGCGCGCCCGGCGCGTCCGGGAAGCTCGTCGAGAGCGGTGCGACGACATACGGCGGCCGGTGGGTGGTGAACCCCTCCGGCGGCCTCATCTCCAAGGGCCACCCGCTCGGGGCCACCGGCATCGCGCAGGTCGCCGAACTGACCTGGCAACTGCGCGGCGAGGCGGCGGCGCGGCAGGTCGAGGGCGCGCGGGTGGGGCTCGCGCACAACATCGGGCTGGGCGGGGCGGCGGTGGTGACGATGCTGCGGAGGTAAGGGGGGGGGAGGTAAGGGGGGAGGAAGGAGCGTGGGCGTGCGGGGGCTCGGCGCGGCCGTGCGGGGGCGCGGAGGGGGCGCGTGGACGGGCGCCGGGGGCCTGCGGACGGAGGAGGTCCTAGTCCTGTCGCCCGAGGACTTGTCGAGCGAATTCCCGATGCGTCGCTCGAGTATCGCTTGAGAGGATGGCTGTCATGGTCCAGACGTCCTCCACCGCTTACACGGCCGCCCCCGGCACCGGCTCCACTCCCTCTGCTCCTTCCGCCTCCTCCACCCCCTCCACCCCCTCCGTCTCCTCCTCACCGAAGAAGTCCGTTCCGGTGTGGGCGGTGCTGCTCGCCGCGTGCGCCGGCCAGTTCCTGGTCGTCCTCGACGTGTCCGTGGTGAACACCGCGCTGCCGTCGATGCGCTCCGACCTCGGCATGAGCGCCGTCGGCCTGCAATGGGTCGTCAACGCGTACTCCATAGCCTTCGCTGGGTTCATGCTGCTGGGCGGGCGGGCCGGGGACCTCTTCGGGCGCAAGCGCATGTTCGTCGTCGGGCTCGGACTCTTCACCGCCGCCTCGCTCGGCGGCGGCCTCGCGCAGGCCGAGTGGCAGCTCCTCGCCGCGCGGGCCCTGCAGGGCCTCGGCGCCGCCATCCTCGCGCCGTCGACCCTGACGATCCTCACCTCCGCGGTGCCCGAGGGCCCGGCGCGGGCGCGGGCGATAGGCGTCTGGTCGGCGGTCGGCGCGGGCGGCGGCGCGGCGGGCGGTCTGGTCGGCGGAGTCCTGACCGACCTGCTCTCCTGGCGCTGGGTGCTCCTGATCAACGTGCCGGTCGGCGCCCTGGTGATCGTCGCGGGACTGGCCTGGCTCACCGAGAGCAAGGCGGACCGGACGCGCCGCCTGGACGTGCCGGGCGCCGTGCTCGTGACGGCCGGCCTCGCCACCCTCGCGTACGGCATCGTGCAGACCGAGGAGAAGGGCTGGACGGCGGCCGCGACCCTGGTGCCGCTGGCGGCGGGCCTCGCGCTGCTCGCGGGCTTCCTCGTGGTGGAGGCGCGCACGAAGCTGCCGCTGATGCCGTTGAAGCTGTTCAAGGTGCGGACGGTGTCGGCCGCGAACGCCGCGATGTTCGTGTGCGGCGCCGGCATGTTCGCCATGTGGATGTTCATGACGCTCTACACCCAGAACGTCCTCGGCTACTCCCCGCTCAAGGCGGGCCTCGCCCTCATGCCGTCCTCGCTCACCGTGGTCCTCGGCTCGATGATCGCGCCGCGCCTGATGCCGGTGTTCGGCGCCAAGAACGTCTCCGCGCTCGGCATCGTGGTGGCCGCCGCGGGCTTCGGCTGGCAGTCGACGATGACGGTCGACGGCGCGTACGTCACGTCGATCCTGCTGCCCGGCATCGTGATGATGTTCGGCGCGGGCCTCGCCACCACCCCGCTCGCCTCGCTGGCCACGTCGGGCGCCAGGCCGGGAGACGCGGGGCTCGTGTCCGGCCTGGTCAACACCTCGCGCACGATGGGCGGCGCGCTCGGCCTCGCGGTGCTGTCCACGGTGGCGGCCGCGCAGATGCACGGCTCGACGTCGCGGCGGGCGCTCACCGACGGATACGCGATGGCGTTCCGCACGAGCGGGCTGATCCTGCTGGTGGGCGTGGTGGTGCTGCTCCTGTGGATGCCGGGGCGGCGGCGGGCGCGGGCGGATGCGCCGGCGGAGGTCTCGGCGGAGGGCTGAGGCGAGTCGGCCGCGCGGGGGAGGCAACGGTTTGTGAACCTCATGGACTCCACTGTGCAAGGAGGCATTCATGGGGGAGCGAAAACAGGCCGTGGACGGAGAGTTCCAGGGGTTCGTCACCAACCGCTGGTCGCAGCTGATGCGCACCGCGTTTCTCCTCACGGGGGAGCAGCACGCGGCGGAGGACCTGGTGCAGTCCTCCCTGGAGCGGACCTACGTGTCCTGGCGCAAGGTGAGCACCGCGGGCGACCCGGACGCGTATGTGCGCCGGATCATGATCAACACGCATGCGCGCAGACACCGGCGAAAGCTCAAGGAGTTCCTGTCGCTGCATGACGCGGCCCCGGTGCTCGACCGGCCGGAGCACGGCGACCGCATGGCGCAGGCGGACGACCGCGCGGCACTGCTGCGCGCACTCGCCCTGCTGCCCGCCCGCCAGCGCGAAGCGGTCGTCCTGCGGTACTGGGAGGACCTGAGCGAGACCCAGACCGCCGAGGCGATGGGCTGCTCGGTCGGTGCCGTGAAGAGCAACGCCGCCAAGGGGATCGCCAAGCTTCGCGCCATACCCGCACTGACCGAGAAGGTCGGCAGCCGAGGGGAGAAGTCATGACCAGGGAGCAGGAACCGGCACGGTGCGACGCCGGGCACAGCGACATCGCCCTCCGGCTCGCGGACGCGGCGGAAAAGGTGGAGGTCGGCACCGTTCCGTACGAGGCGGTGCTGCGCGGCGGCCGGCGCAGGAAGGCGCGCCGCTGGGTGGTCGGCGCCCTGGCGTTCGCCACGATCGCCGGCTCCACCGGTTCGCTGGCGCTCGCCGTGGTGGACGGCCGCGACCGCACGCAGGCGGCATCGGAGGAGGGCACGGCGAGCGAGCGGCACGTCTACCACCCGCAGTTCACTGCGCTGACGGAGATCAGCGACGGGACCGGGACCGACGTGGCCGGGATCGAGCTGCAGATGTGGGGCGCCCCGCGCAATGACGCGGAGGCGCGCGGCCAGAAGAAGGCGATGACCGAGGCCGGCGTGTGGGACGAGCGGACGACGGACCCCGTGCCCAACTTCGACCAGCCCTGGTACGCGATCGCTGTCAGATCCGGCGGCAAGGAGAAGGTGACGTCCTTCGGCCTCCAGGACAAGGACCCGGGCGGCGACGACGGACTGAGCTTCGCCTCGGTGCAGTTCGAACTGAAGGGCCGCGAGGTCACCGTCGGCCACGTCGGCCCGAAGACGGCCCGCGTCGAGTTCGAGCACGAGAGCGGCACGACGGAACCGGAGCTCCACAAGGCGGCGGGCTCCGACTACCTGTGGTTCACCTGGGAGGGGGGAGAGCCGGGCCATCCGGAAAAGATGCGGACCATCCGCCTCTACGACGCGAAGGGGAAGGTGGAGGTGGTGCAGAGGAACTGAGGGTGGGGCGGTGAGGTGAGTGGTGGGCCGGGTGTCGGAGGCCGGGGCGGCCCGGGGGCCTCGGGCCGTGGCGGCGACCGAGAACGGGGCGGACTCTGCGGGCAGGTGGGGGAGGGCGCGGCAGACGGGGACGGAACGCACGGCGGGCGGCCACGGCGGGCGGGTGAGCACGTCGGTCAGGACCGCACGCCGTGTCAGGACCGCACGTCGGTCAGGACCGCACTGCGGTCAGTGCAACCGCGACCGGCCACGCGCAGGGCAGCCGCCCGCTCACAGCCAGCCCTGCTGCCGCGCCTCCCGCACCGCTTCCATCCGGTTCCGCGTCCCCGTCTTCCCGATGGCCGCCGAGAGGTAATTCCGCACGGTCGACTCCGACAGGTGCAGTTTCTCCGCTATGTCGGCGACCGTCGCGCCGTCCACGGAGGCCTTGAGCACGTCCGCCTCGCGGCCGGTCAGAGGGCTCGGGCCCGCGCTCAGCGCAGCCGCGGCGAGTGCGGGGTCGATCACGGTCTCGCCCCGCAGCGCCCGGCGGATCGACTCGGCAAGCTCCTCGACCGGCCCGTCCTTGACCAGGAAGCCGACGGCGCCGGCCTCCATGGCGCGGCGCAGATAGCCGGGCCTGCCGAAGGTCGTGAGGATGAGGACGCGGCAGTCGGGGCACTCCTCGCGCAGGTCGGCCGCGGCGTCCAGGCCGCTGCGGCCCGGCAGTTCGATGTCGAGCAGCGCGACGTCGGGTCGTGAGGTCAGCGCCGCGTCGACGATCTCGTCGCCCGCGCCGACCTGGGCGACGACCTCGATGTCCTCCTCCAGACCGAGCAGCAGGGCGAGGGCGCCCCGCATCATGCCCTGGTCCTCGGCGAGCAGGACTCGCACGGATTTCGCTGGTCGGTGGTCCCGCGGCATCTCTTCCACGGGAGAAGAGTAGGGCGGGAGGGTGCCCGGGGCGCAGGTCGGCTCATCGGGGGCATGTCCAGGTCGCCGGTCGGCTGGCCGAGCGTGCCCGGGTCGTTGGACGGTTCATCCGCCCGCACGCCCGCACGCCCGCACGCCCGCACGCCCGGGCCGCCCGCCCACCCGGGCCCCAGGCCGACACCGCAAGCGTGCCCGACACCGCAAGCGTGCCCGGGGCCGCCCGACGACTCATGGGCCACGCCCCGGTCACCGGCAGCCGGCCACTGGCCGCCGGTCACCGGCCCCCGCCCAGGCTCAGCCGCTCCGCTCCTCCCGGGCACCAGCGGGGGCGCCCGCCTCCACGGGAACGGGGCCGGGAACGGAGCCGAGGTCCGGGTCGAACGCGGCCGTCGGGAGGACGGCCGTGACGCGGAAACCGGTGCGGGGGGCCGGTCCCGAGGCGAGGGAGCCGCCCGCCGCCGCGAGGCGTTCGGCCAGGCCCTTCAGACCGCTGCCGGGCACCCCCGTGCCCTCGCCGCGTCCGTCGTCCGTGACCACCAGACGGGTCTCTTCGGCGGTGCCCGCGACCTCGATCTCGCAGCGCGCGGCACCGGAGTGGCGTACGACGTTGGTGGCGGACTCGCGGACCACCCAGCCAAGCAGCGCCGCCGTCTGGGGGGCGAGGGGCGGGCCCGACTGGCGCACGACCGCCTCGATGCCCGCCGCGTCGAGGAGATCGCGGGCGTGGTCGAGCTCGGTGGCGAGGCTGCCCTCGCGGTAGCCGGTGACGGCCTCGCGGATCTCGGTGAGCGCCTGACGGCCGACGGACTCGATGTCGGCGACCTGGCCCAGCGCCGCGTCCAGGTCGCGGGGGGCCAGACGGCGGGTGGCCTCCGCCTTCACCACGATCACGGAGAGGGTGTGGCCGAGCAGGTCGTGCAGGTCGCGGGAGAAGCGGAGGCGTTCCTTCTCGACGGCGGTGCGGGCCAGCTCCTCGCGGGTGTCACGCAGTTCGCGGACGGCCTCGGACAGGGAGAGGATCGCGGCGGTGACCATGGTGGACAGGAACGTGCCGTAGGCGACGTTCAGCCCGCTCCAGCCGTCCCTGAACCCGCCGATGACGCCCGCGAGGACGCTCAGGGCCAAACCGATGGGCCCGAGGCCGCGCCCGCGCACGATCGCCCCCACGGCGAGGCCGAGCAGGGGGAAGAAGAGGAGCCAGTTGCCGCCGTACCCGGCGGCGAGGCCGACGGTGAGGAGGCCGAGCAGGATCAGGCAGACCAGGGTGGCGGGAGCCGTCCGCTTGCACTTGTCGAAGGCGCGGAACGCCAGGAAGACGTAGAGGGAGTTGAAGACGAAGATCCCGATGCCGCCGATCCAGGGATTGGGGGTCTCGCCCTGGAGGAGGTGGGAGAAGGCGCCGAGGCCCATCAGGAGCCAAGGCAGGAGCGCGAAGCCGTTGGGCGGCGGGCCGAACTGGTCGCCGTTCTTCACGTTCTTCACGTTCTTCACGTTCTTCCCGGTCCTGCGGCCCGCGCGCCGGTCGCGTTTGGCCCGCGCGTGCTCACTCCGCCATCCGGTGCGGGTGCGCTGCCCCTCGTGCATTCGGCAGCTGATCCTGTTCTTCCTGTACATGCCGGCGTTCCCCGTCCTCTGTGGCACGCGGTGCGTGCCGCCCGCCGTTACGGCAACAGGGTACGAACCGGAGGCCGACCGCCGGGGAACCTTCCGGCCGACCAGGCCGACCAGGCCGATCCGGTCGGTCCGGTCGGTCCGGTCGACCAGGCCCACCTGGCCGACGCCGTCCACGGCTCGCACGGTGCCGATGCCCTCGACGATTCCGTCGGCGGCCACCGCGGGACCGCCCTGTGATGTCGTCGTCGTGGCCGCAGCGGATGTCTTCGTCATGGCCACGACGCTACGGATCCGGGGTGCCGCGGCGGCAGATGCGGCTGTACGGACTCGGCCGGTACAAATGTCACCGCCCGGCGGTCAGCTCCGTATCTGACGTAACGTCAGGAGTCTGGCGTCAGGAGTCTTCACAACCATCAGGGCCTCGGCTATACATGGATTCGCCGGACTGGAACGCGTTCTAGAACGGCCCTGTTGCGACCTCGGTGCGGTCGACGGTGCGGACGGCCGCACCGAGGTCTTCGATCTGCCGTCCCACCCGTCTTCCCCGTCCGTCAGGAGCCGCAAGCCCATGCCCATTGACGCCGTGAAGGCCGTGGCCGCCGAGCCCCGGTCCGCCGAGATCACGTGGGACCACAAGGACATCCAGCTCTACCACCTGGGCCTCGGCGCCGGACGGCCCGCCACCGACCCCGACGAGCTGCGCTACACGCTGGAGTCCCGGCTGCACGTCCTGCCCAGCTTCGCCACCGTCGCGGGCGCGGGCATGGGCGTCGTCGGCGGCCTCTCCGCCCCCGGCATCGAGGTCGACCTGGCGGCCGTCCTGCACGGCGGCCAGAGCATCACCCTGCACCGGCCCATCCCGGTCAGCGGCAAGGCCGTCACCACGTCCCGGGTCGCCGCGGTGTACGACAAGGTCAAGGCCGCGATCCTTGTCCTGCGCTCCGAAGTCGCCGACGAGGACGGGCCGTTGTGGACGAGCGACGCCCAGATCTTCGTGCGCGGCGAGGGCGGGTTCGGCGGCGACCGCGGGCCCTCCACCCGCGTCCCCGCACCCGAGGGCGACCCCGACCTGGAGGTGGAGCGTGCCGTCCGCGAGGACCAGGCCATGCTCTACCGCCTCTCGGGAGACTGGAACCCCCTGCACGCCGACCCCGAGTTCGCGGCGCTCGCCGGCTTCGACCGGCCGATCCTGCACGGCCTGTGCACCTACGGCATGGTCCTCAAGGCCGTCGTCGACACCCGGCTCGGCGGCGATGTGTCACGGGTGCGCGGCTACAGCACCCGCTTCGCGGGCGTCGTCTTCCCCGGCGAGACCCTGCGCATCCGCATGTGGCACACCGAGGGCCGCGTGCAGGCCACGGTCACGGCAGTCGAACGGGACGACGCGCCGGTCCTGGCCGACACCGTCGTCGAACACACCTGAGTCAGCCCGGGCCGCCCGGCCCCGCTCGGGTCCGCCCGGATCTTCGTACGAGAGGAGCCGCACCATGCGCGCAGCCGTACTGCACGAGATAGGCCAGGAGAAGCTCGAAGTCCTCGACGACATCGAGACGGTGGGCTTCGGCCCCGGCAAGGTGAAGATCCGGGTCCGGGCCACCGGTCTGTGCCACTCCGACATCTCGGCGATGAACGGCGTGCTGCCGCAGCCCGCGCCGTTCATCCCCGGTCACGAGGGCGCCGGCGAGATCATCGACGTCGGCGACGGCGTGAGCGGCCTCGCCCAGGGCGACCGGGTCCTGCTGTGCTGGCTTCCCGCCTGCGGCGCCTGTCCCGCCTGCAAGCGCGGCCAGACCCAGCTGTGTCTCGCCGGTTTCATGAACGCGGGCACCCCCAACTTCAAGCGCCCCGGCGGCGACGTCTTCGGCTTCGCGGGCACCGGCACCTTCACCGAGGAGGTCGTCGTCGACGCCGGGTGCGCCGTGCCGATCCCGGACGACGTGCCCTTCGACATCGCCGCCCTGATCGGCTGCGGGGTGACGACGGGCCTCGGCGCGGCCATCAACACCGCCGACGTGGCGGCCGGTTCGTCGGTCGCCGTGATCGGCTGCGGCGGCGTCGGCATCTCCGCCATCCAGGGCGCCCGACTCAAGGGCGCGGCGCAGATCGTCGCCGTCGACCCGGTCGCCTCGCGCAGGGAGGCGGCGCTGAGGTTCGGCGCCACCGAGGCGGTCTCGCCCGACGAACTCGGCGACGCCAAGCAGCGGATCACCGCGGGCGAGGGCTTCGACTACGTCTTCGAGGTCGTCGGCAAGTCCGCCACGGCCCGGGTGGCGTACGAGACGACGCGGCGCGGCGGCACCCTGTGCGTCGTCGGCGCGGGTGCCATGGACGACCACCTCCAGCTCAACATGTTCGAGCTGTTCTTCGACGAGAAGCGCATCCTGCCCTCCATGTACGGGGGAGGGGACGTCCTCACCTCGTACGAGCGGGCCATCGCGCTCTGGCGGGCCGGCCGCATCGACCTGGCGGGTCTGATCACGCACCGCGTGCAGCTCGCCGAGATCAACGAGGCCCTGGACCAGATGCGCACGGGCGTCTCCCTGCGCACCTGCATCGAGATCTGACCCGCCCCACGTCCGACGAACCGCCCCGCATCCGAGAACCGCCCCGCATCCGAGAACCGCCCCGCATCCGAGAACCGCCCCGCATCCGAGAACCGCCCCGCATCCGAGAACCGCCCCACGTCCGAGAACCGCCCCACGTCCGAGAACCGCCCCACGTCCGAGAACCGCCCCGCATCAGCGAACCGCCCCGTCCAGCTTCGAAGGGACTTCGATGTCACTGCCACTTGAGGGCCTCTGTGCGATTGTCACCGGCGCGGGCCGCGGGCTCGGCCGCGCCGAGGCCCTGGAACTGGCCCGGCTCGGCGCGAGCGTCGTCGTCAACGACTTCGGGCAGCCGGGCCGCGACGGCTCGGGCGAGGCGTCCGCGACGCCCGCCGAGGAGGTCGCCGCCGAGATCCGCGCGGCGGGCGGGCAGGCCGTCGCGCACACCGGCGACGTCGCGGACCACGAACAGGCCCGTGCGCTCGTGCGGTCGGCGATCGACACCTACGGGAAGCTCGACATCCTGGTCAACAACGCGGGCATCCTGCGGGACCGGATGATCTTCTCGATGAGCGAGGCCGAGTGGGACTCGGTCATCCACGTCCATCTCAAGGGCCACTTCAACACGACCCACTTCGCGGCGGCCCACTGGCGCGAGCGTGCCAAGGCGACGGGCGGCCCGGTCTACGGGCGGATCGTCAACACCTCGTCCGAGGCCTTCCTCGCCGGGTCGGCGGGCCAGCCCAACTACGCGGCGGCCAAGGGCGGCATCGTCGGGCTCACCACGTCGACGGCGCTGGCCCTCGCCAAGTACGGCGTGACCGCCAACGCCATCTGCCCCCGCGCCCGTACGCGGATGACCGAGGACGTCTTCGCGGGCTTCCAGGAGCCGGGCGCGGGACAGCTGGACCCGCTGGCGCCCGAGCACGTCTCCCCGCTGGTGGGCTATCTCGCCTCGCCGGCCGCCGCCAAGGTCAACGGGCAGCTGCTCGTGGTCCACGGCGGCATGGTCGCCGTCGTGGAACGGCCCAAGGTGGCGGCGAAGTTCGACTCGGCGAAGGAGGCGTTCACCTTCGACGAGCTGGACGAGGCGCTCTCCCCGTACTACGCGGACCGCCCGCCGAACGAGACGTTCGCGGCGGCGGAGGTCCTGGGCCTCAAGCGGGGATAGCGGACAAGTAGAAAGGTCTCGGCTCCGTGTCGTCGACACAAGGAAAGAGGGGAGACACTTCTGTACTGGGGTTTTTTTGGTCTCCCCCGGCTCCAGAGCTCAAGGAATCAGGGGGTCCGGG
>NZ_JBVIXD010000010.1:0-201827 GCF_055593965.1 Streptomyces sp. NPDC040622 | reverse complement strand
CAGAAGATCTTTTTGCGGCGGCGGATGTCTGGGCCTTCAGTCGGGGGGAGGGAAAGGGTAGAAAGTTCTCCTCTCCTTACTGTCCCAGCCGCCAGGGGTCCGAGACCTTTCTGCACTGGTCTGTGCTGGTCCGCCCCGGACTCAAGGGCTCAAGGACTCAGGGACTCAGGGGCTCAGGACTCCTGGTCCTGCTTGCGGTGCCGCCCCCGCGGCGCCGACGCCTCGTCGCGCTCGGACACCGGACCCCGGTGCTTGCCGGCGCCCGTGGGCGCGTCCGTCCGGGTCTGTGGCGCGGTGTTCTGCTGTGTCTCCGTGACGGTCTCGGTCGTAGTCAAGCCATTCACCCCGTAAAGATGATCGTTCGTACAGCCGGGCGAGTCTAACCGGCCACGGTTCGACCGCCGAGGGGTGCCTGCTGCAGAGGGACGGGGCGTGCGGCGGCGGGCTTCGGGGGCTCCGCCGACGGCGGTGGCGGAGGCGGTGACGGCAGGGGCGCGGGCTCGTCCTGCGGGGCGTCGGCGGCGGCCGGCGGCGCGGGTCCGCTGACCCGGGCGACACCGCACGGCGCCGCCCCCGTCACGTACGGCAGACACAGCACCCCGTCCCGCGTCCACCAGCCGGATCCGGCCAACCACCCTTCGGGAGCCGCCAGTTGGTGGAGCTCGCGGGCGGCGGGCCGCCACAGGCCCAGCCAGCTGCCGTTGCCCCCACCGCCCGGCGCCCCGTCGATCCGCAGCGCCACCGCGCACGCCTCCGGCGTCAGTACCTGCCCCGGCTGGACCGCGAACGGCGTCACCGTCAGGTCGGGCAGCCGTAGGGACTCCGGGAAACGCACCGGCCGCGTACCGCCGAGGACGCCCCAGCCCAGGCGGTCGTCGCCCGGCGCGTTCGAGCGGATCAGCAGCAGGCCGCTGTCCGCGTCGGCGAGCAGCAGCCGGTCGTCGCTGTCCTCCGCGATCTGCAGCAGGGGCGAGACCTCGCCGCCGCGCTCCAGGTCCACCGCGACCGTCTTGGTGCGGCCGTCCCGTTCGCGGTCCAGGGCGAGCATGCGGTCCGAGCCGTCCAGCCAGACACCCCCCGAGCAGCGCCCCGGCACCTCGGCGAGATGCTCGGGCCCGAAGGCGCCGCCCGCCACCAGCCAGACGTCCGTGGAGTGCGCGCCGGGCGCGAGGGCGTAGGCGCGGGTGCCGCCCGGCGCGGGCGGCAGCAGGCGCAGCTCGCCGCACTCCACGGCCCCCAGCGGGATCTCGCCGGTGCCCGGGCCCGTCGGGTACAGCAGGGCGAACAGGTGCCGCTCGCCCACCACGCGGTGGATGAGGACCCGGCCGTCGCCCATCGGGAGCACTTCGGTGGACGGCTCCTCGGGCTGGTTGCCGGGCAGGGGCACCGCGTAGGGCTCGGGGGAGTCCAGGGCCCAGCGTTCGGGATACCAGGAGTCCGGCGCTCCGGCGGCACGGGCGAGACGGGCCGCGTACGACCCGTCCGCCGCGATCGTGCACCCCGTGGGGCGGACGGGCACCCGGACGCGGATGGGAGCCTGGACCGGCGGTGGCGCCGGCGGCGCGGGTGGCACTGGTACGGCCGGTGGCGCGGGCGGCGCTGGTGGCGCAGTCATCGTGGTGTGGTCACCTCCGGCCCCGAAGCTAGTTTTCGCACGCACTGGCGTGGCACCGACGGGAGTCCCTTCACACAGAAGGGTGGCGATTGCCCGATTCGACGGAGACGGCGGGGGCGAATGTGCTGTTACGAGGGTGAGCGGCCGGTGACCGGACTGTCCCGTACGGCCCCGGGAAGCCACAGGACACCCCGAAGGTGACCGCTCCAAGTAGCCGTCCGACAGCGGTCCGTGACGCGCGACCTGCGGGGCACGCCGGGAAGGTAGCCTTTCTCCGTGCCCCGTCTGTCTGAAGTCATCGCCGCGCTCGACGCCCTGTGGCCCGCCGATCTGGCCGAGAGCTGGGACGCGGTCGGCACGGTCTGCGGAGACCCCGACGCGGAGGTCTCCCGGGTCCTCTTCGCCGTCGACCCCGTCCAGGAGATCGCCGACGAGGCGGTCGCGCTCGGCGCCCAGCTCCTGGTCACCCACCACCCCCTCTACCTGCGGGGCACGACGACGGTCGCGGCGTCCACCTTCAAGGGCCGGGTCGTCCACGACCTCATCAAGAACGACATCGCGCTGCACGTCGCGCACACCAACGCCGACCGTGCCGACCCGGGCGTCTCCGACGCACTCGCGGGCGCGCTCGACCTCCCGGTCGTACGCCCCCTCGTGCCCGACCCCGAGGACCCGCGCGGCCGCCGCGGGCTCGGCAGGATCTGCGAGCCCGCCCACCCCCTGACCCTCGCCGAGCTGGCCGAGCGCGCCGCGAAGCGGCTGCCCGCCACCGCGCAGGGCATCCGCGTCGCCGGCGACCCGGACGCGCTGATCCGCACGGTCGCGGTCAGCGGCGGCTCCGGCGACAGCCTCTTCGACGACGTGCGCGCCGCGGGCGTGGACGCCTTCCTCACCGCGGACCTGCGCCACCACCCGGCGTCCGAGGCCCGCGAACGCACACCTCTCGCGCTGCTCGACGCGGCGCACTGGGCCACCGAGTGGCCCTGGTGCGAGCTGGCCGCAGCCCAGCTCGACGAGATCTCCGACCGGAACGGATGGGGACTGCGCGTCCACGTCTCGAAGAAGGTCACCGACCCCTGGACCGCCCACGCGGCCTCATCTCTCGACTCAACAGGAGCCCCCAACTGAACGCCGCGCCCGCCGACCAGATCCGACTGCTCGACCTCCAGGCCCTGGACGTACGCCTGCAGCAGCTCGCGCACAAGAAGAAGTCGCTGCCCGAGCACGCCGAGATCGAGTCGCTGAACAAGGACCTCACGCAGCTGCGCGACCTGCTCGTCGCCGCGACGACCGAGGAGAGCGACTGCGCCCGCGAGCAGACCAAGGCGGAGCAGGACGTCGACCAGGTCCGCCAGCGCGCGGCCCGCGACCAGCAGCGCCTCGACTCCGGAGCGGTCACGTCCCCCAAGGACCTGGAGAACCTCCAGAAGGAGATCGCCTCGCTGGCCAGGCGCCAGGGCGACCTGGAGGACGTCGTCCTCGAGGTCATGGAACGCCGCGAGTCCGCCCAGGAGCGGGTCGGCGAGCTCACCGAGCGCGTCTCCTCGGTCCAGTCGAAGACCGACGACGCCACGGCCCGCCGCGACGCCGCCTTCCAGGAGATCGACGGTGAGGCCGGCACGGTCGGCAAGGAGCGCGACGTCGTGGCGGGTTCGGTCCCGGCCGACCTGCTCAAGCTCTACGACAAGCTGCGCGTGAAGGAGGGCGGCGTCGGCGCCGCCAAGCTCTACCAGCGACGCTGCGAGGGCTGCCGCCTGGAGCTCAACATCACCGAGGTCAACGAGGTGAAGGCGGCCTCCCCGGACACCGTGCTGCGCTGCGAGAACTGCCGCCGCATCCTGGTCCGCACGTCCGAGTCCGGCCTGTAAGGACGCCTGCAGATGCGCGAGTTCATCGTCGAGGCCGACGGCGGCTCCCGGGGCAACCCGGGACCCGCGGGCTACGGCTCGGTGGTCATCGACGCGACCACCGGGGAGACCCTGCGCGAGGTCGCGGAGTACATCGGCGTCGCGACGAACAACGTCGCCGAGTACAAGGGCCTGGTCGCGGGACTCAAGGCGGCGCACGAGCTGGACGCGACCGCCTCCGTGCACGTGCGGATGGACTCCAAACTCGTCGTCGAGCAGATGTCGGGCCGCTGGAAGATCAAGCACCCCGACATGAAGCCGCTCGCCGCCGAGGCCGCGCGGATCTACCCGTCGTCCCAGGTGACGTACGAGTGGATCCCCCGCGAGAAGAACAAGCACGCGGACCGGCTCGCCAACGAGGCGATGGACGCGGGCAAGCGCGGCGAGCAGTGGTCGCCCTCGGCCTCGACGGCGGAGCTGGACGCGCGGGCCGCGCGGTCGGCCGCCGCCCCCGAGCCCGCGGGCCCGCCCGGTGACGTGGCGGCCGGCACGGCGAAGGCGCGGGCGGCGCTCGCCACGTCCGTCGCGGGGCGCACCGGCGCGGTGTCGGCGCCCGCCGACGACGCCCGCGCCGCGCACAACGCCGCGGCCCCGCCGGTCGGCTGGGCCGCCCCCGCGGACCTGGGCGCCCCCGCGACCTTCGTCCTGCTGCGGCACGGCGAGACCGCGCTGACGCCCGAGAAGCGGTTCTCCGGAAGCGGCGGCACCGACCCCGTCCTCTCGGACGTGGGCCGCGGCCAGGCCGAGCGCGCCGCCGCCGCCTTCGCGGCACGCGGCACGATCCAGGCGATCGTCTCCTCGCCGCTCACGCGCTGCCGGCAGACCGCGCAGGCCGTCGCCGACCGCCTCGGCCTCGACGTACACGTCGAAGAGGGCCTGCGGGAAACGGACTTCGGGGCCTGGGAGGGGCTGACCTTCGGCGAGGTGCGCGAGCGCCACCCCGAGGAGCTGAACGCCTGGCTGGCCTCGCCCGACGCGGCGCCGCCCGGCGGCGAGTCGTTCGCCGAGGTCGCCGTACGGGTCGCGGAGGCGCGCGACCGGCTGACGGCCGCGCATGCGGGCCGCACGGTCCTGCTCGTCACGCACGTCACGCCCATCAAGACGCTGGTGCGGCTCGCGCTCGGCGCACCGCCGGAGTCCCTGTTCCGCATGGAACTCGCGGCGGCCTCGGTGTCGGCCGTGGCGTACTACGCCGACGGCAACGCCTCGCTGCGCCTGCTCAACGACACGTCACACCTGCGCTGACGCAAGCCCCGCGGCCTCGCGCGCCAGGGACTCGACGCGCGCCCAGTCCTTGGCGGCGACCGCGTCGGCGGGCAGCATCCAACTGCCGCCCACGCAGCCGACGTTCTTCAGCGCGAGGTACGAGGGCGCGGAGTCCGGCGTGATCCCGCCGGTCGGGCAGAACCGGGCCTGCGGCAGCGGGGCGCCGAGCGACTTCAGGTAAGCGGTGCCGCCCGCGGCCTCCGCGGGGAAGAACTTCATCTCCTGTACGCCGCGTTCGAGCAGCGCCACGACCTCCGAGGTCGTCGACACGCCCGGCAGGAACGGCACGCCGGAGCCCCGCATGGCGTCCAGCAGCGTGTCCGTCCAGCCCGGGCTGACGAGGAAGCGGGCGCCGGCCGCCACGGAGTCCTCGACGTTCCGCGCCGAGATGACGGTGCCCGCGCCGACCACCGCGCCCGGTACCTCGGCGGCGATGGCCGAGATCGCGTCGAGCGCGACAGGAGTCCGCAGCGTCACCTCGATCGCGGGGAGCCCGCCCGCGACGAGCGCGCGCGCCATCGGTACGGCGTCGTCGAGGTCCGACACGACGACGACGGGGATGACGGGGGCGAGGTCCAGCACGGAGGAGGTCATAGGGGCATCCTGCCCCTCCGCACGCACCCTGCGCAAAGCGCGTTGCGCATGCTGCAACGTTGCGGGCCCCTGGGCCTTGGGCGGTCATGGGTGGGTGGGGGTGGCCCTGCGTGTGCGGGTGCGGGTTCGTTGTGGCTTGTTGCGCAGTTCCCCGCGCCCCTGAAAGCCCGTCCGCCGCTGGGGGGGGGCTCGACGGTTTGTGGGTGCGGGTTTGTCGTGGCTTGTTGCGCAGTTCCCCGCGCCCCTGTGGCACCGCCCCTGCGGGGCTTGTCCACCAGAGTCGGGCCGCACCCGCACGTGACCCCGCCGCACACGACGGACCCGAGGCGACGCGAGCCCAAGGCGCCCCGCCGGACCCCGTACGATTTCGCAGGGGCCGCACCCCTCCCCCCATCCTCCGAAGGAGTCCGATCGTGCTCGTCCTGCTGCCGCCGTCCGAAGGCAAGGCCTCCTCCGGGCGGGGTGCCCCGCTCAAGCCCGAGTCGCTGTCCTTGCCGGGGCTCACCGACGCGCGGCAGGCCGTCCTCGACGAGCTCGTCGAGCTGTGTGCCGCGGACGAGGAGAAGGCCCGCGAGGTGCTCGGCCTCAGCGAGGGACTGCGCGGCGAGGTCGCCAAGAACACCGAGCTGCGGACGGCGGGCGCGCGCCCGGCCGGGGAGATCTACACGGGCGTCCTGTACGACGCCCTCGACCTCGCCTCGCTCGACCCCGCGGCCAAGCGCCGCGCCGCCCGCTCGCTGCTGGTCTTCTCCGGCCTGTGGGGCGCCGTCGGCGTCGGCGACAGGATCCCCTCGTACCGCTGCTCCATGGGCGTGAAGCTGCCGGGTCTCGGCGCCCTCGGCGCGTACTGGCGTACGCCGATGGTCTCCGTGATGCCGGAGGCGGCGGGCGACGGCCTCGTCCTGGACCTGCGGTCGTCCGCGTACGCGGCGGCCTGGAAGCCGAAGGGCGAGGTCGCGGGCAGGACCGCGACCGTCCGCGTGCTGCACGCCCAGGTGGACGAGCGAACGGGTACCGAGAAGCGGTCCGTCGTGTCGCACTTCAACAAGGCGACGAAGGGCCGCATCGTCCGTTCGCTGCTGACCACCGGCGCCCGGCCGAAGGACCCGGCCGAGCTGGTCGGGGCGCTGCGGGACCTGGGCCACGTGGTGGAGGCCGAGGCCCCGGCGAAGGCGGGCAAGCCGTGGGCCCTGGACGTGGTGGTACGCGAGATCCACTGAGGTCCGGGCGAACCGGGGCCCGCCCTGACCAGGGGCGCGGGGAACTGCGCGACAAGCCACGAGGCACCCGCACCCGCACCCGCACCCGCACCCGCACCCGCAAGACGGCCACCCCGCGATGGGGAGGGGAAATCCGTTCGAGCCCGGCGCACGCCAGCAGGTGCTGAGGCACGCCCCCGGCCCTACGCTCGGTCCATGCCCCGCCGTCACCTCCGCATGACCGCCGCAGCCGACGCCCCGCTGCGGGCCGCGCTGTGTGACCTGCGTACGAAACTCGACGTGCCCGACGCGTTCCCCTCCGACGTCCTCGCGGAGGCGGAACGCGCCGCCGCCTCGCCGCGGCTGCCGGACCACGACGCAACGGACCTGCCGCTGTTCACCGTCGACCCGCCCACGTCCGTCGACCTCGACCAGGCGATGCATCTGGCGCGGCGCGAGGCCGGCGGTTTCCGGGTGTCGTACGCGATCGCCGACGTCGCCGCGTACGTCACGCCCGACGGGCCGCTCGACGCCGAGGCCCACCGCCGCGTCACCACCCTCTACTTCCCGGACGGGAAGGTGCCGCTGCACCCGACCGCGCTGAGCGAGGGCGCGGCCAGCCTGTTGCCGGGGCAGACCTGCCCGGCGGTCCTGTGGACGATCGACCTCGACGCGGACGGGCGCGCGGAGCGGACCGACGTGCGGCGCGCCCTGGTCCGCAGCCGCGCGAAGCTCGACTACGAGGGTGTGCAGAAGGCCATCGACGGGCGCACGGCGGAGGAGCCCGTCGCGCTCCTGCGGGACATCGGCGAACTGCGCGAGCGGCGGGAGGCCGCCCGCGGCGGCATTTCCCTCGACGTGCCCGAGCAGGAGATCGTCGAGCACGAAGGAGCGTACGAGCCGGCCTTCCGCGCCCCGCTCCCCGCCGACGGCTGGAACGCGCAGATCTCGCTCCTCACCGGCATGGCCGCGGCCGAGCTCATGATCGCCTCGGGGACGGGCATCCTGCGGACCCTGCCCACCGCCCCGGACGGCGCCGTCGGCCGGCTGCGGCGCACCGCACAGGCGCTGCACATCGACTGGCCCCACCACATGCCGTACGCGCAGCTCGTCCGCTCCCTGGACGCGAGGAAGCCGCACCACGCGGCCTTCCTGCAGGAGTGCACGACGCTGCTGCGCGGCGCGGGTTACACGGCGTTCAGCGGCGGCGCGGTCCCCGAGCTCACCACGCACGCCGCGGTCGCCGCCCCCTACGCCCACTGCACGGCCCCGCTGCGCCGCCTCGTCGACCGGTACGCCTCCGAGCTCTGCGTCGCGGCCTGCGCGGGCGCCGGAGTCCCGCAGTGGGTCCTCGCAGCCCTGGACGAGCTGCCCAAGGAGATGGCGGAGGGCACCCGGCGCGCCAACACCGTGGAGCGGGAGTGCGTCGACATCGTCGAGGCCGCGCTGCTGGAGGGGCGGGTCGGCGAGATCTTCGACGCCGTGGTCGTGGACGTGAAGGAGGGCGAACCGGCCGTCGGGACGGTGCAGTTGGCCGATCCCGCGATCGTGGCCCGCATCCGCGGCGGCTCGTCGAAGCTGCCGCTGGGCGAGCGGCTGCGGGTACGGCTCGCCCAGGCGGACCCCGGTACGGCGAGCGTTCAGTTCGCGCCCGCGTGAGGGCCCGCGTGAGGACCCGGGTGAGGGCTCGCGTGAGGGTGGGGGCGGGCGGCCAGCCGGTCGGTGAGCTCCGCGTACAGCCGCTCGGGATCGTCCGCGTGCAGCCGTACCGTCGTCACCTCGCGCCGCTTCCCCAGGAAGCCGACGGCGGTGAGGGGACCGGTCAGCTCCAGGGTGAGTGAGGTCGTCGAGGCGACCGGCAGGTCGAGCACGCCGTCGGCGGCCTCGTGCGTGAACCGACGCTCGGCGCGCGCGGCGCCGATCAGGTCCAGCGGTATCCGCAGGTCCCGGTGCGCGCCCTGGCGCACCCGCAGCGCGTCCGGCGCCAGCACGTGCGGCCGGGTCACGGACGCGGCGTGGATGCCGAGCATCAGGATCACGCTGTAGACGTCGACGACCAGCATCACGGCGTGGGCGGTCGGCCAGTCGCGCAGCAGCACCGCCATGCCGAACGCCTCGACGACGCAGACGAACGTCAGGCCGTACATGATCGCCGCCTGGTCGCGGGCGTGCCCGAAGGCGAGGTCACCCGCCCCGCGTACGCCGTGCCGTCGCCGGGTCACCCACAGCGCGAGGCTGACGAACACCCGCAGTTCGTGCCCGACGAGCCGCCGCAGAGGTGTCGGCACGGCTGCCTTGAGCCTGCTCATTCCGCGGCCCTCCCGCCATATCCATCCGGTTCCCCAGACCCCTCAGGTCCCGCAGACACCCCAGACCCCTCAGGCCCCGCAGACCCCTCAAGCACCTCAGGTCTCTCGGACACCTCCAGTGCCTCCGGTCCATCCGTCGTCCGCCGGACGAGCAGGGCCATCGCGCGGCGCACGGCTTCGGCCTGCGCGGGTGCGAATTCGGCGTAGAAGGCGTCGAGGAAGCCGTCGGCGCGGACCGCGCGGCCCTCGGCGAAGGCCTGCGCGCCCTCGGACCCCAGCTCGGTCAGGAGCGAGTCGGGCAGGGCGTCGGCGAGTGTGCGCGCGGCCTCCGTCACGGCCGCCTCCGTATCCGGATCCGCGAGGTCGGCGTCGGCGAGGGCGTCGAGCCGCTCGTACACCGCGTGCGCCCGCTCCAGGGCCCCCGGCGCGCCGAGCGCGGGGCGGATCGCGGCGAGGAAGGAGTCCCGGTCCTGGGGCGACGCGGTCGTGTCGAACAGGGCGAGGAACTCGCGGTCCTTCGCGGCCATCACGGACTCCGGGCCCTCGCGGCCCGCCGACGCGCGGGTCATCTCGCCGAAGAACTCGGCCAGTTCGGGGGAGACGGGGCCCTCGGGCGAGAGCCTTCCGCGCTCCGCGTCGTCGAGCAGGGCCCGTAGCCGCTGCCTGCGCCCGCGGATCGCGGCCTCCTGCCGGGCGAGGTCCTCGTCCAGTTCGGTGAGGACCTCGGCGAGCTCGCGGCCCGCGTCGTCCGCCAGCACGTCCCGCACCTCGGAGAGCCCGAGGCCGAGCTCGGTCAGCCGCCGGACGCGGGCCAGGGCGACGGCGTGCCGCAGCCCGTACTCGCGGTAGCCGTTGGGCCGCCGCTCGGGCTCCGGCAGCAGACCCAGGTGGTGGTAGTGCCTGATGGCGCGTGTGGTGACGCCGACGATGCCGGCGAGCTCTCCGATCCGCATGGCCTCAGTAGAAACGTTGACGCTGCGACAAGGTCAAGCGTGGCCCCGCGGGCGTGTCCGGGACGCGCGCGGCACGCCCTCATGGTCGTCCCGCAGATCCCCGGACGGTTCCCCGACGGCGTGGATCTCGGTGCGGCATGGAAGAGGGGCGTGCGCGCGTTGGACCGGGGAGACGGCCCGGACGGCGGGGCGGCGGGGGAGTGAGCGGCACATGAGCGATGCACCGACGGCACCAACAGCACCGATGACACCCACGGCACCGATGACGCCCACGGCACCCACGGCACCGCGGCGCCCCCGCGAGCAGGCGCTGTGGACCCGGACCCCGCTCGGCCCGTGCGGGCGGACCCTGGACCTGCTGACCGCGCGCTTCGACCGGCACCGCTACGCCCCGCACTACCACGAGGAGTTCGCCGTCGGAGTCTGTGTCGGCGGCTCCGAGATCATCGACTACCGGGGCGGGCGGCTCCACATCGGGCCCGGTTCCATCGTCGTCCTGGCCCCCGGCGAGGTGCACACCGGCGGCCCCGGCTCGCCCGGCGGCTACGCCTACCGCGCCATGTACCCGGCGCTGCCCCTCCTCGCCGAGGGCACCGCGACCCTGCCGCACTTCCGCGACCCGGTGATGGACGACCCCGAACTGGCCGTCGCCCTGCGCGCCGCGCACACCGAACTGAGCGCGCACGCCGACCCGTTGGAGGCCGAGTCGCGGATCCCGTGGCTGCTCGCCGCCCTCGCCCGCAGACACGGCACCGCCCGGCCCCTCAGCGACTGCGTCCCCGGCGCGGGCCACCTCGCCCGTGCCGTGCGCGACCGCCTCGCCGACGAGCTCCTGGCCCCGCCCACCCTCGCCGAACTCGCGGCGCCCCTCGGCCTCTCCCGCTACCAGCTGCTGCGCGCCTTCCGTACGTCGACGGGGATGCCGCCCTACGCCTGGCTCGCCCAGCACCGCGTGACGCGCGCCCGCGCCCACCTGGAGGCGGGTCTGCGCCCCGCGGAGGCGGCCGCCCTGGTGGGCTTCGCGGACCAGGCGCACCTCACGCGCTGGTTCCGCAGGGTGCTGGGGGTGACCCCGGCGGCGTACCGGGACAGCGTCGTGCCTCGCGGGTCCGGGCCTGCGGGGTGATGGCGCCCGCTCTCAGCGGCTGTTCAGCGGCTTGCCGTACTGGTGGGCCGTGGAGAGGTACGGGAGGTTCAGGGTGCGGGGCGAGAAGGCCGTCGAGCCGCTGGCCGAGCCGTTGGGCAGGAGCCAGGCGGCGCCCAGGGAGGTGTTCTCGCCGGGGGATCCGACCGTGACGTCCGGTGTGGCGCCCGTGTCGTAGCGGCCCGTGGCGACCGCCGCGCCGAACGCGTCGCCCGCCTCGGCGACGCCGGGGACGCCGGGCGTGTCCTGGTTCCAGGCGACGGAACGGGCCGCGCCGCCCGTGTCGAGCAGGCCCCGCGCGCCGCCGCGGAGCAGCCAGGCCGCGCCCGCCCCCGCCTTGCTCCCGACGGCCTCTCCGGGCGCGCCCGCGATCAGGTCGTCGCGGCCGTCGCGATTGACGTCGGCGACGGCGAGGGCGGATCCGAAGCGGTCACCCTTCTCGGCCACTCCGGGGACGCCCGCCGTGTCCTGGTTGAGCGTCTGGGCGCGGCCGAACGGGCTGCCCGTGGGGCTGCTGTAGTGGACGTGGATGCCGCCGCCCTCGGCGAGCTCCTCGGGGCCGCACGGGTCGTCGATGTTCTCGTCGGCGATCTCACGGCACTCGCCGAGCGCCAGGTCGTCGCGGCCGTCGCCGTCGAAGTCGCCGGCGGCCAGGGCGCTCACGCCGGCGTTGTCCGTGTTCCAGAAGTTGGCCATCGCGGACCCGTCGGCGTCCCACTTCCACAGGCGCACGTGGGACTGCGTGCTGGGGTCGCCCGCCGTCCAGTACGCCACGGCCAGGTCGTCGCGGCCGTCGTTGTCGAAGTCGCCGGTGGCCAGGACGGGGGCGCGGCCGCCCATGGGGGCGGCGACGACGGTGGTGATCATGCTGTCCTCGCCCTGGATGACACGGGCGACGACCTTGTCCGTGCCGCCGATCACGATCACCTTGTTCGCGCCGCCGGTCATGTCGGCCGCGGTGACCGACTTTCCGTACGCGGCCGAGGGGGAGGGCCCGGTCAGGACGTTCGACCCCGGCCCCGGCCCGGTCCTGGAGCCGCCCACGACGGTGACCAGGCCCGCGTCCGTGCCCCGGTCGGTGACGTCCTCGCCGGGGGCACCGGCGAGGAGCTCGGCGATGCCGTCGCCGTTGAGGTCCACCAGGTCCACGGACGCGCCGAAGCGGTCGCCCGCCTCCGGGGTGCCGGGGACCTCGGGCGTGGCCTGGGTGACGCGGATGCCGCCGTGGGCGCCGACGCCCTTCGGGCCGCCCCAGACCACGTTCACGTACCCGGCCGCCGCGTGCCCGCCGACGGTCCCGTCCGGGACGCCGACGGCGAGGTCCGCGTAGCCGTCCCCGTTGAAGTCGCTCGTGGCGGCGCGGGGCGCGGCGGCGGCGCTGCCGGACGGGAGCGCGAACCCGGCGGCGGTCGCGGCGGCGGTCGCGATGGCGTAGGTCAGGATGCGGCGGCGGTGTGGCACGGTCGCTCCCCCTCGGTCGACGGAGTGTGGGGCATCTGGTCTGACCCCCGAAGGGCGGAGCTGGTTGTACGGAGCGCGCAGGGGGTTCGGGCCGGTCCTGGACGTACGGGACGACCTTGTTCCACAGGTCTCACTCCGCAGGCCTCGTTTCCCGGATCGCACTTCCCGGATCTCACTCCGCTCCCACTCCGCGGGCCCCGTTCCGCAACAGCGTTCAAGACGCCCGTCGCCGGCGCGGCCGAGACTGCGCCCATGACGGCACGCGCCTGGTTCCTCTTCTCGCTCATGGGTGTCCTGTGGGGCATCCCCTACTTCATGATCAAAGTGGCGGTCGACAGCGGTCTCCCGCCCTCGGCGGTGGTCTTCGCGCGCTGTGCGCTGGGCGCGGCGCTCCTGCTTCCCTTCGCCGTACGCCAAGGAAGACTGACCCGCGTACTGAGGACGCACTGGCGCCCCATGCTGGCCTTCGCCTGCGTGGAGATCCTGGGTCCGTGGTGGACCCTGACCGACGCCGAACGCCACCTCTCCAGCTCCACCGCCGGACTCCTCATCGCCGCCGTCCCGATCATCGGCGCGCTCGTCGCCCGCTTCGGCGACACCGAACGCCTCGGCGCGCGCCGCCTCACCGGCCTGGGCCTGGGGCTCGCGGGCGTCGCCGTGCTGACCGTGCCCCACCTGACGGGCGGTGACGCCTGGTCCCTCACCGAGGTCATGCTCACCGCGCTCGGCTACGCCGTCGCCCCGCTGATCGTGGCCCGCCACCTCCGTGACGTCCCGACCCTGCAGCTGATCGCGCCCTGCCTGACCCTGGCCGCCCTGGTCTACGCCCCCGCCGCGGTCGCGTCCCGGCCCGCGGCCGTGCCCGACGCCGGGACGCTGGCATCGCTCGCGGGCCTCGGCGTCATCTGCACGGCCCTGGCCTTCGTCGTCTTCCTCGAACTGATCAGGGAGGCGGGCCCCACCCGCGCGGTCGTCTTCACCTACGTCAATCCGGCCGTGGCGGTGGCGGCGGGCGTCGCCTTCCTCGCCGAGCCGCTGACGGCGGGCGTCGTGGCGGCCTTCGGCCTGATCCTCGCCGGCTCCTTCCTGGCGACCGCGGCCGCGGCGACGCGTCCCCGGACCCGGCGGGTAACATGGTCGGCACGGCAGACGAGCCGGGCGGGCGGCCGCGTGAAGACCCCTTCGGGGGCCCTTCCCGAGGAACGTCCGGGCTCCACAGGGCAAGGTGGTGGCTAACGGCCACCCGGGGTGACCCGCGGGACAGTGCCACAGAGAACAGACCGCCGGAGACCGTATCCGTACGGCCCCCGGTAAGGGTGAAACGGTGGTGTAAGAGACCACCAGCGCCTGAGGTGACTCAGGCGGCTAGGTAAACCCCACCTGGAGCAAGGTCAAAAGGAAGCGCCGCTTTGCGAAAAGGGGCGGTTCTGCGCGGACGATCGAGGGCTGCCCGCCCGAGTCCGCGGGTAGACCGCACGAGGCCGGCAGCAATGCCGGCCCTAGATGGATGGCCGTCACCGCGACGTCCGCGAGGACCCGCGGTACAGAACCCGGCGTACAGCCCGGCTCGTCTGCCCCACCCGCTCCGGCCCCGGCCGGAGCGGATCTCCACCCCGGCCCGCGCCTGTGGGGTCGATACGGTCGATACCTGCCGGGCCCTTCCTCGGTACGTACCCCTTCGGAAGGCCCGACATGAACCACCAGGACCAAGGCCGGAACCAGGACCAGGACGAGCCCGCGCACGACGGGGCCCCGGCGGACTCCTCGCCCGCGCTGCCCCCGGTCGCCTCCTTCACCGAGCTCGACCTGCCACCGGCCGTGCTGCGCACGCTCGCCGAGCTGGCGGTGCGCGAGCCGTTCCCGATCCAGGCCGCCACCCTGCCCAACGCCCTCGCGGGGCGCGACGTCCTCGGGCGCGGGCGCACCGGATCGGGCAAGACCCTCGCCTTCGGCCTGGCGCTGCTCGCCCGGACGGCCGGGCGGCGCGCGGAGCCGAAGCAGCCCCTCGCGCTGGTCCTCGTGCCGACCAGGGAGCTGGCCCAGCAGGTCACCGAGGCGCTCGCGCCGTACGCCGAGGCGCTGCGGCTGCGGATGGCCACGGTCGTGGGCGGCATCTCGATCGGCCGCCAGATCGCGGCGCTGCGCGACGGCGCCGAGGTCGTCGTCGCCACCCCCGGCCGACTGCACGACCTCATCGAACGCAAGGCCTGTCGCCTGGGCCGGGTCCGGATCACCGTGCTCGACGAGGCCGACCAGATGTGCGACATGGGCTTCCTGCCGCAGGTCACCGAGGCGCTCGACCAGGTGCACCCGGACGGCCAGCGGATGCTGTTCTCGGCGACCCTGGACCGTGACGTCGACCAGCTCGTCAACGACTACCTGCACGACCCCGTCGTCCACTCGGTCGACCCGTCCGCGGGCGCGGTCACCACGATGGACCACCACGTCCTGGTCGTCCACGGCCCCGACCGGTACGCCGTCGCCACGGAGATCGCCGCCCGCGACGGCCGCGTCCTGCTCTTCCTGGACACCAAGCACGCCGTCGACCAGCTCACCCGGCACCTGCGGGCCAACGGGGTGCACGCGGCGGCGCTGCACAGCGGCAAGTCCCAGCCGCAGCGCAGCCGTACGCTCGCGCAGTTCAAGGACGGCCACGTCACCGTCCTGGTGGCGACCAACGTCGCCGCCCGAGGCCTGCACGTCGACGACCTCGACCTGGTGGTCAACGTCGACCCGCCGACCGACCCCAAGGACTACGTGCACCGGGCCGGCCGCACGGCGCGGGCCGGCGAGACCGGCCGCGTCGTCACCCTCGTCCTGTCCGGTCAGCGCCGTGAGACGAGCCGGCTGATGGCCGAGGCGGGCATCGAGCCCACGACCACCAAGGTGCGTTCGGGCGAGGCGGAGCTGAGCCGGATCACCGGCGCGAAGGCCCCCTCCGGCACCCCGCTCGACGGCGGCCCCGCGGCCGACCGCCCCAAGAACGTCAACACGCCCTTCCGCGGCCTGGGCAGCAGCAAGGACGCCTCCCGCGGTACGGGCGGCAAGTCGTCGCGGAAGTCCGCCGAGGCCCGCAAGCTCGCGGAGGCCCGCAAGGCGGCGCGGACGCGGCGCGGCGGCTGAGGGGCCGCGTCAACAGTCCTCTGTCAGGCTCAGATGGATCAGATGGGCCACCGTGGGCGCGGTGCGCTTGCTGCGGATGCGGCGCAGATACGTGCTCACGGTGTGCACGCTGATGCCCAGACGCCTGGCGACCTGCTTGTGCGAGAGGCCTGCCGCGATGTGGGCCAACACCTGACGCTCCCTGTGGGACAACGCCGGTGCGTTCTGCGGGCGGCTGTCTACTGGCATCTTCCCTCCGGGAGGGACTGTCAACACGTACGGCGGCTGTAGCCGCCTCGTGATCTAACCACGGTCGTGAAGAAACAGAAAGGAATCCCCGCGTACCCAGGGGAAATGCGTAGCTACTGAGCGCGTTCGAATGTGTCAAGTCCCCAATTCGGGTGACTGTAGGCGCGCTTCGGGTCGGGTGAGTGTGAAGGCGGTCTCGGCTGAGCACAGCCGTGCACGATCCGAATGGCAGCCCGGCGCGGACCAGGGGGGAACGCTTGCGGCACTTTCGCCTGCTCGTCGTGGGGAACGGCGTCTCGGCGTACGGCAGTTACCTGAACATGGTCGCCCTCAACGTCTTCATCTACGAGGTGACCGACAGCGCCCTCGCGGCCGGACTCTTCATGGCCGTACGGCTGTTGACCAGCGTCGTATCCGGCTTTGTGAGCGGACGGCTGGTCTCGGCGTACGACCGCAAGAGGTTGATGGTCGGCGCCGATCTGACGCAGTGCGCCGCCATGATAGCGCTGCTGATCGCTCCCGACGGGGGACGGGCGGGGCTTCTGTACGTGCTGGCCGTCGTGACCGGATTCTGCTCGACCCTGTCCGGTGTCGCGCTGCGCAGCAGCATCCCGGAGATCGTCGGGGGCGAGCTGCGGATGCGCGCCAATTCCCTCCTCGCCACCGGACGTTCGCTCGCGATGATCGCGGGATTCGCCTCCGCGGGCGTGCTCGTCGCGGAACTGGGGTACGTCGCCGCGATCTCCCTGGACGCCGCCACCTTCGCGGTCTCCGCGTGCGTGCTGCTCTCGCTGCCCATCCGGACGAGGGCCGCCGGGGAGGCCGGGGAGGGTGCCGCCAAGGGGGGCGGGGAGCGTGCGGAGAAGGCCGCCGCCGAGGCGGACCGGCGCGGTGCCGGTGCGCTTCTGCTGCTGCGCGCCGCTCCCGTCCTCGCCCTCATGATCGCCCTCCGGGCCGCCGACGGCCTCGGCTCCTCGTCCCACAACGTGGCCCTGCCGGTCTACTCCAGCGACCTCGACCCGTCCCATCCGGCCACGTTCGTCAGCCAGTTCTGGGCCACGTGGGCCATCGGCAACATCGTCATGCAGCAGGTGTGCGGGCGGTGGGCCGGGCGCGGCGGGCGGCAGGGGCCCGGGGAGCGGGCCTTCGCGATCGGGGCCTGTGTGATGTCGGCCGCGTTCATCGTCGTCTTCGCCGGACTCCCCACGGGCTTCGCGGTCGCCGCCGCCCTGGTCGCCGGCATGGCCGACGGTCTCACCGAGATCGCCTACGTCACCCGTCTCCAGGCGGCCCCCGACGAGCAGCGCGGCCGGCTCTTCGGGCTTTCCGCGTCGGTCGAGAACACCGGCTTCGGCCTGGGGATGCTGGTCAGCGGCGCGCTCCTGGACCACTTCTCGCCGTTCCAGGTGGTGGGCCTGCTGCACGGGTTGGCGATCGTGCTGTGCGTCGGGATGTTCGTCGCGCTGGTGCGGCAGGGACGGCGGGCGGCGGCGGTCGCGCCCGCGGGGGTCGCGCGGGACGCATCGGCGGAGCAGGACGCCTTGCCGGAGCAGGACGTCCCGGCGGAGCAGGGGCGGCAGGCGTCGCTCCGGAAGGGCGAGAGCCCCGTGGAACGTGAGAGTGAGGCCCGATGACCGCCGACGCCCGCGACGCCGTGGCCGTCGTCGGCCTGTCCTTCCGGCTGCCCGGCGCGGACACCCCGGAGGAGTTCTGGCGCACGATCCGCGACGGCGCCGACCGCATCCGGCGCTTCACCGAGGCCGAGCTCGACGCCGCGGGGATACCCGAGGAGCAGTACCGCGCCGAGGAGTTCGTCGGGGCGAGCGGAGTCCTCGACGGCATCGCGGGCTTCGACGCGGGCTTCTTCGGGATGAGCGCCCACGAGGCCCGGATCACCGACCCGCAGCACCGGCTCTTCCTGGAGTGCGTCCACCACGCGCTGGAGAACGCCGGGTACGCGGGCACCGCGGGGGAGGAGCGCGACGGCAGCGGCGTCGGGGTGTACGCCAGCACCGGCTACCACCTCTACTCCCTCCAGACGTACCTGCAGAACAACGTCCTCAAGGGCGACATCCCCGACTGGGTCGCCGGACTCCAGGTCACCGTCGGCAACTTCACCGACTTCACCGCCAACCGCGCCGCCTACCGGCTCGGCCTGACAGGACCGGCGGTCAACGTCCAGACGGCGTGCTCCAGTTCGCTCACCGCGGTGTACCTCGCCGCGCAGTCCGTGGTCGCGGGCGAGTGCGACATCGCTGTCGCCGGGGCCACCGCCCTCCACGTGCCGCAGGTCCTCGGCTACCAGTACGTCAAGGGCTCCATCCTCTCCAAGAGCGGCTTCCTGCGGCCCTTCGACGCCGACGCGGACGGGACCGTCGGCGGCACCGGCGTCGTCGCGGTGGTGCTCAAGCGCCTCGACAGAGCCGTCGCCGACGGTGACCACATCCACGGCGTCGTCCGGGGCTGGGGCGTCAACAACGACGGCGCGGACAAGAAGGCGTTCGCGGCGCCCAGCGCGGACGGCCAGCGGGGAGCGATCCGCCGCGCCCTGCGACGGGCGGGAGTCGACGCGGGCACCGTCGGATACCTGGAGACGCACGGGACCGGCACGTTCAAGGGGGACCCGATCGAGTTCGCGGGCGCCACCGCCGCGTTCCGCGCCGACACCGACCGCACGGGCTACTGCGCGCTCGGTTCGGTGAAGGCCAACATCGGCCACCTCGACGTGTGCTCGGGCCTGGCGAGCCTCGTCAAGGCCCTCCTCGTCCTGCGGCACGGCGTCATCCCGCCGATGGCCAACTTCCGCCGCCCCAACCCCGCCCTCGACCTCGAAGCCAGCCCGTTCTACATCCCCGACACCGCCCGCCCGTGGCCGGACGGCGCCGGGCCGCGCCGGGCCTGCGTCAGTTCCTTCGGCGTCGGCGGCACCAATGTGCACGTCGTGCTGGAACAGGCCCCCGATCCCGCGCCCCGCCCCGCGGGTGCCCCGCTTCCCCCGAACGTCCTGACGGTCTCGGGCCACACGGAGACCGCCCTCGCCGACAACGCCGAAGCCCTGCGCGACCACTTGCGCGCCCACCCGCGGACCGACGTCGCCGACCTCGTGAGCACGCTGGCCGTCGGCCGCGCCCACCGCAGGCACCGGCTCGCGCTGCGGGGCGACACGGTGGCCGCGCTCACCGGCGCCCTCGACGACTGGCTGGCGTCACCGCGGCCGCACGGCGCGGGCCACGGCACGGCGATCGGCACCGGGTTCCTCTTCACGGGGCAGGGCAGCCTCCACCGGGGTGCGGCCCGCGCCCTGTACGAGCGCTTTCCCCTCGTACGTGAGGCCCTGGACGCCAGTGAGCGGCAGTACGCCGCCCTCAGCGGCGGCGACAGCCTCCTCGGCCCGCTGCTCGGCACCGGGGACGGCGAGGCGGACGGGCAGGTGTGGGACACCGGCGTGGCGCAGCCCGCGCTCTTCGCGCTGCAGTGCGCCCTCGTCCGGCTGTGGCGCGAGGCGGGCATCGCGCCGGCCGTGGTGGCCGGGCACAGCGTGGGGGAGTACGGCGCGCTGCACGCGGCGGGCGCGCTGTCCGCCGAGGACGGGCTGCGCCTGACGGCGGGGCGCGGCCTGCTCATGCGGCGGCTGTGCGCTCCGGGCGCGATGACCGCGGTCCCCACGGACGAGCGGACCGCACGGAAGCTGGCCGCGGAGGTGTCGGGCGTGGAGCTCGCCGTCGCCAACGCCGAGGACAGCCAGGTCCTCGCGGGCCCGGCCGCCGCCATGGAGCGGCTGACGGAGCTGCTGGCCGAGCGCGGCATACCGGCGCGCGCGCTCCCGGTGCGCCAGGCCTTCCACACCGCGCTCATGGACCCGGTCCTGGACGGCCTGCGCGAACTGGTCGCCCAAGTGGCGCTCGAGCCGTGCGAGGTGCCGTTCGTGAGCGGCCTGGACGGGCGCACCCGAGCGGCCGGCTGGGTCCCGGACGCCGACTGGCTCGTACGGCAGGCGCGTGAGCCGGTGCGCTTCGCCGACGTGCTGCGGGAGCTGGGGGCGGCGCACGCCGACGTGGGCACGCTGGTGGAGATCGGCCCGCACACGACGCTCAGCGGCCTGGCGCGCCGGGGCCTGCCGGACCGGGCGGCACATCCGACGCTGCGGCGCGGCGCCGGGCTCGCGCCGCTGTGGGACGCGGCCGCCGGGCTGTACCGGGCCGGGGCGCCGGTCGACTGGCGGACCTTCATGGGCGGGGCGGGCCGCAGGATCCCGCTGCCCGGATACCGATTCCAGCACAAGGACTACTGGACAGGGCCGGAGAACCACCTTCCCCGGCCCGTGGAACCCGTACAACCCGAACAACCCGTACAAGCAGCAAGGGATGGGGCGGAAGTGGCACAGGACGAGGCAGACCGGGCAGTGGTCGAGCGTGT
Organism: Streptomyces sp. NPDC040622; assembly: GCF_055593965.1. Taxonomy (NCBI): domain Bacteria; kingdom Bacillati; phylum Actinomycetota; class Actinomycetes; order Kitasatosporales; family Streptomycetaceae; genus Streptomyces; species Streptomyces sp. NPDC040622. Next base: position 181,612 of record NZ_JBVIXD010000010.1, on the reverse strand, counting down.
GCTCCAGCACATCATCAAGGTCACCGCGAAGCACCTCAGCTATGACACGAGCGAGATAGCCGAGGACGCGTCCTTCTTCGACCTCGGCGCGGACTCGCTGCAGATGATCGGCGTGCTGCGGGAACTGGAGGAGGAGCACCGGGTCAAGGTGTCGATGCGGGAGCTCTTCGAGGAGGCGGGCACGGCGAAGGGGCTCGCGCTGATCATCGCGGGGAAGATGCGGGGTGGTGCGGGGGCGGTCCCCTCGGCTCCGGCGACGGCGCCAGCCCCGGCTCCGGCTCCGGCGACGGCCGCGCCGGCGGTCGCCGCTGCTCCTGCGGCTCCGCCGGTCTCGCCGGCTTCCCCGGTCTCTTCTGTTCCTGCTGTTCCTCCTGTTCCTGCCGTCTCTCCCGCTCCGTCGGTGGCCTCCGTGCCGTCGGTTCCCGAGCCCGCTCCGGCCCCGGCCGCCGGCCCCGTCGAGTACGCCACCCGCCGTGAGGTCGACGACCTCGTACGGCAGGTGCGTCAGCTCTCCCAGATGCAGCTCCAACTGATGGGCCAGCTCTCGCAGTTGCTGGCCGCGCAGACCTCGCAGGTCGCGCAGGTGACGCAGGGCGCCCACGCGCCCGTCGACGGGAGGGCGGGCCGGTGACCGCGACCGAATCCTTCGGCCGTACCGCCGACGGCGGCGCGGACCGCTCCGCCTCCGCCGCGGTCGACGCGGACCTCGCCGCGATGGCCGAGCTCTCGCGGCGCATCACGGAACAGCTGGGCGTACCGGCGCAGGCCGCCTCGGACCAGGCGGCTGCCCAGGACTCCGCCCAGGACTCCGCCCAGGACTCCGCCCAGAGCTCTGCCGAGGTCCAGGCCCCGAGGCCGGCCCAGCACGGGCCACGCCTGGAAGTCGCCCGCGGCTCCGGCATGCTCCGCGGCAACGCCTCCGACACCCAGCGGGACCACCTCGACGACCTGGTGCGCCGCTACACCGCCAAGACGCCCACGTCGAAGAGCATCGCCCAGCGCTACCGCCGGGTGCTGGCCGACAGCCGGGCCGCGGTCGGCTTCCGCAGCAGCACGAAGGAGATGCTGTACCCCATCGCGGGGCGGCGGGCGCGCGGTTCGTGGCTCGAGGACATCGACGGCAACCGGTACGTCGACATCACCATGGGCTTCGGCGTGCTGCTCTTCGGCCACGAGCCCGCCTTCGTCACCGAGGCGGTCCGCGAGCACCTCTCGCGCGGCATCCAGCTCGGCCCGCGCAATGTGGAGACCGGCGAGGCCGCCGAGCTCCTCGCCGAGCTGACCGGCATGGAGCGCGTCGCCTTCGCCAACTCCGGTACGGAGGCGAACTCCGCGGCCATCCGGCTCGCCCGCGCCGCCACCGGACGCTCCCGCATCATCACCTTCGAGGGCGCCTACCACGGCCACAACGACAACGTCCTCGGCCGCTCCCCGCGCACCGGCGGCGAGGGCCTCACCACCGTGCCGATGTCCGCGGGCGTGCCGCAGAACGCCGTCGCCGACCTGCTCGTGCTGCCCTACGGCAGCGAGGAGAGCCTGGCCGTCATCGAGCAGCAGGCCGCCGACATCGCGGCGGTCGTCGTGGAGCCGGTGCAGAGCCGCCACCCGTCGCTGCGGCCCGCCGAGTTCGTGCGCCGGCTGCGCGAACTGACCCGGCGCCACGGCATCGTGCTGCTCTTCGACGAGATGCTGACCGGCTTCCGGCCCGCGCCGCGCGGCGCCCAGGAGCTCTACGGCGTCACGCCCGACCTGGCCACGTACGGCAAGCTGCTGGGCGGCGGCTTCCCCATCGGGGCCATCGCGGGCCGCGCCGACATCATGGACGGCATCGACGGCGGGCACTGGAGCTACGGGGACGACAGCTATCCGGCGGCCGACACCACGTTCTTCGGCGGCACCTACATCCAGCACCCGGTGTCGATGGTCGCCACCCGCGCCGTACTGACCCACCTCAAGGAGCACAGCCCACGGCTCCAGGACCGCCTGAACGCCCGTACCGACGAGCTCGCGGCCACCCTCAACGCCTTCTTCGAGGCCGAGGGGTTCGCCCTGAGCATGAGCCACTTCGGCTCGATGTTCCGCTTCGAGCACCGTGCGGACATGGAGCTCCTCTACCACCACCTGATGCTGCGCGGCGTGCACGTGTGGGAGTGGCGAAACTTCTTCCTCTCCACCGAACACACCGACAGTGACGTCGAGTTCATCGTCGACGCGGTGCAGGACTCGCTGCGGGAGCTGCGCGGCGCGGGATTCCCCCTGGGGAGCCCGAGGCCGAAGCCCGCCCCCGTCACCACTCCCGCCCCCGCCCCCGTCTCCACTGCCGCTCCCGCCCCTGTCACCGCTCCCGCTCCCGTGGCCAGGCCGCAGGCCATGGCGTGGAACAGTGCGGCCACGGTCCGGTCGTCGGCGGACCGGGCTCCCGCCCGCCACCTCGACTTCGGCGTCTACTTCTTCGGTGACTACCCGCAGGACGAGGACGCACCGCGGCACGGCAAGTACGACCACCTCCTGGAGACGGCCCGGTTCGCCGACCGCAACGGTTTCCACTCCCTGTGGATCCCCGAGCGGCACTTCCACTCCTTCGGCGGCCTGTTCCCCAACCCCGTCGTGCTCGCCGCCGCGCTCGCCCGCGAGACCGGACGCATCCGTATCAACGCGGGCTCCGTCGTGCTGCCGCTGCACGACCCCATCCGCGTCGCCGAAGAGTGGTCGATGGTCGACAACCTCTCCGGCGGCCGGATCGGCATCGGCTGCGCGAGCGGCTGGCACGCCAACGACTTCGCCTTCTTCCCGGAGCGCTTCGGCTCCCACAAGGAGCTGATGTACGAACAGGTCGAGCAGGTCCGGCAGTTGTGGCGCGGCGAGTCCGTGCGCCGCACCACCGGCAAGGGCGAGAGCGACCTGCGGCTGTTCCCGCGGCCCGTCCAGGACGCCCCGCCGATGTACACGGCCGTCGTCGGCAACCCCGCTTCGTACGAGCTCGCCGCCCGCCACGACCTGGGCATCGTCACCAACCTGATGACCCAGAGCGTGGAGCAGCTCCGCGACAACGTCGCGCTCTACCGCCGCACGCGCGCCGCTTGCGGTCTCGACCCGGACGCGGGGCACGTGGCCGTGCTGCTGCACACCTACCTCGCCGAGGACCACGCGACGGCCCGCGAGGAGGCGCGCGAGCCGCTGGCGCGGTACATGCGGTCCTCGCTGTCCCTGTTCGGGAACGTCGCCAACAGCCTCGGCCACCAGGTCGACCTGTCGGCGATGACCGAGGACGACCTGGACGTGGTCTTCCGCCGTGCCTACGACCGCTACTGCGACCAGCGCGCCCTCATCGGCAGCCCCAAGAGCGTCATGCCGGTGGTGGACGCGGTGCGGGCCGCCGGTGCCGACGAGGTCGTCGGCCTCGTCGACTTCGGCGTCGCACCCGCCGCGCTGCGGGCCGGTCTGGTCCACTTCGACGGCCTGCGCCGCTCGTGCGTGACGGCGCCCGCCGAGCCCGCGCGGACAGCCGTGCCGCCGCCGGCCCCCGCGCCGCGACCGGTGGCCGACGGTGGCGCGCCCCTGTCGCCCGGCCAGCAGCGCGTCTGGTTCCTGGAGCGGATGCTGCCCGGCCGCACCGCGTACAACGAGACCAAGGCCATCGAGCTCGAAGGCCCGCTGGACGTCCCCGCGCTGCGCTCCGCCCTGCGCGACCTGGCCGCGCGGCACGAGCAGCTGCGCACCGTGTTCCGTGAAGTGGCGGGCGAGCCACGGCAGTTCACACTTCCCGCGGGCGAGGTCGACTTCGAGGTCGTGGACGGCGCGGGCGCGGACGATGCCGTCGCCGACGTCCTCAAGGCCGAGAGCGAGCGCCGCTTCGACCTGGCGGAAGGGCCACTGTGCGTCACCCGCCTGGTCCGGCTCGGCGAGCGGCGGCACGTCCTCGTGCTGTCCCTGCACCACATCGTGATGGACGCGGCCTCGGCCGCCGTGCTGGCCCGCGACGTGTCCGCCCTCTACCGGGCACAGCTGCCGGGCGCACCGGCCGCCGGCCTCCCCGCCCTCACCGTCACCTACGCCGATCACGCCCGCAGGCAGCTCGACTCCCTCGGCGGCCCGGCGGCGGCCGAGGACCTCGCGTACTGGAAGAAGGCGCTCGCCGGCGACCTGCCGGTGCTCCAGCTGCCCACCGACCGGCGAAGGCCCGCGGTGATGACCTCCCGGGGGCGCGCCCTGTTCCGCACGCTGGACGCCGAACTCTCCGACCGCGTACGGACGTTCAGCCGTGAGCGGCGCAGCACGCTCTTCATGACGCTGCTCGCCGGATACGCGTCCGCGCTGCGCGGTGTCACCGGCCAGGACGACCTCGTCATCGGCACCCCGATGTCCGACCGCACGCCCGAGTACGAGGACGTGGTCGGCTTCTTCGTCAACACCCTGGCGCTGCGCCTCGACCTCTCGGGCGACCCGGACTTCGGCACGCTCCTCGACCGGGTGCGCGGGGTCGCCCTGGACGCGTACGACCACGCAGGAGTGCCCTTCGAGGCGGTCGTACGGGAGTTGGCGCCGCCGCGTGCCCTCGACCGTACGCCCGTGTTCCAGACGCTCGCCGAGTTCGAGACGGACGACCCCTTCCGCTTCGATCTGCCCGGAGTGCGGTCGACACCGCTCGACTCGGGTCCCGACAAGGCGCTGACGGACCTCAGCGTGTACTTCACCGACCAGCCCGACGGCATCCGCTGCCACCTGGAGTACAGCACCGACCTCTTCGACGAGCCGACGGTCGACGCGCTTTTCACGGCGTTCCGTGACGTCCTCACCGAAGCGGTGGGGGCGGTGGGAGCGGTGAGTGCGAAGGACCCGGACGCGGTGCCCCAAGAGTGGCGGCAGGGGCCGGTACGCGAGCGGACGGGCAGCACCGTGGACGCCCTGGCGTCACGGTGGGCCGAGGTCGCCCCGGACCGCCCAGCGGTGATCAGCGAGGAAGAGACGCTCACCTACCGGGAGTTGGACGAGCGCGCGCGGCGGCTCGCGGCGGCTCTGCGCGCCGCGGACGCAGGCGCCGCCCCCGTCGCGCTGTGGCTGCCGCGCGGCGCCGGCCTGATCGTCGCCATGCTCGCGGCCCTCAAGGCGGGCCGCGGCTATGTGCCGTTGGACCCAGGTCAGGGCAGGGCGCGGGCCGAGGCGATCCTCGTGGAGAGCGGCGCCCGGGTCCTGGTGGTGGACGGGGCGCGGGACGGCGCAGCGGGCCCGGCCCACCGGCCGGTGACGCCGGCCGGGACGACGGTGATCGACATGGCCGCCACGGGCGGGGGCGACGCTCCCGCGAGCCGGCCGGCCACGACACCACCCGACCCCGAGTCCCTCTGCTTCGCCATCTACACCTCCGGCAGCACCGGCGTCCCCAAGGGCGTCGCCATCCCGCACCGAGCCGTCGTCGACCTGTGCCAGTGGCACCACGAGCGGTTCGGGTTCAGCGCGGACGACCGCAGCGCCGCCGTCTGCAGCCAGGGCTTCGACGCCGCCGCGCTGGAGATCTGGCCCGCGCTGACCGCGGGCGCCGCGGTCGTCGTCGCCGACGAGACGGTCCGCAAGGACCCGGCCGCGCTGGCCCGCTGGTACGCGGAGCGGCGCATCACCTTCTCCATCCTGCCGACGGCGCTCGGCGAGGCGGTCCTCGCGCTCCCCGGGGAGCACCAGCCGCCGCTGCGTCATCTGCTGCTGGGCGGCGACGTCCTGCGCACCCGCCCGCGCCCCGGCGCCCCGTACGAGACGGTGAACGTCTACGGCCCGACCGAGGTGACGGTGCTGTGCACGGTCGCGACCGTGGAGCCGCGCGCCGAGGAGGGCCCCGACGTCCCGGTCCCGATCGGGAGGCCCGTGCACAACGTCACCCTCCGCGTGCTCGACGCGGGCGGCCGTGAGGTGCCCGCCGGCGAGGTGGGGGAGCTGTACGTCGGCGGCCCCGGTGTGGCCACCGGGTACCTGGGCAGGCCCGACCTGACGGCGGAGCGCTTCGTGCGCGACCCGAGGGGTACCGGGGGGCGGATGTACCGCACCGGTGACCTGGTGTGCTGGGGCGAGGCGGGGGCGCTGGAGTTCCGGGGCCGGGCCGACGACCAGGTGAAGGTACGCGGCTTCCGCGTCGAGCCCGAAGAGGTCTCCCGTGCGCTGAACGGTCTGGCCGGAGTCGGCGAGGCCGTCGTCCTGGCCCGCAGGGACCGGCGGGGCGAGGCCCGGCTCGCGGCGTACGTCGTGCCGGAGCGAACCGGCGGACCGCTCGAACAACGCGTACAGGAGCGGGAGTTCGTCGACCGGCTGACGGCGGAGCTCGCCGGGCGGCTGCCGGACCACCTGGTGCCGCGCGCCTGGGCCGTCCTGCCCGCGCTGCCCCTGTCCGCCAACGGCAAGCTGGACCGGACCGCGCTGCCCGAGCCCGCCCTCGTCACCGCCCCCACGGGTCCCACCACCCCGGCCGCACCCGCGCCGCGGGCGCACGCTCCGGCGAGTGACGTCGAGGCGCGCCTGAGGCGGCTCTGGGCCCAGGAGTTCGAGGTGGACGTGACGGAGATCGCCGCCGATGCCTCCTTCTTCGACCTGGGCGGCCACTCCATCACGGCGATCCGCCTCGCGAACGGCGTGCGCGAGGAGTTCGGCACCGAGTACCCCGTCGCGCGCTTCTACGAGGAGCCCACGCTGCGGGCGATGGCGGCGTACCTCATGGGCGGGAACGGCGCGCAGGAAGGGACGGGCACCTCGGACGACACGCACGGGACAGACGTCCTCGGCCGCGCGCCCGTCACCGCCCAGCAGGGCGCCTTCATCATGCGCCACCGCACCCACCCCCGCCCGCAGATCTACAACGTGGCGATGCGCCTCACCCTGACGGGAGCCCTGGACGTACCGGCCCTGCGCACCGCGCTCGGCCAACTCGTCGCCCGGCACGAGGCGTTGCGCACCCGCTTCGTGGAGGACGGCGGGCAGTGGTGGCAGGAGGCGCTGCGGGCCCGGCCGGTCGGCCTGCCGGAGGAGGACCTGTTCGCGCGGCACGGTTCGGCGCTCCGGGCCGCCGAGGAGGCGGAGCGCGTCGCGGGGGAGACGGCCGCTGTGCCCTTCGACATCGTCGACGCCGAGCTCGCCCCGGTCCTGCGCCTGCTGCGCACGGACCGGGACCGCTGGGTGCTGCTCTTCGTGCTGCACCACTCGGCCTGCGACGGCTGGTCCGTCAGCGTCCTGCTGCGCGAACTGGCCGCGCTGTACCGGGCGGCGGCCACGGGTGTCCCGCACGGCCTGTCGCCGGACGTCCCGCAGCCGGGCGAGTACGCGCGCTGGCAGCAGGAGCGGAGTCGCACGCAGGACAAGGGCCGGCTGGTCGACTACTGGGCGCGTCAGCTGAAGGGCGCCTCCTTCGAGCCGTCGCTGCCGCTGGACAGGCCCCGTCCTGCCGAGCTGAGCGGGGCGGGCGACGTGGTCCTGTTCACCGTGGACCGGGCCGCGCGCGCCGATGTGGAGGCGCTGGCGCGACGGCACCGCACGACGCCCTTCGTGGTGACGGCGGCGGCGTTCGCGCGGCTTGTCGAGGAAGTGGCGGACGAGCCGGACGTCGTGCTCGGCATCTCCTACGCCAACCGCGAGCGGCGCGAGTTCGAGGCGCTCGCCGCCTGCACGGTGTCGTCGTTCACGCTGCGGGCCCGGGGCGGTGCGGCGGTGTCGTTCGGGGAGCTGGTGGACCAGCTGGCGCGCAGCGCGGTCGGGGCCATGGACCACGCGACGCCGCTGCGCGCGATGGCGGCGGACCTGAGCGCCGCGCTGGGCTCGGAGGTGCCGGACCGGCTGCCGCTGGGTTTCCAGTACCAGAGCTCGCTGGAGACGGAGGTCGACCTGCCGGGCGTGACGACGGCGGTCGAGGACCTCGCGGTCCCGGGCGCGCGCTCCGAGTTCAACTTCGGTCTGATCCCCACGGGCGACGTGCTCTCCGGATACCTGGAGTACTCGACCGACCTGTGGGACCGGGCGACGGTCGAGGCCTGGACCGCCGCGTACGTCAGGCTCCTGGCGAGGGAGGCGGGGGAGGCGTTGCGGGGCGCGGAGTGAGGTCCGCGGAGTGCGGGGGCGCCGGGTGCGGGGGCGAGGAGTGTCGGGGCGGGTGGCTGTGCGGCCGAAATTGGTTGGTACATGTCAAGAATCATGAATCCCGGCCTTGTCACCCCAAGCCCCCTGTGCCTCAATGGGCAGCGATCCAGGCTGCTGACTACCCGTCAGAATCCGTCGGGACGCGGTCTGCGGAACGTGGTTCGGCGGAAGACGTTCCACGGAACGCGGTCCACGGAACGCGGTCCACGGAACGCGGTCGGCGGCCCGGCACTCGCATCCCCCCTCGCTCCCCCCACCTCATGAAGGCAGGTCCTCCATGCGACATGGCAGATTCGGCAGAGGAATCGGCGCGGCCCTGGGCGCCGGCGCGCTCGCCGTCGGAGCACTCGCGATGGCACCCGCGGCCGGCGCCGTGGAGCCGCAGAGCGCCACCCTCTCCTTCGACTGCGGATCGTACGGTTCCGGGACGGCGACACTCACCGCCTCCCAGGACGGCACCAGCGCGACCATCGAGGTGTCGACGTCGGCGATCACGGCCCCGATCGACATCGGCGCGGGCTCCGTCGACTCGACCCTCACCCTCACCAGGAACGGCTCCGGGACCACCGACTTCACCGGCAACTCCAACCCGGCCATACCGGCCGGCGGAGCCGTCTCCACCGGACCCCTCACCGGCACCGTCGCCGCGGGCGACAGCCTGGAGGGCAAGTCCCTGACGATCGTGGTCCTCGGCCTCACGGTCACCTGCAACGGCACGTCGGCGCAGGCACCGGGACCGTTCGTGTTCTGACCAGGACCTGACGCGCGCGGGGCCGGACGCGGCCCCGGCGCGGAAGGCGGGCGGCGCCTCCGGAGCGCGGGGGCGCCGCCCTTCCCGCGCCCGGGCCGCGTCCGGCCCCGATCGTCCACCGTCACCGAAACCCGCTCGCGGCCCCGCCCCGCCCGCGGCTACCGTGCCGATCATGCTGCCCGAGGTGACCACGGACGAGGAGTGGGACCGCGTCGTCCCCGACGAGGGGATCGTGCGGCCCGCCGCCGCGGACCTGTGCGCCCGGCTGGGGCTCGCCGGCGCGCCGCTGACCCGCTTCCCCGAAGGTTCCCAGCCGGTCTACGCCGTGGGGGACGCCCACGTCCTGAAGCTCTTCCCCGGCTCGGCCGCCCGGGACGGCATCACCGAGGCGCGCGTGCTGCGCCACGTCGAGGGCCGCCTCCCCCTGCCCACGCCCCGGCTGCACGAGGAGGGAACGTACGAGACCGGCTGGCGCTACCTCCTGATGTCCCGCCTGCCCGGCGAGGACCTCGCCGTCGCCTGGCCGCGCATCCCGCGCGCCGGCCGGGAGCGGATCGTCGCCGACGCCGCCGAGGCGCTCGCCGCGCTCCACGCACTCGACCCGGAACCGCTCACCGACGTCCTCGGCCCCGGTGACTGGGACGCGTTCGTCGACGGGCAGCGGGCCGGAGCGGTCGCACGGCAGCGGGCGCGCGGGCTGCCGGAGAGCTGGCTCGAGCAGATCCCCGGCTTCCTCGACTCCGTCGAACTGCCGGTCGCCGAAGCGCGCGCAGAGCGGCAACGCGCCCTGCTGCACACCGAGTTCATGCGTCAGCATCTGACCGTCTCCCCGGACGGCGGCCAGCGGCTCACCGGACTCCTCGACTTCGAGCCCGCCATGATCGGCGACCCGGCGTACGACTTCGTGGCCGTCGGTCTCTTCGTCACGCGCGCAGAGCCGGGCCTGCTCGCCCGCTTCATGAAGGCGTACGGGCGGGCGTACGATCCGCGCCAACTCCTCGCGTACACCCTGCTCCACGTGTACAGCAACCTGCCCTGGTACCTGCGGGAACTGCCCGCCCCGCCCGAGCCCACGCTCGACGCGCTCGCCGAGGCGTGGTTCGGGCAGTAGCGGTGGGGCGGGGCGGTGGTCCGTGCGCCCCCGACCGCCTCAGCCCACGGGCACCAACGTCAGATACGCGATGCCGAGCACCCCGCGGTAGCCGCGCAGCCACGACGAACGCTGGGCGTCGACACGCGCGCGGGTCTCGGCCGCCAGCGGGTGGTCCGGGTGCGCGGCGAGCCACTCCTCGACGTCGGAGCGGTAACCGGACTCGAACTCCTCCCACTCCTCCGCGCTCGCCGTCTCCACCCACAGCGGGCGGAACCCCGCCCCGACCGCCGCGTCCACCAGATCGCCCAGCGACAGATGGTCACCGGCGTCGGCGTCCGGCCACATGGCGGCGAGCTCCTCCTCGGTGGGCGTGCGCTGCCAGAAGCCCTCGCCGAGCACGACGCGCCCGCCCGGGTTGACCAGGCGGCGCAGCTCCCGCAGCGCCTCCCCGGCCGCGACGGCCGGCGGGGCGGAGCTGAGGGCCTGGCTCGCGCCCAGGCAGAGCACCAGGTCGGCGGGCCCGCGCGCGGTGTCCGTCGCCGACTCCTCGGCGAAGACGACCCGGCCGCCGAGCCCGCGTTCGACCGCACCCGCGCGGCCGCGGTCCAGGTCCTCGGCGTTGAGGTCGACGCCGATGCCGGTGGCCCGCGGGGCGGCCGCCAGGACGCGGAGCATCAACTCGCCCCAGCCGCAGCCCAGATCGAGCACCGTGCGCGGATCAGCGGCCGTCAGCCGCTCGACGAGTCGCCGGGCGCGGTCCTCGGAGAGGGGGTTGTGGAAGGCGAGGCGGGTGAGACGCGGAGGGTGATCGTTGTCAGTGGTCATGTGCGGGGAGGCTAGACCGTCACGCGGTGGGCGGGACAGAGATTTTGGAGCGCTCGGCGACGCGGCGCAGATGCGCGGTCAGGACGTCCCGGGCGTCCGGGGTGAGCGTGCGCAGGGCGACCATCGCCGTGACGATGACGTCGCAGAGCTCGCCCTGCACGTCCTGCCAGGTGTGCGTGGTCCCCTTGCGCGGATTCTGGCCGGTGGCGCCGATGACCGCCTGCGCGACCTCGCCGACCTCCTCCGACAGCTTCAGCATCCTTAGGAGCAAGGCCTCTTGAGGAGCCTTCTCGTTGTGGGAATCGAGCCATTCATACAGGTGGTCGACGGTGTCCCACGGGTCTGTGCGGGCTTGCGGCGGGCCCTGCTGATCGTCGTCCATGCCCCGCAGCCTGTCACGGCGACGGAGCGGCCTGCCACGGCGGCTACGCGGCCGACGAGGAGCCCTCGCCCGCCTCCTGTGCCGCGCGCAGGTTCTTGTTCCTGGCCCCGAGCGTCACGAGCACCCCGACCGCCGTCCCCGCGAGCGCGGCGGGCACCATCCAGCCGCGGTTGAGGGAGTGGCCGAGCGCGTGGTCGGCGGAGTACCGGCCGGGGCCCGTGACGGCGAGCGCCGCGGCGGTCATGCCGAGGAACGCCGGGTACTCGTAGCCGCCACCCTGGCTGAAGAAGCCGTTCGGGGTGTGCAGGGCCGCGGCGCCGGCCATCGCGCCCGCCGCCGCCGAGCCCGCCGCGGGCGTCGCGAGGCCGAGCGCGAGGAGCAGTCCGCCGCCCGCCTCCGCGAGCCCCGCGACGACGGCGTTCAGCCGGCCGGGCGCGAACCCGACGGACTCCATGAAGGCGCCGGTGCCCCCGACGCCCCCGCCGCCGAACCAGCCGAACAGCTTCTGGGTGCCGTGTGCGGCGAGCACGCCGCCGGTGCCCGCGCGGAGCAGCAGCAGCCCGAGGTCACGTCGGTCCAGGCAGGTGCAGGTGGTCATGGGGAACTCCCGGTTCTGGCCCTCGGCGGGCGGCGGTGGCGTCCGCCTCCACCGTCCACCGGACCCGCGCGGGGCACCCGGCCCGCGGGGCCGTCCGGGTGACCCGTGCGGTGCGGCAGCGGTGGCGCGGCGGGCCGCCCGGTGTGACCGTGGGCCCATGAGCATTCAGGTAAACCGGCTCGGTGACCCCACGGTCCGGGCCTTCGTCACCGCGGTGAACGCCCACGACAAGCCCGCCTTCGACGCCCTGCTCGCGCCCGGCGCGACCATGTCGGACGACGGCTCCGACCGGGACATCGCGGACTGGACGGACCGCGAGGTCTTCTCCTCCCACGGCCACATGGACGTCGAGTCGGAATCGGACGGCGGCCGGACGCTGCTCGTCTCGTACCGGAACGACACGTGGGGCGAGATGCGGACGAAGTGGCGGTTCACCGTCGACGGCGCCAAGGTCTCCCGCTTCGAGACGGGCCAGGCCTGACCTCTCAGGCCCGACCGTCCACAGTGCCCCCGGACACGTCCGGCAGCCGCACCGCCGCTCCGCTCACCCGTACCCGCGCGTCCCCGTCCCGCAGCGTCACCGTCAGCACGCCGGGCCGCCCCATGTCCTCGCCCTGGTGCAGGGTGAGGACGGACTCGGCGGGAACCAGGGCGAGTTCGCGGGCGTACGCGCCGAAGGCCGCCGCTGCCGCGCCCGTCGCCGCGTCCTCCACGACCCCGCCCACCGGGAACGGGTCGCGGACGTGGAAGACGGACTCCGAGGCCCGCCACACCAGTTGGACGGTGGTGAGGTCCAGGCGGCGCATCAGCGTGGCCAGGCGCGTGAAGTCGTACGCGAGGTCGGCGAGGCGCGCCCGGGTCGCGGCGGCCAGCACGAGGTGCCGGGCGCCCGCGAACGCGATGCGCGGCGGCAGCAGCGGGTCCAGTTCCTTCGCGTCCCAGTCGAGCGCGGCCAGCGCCTCGGTCACGTCGTCCGCCGCGACCGCCTCGACGCGCGGGGCGACGCTGGTGAGCGTCGCGCGGAGCGTGCCGCCTTCGGGGTCGGCGGCGACGGTGACGGGCACGGTGCCCGCCGGGGTGGCGAACACGTAGTCGCCGGGCCCGTCGGCGCCCGCCGCCCCGCCCCGCTCGGCGAGCGCCACCGCCGCGGCCACGGTGGCGTGCCCGCAGAAGGGCACCTCGGCCTCGGGGCTGAAGTAGCGGACGGTATAGGCCCGTTGGCGCTCTCTGGAGCCTGCGAAGTCTCTGGAGTCTCCGGAGCCGCCGGAATCACCGACTCCTCCGGAGCCGTCGGCGTCCTTGGTGAGGAACGCCGTCTCGCTGTATCCGAGCCGTGCCGCGATCGCGAGCATCGCCGTGTCGTCGAGTCCGGTCGCGTCCGGCACGACCCCGGCGGGGTTGCCGCCGCCCGGGTCGGTCGTGAAGGCGGTGTAGCGCAGGACCTCGGGGGCGGGGGCCGCGCCGGGGGAGGAGTCGGTGTTCGTCGTCATGTCGCAGGGCAACCGTTCCGCGGCGCGCGTCATTCCCGCGGCCCCCACCGCGGGAACGTCACCGCGGAGCGGTCGCCCTGCCCCTTCCCCCTGATGGTGGTCAGTGGCAGCTCTTGTGACCGGAGTCGCTCCGCGTCCAGGAACAGGAGTCCTGCTGCGAGCCGCTGGGCTTGATGAGCCGGGCCTTGTCGCTCGTGTTGTTCCACACGTAGCTGCCGCGTCCCCAGTAGCGCACGCCGGAGGCGTTGCTGCCCTTGCCGGTGCGGACCTTGACGGTCTTGCCCGCGCCGATCTTGTAGCTGCCGAAGGTGTACGTGTAGCCGGTGTCGTCCTTGAGCTTGTAGCCCTTGAGCTGGATCGCGGAGCGGGTGTTGTTGTGGATGTTCACCCACTCCGCGTTCAGCGAGGAGTTCGAGCGGGTGTCCCGGCCCGGGCTGTCGTACTGGATGTAGCCGAGGTGCAGACCGCCCTGGTGGCGTGCGGTCGCCGCCGTCGCCGGGGACGCGGCGAGCAGGGACACCGACAGTGCGGTGGCGGCGAGGACGGCGGGGGCGGCGGTGCGTATGCGCAAGACGTGCTCCAAGTGTGAAGTTCTCGTGGAGAGAAGCCGAGCATAAAGGGAGCGCGCACCCCGATTGATGCGGTAACCCTTATTCCACTTGTGGAGATCTTGGCGGCGGGGACGCGCCGCCCCGCCGCCCTCTCGTCCGGCCCCGCCGCTCCCGCCGTGTGTCAGCCCCGCCCGACGTAGGGCATGTTGGTCGCGAGGACCGTCGCGAACTGGACGTTCGCCTCCAGCGGCAGCTCCGCCATGTGCCGCACCGTGCGGGCCACGTCCGCCACGTCCATCACCGGCTCGCTCGCCAACTGGCCGTTCGCCTGGAGGATCCCGGACTGCATGCGCTCGGTCATGTCGGTCGCCGCGTTGCCGATGTCGATCTGCCCGACGGCGATCCGGAACGGCCTGCCGTCCAGGGAGAGCGACTTCGTCAGGCCGGTCAGGGCGTGCTTCGTCGTGGTGTACGCGACCGAGTTCGGGCGCGGCGCGTGCGCCGAGACGGACCCGTTGTTGATGATCCGCCCGCCCTGCGGGTCCTGCTCCTTCATCTGCCGGAAGGCGGCCTGCGCGCACAGGAACGCGCCGTTCAGGTTGGTGTCGACGACGTGGCGCCAGGCGTCGTAGGGGAGCTCCTCGACCGGGACGCCGCCGGGGCCGAACGTGCCGGCGTTGTTGAAGAGCAGGTCCAGGCGCCCGAAGTGCTCGCCCACGCGCGAGAAGAGCGCGGTCACGTCCTCGGGCCGCGACACGTCCGTGCGTACGCAGAGGGTGGCGCCGTCCTGCACCCCGTGCCCGGCGGCGGCCAGGGCGGCCGTCTCCTCCAGCGTCTCCACGCGGCGGCCCGCCAGCGCCACCGACCAGCCCGACGCGAGCAGTTCGAGGGCGACGGAGCGGCCGATGCCGGATCCGGCGCCGGTCACCACGGCGGTCCGACGGGCGGTCCGAGGGGCGGTCTCCGGGGCGTTCGTTGCGGCAGTTCGCTCAGCGTTCATGGCCCCGCAGCGTACGGGAGGGGCGTCCACGCGGAGCTCATCCGCCCGCCATGTGGCTGTTGTGTACGCGACAGGCTGACGTCGTCCCCCGGCACTTGCATGCCCGTGACACCAATCGTCAGGGGAGGGCCACATGACATCCGCAGGCCAGCACGCACCCGAGATCCGCGCCGCCGCCCGTCACCTGGGGCGCCGCCGGTTCCTCACCGTCACCGGCGCCGCCGCCGCGCTCGCCTTCGCCACCAACCTGCCCACCGCGGGCGTCGCGGGCGCCGCCGAGCTCGACGCCCGCCGCATCAAGGACAACCCCTTCACGCTCGGCGTGGCCTCCGGCGACCCGCTGCCCTCCTCGGTCCTCCTGTGGACCCGCCTGGCGCCCGCCCCCTACGAGCCCGGCGGCGGCCTGCCCCAGGAGCGCGTCACCGTGCACTGGGAGCTCGCCCACGACGCCCGCTTCCGGCGCGTCGCCAGACGGGGCACGGTCACCGCGCACCCCGAGTTCAGCCACACCGTGCACGTCGAGGCGGCCCACCTCGACGCGGGCCGCACCTACTACTTCCGCTTCAGGACCGGCACGTGGGTGAGCGAGACGGGCCGCACCCGCACCGCGCCCGCCGCGGGCAGCCGCCCCGGCGCCCTCACCCTCGCCGCCGTCTCCTGCCAGGCGTACCACGACGGTTACTTCACCGCGTACAAGCACCTGGCGCAGGACGACGTCGACGTCGTCTTCCACCTCGGCGACTACCTCTACGAGTACGCCGTCAACGCGGTCGGCGGCGCCCGCAACTACACCGACCGCACGCTGCCCGCCCACTTCAACAAGGAGACCAAGAACCTGGAGGACTACCGCCTGCGGTACGCCCTCTACAAGTCCGACCCCGACCTGCGCGCCGCCCACGCGGCCCACCCCTTCGTCGTCACCTGGGACGACCACGAGACCGAGAACAACTACGCCGACGACACCTCCGAGAACGACGACCCGCCCGCCGAGTTCCTGCTCCGCCGCGCCGCCGCCTACCGCGCGTACTGGGAGAACCAGCCGCTGCGCCGCCCGCAGCTGCCCGAAGGGCCCGACGCGCAGCTCTACCGGCGCCTGACCTGGGGCCGCCTCGCCCAGTTCGACATCCTCGACACCCGGCAGTACCGCTCCGACCAGGCCTACGGCGACACCTCCCACGTGCCGGGACCCGAGTCGGACGACCCGGCGCGCACCATCACCGGCGCCACCCAGGAGCGCTGGCTCATCGACGGCTGGCGGCGCTCGCGCGCCCAGTGGAACGTCGTCCCGCAGCAGGTCACCTTCTCCGAGCGCAGGCTGGACCTGAACGAGCGGGCGAAGCTCTCCATGGACGCCTGGGACGGCTACCGCGCCTCCCGCAAGCGGGTCCTGGCCGGCGCGAAGGCCGCGGACCTGGAGAACCTCATGGTCCTCACCGGTGACGTGCACGTCGGCTACGCCTTCGACATCAAGGCCGACTTCGACGACCCGTCGTCCAGGACCGTCGGCACGGAGATCGTCGCCACGTCCATCGCGAGCGGCAAGGACGGCGCGGACAAGCCGGCCAACTGGGACACCTACACCAGGGCCAACCCGCACCTGAAGTTCTACAACGGCCGCCGCGGCTACGTCACCGTCGGCCTCGGCCGCGAGTCCGCGAGGGCCGACTTCAAGACGGTTTCCGCGGTCACGACGCCCGGCGCCCCGATCAGGACGGCGGCGTCCTTCGTGACGGAGGCGGGCGACCCGGGGCTGAAGCCGGCGTAGCCCGCGCGCCCCGCGCCGCCGCCCGGCCGCGCGGGAGCAGCGGAAACCGGTCTGTACCACCCGCCCGCAGCTGCGACCATGGAGGGGCACACGCAGCTACCGGGAGGGGTGCGATGCCTGAGCTCGGGCAGGCCACGGAAGACCATCCGATAACGAAGGCGGCGGAGCCACAGGGCCCCGCCGCCCTCCGTCGTACCGGAGCCCTGGTCACCCTCGTGCTCGGCGGCCTCACCGCCGTCCCCGCCCTGTCCATGGACATGTACCTGCCGGCCCTGCCGGAGGTCACCGACGCCCTGCACTCCCCGGCCGCGACCGTCCAGCTGACCCTGACCGCCTGCCTCATGGGCATGGCGCTCGGCCAGCTCGTCGTCGGCCCGATGAGCGACAAGTGGGGCCGCCGCCGCCCCCTCCTCATCGGCCTGCTCGTCTACATCGTCGCCACCGCGACCTGCGCCTTCGCGCCCACCGCCGAGCTCCTCATCGGCTTCCGCCTCCTCCAGGGGCTCGCGGGCGCCGCCGGTATCGTCATCGCCCGCGCCATCGTCCGCGACCTGTACGACGGCGTGGAGATGGCCCGCTTCTTCTCCACCCTGATGCTGATCTCCGGCGTCGCCCCCGTCGCCGCACCCCTCATCGGCGGCCAGGTCCTGCGCTTCACCGACTGGCGCGGCATCTTCGTCGTCCTCACGGTCGTCGGCACCGCCCTGACCCTGCTGGTCTGGCGGCGCCTGCCCGAGACCCTCGCCCCCGAGAAGCGGCACGGCGGCGGCACCGTCGAGGCGCTGCGCACCATGCGCTCGCTCCTCGCCGACCGCGCCTTCGCCGGCTACATGATCGCGGGAGGCTTCGCGTTCGCCGCGCTCTTCGCGTACATCTCCGCGTCGCCCTTCGTGATCCAGGAGATCTACGGTGCCTCCCCGCAGACCTTCAGCCTCCTCTTCGGCGTCAACTCCGTCGGACTGATCGCCGCGGGCCAGATCAACGGCAAGATCCTGGTCGGCCGCACCAGCCTCAACAAGGTCCTCGCCGTCGGCCTCGCGATGATCACGACCGCCGCGACGGCGCTGCTCCTCATGACGACCGGCGTCTTCGGCGACGTCGGCCTCTTCCCCGTCGCCGCCGGGCTCTTCGTCCTGATGTCGTCGATGGGCCTCACCCTGCCCAACACCCAGTCCCTCGCGCTGCTGCGCACCCCGCACGCCGCCGGCTCCGCATCCGCGCTGCTCGGCACCTCCTCCTTCCTCATCGGCGCCGTCGCCTCCCCGCTCGTCGGCATCGCGGGCGAGGACACGGCCGTTCCGATGGCCGTCGTCCAACTGGTCTGCGCGCTGGCGGCCATCGCCTGCTTCGTGGGACTGTGCCGCCCCTGGCAGCACAAGCCGACGGAGGCGGACCACTGAGCGCACCGAGACTCCTGCGCCCCGGCACGCCGGACCGCGCGGGCCTGGACCCCGACGAGATCGGCGGCCTCGTCAGCGAGGTGCGCGACCTGCCCCGCGGGCCGCGCCCCTGGTGCGCGGGCGCCGTGCTGGTCGTGGGCCGGGGACCGGTGATCGCGGCCGAGGAGGCCACGGGCTGGGCGGTGCGCTACGCCTCGTACGACCCGGTCGCCGAGGCGGGCGTAGAGCTGCCCCGCGAGTGGCGTGTGCCGATGCGCACGACCACCCCCTTCGACCTGGCCTCGCTCACCAAGCTCTTCACCACGGTGGCCGCCGTGCAGCAGCTGGAGCGCGGCACCCTCGGCATCGACGCGCTCGTCGGGGCGTACGTCCCCGAGTTCACGGCCGCCGCCGAGCACGGCATCACGGTCCGCCAGCTGCTCACCCACACCTCGGGACTGCGCCCCGAACTCCCGCTGTACGACAGCCCGGACGATGCCGCCCGCCTCGCGGCCCTGCGCGCGGAGGCCCCGCTCACCGAACCCGGCACGTACGTCTACTCCGACCTGAACATGCTGCTGCTCCAGCACGTCCTGGAGCGCCTCACCCGCCGCCCCCTCGACGCCCTCATCCGCGAGGGCATCACCCGGCCGCTCGGGATGAGCGCCACCGGCTTCGGGCCGCGCCCCGACGCCGCCGCCACGGAGGACCAGCGCAGGCCCTGGGCGAAGGCCGACCGGGGGATGCTGCGCGGCACGGTCCACGACGAGAACGCCTGGGCGCTGGGCGGCGTCGCCGGGCACGCGGGCCTCTTCTCCACAGCCCGCGACCTCGCGGTGTTCTGCCGCACCCTGCTGTGCGGCGGCTCGTACGGCAGGGCCCGGATACTCGGTCCCGACTTCGTCGAGCTGATGCTGGCGGAGCCCGGCCTCGGCTTCGGCATCGACCAGGCGTGGTTCATGGGCGAGCTCGCGGGCCGGGGCGCGGCCGGGCACACCGGCTTCACCGGCACGTCCCTGGTCATCGACCCGGCGACGGACACGTTCCTGGTGCTCCTCGCGAACACCGTGCACCCCCGGCGCGGGCCCGCCGACAGCGGACCGCGCGCGGCGGCGGGCACACGGCTCGCCCGCGCGGCGCGCGGGCGGTAGCCGGACCGGCAGTCGGGGCAGCCGACCGGTACGGCGGGCGCTACAGCGCCCGGTGGAAGCAGACCCGGTGCTGCCCCGGCCCGTCGTAGTCGCTGTGCACGGGCAGCCCGTCGACCTCGCGGTCGCCCGGTTCGAGCGCGAAGCCCATCGCCCGGTGGAAGGCGACGGACCGGGTGTTGCGCGGCGAGGTGATCGCCCGCACCTCCGTGCGGCCCGCGGCGGCGGCCCGCCGGAAGAACTCCGTGTACAGGCCCCGGCCCACGCCCTGCCCGCGCAGATCGGGGGAGACGCCGACGAAGTGGATGTACGCGACGCGGGCCGCGGCGCCGGCCGCATCAGCGGCCCCGTCGCCCCCGGCGGCCTCATCAGGGGAGTGCAGCCCGACGAGGAACGCCTCGATGCCGCCGTCCCGCTCCACGACCAGGCTCGTGTGCGCGAAGAACTGCAGGAACAGCTTCGGCAGCAGCATCGACAGCTCACGGGACTGCTCGGGCGAGTGCGTGTCGCCCCACCAGCTCCGCACGCGCTCGACGATCGCGGAATGGTCGGCCACCCGGGCCCGCCGCGCCTCTGTACTCATCACGCTTCCTCCCGCAGGGTTCACCTTCGGCTCCCGGGTCCCTCCTACCCCCGTAGAATCACGGGGTGAACGCCCCGATTTCCCCGGCAACCCCAGCCTCCCCGGCCGAGACCCTGCGCACCGCCCTCGCCGGGCTCCTTGACGGCCTCCCGCCCCGGCAGGCGACCCAGGCCGTCGACCGGCTGATCGCCAACTACCGGGGCCGTACCCCGACCGACGCCCCGATCCTGCGCGACCGCGCGGACGTCGTCGCGTACGCCGCCTACCGGATGCCCGCGACCTTCGAGGCGGTGCGCGCCGCCCTGGACGCCCTCGCGGACGCGGCGCCCGGGGGCTGGGCGCCCGGCAGCCACGTGGACGTGGGCGGCGGGACCGGCGCGGCGACCTGGGCGGTCGCGGCGACCTGGGCGGGGGAGCGGCCCGTGACGGTCCTGGACTGGGCCGAGCCGGCGCTGGCGCTGGGGCGCGAACTGGCGGACGCATCACCTCAGTTGAGCAGTGCACGGTGGCAGCGCTCTCGTATCGGAGCATCGCTCGCCATCGAGAGCACTGATCTCGTCACGGTGTCGTACGTTCTCGGGGAGCTGACCGGGGACGACCGGCGCTCCGTCGTCGACGCGGCGGCGGAGGCGGCGTCCCAGGCCGTCGTCATCATCGAGCCGGGCACCCCCGACGGCTACACGCGCGTCCTGGAGGCACGCGAGCGGCTGATCGCGGCGGGCTTCCGGATCGCCGCGCCCTGCCCGCACAGCTCGGCCTGCCCCATCGAGCCCGGCAAGGACTGGTGCCACTTCTCCGCGCGGGTCAGCAGGTCGTCCCTGCACCGCCAGGTCAAGGGCGGCTCACTGGCGTACGAGGACGAGAAGTTCAGCTATGTCGCGGCGGTCCGCTTCGCGCCGGACCCCGCGCCCTCCCGGGTGGTGCGCCGCCCGCAGATCCGCAAGGGCCAGGTCCTCCTCGACCTGTGCGGGGCCGAGGAGGAGCTGCGCAGGGAGACCGTGACCAAGCGCCACGGCCCCCTCTACCGCGCCGCGCGCGACGCGGACTGGGGCGACGCGTGGCCGCCCCGGCCCCGGCCCTAGCCCGTCAGGCGCCCCAGGTGCCCTGGTTGACGGCGCAGTTCCAGCCGGTCCCGCGCACGGAGAACTTCACCTTGTACGAACGGGTGTTGAGCAGGTGCGTGCGGATCTTGACGCCGAGCTTCGCCTTGCCGGCGAAGCTCTTGTCGTAGACCGAGACGGTCTTCGTCGTCCTGCGGGTGACCTTGCCGCCCGTGGGGGTGGCCTTGCCGAAGCGGACGTTCTTGACGTTGGTCACCGTGAAGGTGACCTTCTTGAAGCTCTTCGTGCTCTTGTTCTTGATGCCGAAGTACAGTCCGCCGTTGGTCACCCAGCCGTTCCGGTCGATGTGGAACCGGGACGTGTAGATGATGTCGATCGGGCAGTTGGCGACGGCCCGCGGCGAGGCCTTCGGTGCCGTCGGACCGGTGGCCGCGGACGCGGACCCGGCGAGGCCGAGCTGAGCCGCGGTGAGCGCCCCCGCGGTGGCCAGAACTGCGGCGGACGTGCGCATGCGATTCACAGCGCTGATACCTCTTCCCCCTGGGCCCCCGTGGACCCAACTTTTTGGTTGTCGTGACGTGTTCGCACAAGACGGTCGGTGTACCTGTGCGCCCGTATTGTTAGCACGTCCTCGGCCAGGTGGCTGAACTGCCCCTCTTCTTAAGAGGTTCTTAGACCCGGCGACTATCCACATCTTCATGCCATCCAAGATCAGTTCTCCCGGCCACGCCCGCAGGCGGTCGGAGACCCGTTTCCTCGCCCTGTCCGTCGCGCTGGCCGTCACCGCCGCGGGCACCACCGCCTACGCGTTCACCGCCGGAGCCGAGCAGCCGCACGGCCGGCAGGTCGAACTCGCCGTCGACGGCGGCACCGCCCTCGTCGACACCGCCTCGCTCGCCGTCCGCGCCCACACCCGCGACGGCCGCGACCTCACCCTCTCCGCCGCCTCGGGCACCGACCTCGGCAAGCCGGGCCCCGTGACCCGCACCGGCTCGGGCCGGGCCCGCTGGAGCTACCCCGAGCGCGGCATCGACGTCACCGCACGCACCGACCACGGACGCCTCTCCGTCCGCCTGAAGGCGCACCGCGACACCTCCGTCAGCTGGCCCGTCACCGGCACCGACGCCACCGCCTCCGCCCTCCAACTCCCGCGCGGCGAGGGCCTGGACATCCCCGTCGCGGACGCGTTCTGGACCAAGGGCGAGGGAGAGCTCGCCGGCAGCAGCGTCGACATGAGCGAGGGCCTGACGCTGCCGCTGTGGGGCTACTCCCTCGGGCAGCAAACCGGCGTCAGCTACCTCACCCCCGACGACATCGGCACGACCCTCGGCTTCACCGCGCCGAAGGGCCGGCTGCGCGCCACCGCCGAGCACGCCTTCGACGCGGGTGACGGCACCCGCAGCTACACGGTCGCGTTCTCCCTGACCGACGGCAACGCGGTCGCGCCCGCCGCCGACTACCGCTCCTACCTCGCCGAACGCGGCCGGCTCGGCAGCCTGCGGCGGAAGATCGCGAAGAACCCCGCCACCGGAAAGCTCCTCGGCGCCTTCCACGCCTACACCTGGGGCACGGCCCGCACGGCGGCCGGCGTC
This sequence comes from Streptomyces sp. NPDC040622, assembly GCF_055593965.1. NCBI lineage: Bacteria > Bacillati > Actinomycetota > Actinomycetes > Kitasatosporales > Streptomycetaceae > Streptomyces > Streptomyces sp. NPDC040622. The sequence continues at coordinate 159,285 of NZ_JBVIXD010000010.1, read as the reverse complement.
GGGCGACTGCGCGAGCTCGGCGTCGACCGGATGTGGCTCGGCTACGACGCGGGCCCCGGCCCCATGGACAAGGCGGCCGTGAGCGCCGCGAAGAAGGCCGGATACCTGGTCGGCCCCTACGACTCCTTCGCCAACGGCCAGGACCCCGAGAGCGCCGACAGCCCCACCTCCGCCTGGCCCGGCACCGTCTACCCCGACTTCTGCGTCCGGGACGCCGAGGGCGAGCCCGAGACCGGCTTCGGGGGCCGCGGCTGCTACCTCAGCTCGCAGGCCTTCGAACGGGCCGAGCCGGAAAAGCACCACCTCGCCGACCGCACCCGTTCCATGGTGGCCAACGGCGCCGACAGCTACTTCCTCGACGTGGACGCCACCGGCGAACTCTTCCGCGACCACGGCAAGGGCCACCGCATGACCAAGGCCGGGGACCGGCAGAACCGCCTGGCGCGGATGAAGCGCATCGAGGCGTACGGAAAGGACGGCCTCGTGCTCGGCTCCGAGACCGCCCAGGCCTGGGCGAACCAGGTGCTCGCCTTCGACCACGGCGGGGGCACCCCGGTCGCCGACGGCCTGTGGGCGCTCCAGAAGGACCGCGAGAAGTGGGGCGGCTACTACCCGGAGGGCGCCCCCGGCATCTTCTTCAAGCCGGTCGACCTGCCCGCCGGCCTCGCCAAGGCGATGTACGACCCCCGCTACCGGGTCCCGCTCTACGAGAGCGCGCTGCACGGCTCGCTCGTCAACACCGAGCGCTGGGAGCTCGCGTACGAGAAGCTGCCGCGCCAGAAGCGGGACCGCGCGCTGCTCGCGATGCTCTACAACACGCCCCTCAACTACGTTCTCGACGGCCCCTCGCTCACGGCGCACGGCGCCGAACTGGCCGTCCTCCAGAAGTACTTCTCACCTCTGCACAAGGCCGCGGGCGCCGAGCGCCTCACCTCGTTCCGGCGGCTGACCGCCGACCGCACGGTCCAGCGCACGGTGTTCGGCGGGGGCGAGCTGACCGTGACGGCCAACTTCGGCACCAAGGCGTACGAGGGCCTGCCGGGCGGCTGCGTCGACGCCCGCCTCAAGGGCGACGACGCGCCGCGCCGGCTCTGCCCGGCCCGGGCCGGACAGAGCGGGCAGCGGCAGGCGGGCTAGGCCCTAGGCCCGCAGCTCCTGCGTGCAGCACTTCACACTGCCGCCGCCCTTGAGCAGTTCGCTCAGGTCCATCGGGACGGGTTCGTAGCCGCGGGCGCGCAGCGGCTCGAAGAGCCCGACCGCGGCCTGCGGGAGCAGTACGTGGAGCCCGTCGGAGACGGCGTTGAGCCCGAGCGCCACGGCGTCGGGCTCCTCGGCGATCAGCGCGTCCGGGAAGAGCCGCCGCAGCACCGCCCGGCTGCCCGGCGAGAAGGCGGGCGGGTAGTACATGACGTCGTCCGCCGCGTCGTCCAGGACGGCGAGTGCGGTGTCCAGGTGGTAGTAGCGGGGGTCGATCAGATCGAGCCCGATCACCGGGCGGCCGAGGAACTCCTGCGCCTCGCCGTGCGAGAGCGGGCTGGCGCGGAAGCCGCGCCCGGCCAGGACGTAGGCGGAGGTGACGGCGAAGTCGCCCTCGCCCTCGTTGATGTGGGTGGGCTCGTGGATCTCGGCGAAGCCGTGGTCGCGGAACCACTCCAGGTGGGCCGCGGCCTCCTCCTCGCGCTCGCGGTAGGCGAAGCGGGCGCCGAGTACGCGGCCCGCGACGACGGTCGCGCCGTTCGCCGCGTAGACCATGTCGGGCAGGCCGGGCCGGGGGGTGAGCTCCTCGACGGTGTGGCCGAGCGAGCGGTACCGGTCGCGCAGGTCCTCCCACTGGGCGACGGCGAGGGGGACGTCGACCGGTTTGGCGGGGTCCATCCAGGGGTTGATGGAGTAGGTGACCTTGAAGTGTGCCGGTGGGCACATCAGATAGCGCCGGGGTGTGGCGCGCCGAGGAGAGCGAGGACTACGGGACAAAGAAGGCTCCTCACGTACCGCAGGGTCATTGCCGCCCTTGGTGGGGCAGTTGAAGCCCATAGTGCGGTGTCGTGGAGCCTTCGCGCTGTGAACCGAACGGGTGGTTACAGAGATGGTCATGATGTCGCCCGCGCACACGGCCCACCGCGAGACGGGGCGTCTTTTTGAGACGGTACGTCTCGGTTCGGTCGCTGCTACATTCGACGGCATGGCCCAGAAGACCGCCCCTGACTCCACGCGCCGCAGCGAACGTTCGCGCCGCGCGATCTACGACGCCGCCCTCGCCCTCGTCGGCGAGGTCGGTTACGCCAAGCTGACGATCGAGGCCATCGCGGCCCGCGCGGGCGTCGGCAAGCAGACGATCTACCGCTGGTGGTCGTCCAAGGGGGCCGTCCTGCTCGACGCCTTCCTCGACCTCGCCGAGCAGGCCTCGCAGGCCGCGAGCGAGAACGCGGGCAAGGAGGGGGCCGAGACCGGGATCCCGGACTCCGGGGACCTGGAGGCCGACCTCAAGTACGTGATGCGGGCCACCGTCGACGAGTTCAACGACCCCAAGTACGACGCCCCCTACCGCGCGCTGGCCGCCGAGGGGCTGCTCAACCCCGAGCTGGGCGCCGAGTTCGTCGAGAAGCTCCTCGAGCCCCAGCTCCAGCTCTTCGTGAAGCGGGTGGAGCAGGCCAGGGAGGCGGGTCACGTCGTGCCCGACATCGACCCCCGCATCGCCCTCGAACTGTGGGCGAGCCCGCTCGCCCAGCGCTGGCTGATGCGGTCGGGCCCCCTCACCCACGCCTACGCCGACACGGTCGTCGAGTACGCGCTCTACGGCATCACGCCGCGTTAGCCGGCGTCCTGCGCGGCGCCACCGCCGTGGCCCGCGGGGTCGCCCGGGTGGGTGGAGCCGCCCGGGTGAGCGGGGGTGCCGCGACCGGCGGGACCGCCTGGATCGGCTTGTACTTCTTGATCGGGGTGCGGGAGAGCAGGCCGGGAGCGTCCGTGATCACGCCGTTGCAGCCCAGCCACAGCACCCGGTCGCGCTGCTTCGGCGTGGTCACCGTGTGCGCCCACACCCGAGGGACGCCGGAGTTCACCGCGCGCAGCAGGTCACCGTCGTACGCCTTGTAGTCCACGTCCAGGACGTCCACGAACGGCGCCCAGGTCTCGGGCCGGTCCGTGCGCATCTGCGTCTTGGAGCGCCACAGCTGCGCCAGCAGGCCCAGCTGGTGGGCGCGGTGGGCGACCGCGGGGCTGTTGGTGTTCACGAAGACCGAACGGGTCAGGCCCCGGCCGCGGATCAGGTGGGCCAGCGGCTTGAGGCTCCGCGGGTCCTTGGCCTCCAGCATCAGCATGATCCGCCCGCCGAACCGGTCCAGGACCTCCGCGACCGTCGGCGGCCGCTCCGGGCGCCAGTTGCCGGGCAGGGTGGTCCCCGGGCGCAGCCGGACGCCCAGCCACTCCCACCGGGTCAGGCTGCTCACCGGGCCCGACGCGTACGTGGTGCGGTCCAGGGTGTCGTCGTGCATGACCACCAGGGTCCCGTCGCGCAGTATCCGCGTATCGAAGTCGATGACCTGGGCGGTGCCCCGTTCGAAGGCCGCGAGCAGGCCCGACATGCTGTTCTCCGGTACCTCCAGGGCTCCGCCGCGGTGTGCGGTGTAGACGACGCGGGGGAGCGCGTCCACGGTCAGCGGACCACCGCCCCATTCGATCGGTGCGAGGAAGCCGTTCGGTGCCGTGAGGGTCAGCGCCGTGAGGCCCGTCAGCACAGTCCTAATGACCATGGCGCCCACGGTAGGCAGGTAAATCCGTTCTTCGCCCGGAATGACGCGCTATGTCGTCGGCAGTCGGCGTCACCCGCCCACCCCGGATGTGGGCTCCGGCCCCCCCGAGGCGCAGGATGGTGGGACCATGGGTCATGCTTTCGGCACAACGGCGAGGTGAGGGGCTAGATGGGCGCGGAGTTCGGCAGCCGGTCCGGCAAGCAGGGCAGGATTTCCCAGTGGTTCCGCCGGCGTCCCAAGGACACCGCCGGGGATGACCTGGTCCGCGAGGACCTGCTGCTCGCCGCCGCGGCGGCCGGGCTGCCGCTCGCCCCGGCCGCGTATCCGTCGGGGTACCGATGTTCGTGCGACCGCATCGGCTGCCCCACCCCCGCCCGGCACCCCGTCTCCTTCGCCTGGCAGACGCAGTCCACGACCGACCGCGGCCAGATCGAGCGGTGGGCCCGCCACCAGCCGCAGGCGAACTTCATCACCGCGACCGGCATGGTCAACGACGTCCTCGACGTGCCGCTGAGCGCGGGGCGCGAGGCCCTGGAGCGCCTGCTCGCCGCCGGCATCGAGGTGGGGCCCGTCGCCGAGTCGGGCGACGACCGGATGCTCTTCTTCACCGCGACCCGCGGCACCCCCGAGGACGAGGACGAGTGGTGGCCGTGCGAGCTGGACTGCCACCCCGAGACGATGGACGAGCACCCGGGGCTCCGCTGGCACTGCCGGGGTTCCTACGTCCTGGTGCCGCCCGCCCGCCTGCCCGGTGACCTGGACGTGCGCTGGGTCCGCGGGCCCGAGCACCCGCTGCCCGACCCGCTGACGCTCCTGGAGACGCTCACCGACGAGTGCGCCAGGGTCGCGGGCGAGCCGCAGCACGATGTCGCCGCCTGGCCGTCGGGAGGCTGAGCCCCACCGCGAGGGCGGGCGCGGCTGCTACTCGCCCTTGGCGCCCGTGAGTCCCTGGATGCGGCCCAGGAACGCGACCTTGTCGCCGCCCGGCTTCTTCGGGTCGACGACCACCTGGTTGGAGACGCGGTCCAGCATCAGGGACTGCCGCACCTCGCCCTTGAGCAGGGCCTTCGCGTCCGGGTCGACCTTCGGGCTCAGGCCCTTGAACGCGGTCTGCTTCTCGTAGTGGTGCGTGGAGAAGAACACCAGCGCCCCGCCGTCCGCGGTGCGCAGCCCCACGGGTGCGAAGGCGCCGCCGTTCTGCGGCTCGTCGATGTACTGCACGGCCAGGCCGGCCCGCTTGGAGTTCCGGTCGCGGAACGCCTTCCAGCGGGTCGTGTGGTCGCCGGGTGCGAAGGCGTCGCCGCCCGACTTCAGGAACGACGTGTACTCCTTGCCGAGGTCGGAGGGGGCCAGGGCGAGATCCTTCGCGCCCGCCGCCACCGGCTCCGCCCAGCCGTCCTTGTCCTTCTTCAGCTCGGGCATCTTCCGCGGCGACACCAGGTTCAGGTACGTCGCCCGCCACAGCTGGTCGGGGCCCGTCTTGGTGAAGACCCACAGCCAGCGCAGGTCGGAGCGGCGGGAGCCCTTGGAGTCGGCGAGGAACCAGCGCGGCCAGCCGGCCTTCTTCGGGATCGAGTACGTCACGTCCGTCAGCTTCAGCGGCGTCGCGTTGGGGTTGCCGCCCGGGTTCTGGACCTTCCGCGACTTCAGGCCCGCCTGGTTGATGGCGCCCAGCGGGCCGGTGATGCGGGCCGCGTCCAGGGTCGGATCGTAGGCCCTGTCCGCCTTGTTGTACGCGGTGAGGAAGTCCTTGAGCGCCTTGGCCGCCTCGGACTTGGTGGCCGAGGGCACGATCTCGCGCTCGCCGTGCACGGTCACGCATCCGCCCGCCGACAGCGCGAGAGCGGTGACCGCGGCCGATGCCATGACGGGCCGGCGAAGACCCCGGACCCTGCGAACGTTGCTCATCGGAATTCCTTCACCTACCCCTTCCCGGGCCCGAACCTTATCGGGCCCGGCAAGGGGTGCGCCGTGCGGGTCAGATCTCCTGGAGGAGCATCGAGTCGACCCAGCCGCGCTTGCTGGTGCCCGGCAGGTCGCCGTAGTACCACTGGGTGCCGCGCTTGACCGTGTAGCAACGGACGTACACCTGGTCCATCCACTGCAGCGTCTTGCGCTTGCTGTAGCTCTGGCCGGGGCCCGAGTGCGCGGTGGCGCCGACGTTGATGACCATCATGTTGTGGTTCTTGACGTTCTTGGTGCAGGCACTGCCGCCGACCGCCGACGCGGAGGGGGCCGTGATGAGCGAGGCGCCGAGCGCCACGGCGGTCGCCGCGGTCAGCGTGGCAAGGCTCTTCCCGAAACGGGAGTTACGCATGGGGGGATCCTCAGATGTCGAACAACTGGTGAACGACGATCATAGGCACGCCAGTTCGGGCCACAAGTGGCCGGTTCAGCGCTGTTCCGCAACTGTTGCTTTCGCGGACGCGGGAGCCGTGCGGGACCCGCCCGCCCCGCCCCGGCCCGGCGTGAAGAAGAACGCCGGCGTCGGGATCAGGTACGCCGGCCACACCACGACCTGGACGACCGTCGGGTCGGGCTGGAAGTTGAGGACGCCCTTCAGGGGCGTGCCGTACCAGCTGTCCGGCGGGATCGTCGCGCTGATGTCGAACGCCTTGTCCCGCAGGCCGCCGATGAACTCCGCCTCCTGCAAATCGTGCACGCCGTACGCGAGGACCCCCGCCGCCACCACGACCAGCATCGCGCCGGTCCAGGTGAAGAACTTCGCGAGGTTGATGCGGACCGTGCCCTTGTAGAACAGCCGGCCGAGCGCGACCGCGGTGAGCAGACCGAGGACCACGCCGATCAGCGGCGCGTGCGAACCGTCGTGGGAGGCCCGTACCGAGGCCCACACGAACAGCGCCGTCTCCAGGCCCTCCCGGCCCACCGCGAGGAACGCGGTCGCCACCAGCGCGGCCGTGCCCACCCGCAGGGCCGCGTCCAGCTTCCCGTGCAGTTCGGCCTTCAAGTGCCGTGCCGTGCGCCGCATCCAGAAGACCATCCACGTCACCAGGCCCACGGCGACGATCGACAGGGAGCCGCCGAGCGCCTCCTGCGCCTCGAACGTCAGCTCCTGCGAGCCGAAGGTCAGCGCGCACCCGAACCCGAGCGCCAGCGCCACCGCGACCCCGATGCCCGCCCAGACGGGCAGGAGCGCGTCCCGCCGCTCCGTCTTCACCAGGTACGCGATGAGGATGCAGACGACCAGACTGACCTCCGGACCCTCGCGCAGCCCGATCAGAGAGTTGCCGAACACCGGCCTCACGCCTCCCCGTCGAACAGGCCCCTGCCCCACCAGTCGTCCTTGCCGCGGACGCCCGGCGGGACCGCGAAGACCGCGGAACCCACATGCTGGATGCACTCGTTGAGCGCGTCGGAACGCGCCAGGTTGCGCTGGACCGGGATGAATCCCGTGCGGACGTCCCGCTGGTAGGCGAGGAAGAACAGCCCCGCGTCCAGGCGGCCGAGGCGGTCGGCGCCGTCGGTGCCGTCCGTGAAGGAGTAGCCGCGGCGCAGGATCCTCGCCCCGTCGTTGGCGTCGGGATGCGCGATGCGCACGTGCGCGTCCGGTTTCATCGTCTTCAGGAACGGCTCGTCGTGCTCCTTGGCCCGGCCGGCCGGCGCGCCCTCGCCCTTGTCGCGGCCGAAGATGTCCTCCTGCTCGCCGAGCGGGGTGCGGTCCCAGGTCTCGATGTTCATGCGGATCCGGCGCGCCACGAGGTAGGAGCCGCCCGCCAGCCGGCCGGGCCCGTCCTTCTCGCCGACCCACACGTGGCGCGCCAGGGCGGCCGCGTCGTCGCCGGAGACGTTGCGCGTGCCGTCCTTGAAACCGAAGAGGTTACGCGGGGTCTGCGCGCCCGGCGTCGTCGACGAGGTCTTGCCGAAGCCCAGTTGGGACCAGCGCACGACGACCTTGCCGAAGCCGATGCGCGCGAGGTTGCGGATGGCGTGCACGGCGACCTGCGAGTCGTCCGCGCAGGCCTGCACGCACAGGTCGCCGCCGCTGCGGGCCTTGCCGACCTTGTCGTGCGACGTGTACGCGTAGGGGCCGGCGCCGCCCTCGCGGTGCTTGGCCAGGAGCTCGTCCAGCGCCGCGAACTGCTTGTCGAGTTCCTTGGCGAGCTTCGGTGGCGGTCACGCTCACGCTGTTCGCGCCGCCGCTCTTGGCGTCGCTCTTCTCCGTGCAGCCGGTGACTGCGGTCAGGGCGGCCACGGTGGCGACGGCGGTGACGACGGAGATGCGGGCGGGTCGCACGGGTCGCCCAGAGGGCTCCAGAACGGTTCACGGGCAGGCGCCGGCCCCACCGCAGGCCGGTGAGGCGGACCTGACTTAACTGCCTTACCTCGGTGATACCCGCCCGTTCCGTGATTCAGCTCTCACACCCGGTCACCCCTCACGGAGCGATCACGACGGGCCGATGGCGCGCCCATGACCTGGTAAAGCAGCGGTCAAGAAGGGGAATTCACGCCTCTGAGCGGAGTGACCACAGGGGCGCCGGTGCGCGGGTGGGGGAAGACCTCCACGGGCTGGCGGTAGACCTCGGAGAGCAGCCCCTCCTCGAACACGTCGACGGGTGCGCCCTCCACCGCGACGCTCCCGCCGCGCAGCACCGCGACCCGATCCGCGTACGCCGCCGCGAGCCCCAGGTCGTGCAGGACCACCACGACCGCGTCCCCGGCCGCCGCCCGCTCCCGGCAGATCCGCAGGACCAGTTCCTGATGGCGCAGGTCGAGCGCGGCGGTCGGCTCGTCGAGCAGCAGCAGCGGGGTGCGCTGGGCGAGGACCCGGGCCAGCGCGACCCGGGCCCGTTCGCCGCCGCTGAGCGCGGCGAAGGGGCGCCCGGCGAAGTCGCCCACCTCGGTCGCGGCCATCGACTCGCGCACGATCCTGTCGTCGTCGTCCGCAAGTCCGGTGCCGGCCCAGGGTGCGCGGCCCATGCGGACGACGTCCTCGACGGGGAAGGGGAAGGAGAGCGCGGCGGACTGCGGCAACACCGCGCGGCGCAAAGCCAGTTCGGGCGCGGCCCATTCGGCGGCGGGTCGCCCGCAGACGCGTACCACGCCCTCGGCGGCGGGCAGGTCGGCGGCGAGAGCGGCCAACAGGGTCGACTTTCCCGCCCCGTTGGGGCCGACCAGGGCCAGCACCTCGCCGGCGCGGGCGGCCAGCGAGACCCCGCGCAGCACCTCGCGCCCGCCGAGCCGCACCCGCAGGCCTTCGGCCTCGGCGAGCACGTCCCCGGCGGCGCTCGGACCCGGCAGCGCCTTCTGGCGCCCCGCGAAGAGCCGCCTGCTCAACTGCCCGATCATGCCCAACCCCCTTGCCTGCGACGGGTCCTGCGCAGCAGCCAGAAGAAGAACGGGCTGCCGAAGAGGGCGGTGAGCACCCCCAGCGGCAGCTCGGCGGGCGCGGCCACCGTGCGCGCGGCCAGATCGGCCGCGACGAGGACCAGCGCTCCGCCGAGCGCGCTGCCGGGCACGAGGAAGCGGTGCCCGGGACCCGCGGCCATCCTCAGCAGGTGCGGTACGAGGAGGCCGACGAAAGTGATGATCCCGGCGACGGCCACGGCGGCGGCCGTCAGCAGGGCCACCACGAGAACCAGCACGAGCCGCAGCCGCTCCACGTCCACGCCCAGGTGCCGCGCGGGCCGCTCGCCGAGCGCGAGCAGGTCCAGCTTCCTGGCGCAGAAGGGTGCGACGGCGAGACCGAGGAGCGCGCACGGCAGCACCGCGAGCACCTTGGGCCAGGTCGCCTGGGCGAGCGAGCCGAGCTGCCAGAAGGTGATCTGGCTGATCTGCGCGTTGTCCGCGAAGAAGATGCACAGGCCGATGAGCGCCCCCGCGAAGGCGTTCACGGCGATGCCGGTGAGGATCAGCGTGACGACCTCGGTGCGGCCGCCCTCGCGCGACATCGCGTAGACGAGGAGGACCGTCGCGAGCCCGGCCACGAACGCGCAGACGGTGACGGTCCAGTTCCCGAAGAAGCTCAGGCCGAGCGCGATGGAGGCGACGGCGCCGACCGCCGCACCCGACGAGATCCCGATGACGCCCGGCTCGGCGAGCGGGTTGCCGAACACGCCCTGCATCAGGGCGCCCGCGCAGCCGAGCGAGGCGCCGACGAGCAGCGCGAGCACGACTCGCGGCAGCCGCACGTTCCACAGCACACTCTCGCCGACGCGGTCCAGCGCGGAGCCGCCGAGCCCCATGCGGTGCTGCACGGAGGAGAGGACGTCGCCGAGGGGGATGCCGTACGCGCCGATGCCTGCGGAGAGCAGACAGAGCACGACGAGAGCGGCGATCAGGCCCACGGTCAGGGGGACGGCCGCGCCGCGCCGGGTCCCGGGGGTCTCTTCGGGGGGCGCGGCGGCCGCGCGGCCCGCGGGCTTGGTCAACAGGCTCACTCGGCGTCCCCGTACAACTGGTCCACCAGGGACTTCAGTACCTGGTCGGTCCGCGGGCCGTAGTTGAGGAGCACGCCGTCGTCGACCGAGACGATGCGGCGGTCCAGGCCCGCGGGGGTCTCGGCGACGCCCGGCACCTTCAGGAGTCCGTCGACGCCGTCCACCGACTCCAGGCCCTTCGTCATCACGAGGATCGCGTCCGGCGCGGCCTTGGCGAGCGCCTCGCTCGTGATCGCCGTGAAGTCCTTCGTCAGCCCGGACTCCTTGCCCGCGTCGACGGCGCCCGCCGCTTCCAGGAGCGAACTCGCCCCGGACTCCCGGCCGCCCAGCAGATACACGGAGGCCGAGCCGCGCAGGTAGAGGAAGGCGACCCGGGGCTTCTTCCTGCGGGCCGCGGCGGGGATGTCCTCGCGGACGGCGTCGATCCGCTTCTGGGTGCGCCGCGTCAGTTCGGCGCCCGGCCTCTGAACGCCCAGGGCCTTCGCCACGGCCTCGATCCGCGGGCTCACGTCGTCGAGGCTCTTGGCGGGGTCGAACACGACGAGGGGAATGCCCGCGTCCCGGATCTGGTCGACGGCCTCCGCGGGTCCCGTGGTGGTGTCGGCGAGGACGACGGTCGGCTTCAGTGAGAGGACGCTCTCCGCCGAGACGTCGTGCGCACGTGTCACCACCGGCAGCTTCTTCGCCTGGTCGAAGGTGGCGGTGATGTCGCGGGCCACGACGTTCTCGCCGAGTCCCAGGGTGAAGACGATCTCGTTCAGGCTGCCGGTGAGCGGCACGATGCGGCTGGTGTCCTCGACCGTCACCTTGTGCCCGTCGGCGGAGGTGACGGTCGCGGGGAGCTCGGCCTTCGGGCGGGTCCCCAGCGGTTCGACCCGGTCCGGCGCGTGCGCCGCCGCCCTCGCCCCGGCCTTCGTGTCCGCCGTCGCCGGGCCGCCGTCGTCGGAGGCCCCGCACCCGGCGAGCCCGAGTGCGAGAACGGCGGCCCACGCGCCGGCGATACGGAGTGAGCGCGGCTTACGCACCGAAGTCCACCGTCCTGTCGTGCTGTTGAGGTCCGACCGGTGCGTCGCGCCTCCCGGTTTACGAGGCCCCGGCGCCCGGGTTCCGGGTTGGGGGGTTCCAGTCCGGAGTGATCGTAGTTTAGGTTAGCCTTACCTAATTCGCCAGACCTGGAGGGGTCTCCCATGCCGTCGTCCAGAAAGGCGCGCGCCACCGGCCGTGCCGGAGCCGTGGCCGTGCTCACCGCGCTCGTCGGAGCCCTGCTCCCGACGGCCGCCGCGCACGCCGAGGACCGCACGGTCCAGGGCGGACGGCTGGACTGGGGCATCAAATCGTCCTTCCAGAGCTACGTCACCGGCCCCATCGCCCAGGGCGGTTCGACGCTGCGGGGCGGCGCCGCCACGGTCGGCGGCAGCCGGTTCCGCTTCCACTCGGCGAAGGGCTCCTACGACCCGGACAGCGGCGAGTTCAGCGCCGGATTCTCGGGCGGGGTGCGCTTCACCGGGCACAAGAAGGGCGGCGCGTACGAGCTCGACCTCACCATCAGCCGCCCCACGGTGAAGGTCACCGGCGGCTCCGGCACGCTCTACGCCGACATGGTGAGCAAGCAGAAGGGCACCGGCAAGGTCACTTCGACCCCGCAGGTCCCGCTCGCCGCGCTCAACCTCTCCGGCATCGACATGAAGGGCGGCACCGGCCCGATCGCCCTCAACAACCTGCCCGCGAAACTCACTTCGCAGGGCGCGAAGGCGTTCGCCGGGTACTACACGGCGGGCACCGCGCTCGACCCGGTGAGCCTGTCCACGGACCTCGTCGCGGAGTCCGGGGGCGGCAAGAAGGACACCGGCCAGAAGGACACCGACAAGTCCGCCGGCAAGGACCAGAGCCAGGACAAGAACAAGGGCAAGAAGACCGGGGCGGGCCGCATCGAGGACGCCGCCGTCGACTGGGGCGTGCGCCGCACCTTCCGCGAGTACGTCACCGGCCCCATCGCCAAGGGCGAGTGGAAACTGTCCGCCGGTGCCCAGGACGGCGGCGCCCTCTTCCGCTTCCCCCGGGGCGAGGGGACGTACGACGCGAAGAAGCGGGCCCTCGACGCGGACTTCGCCGGGTCCGTCCGCTTCACCGGCGAGCACGGCCTCGACCTGACGCTGAGCAAGGTCTCCGTCGGGGTGAAGGACGGCAAGGGCACGCTCTTCGCCGACGTCGACAGCCCGGGCGAGCGGGGCACCGCTGTGAAGAACGCCCCGCTCGTCACCTTCGCGGCGAAGGACGTGCGGCCGAAGGACGGCCTCGTCTCCCTCACCGAGGCGCCCTCCGAGCTCACCGCCGACGGCGCCAAGGCGTTCGGCGGCATGTACAAGGCGGGCTCCGCCATGGACCCGCTCTCCCTCGCCGTCGCCCTCGACGCCGACGCGGAACTGCCCGCGCTGCCCGACCTCGGCTCGTCCGCGAAGCCGGGAGCGAAGCAGGAGATGGCGGCGCGGCCGAAGACCGAGAACGCCGCGAAGTCCACCGACTCCTCGTCGAACGCCGTGCCCATCGGCGTCGGCGCGGGCGTCGCGGTGCTGCTCGCCGCGGCGGTCGCCTTCGCGGTCGTACGCAAGAAGCGCGCCGCCACGGACACCTCGGCGTCCACCCCCGGCTCACCTTCCACCCCCGGCGATTCCTGACCACCCCCCGGTCACCGCCACCCCCTTCACCCCCTCTCTCCCAAGGAGAACCCTGATCATGGCCGCCACCCGCCGTCCCACCACCCTCGCGGCAGCCGTCGCGACCGCCGTCGCCCTCGGCGCGAGCGCCCTCACGCTGCCGGCCTTCGCCGCCGACGGCGAGAAGGCGGCCCCGCCGAAGCTGGAGCTCAAGAACGGCACCCTGGACTGGGGCCTGAAGGAGTCCTTCCGCACGTACGTGGTGGGCATGGCCCACGGCAAGATCGTGCCGTCGGGCGGCGCCAAGCAGGCCGCGGGCAACGGCGTGTTCACGTTCAGCGGCGGCAAGGGCACGTACGACACCGGCACCCACGCCACCGAAGCCGCCTTCAAGGGCGGCGTCCGCTTCACCTCCACGCTCCACCGCTTCGACATCGACATCGCCGACGTGAAGGTCCGCACGAAGGGCACGACCGGCGCCATCCGGGCCGACGTGACGCTCAACGGCGCCGTCCAGAACGACATCGACCTCGCCAAGCTCGATCTGAGCGCGGTCAGGCCCGGCGAGGGCGCGGGCGGTGCGATGGTCTTCAAGGACATCCCCTCGACGCTGACCGCGGACGGCGCCAAGGCGTTCAACGGCATGTACGAGGCGGGCGAGAAGCTCGACCCGGCCACGCTCACGGTGACGGCGGGCGGCCCGGTGGCGGAGCAGCCCGCGCCGGCCCCCACCCCGCCCGGCAAGCCCACCAAGGACCCCAAGCCCCCCACGGGCGCGAAGCCGACGGCGGACCCCACCAAGTCCATCCGGCCGTCCGGCTCGCGGAAGCCCGCGGGAGTCGTCGACGGCAGCCTCTCCTGGGGCCTGAAGGAGTCCTTCCGCAAGTACATCTCCACCGGCGGGAAGGCGACCGTCGCGGGCGGCGCCAAGAAGGTCTCCAGCGGCTACACGTTCCCGTACGCCAAGGCCACCGTGAACTCCGGCGCCAAGAAGGTCGACGCCTCCTTCGGCGGCAGCGTCCGCTTCACGTACAAGGCGCACGGCATCGACATGAGGTTCAGTGACCTCAAGGTGCGGGCGAACGGCTCCAAGGGCACCCTCCTCGTCGACGTCAAGACGCCCGAGCGCACCAGCGACGACGTGAAGTTCGCGACGCTCGACCTCTCCAAGGCCTCGTACAAGCCGAAGAACGGCGTGGTCACGCTCAACAAGGTGCCCGCGACGCTCACGGCGGCCGGTGCGAAGCAGTTCGCCAACGACACGACCGGTTCCCCGTACCGGCCGGGCGAGAAGCTCGACCCGGTGACGGTCGCGCTCTCCTCCCGGGCAGGCGCCGCGCTCCCGGCGGACACCGCGGACGACGGGCAGGCGGGCGGCACCTCCGCGCAGGGCTCGGGCTCGGTGGGCTCCGGCACGGCCGGCTCGGGTTCGGTCGGCGGCGCGGGCGAGCTGGCGGAGACCGGCTCCTCCGTCCCCTCCACCGCGCTGCTCGGCGCGGCGGGCGCGGCCCTGGCGGCGGGCGCGGGCGCGGTGGTCATGGCGCGACGCCGCCGGGGCGCCGAGGCGGTGTGATGCTTCAATGCGCGGGTGACTGAACCACTCGCACTCGACGTCCTACGTGTTTTCTGCGGGCCCGACGGTCGGCACGGCAACGAACTCGGTGTCGTGCGCGACGGGGCCCGCCTGCGCGCACCCGAGGACCGGCAGGCGTTCGCGGCGAAGCTCGGCTACAGCGAGACGGTGTTCGTCGACGACCCCGAGCGAGGCGTCGTCGACATCTACACCCCCACCCTGCGGCTGCCCTTCGCGGGCCACCCCTGCGTCGGCACGGCCTGGCTCCTGGACGTGCCCGAACTTCGCCCGCCCGCGGGGGTGGTGGAGGCGCGCCAGGACGGGGAGTTCACGTGGATCACCGCGCGGGCCGAGTGGGCGCCGGCCAGGACGCTGCGGCGGTACGCGACGGCGGCGGAGGTCGACGCGCTCGACGTGCCCCCGCCGGGGGAGTGGATCTACGCCTGGGCCTGGGAGGACGAGGCGGCGGGGCGCGTGCGCGCGCGGGCCTTCCCCGGCCGGAACGACGGAATCGACGAGGACGAGGCGACGGGCGCGGCCGCACTCCTGCTCACGCACGAACTGAACCGCGCCCTCAACATCACGCAAGGACGCGGTGCGCAGATCCTGACGGCGCCGGGTCCGGAAGACATGATCGAGGTGGGCGGCAGGGTGCAGCTGACCGGCCCGGATCTCAGCCCCTCCGGCGTGTGAGGAGCGGGGCCCCGGGGGCAGCGCCCCCGGGCCCCTGCCCCGTCAGGCGCTCAGCGGAAACTCTTCCCCCAGCTCACGGAAGACCGCCGTGTTCAAAGCGAACGCGCGCTTGCACTCGTCGACGATCCGCTTCCGCTCCAGCTCGTCCGTGACCACCGTGTCGATCCCGTCGAGCAGCTCCCGGTAACCCCGCTTGAACGCCGCCGGGTTGGAGATCCCCTCGAACACGTAGAACCGCACGCCGTCGCCCTTGCGGTCGAAGCCCCAGGTCTGCTCGGCCTTGCCGCGGATGATCTGGCCGCCGGAGAGGTCGCCGAGGTAGCGCGTGTAGTGGTGGGCGACGTAGCCGCCGGGCCAGGTGCGCGCGCACTGTGCGACCCGCGCCGCGTACGCCTCGGTGGCGGGCAGCGCGGTGACGCCCGCGCGCCAGTCCGGCCCCCGCAGGTGGCCGAGGTCGCGCTCCAGCTCGCCGACGCGCGCCAGCTCGGGCCGGATGAACGGTCCGGCGACGGGGTCCTCGCGCAGGGACTGCGCACCGTCCTCCAGGGCGCGGTACACGAACCACAGCTGCTCGGTGTAGCGCGCGTAGGCCTCGACGCCGAGCCTGCCGCCGAGCAGGTCGCTCATGAAGGTCGAGGTCTCGGCCTCGGTGTGCTGCTCGTGCGACGCGGTGCGGATGACCGTCGAGAAGGGCGTGAGCGCCGTGTCCATGCGGGGCCTCCAAGGGGGAGCCGAGGGCTGACGGGATGGCGGGAACCGGTGCGACCCCTGCAGATCATGTCAAGTTAGGCTTACCTAAGTCAACTGGTTCCCGACGTCCTGTCGGTAAAAAACCTACCCGTCCCGGGCCCGGGAAACCACAGAGATCCGGATCCCCGCCGGATCCGGATCTCTGTGAGGTGCCCGCGGGCGGGTGCCCGCGACGGGGCCGTCGGCCTCAGGGCAGCGTGAGGACCTCCGCGCCGGTGTCCGTCACGACCAGCGTGTGCTCGAACTGGGCGGTCCGCTTCCGGTCCTTGGTGACGACGGTCCAGCCGTCCTCCCACATGTCGTACTCGTACGTGCCGAGCGTCAGCATCGGCTCGATCGTGAACGTCATGCCCGGCTGGATGACGGTCGTGGCGTGCGGGCTGTCGTAGTGCGGCACGATCAGCCCGGAGTGGAAGGACGAGTTGATGCCGTGACCGGTGAAGTCGCGCACCACGCCGTAGCCGAAGCGCTTGGCGTACGACTCGATGACACGGCCGATGATGTTGATCTGGCGGCCGGGCCTGACGGCCTTGATGGCGCGCTCCAGGGACTCCCGGGTCCGCTCCACGAGCAGCCGCGACTCCTCGTCGACGTCGCCGACCAGGTAGGTGGCGTTGTTGTCGCCGTGCACACCGCCGATGTACGCCGTGACGTCGAGGTTGATGATGTCGCCGTCGTTCAGGACGGTGGAGTCCGGGATCCCGTGACAGATGACCTCGTTGACCGAGCTGCACAGCGACTTCGGGAAGCCCCGGTAGCCCAGCGTCGAGGGGTAGGCGCCGTGGTCGCACATGTACTCGTGCGCGACACGGTCCAGCTCGTCGGTGGTCACACCCGGCGCGATGTGCTTCGCGGCCTCCTCCATGGCGCGGGCGGCGATGCGGCCCGCGGTCCGCATCAGCTCGACGGTCTCGGGGGTCTGCACCTCCGGCCCCGTGTACGGGGTCGGCGCGGGCTTCCCCACGTACTCGGGGCGCCTGATGGCGCCGGGTACGGAACGGGTGGGAGAGAGCTCCCCTGGAACGAGCGGTGACTGGCCAGACATGCCGGCGAGTCTAGCCAGCCGCGGTGGGGCAGCATGGCCTGAGAGAACGTGATCCGATCGGGTAGGGGATCGGGTACGGAAAGGAGCGGGGCATGGCGTTGTTCAAGAAGAAGACGGTCGGCAAGCCGGGCGAGTGGTTCTACTGCCTGGAGCACGGGAAGGTCGAGGAGGGCCCCGACTGCCCCGGCAAGGACCGCATGGGCCCCTACGCCTCGCGCGAGGAGGCCCGGCACGCGATGGAGACGGCCCAGGACCGCAACCTGGAGTGGGAGAACGACCCCCGCTGGCACGACAAGGTCACCGGGGACGAGGACAAGTGACCCCGCGGGCGCCCCGCGCCCGGCCGTGAGCGCCCGCCGGCAAGCACCTGTCTAGGGGGCGGTCGGCTCGGGCGCCGGTTCGGGCGCCGGCTCCGGCCGCGACGCCCGGGACTTCTCGCGGCGCCGCGCCGCGTCGGGGTCGGTCGTCGCGTCGTAGGAGAGGAGCCGCGGCAGCACCGCGGCCAGGATGCCCACCGAGGCCACGCAGGCGAGGCCGCCCGACCAGATGGCGGACCGCGTGCCGGTCCAGCCCGCCGCCGCGCCCGCGCGGACCTGGCCGAGCTGCGGCCCCACGCTGTACGAGAGGACCTCGATCCCGGCGAGCCTGCCGCGCAGCTCGTCCGGGATGGTCTGGTTCCAGATGGTGGAGCGGCCGAGTCCGCTCGCCATGTCGCCGGCGCCCGCGAGCGCCAGGCAGCCGAGCACCACCCAGATGTCGGAGACCCACCCCGCTGCGGTGATCGCGAGGCCCCAGCCCGCCGCGCCGAACACCACGAGCAGCCCGTGCCGCCGCACCCGCGAGGTCCACCCGCTGGTGAGGCTGAACAGCAGCGAGCCGACCGCGCCCGCCGCGTACATCAGGCCGAGCGACCACTCCGCGTCCAGGTCGTCCGCGAGGAACGGGAAGATCGTGTTCGGGAAGGCGAAGAACATCGCCGCCATGTCGATCGCGTACGTCCCAAGGAGCACCGGCCGCGACCACGCGTACCGCGCGCCCTCCGCGAGGCCCTTCAGCGACGGCTTCTCCGCGTCGTGCGCGGCGGGCGCGGGGGACAGGCGCGTGCACAGGAGCACGGACACCGCGAAGCCCGCGATCGTGATCGCGTACGCGCAGGCGTGCCCGGCGTAGGCGACGACCAGGCCCGCCAGCGAGGGGCCGGCGATGGCGCCCACGTTCCAGCGCAGCGAGTTCAGCGCGGCGGCGGCCGTCAGCTGGTCGTGCGGGACGATCCGCGCCATCAGCGAGTCCAGGGCGGGCCGTTGCAGCCCGGCCAGCGCGGAGACGCCCGCCGCGACGACGTACAGCGGCCACAGCAGCGGCTGGGGCAGCAGCGCGTTCACCAGCAGGACGACGGCCAGCAGACCGAGCCCCGCCTCGGTCAGCAGGATCACCTTGCGGCGGTCCACGGCGTCGGCGAGGGCGCCGCCGTAGAGCCCGAAGACGATCAGCGGCACCAGCTCGACGGCGCCCATCGCGCCGACCGCGACCGGCGAGTCCGTCAGGTCCTTGATCTGCAACGGCAGGGCGACCAGCGCCATGAAGCTGCCGAAGTACGTGACGAGGCCCTGGACCCACAGCAGGCGGAAGTCGCGGGTGGAGCGCCAGGGGGAGAGGTCGGGCAGGACCGTGGAGAGGGGCACGAGAAGCCATGATCAGCGGCGGCCGGTGTGGTGGGCAACCGAATTTCCCGGCCGCCGGGCCATGGGGAGCGGGATCCGGTCACCAGCGCGTCGGCGGAGGTGACGTCAGCTGATCGGCGAGGCGGGACAGCCGGTCGCGCAGCCGCCTGCGGCCCCGTGCCTCGGGCAGCGCGTTCTCCCCGGCCGCCGCGCTCACCAGGTGCTGGACCATGTCGAGGTCGAGCTCGGGCGTCTCCGGCACCGCCAGTGCCTCGTGCGAGAGGGCGTCCAGGTCGCGGTCCCCGGAGCCGAGCGCGAGCACCGTCGCCCCGGCCCGCCGCGCGTCGTGCACCCGCGTCAGGAGTTCGGGGGCGGGCGCGTCCGGCGCCACGACGAGCAGCGTCTCGCCGCGCCGCGCCGCCTCGATCCGGCCGAGCCCGGTCGACAGGTGCGCGGGGTCCGTCGGCAGGACCCGGTGGCGCACCAGCGTCGGGGTGAGCTCGGGCGTGCCCGACCAGGCGGCCTCGTCGACCAGGTGTGCGGCCAGGTGCCACGGTTCGTACTGCGCGGTGCCCACGAGCAGCAGGCCGCCGCCGTGCGGCACCACCGACGAGCGCAGGGTCCCCGCGAAGCGGCGCGTGGCGCCGACCCACTCCGTCCCGGCGAGCACTTCGCGCAGCAGCGCGACCCGTACGGCATCCATGGCGTCGCATCCTGCCCCAACGCGCCAGTCGTCACCGGGAGTTCACGGGGAATTCCCCCGGGTTGGGGAAGGGCGGGGGATGACTGTTGAGACATCTGTTCCCTTCCGTGCGGGCCGCGAGGGATACGCGAGCTTCCGCATCCCCGCCCTCGTCACCGGCCCCGCCGGCACCGTCCTCGCCTTCTGCGAGGGCCGCGTCGGCTCCCAGGACGACTTCGGCACCATCGACATCGTCCTCAAACGCTCGTCCGACGGCGGCCGCACCTGGGGCCCGCTCCAGGTCGTCGGCAAGAACGGCACCGACCTCGCGGGCAACCCCGCCCCCGTCGTCCTCGACACCGGGCGCATCCTCCTCGTCCAGGTCAGGAACGCCGCCGCGGCCACCGAGGACGCCATCCGCCGCGGCAAGGTCTCCGCCGCGAACGGGCGCCGCGTCTGGGTGCAGCACAGCGACGACGACGGCCTCACCTGGACGGCGCCGCGCGAGATCACCGGCCAGGTGAAGAGAGCCGACTGGCGCTGGTACGCGACCACGCCCGGACACGCCGTCCAGCTGGCCGCCGGCCGCGTGGTGGTCCCCGCCAACCACTCCCTGCCCCCGGCCGGCACCGACAACGGCACCGAGGGCAAGTACAACGGCGGTCACTGCCTGCTCAGCGACGACGCGGGCGCGACCTGGCGCATCGGCTACGTCGACGACAACACCAACGGCTACATCAACGTGAACGAGACGACCGCCGCCGAACTCCCCGACGGACGCCTCTACTTCAACACCCGCAACGACTCCCCGGCCCCCGGCACCCGCGGCGACGCCCACTCGCACGACGGCGGCCAGAGCCTCAGCAAGCCCTTCCGGCCGCAGGCGGGACTCCCCGGCCCCGTCGTCGAGGGCAGCCTCCTGCAGCTCCGCGACCCCGACGTCCTCCTCTTCTCCGGCCCCGCCGACCCCGGCTTCCGCGCCCTGATGACCGTGCGCCGCTCCACCGACGGCGGCACCACCTGGCGGACCGCCCACACGGTCGACGGACTTCCCGCCGCCTACTCCGACCTCGCGCGCGTCGACGGGCGGACCGTCGGACTCCTCTACGAGACGGGTGACTTCAGCGCCTACGAGACGATCACGTTCCGCCGGATACCGGTGGGGGAACTCGCCGGGGAGCCGGTGACCGATGAGTAAGGTCGCCCCATGACCTCTACAGACAGTGTGCAGAACGGCTCGGAGAAGGCCGCCGCGAAGGCGCCCGCCAAGGACCCCTGGGAGCTGCCCGACGTGTCCGGGCTCGTCGTCGGCGTCCTCGGCGGCACCGGCGACCAGGGGCGCGGCCTCGCCTACCGGCTGGCCCGCGCGGGCCAGAAGGTGATCATCGGCTCCCGCGCGGCCGAGCGGGCGCGGACGGCCGCCGACGAGTTGGGCCTCGGCGTCGAGGGCGCCGAGAACGCGGAGTGCGCGCGGCGCAGCGACATCGTGATCGTCGCCGTGCCCTGGGACGGCCACGGGAAGACCCTCGAAGCGCTGCGCGAGGAACTCGCGGGCAAACTCGTCGTCGACTGCGTGAACCCCCTCGGCTTCGACAAGAAGGGCGCGTACGCCCTCAAGCCGGAGGAGGGCAGCGCCGCCGAGCAGGCCGCCGCGCTCCTGCCCGACTCCCGGGTCACGGCCGCCTTCCACCACCTGTCGGCCGTCCTGCTCCAGGACCCGGCCGTCGAGGAGATCGACACCGACGTCATGGTCCTCGGCGAGAGCCGCGCCGACACCGACACCGTGCAGGCCCTCGCCGCCCGCATCCCCGGCATGCGGGGCGTCTTCGCGGGCCGCCTGCGCAACGCCCACCAGGTCGAGTCGCTCGTCGCCAACCTGATCTCCGTCAACCGCCGCTACAAGGCGCACGCGGGCCTGCGGGTCACCGACGTGTAGGGATCACGTGCGAGGCGAGGCGGGGCGGGGGCCGGGTGCCGGGTGCGGGGGACACGTGCGGAGCCGGGGGCGGGCATGGGGGACACTGGACGCCGTACGAATCCGTGCGTCCGCGTCTCCGTGCCCCCACGGATGCCCGCGTCCCGCATGCACGCTTCACCGGACAGGAGCCGACCCCCATGCCCCGCCTCGCCGTGTACGCCCTCGTCGTCTGCGCCCTCGCCGTCGCCGCAGCCGTGATCTCCTTCGTGCAGGGCAGCTGGCTCGGCATCGTGTGGGTGCTGCTCGCCGGCCTCTCCTCGAACATGGCCTGGTTCTACCTGCGCCGGGCCAAGGTGGAGCGGGACGCGCTGCGCTCCGCGACCGCGCAGGGCCCCGAGGGCTCCGCGTCCGCCGGCTGATCCCCGCCCGGCCGGTCCCCCCTACCCGATCCCCGTCGCGGGCGGGACCTCCTGCGAGCCCTCCCAGAAGCGGTACAGCTTCTGACCCCAGTAGCTGTCCCACTCGCTGACGCCGAGACCGCGCAGGATCGCGTCGATCGCGTCGAAGAAGGCACTGTTGACCGTCGGGATCCACAGGACCGCGAAGACCGCGATGAGGCCGAACGGGGCGAACGGCTCCACCTGCCTGCGGATGCTGTGCGAGAGCCAGGGCTCGATCACGCCGTAGCCGTCCAGGCCCGGGATGGGCAGCGAGTTCAGGATCGCGGCCGTCACCTGCAGCAGCGCGAGGAACGCCAGCGCGTAACGGAACGCGTCCGGGACGCCGTCCAGGGCGTCCAGCCAGAACGGCGCCGTGCAGACCACGGCGAACGCCACGTTCGTCAGCGGGCCCGCCGCCGAGATCAGGCTGTGCTTCCAGCGGCCCCGGATCCGGCCCCGCTCGATGAAGACCGCGCCGCCGGGCAGACCGATGCCGCCCATGATCACGAACAGCACGGGCAGCACGATGCTGAGCAGGGCGTGCGTGTACTTGAGCGGGTTGAGCGTCAAGTACCCCTTCGCGCCGATGGTGATGTCGCCGCTGTGCAGGGCCGTACGCGCGTGTGCGTACTCGTGCAGGCAGAGCGAGACGATCCAGGCCGCCGTCACGAAGAGGAAGACGGCGACCCCGGGATTGTCGGCGAATCCGGTCCAGGCGGCCCAGCCGGAGACCGCCGTGACGGCGGCGATCCCCAGGAAGACGGGGCTGATCCGCCGGTCGCTGCGGCGGATGGGGGCGGTGGTCATGAGGTGGGGCTCCTGGAGTCCGGCGGGCTTGCTCGCCCGACCGTATCGGCCCGGCGGGGCGCCGGGCCCGAAGACGAGGACCCGCGCACCGTGGAAACGTCTCGTACCCCGAAAACGTCTCGCACGCGCCGCCGGGTTTTGGGGAGGCTGGGGACATGGCGCTGTGGAACGTGATGTACCAGGACTGGCAGATGGAGTGCTGCGGCAAGCCGTTCGCCGTGGGCGACGACGTGGCGTGGCAGCTCCTCGTCGACGTCGCCGAACAGGGCCGCGAGTGGCGGCGGGAGCTCAGCGGGATCGAGGGCCCCGTGGAGTCGATCGGCGGCGGCCCCGCGGTACGGGCGGCCGGGGGCGGCGTCACGGTGCCGTGGCCGGGTGAGGGCGACTGGCCCGCCCGGGCCCACCTGAAGGGCCTGCTCTCGGTGGAACAGCACGGCGGGAAGTGGCCGGCCACGGTGGGCGTGGTGCGCGGCATCCAGGTCGTCGAACAGTCCTACGCCCAGCGGAAGGGCGGCGGCTCGACGTACGAGAGGGTGCCGGGGGAGCGGTGGCTGCGGGCGGTGGAGGTGTGCCCGAAGTGGTTCAAACGGGGGGTGTCGGAGGAGGTCAGGGAGGGCCGGGGGTACCGGAGGGACGAGACGGGGGTGCTGGTGTCCTTGGAGGTGCCGGGGGAGTCGGAGGAGGCGGGCGGCTGAGTTCTGGGGCCCCGAGGGCGAGCGAGCCCCGGCCCTCGGTCGCGGGCATCCCGCCCCTGCTTCCGCTGGACGTCGCGGGGCAAACGGGTGGGTGGCAGCCGTCCGCCGCGACGTCCAGTGGGGCAGGGGCCCTGTTCGCGCCCGCACGGGACGGTCTCGCACGGGGCCTCGCACCAGACCTCGCACGGGGCACGGGGACAAGCCCCGTCGCACCACCCCACCCCGGTACCGGCGACAATGGCCCGGTGCGATACCGCGTCCTGGGGCAGACCCAAGCCACCCGCCCCGACGGAACCCCCGTTCCCGTCGGCGGCGCCCGCCTGCGCGCCCTGCTCACCGCCCTCGCCCTGCGCGCGGGCCGCCCCGTCCCCGCCCAGGCCCTGGTCGACGAGGTGTGGACCGCGGGCGCCCCCGCGGACGCGAGCGGCGCTCTGCAGGCGCTGGTGGGCCGGCTGCGCAGGGCCATCGGCGCGGACGCCGTGGTCTCCGTGGACGGCGGCTACCGACTGTGCGCGAGCCCCGACGACGTGGACGTGTTCCGCTTCGACCGGCTGGTGACCGAGGCCGGGCGCGCCCTGGCCGACGGTGACGCGGCGAAGGCGGCCGACGTCCTGGACGACGCGCTCGCCCTGTGGACCGGCGATCCCCTCGCCGACCTGCCGGAACACACCGCGGAGGCCGCCCGCTGGCACGCGCGGCACCTCGACGCCCGCCGCACCCGGATGACCGCGGCCCTCGCCCTCGGCCGGGCCGAGCAGGCGCTGCCCGAGCTCGCCGAGCTGTGCGACGCCCACCCCCTGGACGAACCGCTGCAGGCCCTGCGGCTGCGCGCGCTGCGGGACACGGGCCGCCCCGCGCAGGCCCTCGCCGCGTACGACGGCGTGCGCCGCGAGATCGCCGACCGGCTCGGCGCCGACCCGGGCCCCGAACTCCGCGCTTTGCACGAGGAGTTGCTGCGGGATCCGCCCGTACCGCCCCGCGCCGCTCCCGTGCGGCCCCGCGCGCCGGGGAACCTGCGGGCCCGGCTGACCTCGTTCGTGGGACGCGAGGACGACATCGACGTGCTCCGCGCCGACCTCGCGCGGGCCCGGCTCGTCACCCTCCTCGGCCCCGGCGGCGCCGGGAAGACCCGGCTCTCGCAGGAGGCCGCGGAGGCCGTCGCCGCGCACGTCCCGGACGGCGTGTGGCTCGCCGAGCTCGCGCCGGTCGAGGATCCCGACGGCGTGCCCGCCGCCGTCCTCACCGCGCTCGGCGCCCGCGAGACCGTGCTGCGCGGCGCCGGCGCGGAGGAGCTGCGGGCCATCTCGGAGCGGCTCGGCGACGACCCCGTGGCCCGGCTCGTCGAGCACTGCGCGGCCCGCCGCATGCTGATCGTCCTGGACAACTGCGAGCACGTGATCGGGGCGGCCGCCCGCCTCGCCGACGAGCTCCTGGCCCGCTGCCCCGGTGTGACGATCCTCGCCACCAGCCGTGAACCCCTCGCCGTACCGGGCGAGTTGCTGCGTCCCGTCGAGCCGCTGCCCGGGCCGGTCGCGCTGCGCCTGTTCGCCGAGCGGGGCGCGGCGGCGCTGCCCGGCTTCACGGTGGACGCCGACCCCGAGGCCGCCGCCGAGATCTGCCGACGCCTGGACGGCCTGCCGCTCGCCATCGAACTGGCCGCCGCCCGCCTGCGGATGCTCACCCCGCGCCAGATCGCCGACCGCCTCGACGACCGCTTCCGGCTGCTCACCGGCGGCGCCCGCACGGTCCTGCCCCGCCAGCAGACCCTGCGGGCCGTCGTCGACTGGTCCTGGGACCTGCTCGACGCGCCCGAACGGGCCGTACTGTGCCGCCTCTCGGTCTTCGCGGGCGGCTGCGACCTGGCGGCGGCCGAGGAGGTCTGCGCGGCCGACGGCGCGTACGACGTCGCCGACCTGCTCGGCTCCCTCGTCGACAAGTCCCTCGTCGTCGCGGCCCCTTCGCCGCAGGCCGGCGGCACCATGCGCTACCGGCTCCTGGAGACCGTCACCGAGTACGCGGGCGAGCGTCTGGACGAGGCGGGCGACCGGGCCGCCGCCGAGCGCGCGCACCTCGTGCACTACCGCGAGCTCGCCCGCACCACCGACCCCGAACTGCGCGGCGCGGCACAGTACGCGGCCGTGGAACGCCTCGAGGTCGAGTACGAGAACCTGCGCACCGCCCTGCGGCACGCCCTCGCCGCACAGGACGAGCAGGAGGCGCTCTGCCTCGTCCTGTCCCTCCACTGGTTCTGGCAGATGCGCGGCCTGCGCACGGAGACCCGCACCTGGTCCCGTGACGTCATCGCACTCGGCCCCGACCCCTTCGCCCCGCCCGTCGCCCCCGCGCCCCCGCTGTACGAGCCGTGCACGGCCGCGCCCCCGCCGATGCGCCCCGAAGTCCTCGTCGAGGCCCGCCGCGGAGCGCACCTGCTCCATCTCTCCTGCATGGACATGGACCGGGACACCACGGTCTGGCAGACGCCGGCCGCCGAGGAGAAGCTGCTCGGCATCAGGACCGCCTACCGCCCCGGCCTCCCGCAGACCTGCCGGACGCCCGCCAACCTCTGGTTCTTCGCCGTGCTGCTCGGCGGCGACATGGAGCTGCTGCGCCACGTCATCGACGAGACCGTCGCGGCGAGCCGCGAACTCGGCTACGCGTGGGAGCTCGCCGCCGCCCTGCAGATGCGCGCCAACATGCTGGCCAACCGCACCGACTGGTCGGGCGACGCCATCCGCGACGCGGACGAGGCGCTGCACGGGTTCCGGGCGCTGGGCGACGTGTGGGGCATCGCCGAGGCGCTCTCCGCGCGCGGCGAGGCACGGGAGCGGCGCGGCGAACTGGCGCTGGCCGCCGAGGACTTCCTGGCCGCCGTCGAGTACGCCGAACAGGTCGGCGCCGACACCCAGGTCGCCCTGCTCCGGGCCCGTCTCGGCTCGCTCCTGACGGACCGGCCGGAGCGCCGCGAGGACTTCGCGCGGGGCGAGGCGATGCTGCGGGAGATCATCGACAATCCGGGCCGCCACCACACCGGCGAGGCCTTGCCGGCCGCCCGCGTCTACCTCGCCCTCGCGCTCGGCCGCACCGGCCGCACCGAAGAGGCGCGCGAGCAACTGCGGCTGCTGCGCGAGGAGTTCAGTGCCATCGGCTACGCCGTCTTCGAGAGCTCCGTGCTCGGCCTGAACGCCTGGCTGGATGCGCTGGAGGGGCGGTACGAGGAGAGCGTCGCCAAGGTCGGCGAGGCCTTCGCCAAGGCCCTCGACCCGCTGTCGCGGATGATCGCCCCGCAGATGGTCTCCGTCCACCTGTGGATCGCCGCCCTCGCCCTGTCCGAGGGCGCGGGCGGGGCCCGCGCCGACGACGCGGCCCGGCTGCTGGGGATCGCCGACCGCGAGCTGCCGCCGGCGCACATCGCCAACACGATGGAGCGGGAGATCCGCGGGGACGCGGAGCGGCGGACGCGCGGCGCGCTCGGCGACCGCGCGTACGAGGAGGCGTACGCACAGGGCGGCGGCCTCACCGTCGAGGAGGCCGCCGCCCTGTGCGCGCTGTGACCCGGACATGACCCGGACGCCCGGATTCCTGTTGTCCGTACCGGTCAGGCTGGTCAGGCTGTTCCCGCTGATCAGTTCTTCGTGCGGAACTTGTGGATCGCGATCGGCGCCATCACCAGCGTGAGCGCCACCGACCAGCCGACCGTCACCCACAGGTCGTGGGCGACGGGCCCGCCGACCATCAGTCCGCGCGCGGAGTCCGCGAGCGAGGAGAGCGGGTTGTAGTCGGTGAAGCCCTGCAGCCAGCCGGGCATCGACCGGGTCGGCGCGAAGATCGACGAGCCGAACTGCAGCGGCATCAGGACCAGGAAGCCCATCGCCTGCACGGACTGGGCGCTCTTCATCGAGACGCCGAGGACCAGGAAGATCCACATGATGGACGTGCCGAAGAGGGCGGAGAGGCCCACGGCGGCGAACAGGCCGCCCCAGTTCGTGATGTCGAAGCCCACCAGGACACCGACGATCATCATGATCGTCGTCGCGATGAGCAGTCGCATCAGCTCCACCACGATCTTGGCGAAGAGGACCGAGCCCTGGCCGATCGGCAGGGTGCGGAAACGGTCCATGATGCCGTTCTGGAAGTCCTGGTTGAAGCCGGTGCCGACCGCCATGGCGATGTTCATGCTCATCATCGCCATCATGCCGGGCACCACGTACTGCACGTACTGGTCCTGACCGCCGCCGAGCGCCTGCCCGATGGAACCGCCGAAGACGTACACGAACAGCAGTGTGAAGACGATCGGCATCAGGACGGCGTCGAACATCGACTCCGGGTCCTGGCGGATCCACAGCAGGTTGCGGCGGACCAGCGCGCCGGTGTGCCGGACGTGGCCGCGCAGCCCGATGCGGGCGTCGTCCTGGCCCGCCTTGAGGGGGGCCGTGAGTGTGGTGGCGCTCATACGGCGACCTCCTCGAGTTCGATGTCGCTGGGACGGGCGTCCTGCGGGGCGCTGGCCTTCTGGCCGGTGATCGAGAGGAACACCTCGTCCAGGCTGGGCAGTTCGGTGGCGATGGAGCCGATGGTGATGCCGCGCGCGGTGACCGCGCCGACCACGGCGGTCAACTGCTCGTCGCTGAGGATCGGAACGAGGACCGTGCCGGTCTCGGTGTCCACCGTGGAGGTGGCGATGCCGGTCAGGCCCAGGTCGTCGAGCGCGTTCGCCAGCGGACGCAGCTCCAGCGGGTCGGCCGGGCGGACCCGCAGGGTGCGGCCGCCGACCTTCGCCTTCAGCTCGTCGATGCCGCCGTTGGCGATGACCTTGCCGCGGTCGATGACCGTCAGCTCGGAGGCCAACTGCTCGGCCTCCTCCATGTACTGGGTGGTGAGCAGCACGGTCACGCCGTCGCCCACCATCCGCTGGACCTCGCTCCACACCTCGTTGCGGGTGCGGGGGTCGAGACCGGTCGTCGGCTCGTCCAGGTAGAGGACGGCCGGGCTGCCGATCATCGACGCGGCGAGGTCGAGGCGGCGGCGCATGCCGCCGGAGTACGTGCTCGCCGGGCGCTTGGCGGCCTCGGTGAGCGAGAACCGCTCCAGCAGACCGTCGGCGCGGGACCTGGCGTCCTTGCGGGACAGGTCGAGCAGGCGCCCGACCATGTAGAGGTTCTCGCGCCCGGACAGCTTCTCGTCCACCGCCGCGTACTGGCCGGTCAGGCCTATCACGCGGCGGAGCTGGCGGGGCTGGCGGGCCACGTCGTAGCCGGCGACGAAGGCGGTGCCCGCGTCCGGGGTGACGAGGGTGGAGAGGCAGCGTACGAGGGTCGTCTTGCCGGCGCCGTTGGGTCCGAGTACGCCAAGGACGGTGCCTTCGCGCACGTCGAGGTCCACGCCGTCCAGTGCCTTGGTCTCGCCGTAGTGCTTGACCAGTCCCCTTACGGTGACCGCGCTCCCTGCGCCGCCGGGGTTCATGTCGATTCGCGTCATGCCCACAAGGTGTCAGACCCCACCGACAAACCACCGACATCCCACCGACAGCCCGGCCCTCACCGGGAACGGCGACAGCCCGCCGACGGGGGAAGATCGACGGGCTGCCATGGTGCCGCGGTGGTCTCGGGCGGACGTCACACGGACATCGGTGAACGTCTGGCGGGCCTCACGCGGGCATCGCGAGGAACCGGTCCGCCCCTACGGCCTCAGTGGACCGCGTGCTCCGGCGCGGGGAACGTCCCGCCCACCACGTCCTCGGCGAAGGCCTTGGCCGCCCCGGCCATGACCCCCCGCAGCTCCGCGTACTGCTTGACGAAGCGCGGCATCTTGCCGCCGGTCAGGCCCATCATGTCCGTCCAGACGAGGACCTGCGCGTCGCACTGGGCGCCCGCCCCGATCCCGACGGTGGGGATGTTCAGGGAGCGGGTGACCTCGGCGGCCAGTTCCTCGGGGACGAGCTCCAGGACGACGGCGAACGCGCCCGCGTCCTGCGCGGCCTTGGCGTCGTTGAGCAGCCGGTGGGCCGCCTCGTCGCCGCGGCCCTGCACGCGGTAGCCCATGGTGTTGACGGACTGCGGGGTCAGGCCGAGGTGGGACATGACGGGGATGCCGGACCGGACCAGCAACTCGGTCTGGGCCAGGGAGCGTTCGCCGCCCTCCAGCTTGACCGCGCCGACGCCCGCCTCCTTGACGAGCCGGGTCGCCGAGCGGAGCGCCTGGACGGGGCCCTCCTGGTACGAGCCGAACGGCAGGTCACCGACGATCAGGGCGCGGCTGGTGCCCCGTACGACGGCCGAGGCCAGCATGGTCATCTCGTCGAGGGTGACGGGCACGGTGGTCTCGTACCCGAGGTGGCAGTTGCCCGCGGAGTCGCCGACGAGCATGACGGGGATGCCCGCCTCGTCGAAGACGGACGCGGTCATCGCGTCGTAGGCGGTGAGCATGGGCCACTTCTCGCCCCGCTCCTTGGCGGTGGTGATGTCGCGCACAGTGATGCGCCGGGTGCCCTTGCCGCCGTACAGCGCCTTGCTGCTGTCGGGGCCTCGGTGGGCGTCGGCACTCTTCTGGGCAGCCGAAAGCTGCGTCATCGCAACGGCTCCTTCTGTCATCTCGAGGCGCCCTGACGGCGTCCCCGGATCACCTCCATGGTTGCACCACGTGCCGCTCCGGGGCTAGTGCGAGTCGCGGGCAGAAGGCCGGCCGGCCGTCCGCCGGGTAAAGCCCACCCCTACGGCTCGGCAAGCTTTTACAATACGAGACGGTCTCGTATCGAAATTCTTCTACGCTGCTGAGCATGTCAACGCCTGCCATACCCACCCCCTCCCGCGTACCGGAGGCCGTCCACCGGCGCCGCTGGGCGATCCTCGGGGTGCTGATGCTCAGCCTGCTGATCGTCGTGCTCGACAACTCGATCCTGAACGTCGCCATCAAGACGATCTCCACCCCCGGGCCGACCGGCCTCGGCGCCACCCAGAGCGAGCTGGAGTGGGCGATCAACGCCTACACGCTCGTCTTCGCGGGCCTGCTCTTCACCGCGGGCCTGCTCGGCGACCGGCTCGGCCGCAAGAAGGTCCTGCTCGCGGGGCTCGTCGTCTTCGGCATCGGCTCGGCGCTCGCGGCGGAGGCGGGCTCGCCCGTCCAGCTCATCGCGTTCCGCGCGGTGATGGGCCTCGGCGCCGCCTTCGTGATGCCCGCCACCCTCGCCGTCCTGATGAACGTCTTCGAACGCGACGAGCAGCCCAAGGCCATCGGCATCTGGGCGGGCGGCGTCGGCCTGGCCGTCGCCATCGGGCCCATCACCGGCGGTGTCCTGCTCGACCACTTCTGGTGGGGCTCGGTCTTCCTGGTCAACGTGCCGATCGTGATCGTCGCGCTCGCCCTGATGGTCTGGCTCGTGCCCGACTCCCGGGACCCGAAGCCCGGCCACATCGACCTCTTCGGCGTCGCGCTCTCCGTCGTCGGCCTGGTGCTGCTCGTCTACGGCATCATCAAGGGCGGCCAGCTCGCCGACTTCACCGACCCGGCCGTGCTCGCCACCGTCATCGGCGGCGTCGTCGTCCTCGCCGGCTTCGTGCTGTACGAGAAGCGCAGCGACCACCCCTCCGTCGACATCACGTACTTCAAGAACCGGGTCTTCTCCGCGGCGATCTGCGCCATCGCGCTCGTCTTCTTCG
Source organism: Streptomyces sp. NPDC040622 (assembly GCF_055593965.1). Lineage (NCBI taxonomy): Bacteria > Bacillati > Actinomycetota > Actinomycetes > Kitasatosporales > Streptomycetaceae > Streptomyces > Streptomyces sp. NPDC040622. Next base: position 128,565 of record NZ_JBVIXD010000010.1, on the reverse strand, counting down.
CGCTGATGGGCGTCACCTTCTTCGCGGTCTTCTACACCCAGAGCGTGCGCGGCTACTCGCCGCTGGAGACCGGCCTGCTGATGCTGCCGCTCGCCGCGGCCCAGCTCCTCTTCGCGCCGCGCGCCCGCCTCGTCGTCGACCGCTTCGGCGTACGGGCCGTGTGCACCGGCGGACTGCTCCTCCTGGCGGCCGCGCTGACGGCCTTCACGCTCTTCGACACCGACACGCCGATCTGGATCCTTGAGGTCGTCTTCTTCCTCATGGGCACCGGCATGGCGCACATCATGACGCCCACCAGCGTCGTGATCATGCAGGCCCTGCCGCGCGAGAAGGCAGGCTCCGCGTCCGCGCTGAGCAACACCTTCCGCCAGGTCGGCGGCGCCCTCGGCATCGCGGTCCTCGGCTCCGTGCTCTCCACCGCCTACCGCAGCGGGGTGGAGGACCAGCTGTCCCTGCTGCCCGCGGGCCTCCGGCACACCGCGGGCGAGTCCATCGAGGCCACCCTCGGCATCGCGGCGAAGCTCGGCCCCAAGGGCGAGCCCCTGGTCACCGCGGCCAACGACTCCTTCCTGCACGCCATGCACGTCACGGCGCTGTGGGGCGCGGGCGTCGCCGTGGTCGGCGCGCTGATCACCTTCCTGTTCCTGCCCGGACGCGCGCCGAAGGACGAGGGGCCGCGACAGGAGGAGGCCGAGCCGGTGGGCGCCGCAGGGCAGTGAGGGAGAAGCGGTGAGGGAGAATCGGCCGGGCAGCCGCGGCGAGCGAGCCGGCAGCCGGGGTGAGCGAGGGAGAGTGACGACGTGAGCGACAAGGGCGCGACGGTCGCGGAGCACAAGGGTGCCGCGCAGGCGACGCCCCACGCCAGGGCCGCCCGCGGGCGGCCCAGGAGCGAGGCCGTGGAGCAGGCGATCATGGAGGGCGTGGTGCGCCTCATGGAGGACGGCGTCTCGCTCACCGAGCTGTCCATCGAGCGGATCGCCCGCACGGCCGGTGTCGGCAAGGCCACCATCTACCGCCGCTGGGACGGCAAGGAGGCCCTCTTCGTCGACGTCCTGCGCGCCTTCGAGGAGCCCGACCCCGTGCTGCCGGGCACCTCGATGCGCGACGACCTCGTGAGCATCCTGGAGAGCCTGCGCAGACGTGGCCTGACCATGCGCTCCTCCGCCCTGTTGCACAACGTCTTCGCACAGATGAAGGCCCTGCCCAAGCTCTGGGAGGCGTACCACGAGACGGTCATTACGCCTCGCCGCCGCATGACGCTCGACGTCCTGCGGCGGGGCCTCGCCGACGGCGAACTGCGCGCCGACATCGACATCGAGACCGCCAACGACCTCTTCGTGGGGCCCATGCTGCTGCGCACGGTCATGCGCCAGGACGGACCGCTGGACGCCGACCTCGCCGAGCGGATCGTCGACACCGTCCTGCAAGGGCTGCGTCCCGCACGGTGACAAGGGCTGCGTCCCGCGCGGTGAATTGACCGTCGGCCGGAGTTATGCGCATTTCGTCACAGAGAACGCTCTCCCCGCCCGGTCAGGAACCCGTCGCGACATCCCGATCGTCCTGGTCCGTGTACGGCCGTCGTGGACGGCAGGGACGACACCCGATCATCGCCTAGGGTTTCAGGGGCGGGACAGACGGTGTGCACGGCAGGCAGTGAGGCGACGAGAGCATGGCGCAGGCGTATATGACGGAGACCGGCAGCGGCGGCTCGGGCCCCGAGCGTCCGGGGTCCCGGCTCCGCCGCCTGCTCGACGGCTGGCGGGGCGACCGGGACATCTGGCGGCGCGGACTGGTCACCGCGGGGGCCGCGGTCCTCATCGCGCTGGTGATGCTCTTCCACGCCCAGATCCCCAACAACGTGGGCAACCTCGGCAGTCTGACCGAGACCTTCCTGCCCTGGCTCGGTCTCTTCGTCCCCGTGCTGCTCGTCATCGCGGTGGTGCGCAAGTCCGCGACCGCGCTGATCGCCCTGCTGCTGCCGACGATCATCTGGATCAATTCGTTCGGCGGCCTGATCACCGGGAAGTCGGACACCGGCGGCGACCTGACCGTCGCCACCCACAACGTGAACGCGGACAACCCCGACCCGACCGGCACCGCCCGGGACGTCGCGGCCTCCGGCGCGGACGTGATCGCCCTGGAGGAGCTCACCCCCGCCGCCGTGCCCGTGTACGAGAAGGCGCTGTCGGCCGGGTACAAGTACCACGCGGTCAAGGGCACCGTCGGCCTCTGGAGCAAGTACCCGATCTCCGACACCCGGCCCGTCGACATCAAGCTGGGCTGGGTCCGTGCGATGCGCACGACGGTGACCACGCCCAAGGGCGAGATCGCCGTCCACGTGGCGCACCTGCCGTCGGTGCGCGTGAAGCTCAACGCGGGCTTCACCGCCAACCAGCGCGACAACAGCGCCGACGCGCTCGGCGAGGCCATCTCCGACGAGAAGATCGGCAAGGTCATCCTGCTCGGCGACCTCAACGGCACGATGAACGACCGCGCGCTGAACGGCGTCACCTCGCAGATGCGCTCCACGCAGGGCGCGGCGGGCGACGGCTTCGGCTTCAGCTGGCCCGCGTCGTTCCCGATGGCGCGCATCGACCAGATCATGGTCAAGGGCGTCGAGCCGGTCTCCTCGTGGACGCTGCCGAAGACGAGCAGCGACCACCTGCCGATCGCGGCGCGGGTCGACCTCTCCTCGTAACGCCCGCGTCGTCCGTTCTTGACCCCACGGACGCGAGCCCTCGGAATACTCGGTGCGGGCGGCTTTGTTCCGTACGTAAACTTACGGGTTCCGCCTCTCTCCCGTACCGGGCCGGCCGACGCCGACGACGGCCGCCCTCCGGTACGGGTCCGGCCTCGCGCCGCCCCCCTGCTTCCGTGGAAGGTACTTCTTCATGCCCCTGGCCCTGCTCGCCCTCGCCGTGGGCGCCTTCGGCATCGGCACGACCGAGTTCGTGATGATGGGCCTGCTGCCCAACGTCGCCGACGACCTGCACATATCCATCCCCACCGCGGGCCACCTGGTCTCCGCGTACGCGCTGGGCGTCGTCATCGGCGCCCCGCTGCTCGCCGCCGTCACCGCGCGGCTGCCGCGCCGCCGCGTCCTGATCGGACTGATGGGGCTGTTCGTCGTCGGCAACGCGCTGTCGGCCGCGGCCCCCGACTACCACCTGCTGATGGCCGCCCGCTTCCTCAGCGGACTGCCGCACGGCGCCTTCTTCGGCGTCGGCGCGGTCGTCGCCACCGGCCTCGTCGGCCCCGAGCGCAAGGCGCAGTCGGTCTCCCTGATGTTCCTCGGCCTGACCGTCGCCAACATCATCGGCGTGCCGGTGGCCACCGCGATGGGGCAGCAGCTCGGCTGGCGCGCCACGTTCCTCGCGGTCAGCGCGATCGGGCTCGCCGCCATCGCCGCGCTCGCCCTCCTGGTCCCCGCCGACCACGGCCACGGCGACGACGTCGGCCTGCGCGGCGAACTCCGGGCGCTGCGCAGCGTCCCGGTGTGGCTGGCGCTCGGCACCACCGTCGCGGGCTTCGGCGCGCTGTTCTCGGCGTACAGCTACATCACGCCGATGCTGACGGACGCGGCGGGCTACGCGGAGTCCAGCGTCACGCTGCTCCTCGCGCTGTTCGGCGTGGGCGCGACCGCGGGCAACCTGCTCGGCGGGCGCCTGGCCGACCACTCCCTGCGCGGCACGCTCTTCGGCGGGCTGATCTCGCTGGCCGTCGTGCTCGCCTTCTTCCCGCTGCTCATGAGCGCCGGGTGGAGCGCCGCCGTCGGCGTCGTCCTGCTGGGCATGGCGGCGTTCGCGACGGGCTCGCCGCTGCAGCTCATGGTCATGGAGAAGGCGTCGGCGGCCCCCTCGCTCGCCTCGTCCGCGAACCAGGGCGCGTTCAACCTCGCCAACGCGGGCGGCGCCTGGATCGGCGGCCTCGCCCTCGCGGCGGGCTTCGGCGTGACGTCCCCGGCGGTCGCGGGCGCGGTCCTCGCCGTCCTCGGGCTCGCGGTGGCCGGTCTCGCCTACGCGGTGGACCTCCGCCGGGGGCCCGTGCCCGGCACGGAGCGGGTGGTGGCGACGGGGACGCCCGCCCGGGAGCCCTCGCACCACTGACACCCCCGCGGACCGCCCCCTCCCGCGGACCGCCCCCTCCCACGGACGCCCCCACGGACCGTCCCGCACGGTCTGCCCGCACATGGTTCTGCCCCTGTCGCCACACGGCGGCAGGGGCAGAACACGTAGGAGGGAGGGCCCGCCCCGGCGGCGGGCCCTCCCTCCCGGGGATCAGCCGGAGGCGGACTCCCGCCACCGGTTCGTGATGGGCAGCCTGCGGTCCTTGCCGAAGCCCTTCGCGGAGATCTTCGTCCCCGGCGGGTACTGCCGCCGCTTGTACTCCGCGGTGTCCACCATCCGCAGCGTCTTGGTGACCAGCTCACGGTCGTAGCCCGCGGCCACGATCGTGTCGGCGCCCTGGTCGCGGTCGACGTAGAGCTCCAGGATGCCGTCCAGGACCGGGTAGTCGGGGAGCGAGTCCGTGTCGACCTGGTCCGGGCGCAGCTCGGCGCTCGGCGGCTTGCTGATGGAGTTCTCCGGGATCGGCGGCGTCTGCCCCCGCTCCCGCGCCGCCCGGTTGCGCCACTCGGCGAGCCGGAAGATCGACGTCTTGTACACGTCCTTGATGGGGCCGTACGCGCCCACGGAGTCGCCGTAGAGCGTCGAGTAGCCGACCGCGAGCTCGGACTTGTTGCCCGGCGCGAGCACGATGTGCCCCTCCTGGTTGGAGATCGCCATCAGCATCGTGCCGCGCAGCCGCGACTGGAGGTTCTCCTCGGCGAGCCCGGTGAGCCCGAGCGACCCCATGTACGCGTCGAACATCGGCGCGATCGAGACGGTGCGGAAGTTGAGCCCGGTGCGCCGGGCCAGTTCCTCCGCGTCGCCGATGGAGTGGTCGGAGGAGTAGCGGGAGGGCATGGCGACGCCGTACACGTTCTGCGCGCCGAGCGCGTCGCAGGCGAGGGCGGCGGTGATCGCCGAGTCGATGCCGCCGGAGAGGCCGATCAGGACGCTGCTGAAGCCGTTCTTCGCCGCGTAGGCGCGCAGGCCCACGACGAGCGCCGAGTACACCTCCTCGTCGTCGTCGAGCCGCTCGGCGTACCCGCCGGTGAGCTCGGCCTCGTACGCGGGAAGGGGCGCGTCGGAGAGCGTGACGTGCTCGATGCGCAGCCCGTCGTCGACGATGCCGGACGGCGCGTCGGGCGCGGCGGCGGGCAGCTCCAGGTCCAGCACGATGCAGCCCTCGGCGAACTGCGGGGCACGCGCGATGACCTCGCCGTCCTTGTCGACGACGATCGAGTCGCCGTCGAACACCAGATCGTCCTGACCGCCGATCATCGCGAGGTAGGCGGTGGTGCAGCCCGCCTCCTGGGCGCGCTTGCGCACCAGCTCCAGGCGCTCGTCGTCCTTGTTCTGCTCGTACGGCGAGGCGTTGATGGAGAGCAGCAGGCCCGCCCCCGCGCTGCGGGTCGCCGGGACGCGGCCGCCGTCCTGCCAGAGGTCCTCGCAGATGGCGAGCGCGACGTCGACGCCGTGCACGCGCACGACCGGCAGCGTCTCGCCCGGCACGAAGTAGCGGAACTCGTCGAAGACGCCGTAGTTGGGGAGGTGGTGCTTGGAGTACGTCAGGACGGCCTCGCCGCGGTACAGCACGGCTCCCGCGTTGCGCGGGGCGCCCGCGGGCTGGCCGAACTTCGGCTTGGCCTCCTCGGTCCGGTCGAGATAGCCGACGACGACCGGCAGCTCCCCGAATCCTTCCTCCCGCAGCCGCACGGCGAGCGCGCGCAGCGCGTCCCGCGAGGCCTGGACGAAGGACGAACGCAGGGCGAGGTCCTCGACGGGATAACCGGTCAGCACCATCTCGGGGAACGCGACGAGATGCGCCCCCTGCTCGGCGGAGTGCCGGGTCCAGTGGACGATCGCCTCGGCGTTCCCGGCGATGTCGCCGACGGTCGAGTCGATCTGATTCAGAGCGAGGCGTAGTTGAGGCACGCCGCCCAGTGTAATCGTCAATCCGACGCGATGCCCTGTCGGGCGGGTGTGGGGCGTCCCACGCGAGGGAGGGGGCCGCGAGGTCAGCCGGTGCTTCCGGACCAGTCGGCGCTGTCGTAGTGCAGGAAGCCGGGCTCGACCTGGACCTCCAGCTTCTTCGCCGCATCGGCCGGCAGGCTCACGGCGTACGTGGCGACGGACTGCTTGCCGGGCTGCAGGTTGCCGGCCAACTCCCTGGGCAGGTCACCGTCGTGGACCGCCTCGGCCCCGGCGCCGTCGGCGTCCTTGAAGCCGACGGTGGTCAGATCCAGATCGACCGCCTTGTCCGATCCGTTGACGACGGTGATCTTGACGGTCAGCGCCTTGTTGCCCTCGGCGTGCCCCACCGCGAAGGGGCCCGGCCTGTAGGGAACGGGGGGCGCGACGGTCACCTTGACACCGTCCTCGTACGCGAACGTCTCACCGAACGCGAGCTCGTCGGAGTCCTTCTCCGCCTGCCGGCCCGGCGGCATCGTGGTCGACGACTCCTTCTTCCCGCCCGTTCCGTTCAGCTCATCCACGGTGTCGTTGAAGACGGAGACGCTGATGACCAGGCCGATGACGGCCAGCACCGCGGCGACCGCCCCGAGCGAGGTGCCCCAGATCGCGGTGCCTCTGTTGCCGGCCTGACCTTTGCGGGCTCGCCCGATGCCGATGCAGCCGAAGGCGACCGCCAGAACGGCGAGGATGCCCGCCGCCCAGAACAGGAGGGGAACCAGTCCGCACAGCACGCCGATGATGCCGAGCACGAGAGAAGCCGTGCCGAGACCGTTGCGGAGCCGCCCCTGCGATGGTGCCGGGGGTGGAGGTGGTCCCGCTTGGGGGCGTGGTCCCCACGGGGGTGGCGGCGGAGGGCCGCCGGGCATGGACATCGGGTGGCCTTCTTCGGGAAGGGGAGGCCTGTTAGTCGCCCTCCAACTATTGTCCGACTTCTTGCGGGAAGTGCCCACCGCGCCCGGTAGAGGCGCGGCGCCCCCGGAGGGCATGTCCGGGGGTACCGCTCAGGTCGTTCCTGCGCGTGGAGCCGCCCCTGGCGGGGGCCTCAGGAGCGGTAGCCGAGGACCGTCATCATGCCCGCCTCCGCGTGGTACACGTTGTGGCAGTGGATCATCCACAGGCCCGGGTTGTCCGCGTCGAAGTCCACCGACAGCGTGCCGTTCGGCAGGATGACCGCCGTGTCCTTGCGGGGGCCGCCTGCCACGTTCGCCAGGGCGAAGCTGTGGCCGTGGAGGTGGACCGGGTGCCACATCGACGTCGAGTTGGTGAAGGTCAGGCGGACCCGCTCGCCCGCGCGGACGGGGTGGCGCCGGCCGGGGGAGTAGGGCTTCTTGTCGAACGCCCAGTCGTACGCGGCCATGGAGCCCGTCAGCCGGAGCCTGATCGTGCGGTCCGGCTCGCGGGCGGGGAGGGCCACGGACTCGTGCGCCCGCAGCCGGTCCGCCGTCAGGAGACGGCCCGTCAGCTCCCCGGGGCGGGTCGACGCGGTCGGCGCGGCCCCGCCACCCGTGCGCAGCACCGCGAGCGCCGCCGCCTTCTTGCCCTCGGCCAGCGCGGTCAGCGGGAAGACGCCGTCCTTGGCGGTGACCAGTACGTCGTACCGCTCGCCCATGCCGAGGAGCAGCGCGTCCGTCTTCGCGTGCCGGACGGGGAAGCCGTCGGTGTGCGTCACCGTCATCTCGTGGCCGCCGAGCGCCACGCGGAAGGCCGTGTCGCCGCCGGCGTTGATGATGCGCAGGCGGACGCGGTCGCCGGGGCGGGCACGGAACTGCGGAGGCGCCTTGGCCGTACGGCCGTTGACCAGGTAGTACGGGTAGGCGACGTCGCCCGCGTCACCGCCGAGCAGATCACTCTTGGCGCCCATCATCATGCGCGAGGGGCCCGAGGGCTCCGGTGACTCGGACGGTCGTGCCGACGTGCGGGACATGGTGGACGCGGAGGCGGAGGTGGAGGGCGTGAAGGACATCGACGACATGTTGTGGCCGCCGTGGTCCATGCCTCCCGGGCCGTCGCCGCCGTCGCCGCCCATGTCGTGGCCCGCCATGCCCCGGCCCAGCTCCGCCAGCACGCCGTCCGGGGTCGAGCCGTCCACCCCGTCGACCCAGTCGTCCAGGACGATCACCCACTCCTTGTCGTACCGCAGCGGTTCCCTGGGGTCCTCGACGATCAGGGGCGCGTACAGACCGCGGTCCTGCTGGGTGCCCGAGTGCGGGTGGAACCAGTACGTCCCCGGGTCCGGCAGGGTGAAGCGGTAGGTGAAGTCCTTGCCGGGCCCGATGTCCTTCTGGGTGAGGCCGGGGACGCCGTCCATGTCGTTGCGCAGGGCGATGCCGTGCCAGTGCAGGGAGGTGGCCCGCGGGAGGTGGTTGGCGAGGGTGAGGGCGAGGGTGTCGCCCGCGGTGACGCGGACCTCCTTGCCGGGGAGCCGGTCCCCGTACGCCCACGTCCTGACCGTGGGGCCGCCCAGGTCGAGCGTGGCCCGCGCGGCCGTCAGCCGCACCTCGCTGATCCGGCCGCCCCGGCCGCGCCTCTTCTCGGCGGCCGCGACCTCGGGGCCCGCCGGGTCCACGTACCCCTCGGGACCGGACGCGCCGTGTGCTCCGCGGCGGCCGCCCGGGGCCGCGTCCGAACAGGCCGTCAGGACTCCCGTGCCGGCGACGGCGGCCGCGGCGCCGAGCACGGCGCGGCGCGAGGGGGAGCGGTGCGAGGGGGTGCGTGGGGCTTCCTCACGCGTGGCTGACTGATCGGGCGTGGCCGGGTGACCGGGCGTGGCTGACTGATGACGCATGACTGAGTGACACCTCGTCGTGGTGGTGCGTGCAGAGGGCGCATCTGCTGCTTCTGGTACACCGCTCGACGCCCGCGGGTTCCCATCGGGAGACCACGACATCGCGCGGGCAGCGCGAAGCAGCCGGTGCGCAGGCCTAAATGCGCAGCACCGACAGGTGGGACAGGAGTATGCGGGGCGGGGGTGGATCGGGTCGCAGGGCGGGCGGGAGCCGCCCGGGCGAGAACAGCCGTACGAGCGTCCCGCCCGGCCGCAGCAGTCCGGCCCGCACCAGCAGCAGGAGCGTGCAGCCCCCCAGCACCGTCAGACACACGGACAGCGGATCCATCGCCATCCCGCCGTGCGGCTCGGACGCGGGCGCGGCCATGCCCGTCGCGGGGGCGCGGGCACCGTCACCGTCCCCGTGACGGAGCGTGCGGGAGTCGTGCGCCAGAGGGGTGCCTCGGTCGTGCACGGCGGGCGCCGCGCCCGCCGGCCCGTGCCGCGACGGCGCCGCGACGGCGGCGGATCCACCGCCGTGCGCGTCCCCGTGCCCGCCCCCGGGGCCGGACGAGGGATGCCCCAGCGTATGCATCGTCACGATGCCGAAGAGCAGCGCGGCGAGCAGCAGCCACTGCCCGTGCCCCGTGCGGCCCCTCGTCCTCAGCATGCGGAAACCCTACCCCCGCCGGGTATCGGCGACATGCGGTCCCCCGCCGCTCCGACGATCATGAGCGCATGACGAGTACGGACGAACCGGGGCAGAACGCCGCAGGGACCCTGCCGGAGCCGGACCCCGCCATTCCGCGCCAGTTCATCTCCTGGGTGACGCTCGCCCTGATGACCACCGCGTCCGTGGCCAGTCTGCGCCCCTCGCCGTCGATGGCCATCTACGGACTGGCCGCCGTCTTCCTCTACCTCCTGCCGGCCCTCGTCTTCCTGCTCCCCACCGCCCTCGTCGGCGCCGAGCTCGCCTCCGGGTGGTCCGGCGGCATCTACCGGTGGGTCAGCGAGGCGCTGGGCAAACCGCTCGGGTTCGTCGCCGTGTGGTGCCAGTTCGCCATGACCATCGCGTACTACCCGAGCCTGCTCGCCTACGTGGCCTCGACGTTCGCGTACGTCATCCACCCGAGTCTCGCCGAGAACGGCCTCTACGTAGCGATCGTCATCGTCGTCATCTACTGGACGGGCGTCTGGATCACCTGCCGCGGGACCAAGACGGTCGCCGGACTCTCCTCCCTGGGGCTGATCATCGGCACCCTCATCCCCGGTGTCGTCCTCGTCGTCCTCGGCCTCGTCTTCCTTGGGGAGGGCAACGCGTCGGCCGCCCCCATGAGCCCCGACCACTGGCTGCCCCCGTGGACCGGTCTCGCCAGCCTGGTCCTCATCGTCAACAACTTCCTCTCCTACGCGGGCATGGAGATGAACGGCGTCCACGTGTCCTCCCTGCGCCACCCCCGCGCCGAGTACCCGCGCTCGATCTTCCTGGCCACCGGCCTCGTCCTGCTGATCTTCGTCCTTCCGGCCCTGGCCATCAGCTGGGTCATGCCGTCCGGGGAACTCAGCCTCACCGCCGGTCTGATGCAGGCCTTCCAGGCCTTCTTCGACCACTTCCACGTCGGCTGGATGACGAAGATCGTCGGCATCATGCTCGTCATGGCCGCACTCGGCGGCATGCTCACCTGGCTCGCGGGACCCGCCAAGGGGCTGGTGACGCTCGCCCGGCAGGAGGGCTACCTGCCGCCGTTCCTGCAGAAGTTCAACAAGGCGGGCGTGCCGCGGAACATCATGGTCGCGCAGGGCGTCGTCACCACCCTGATCGGTGTCCTCTACGCCTTCAGCAGCGACGTCTCCAGCGCGTACTGGATGTTCTCCGTCATCACCGTGCAGATCTATCTGCTCGCGTACCTGCTGATGTTCGTCGCCGTCGTCCGGCTGCGGACGTCCCAGCCGCAGGTGCCGCGCGGCTTCGTGGTCCCGGCCGTCACCTTCGTCGCGACCGTCGGCTTCGTGGCCTCGCTCGCCGCGCTCGCCATCGGATTCGTGCCGCCGGACCAGTTCGGCAAGGGCCCGCTCTGGCGCTATCTGCTGATCGTCGGCGGGGGCCTCCTCGTCCTCGGCGTCCTGGCGCCCGCGGCCTTCCTCAAGTACCGCAAACCCAGCTGGATCCACCCCGACCACCGGACGTCACATGCCTCCTCGTAGCGCGTACGCCCTCATGTCACCCCCCACGACCGACGTCACCGGGGCCGCGGACCGGCCGCGCCGGGCCGGCCCCGCCCTCGTCCGCACCCTCGCCGCCCTCCTGCTCGCCGGCGCCCTCGCCTACAGCACCTGGACGGCCGAGGCGTTCCTGTCGACCGGGCTCTCGCCCCGCTCGGCCTACGTCAGCGAACTCGCCGCGGAGAACCAGCCCTACGGGACCTTCTTCCGCACCGCCGACTTCCTCGCGGGCCTCCTCGTCCTCCTTGCGGCGGCCGGAGCGCTGCTGTGGCTGCCCGGCAAGGGCCGGTGGGCCACGGCGGGCTGGGCCGGACTCGCGCTGTTCGGGGCGGCCACGGCGGCCGACTCACGGCTGCCGCTGAGCTGCGCGGCGACCGCCGACCCCGGGTGCCTCGCGCGCGAGCGGGCGGGCGCGGTCCCCTGGACGCACGCCGCCCACGCGGTCAGCAGCAGCGTCGCCGTCACGGGGGCCCTGGCCGCCATGGTGCTCCTGACCGTCGCCGCGCGCCGCCACGCCCGCACCCGGCCCGCGCTCGCCCGCACCGGCCCGCCGCTCGTCGTCCTCGAACTGGCCGCCACCGTGTGGACCCTGACGTCCGTCGCGGCGTTCGAGGCCGGGCGCGGGACGTGGGGTCTGGGGATCGGCCAGCGGCTCCAGGTGCTCTTCATCGCGGTGTGGCTCGTGGTCCTCGCGTGTTCGGTGGCGGCCGCGGCCGTGCAGGCACCGCACGCGGAGGCCGGGCGGGGGTGACCTTCGTACGCGTCGGGGGAGTGCCGCACCACGTCGAGGTGACGGGGAGCGGGCCGGTGTGCGTGCTCAGCGCCGGGCTCGGGCTCGGCTGGTTCGACTGGGACCCGGTGGCGGAACTGCTGGCCCCGCACCGCACGGTGGTCCGCTTCGACCGCCCCGGCCTCGGATTCAGCGGCCACGCACGCGTGGCGCCCACTCTGCGGGGCGAGGCAGAGCGGATCCTGCGGGTCCTGGACGGGGTACGGCCCGCCGGTGAACGGGCGACGGTGGTCGGGCACTCCCTCGCCGGATTCCACACGGAGGCGTTCGCACGGCTGTACCCGGGGCGTACGGCGGGTCTCGTCCTGGTCGACTCCAGCGTGGAGGAGCACCCTCGGATCCTCGTGCCGCGCGGGGCGCGGGTCGCGGCCACGCGCGCGTGCGGGGCGCTGCTGTGCGCGGCGGGGCTGCCGAGGGCGCTGGGGCCGGCCCTGCGGCGGCTGGTCGCGCCGACGCCCCGGGCCTGGGTGTACGGGACCGGCAGGGTGTGGCGGGCCGCGCTCATGGAGTACGCGACGTACGGCGACGCGGCACGCGAACTGGCCGCCCTGCGAAGGGAGCTGCCGCTGCCCGACGGCGCCCCCGTGACGGTGCTCGCCGCCGACGCGGGAGGTTCGCGGCGGTGGCTGGACCGTCAGCGGCGGCTGGCCCGCGGGCTCGGCGCCGAGTTCCGCGTGGCACGGCCGTCGGGCCACCTCGTGATGCGGGACCGCCCGGCGGACGTGGCGCGGGCGGTCCTGGCAGGAGGGTGAGGACAGGCCCTAGGGAGCCCCCGCCCCCCGAACCGGCCGCACACTGTCCCGGATGACGATGTGCGTGCCGAGCACATGGCGCTCCTGGCCCGCGCGGGGGGAGCCGGAGAGGGCGCGGCGGACCGCCGTGCGGCCCATCTCCTCGGCGGGGATGTGGACGGTCGTCAGGCCGGGGGTGATGTCACCGGCCACCGGGTCGTCGTTGTAGCCGACCACCGACATGTCCTCGGGGACCCGCAGGCCGTACTCCCGCAGCGCGGTGATCGCCGCGGCCGCCGCCCGGTCGTCGCCGGCGAAGACCGCCGTGAAGCCGGGCTTGCCGTCCGCCTTCGCGAGCAGGTCCCGCATCGCCTGGTAGCCGTGGTTCCGGCCGAAGCCGAGGCCGTGCAGGACGGCGTCCTCGGGGGGCACCCCGTGGTCCGAGAGCGCCCGGAGGTAGCCGGCCAGACGGTCCTCGCCGGTCGTGTTGCCCGGTTCGTAGCCGAGCAGTGCGATCCGCCGGTGTCCCGCGCTCAGGAGGTGGCTGGTGACGGCGTGGGCGCCCGCCTCGTTGTCGTACTCGACGACGAGCGCGGGCACGTCGGGCGCCGGTGCCGGGCGTCCGCACAGCACGAGGCGGGAGCCCGCAGCCGCGAGCGCCTCGGCGTAGCGCGCCATCCGCTGCCGGTACTCGTCGTCCTGGACGACGCCGCCCACGAGCATCACGGCCTCGGCGGCCTGTTCGCGCATCATCTGGACGAGGGCGAGCTCCCGGGCGGGGTCGCTGCCGGTGGACGCGACCAGGGTGAGGCGGCCCTGTTGGGCGGCCTCCATCTCCACGCCCTGCGCGACCTGCGCGTAGAACGCGCCCACCACGTCGAACATGAGGACCGCGATCGTCTTGCGGCCCGCGCCCGCCAGCGCGCGCGCGTGCGCGTTGGCGACGTAGTCCAGGTCCTTGACCGCCCGCAGCACCTTGGCGCGCGACGCCGTGGACGTCGGGTAGTTGCCCGCGAGGACCCGCGAGACGGTCGCTACCGAGACGCCCGCGCGCGCGGCCACCTCGCGGATGGTGACCCGCTCACCCACTGTGTCTCCCTCACCTAGCCGTCGTCCGACCACCGTCCGACGGTCAACCCGATGGATCCGGGACGGAGTTGCCCCCACGGCACCCGCGCCCCGGACCCATCATCCCGCGCCCGGCCCCCCGGGTCAGTGCGCGGCCTCGTACTCCTTCTGGAACTCCTCGGCCGACCGCTTGCCGCCCTGCGACTGCCACTTGCGGTGGATGCCGTCCCAGTCGGAGAGCTTCTTGCGTCCGGAGACGATCGCCGTCACGCCGTCCTCGATGATCTGCTGCATGGAGGCGCCCTGCCGGTTGTACGTGTCCGACATCAGGCCCCAGTGGTCGTCGGGCACGAGGAGCGGGACGACCTTCTTCTCCCAGGCGTGCAGCCGCTTGGTGAGGTCGGGGAAGCCGGGGAAGTACAGCGGCTGCGGCGCGTCCATCAGGTACGGGAAGGGGAGGTTGGTCTTGGAGTCGATCAGGCCGGCCTCGGTGGCGACCGGGTCGCCGTCCTTGTTGTACGTGAAGTGGGTGCCCTCGACGCCGTAGTGCATCAGCTCGTACTCCTTCGAACCGAACGGCGAGGCAAGCCAGTTCAGTACGCGGAGCATGAGCTTGACGCGGTCCTTGGAGGCCTTCTTGATGACGGTGTAGCCGAAACAGCCGCGGTTCTGCTGGTAGACGGGGGTGACGCCGTCGACCGCGTAGGGCTCGGCGACATCGAGGGTGAACTCGTCCTTGATTCCCTGGGCGTTGGAGATGATCGCGCCCCAGCCGTCGGTCATCGAGCGGACGGTGCCGTTGTAGAACTGCGTCTTCAGGTCGACCTGGGAGATCGACGTGGCGTCGGGGTTGTACGAGCCGTCGCCGCGCAGCGTGGCCATGTATTCCAGGGCCGCCTTGAACTCGTCGGTCCCGTACATGTCGGTGGCCTTGCCACCCTTGATCTGCCACTGGTTGGGCGCGCCGTGCCACATCGCGTGGTAGAGGTACCCGTAGAAGCCGACCGTGGACGCGCCCAGCGCGTACTTCCTGCCCCGCGAGGCGTCCTTCACCATCGCCCGGAAGTCGGTCGCGGACATGCCCGGCTTGTACCCGGCCGTGTCGAACGCCTCGCGGTTGATGAACATCGCGCCCTGCACCTTGGCGCGCTCGATGGGCAGTCCGTAGATGCGCCCGGCGATGCGGCCCATGCCCTCCCACGCGTACGTGGGAATGTTGGCGAGGTTGGGGTAGTCCTTGACGGCGTCACCCGAGAGGTGCTCGCTCAGGTCGGCGCACCGGGACTTCACGAACTGCGACTCGCGGGGCAGGACGTACCCGCCGCCGAAGTTGATCATGTCGGGCAGGTCGTCGCCGGACATCAGCGTGGACATCTTGGCGCGGAAGTCGGCGTCCGGCACGACGGTGAACTCGACCTCGACGCCCAGGGCCTCGTTGACGGCCTGCCAGTACTCGTTGCGGCCGACCTCCTTCGGCGGGGTGCCGTAGGTGATGGTCATGACCTTGATCTTCTGCTTGCCGGTGCCCGGCTTCTCGGCCATCGCCCGCACGAGCTTCTCCGGGTACTTCGTGTACCCGGGCTGCACGCCCTCGGCGGTCGGCGCGAGGTCGGGGGTGGGGCCCTTCGCCGGGGTGTACCGGGGCCAAGGCGCCACCTTCTTGCCCGCGTTGGAGACGTTGCCGCCGCCGCTGGAGTCGGTGGAGCAGGCGGTGAGGACGGACGGGGCGGCCAGGGCGGCGCCGCCGACGGCTATGGAGCGGAGCAGGTTGCGGCGCGACATCGAGGTACCGGACACGTGAATGAGCCCTTCTGGACGACGAGTTGGGAAAGAGGGGGTCGGCCCCGGGCCTGAATTCCGGGGCCGGCGCTCAGCTCTTGATGGCGCCGGTGAGCACGCCCTTGGTGAAGTACTTCTGCAGGAAGGGGTAGACGAGCAGGATCGGCACGGTGGCGATCACCAGGACGGCCATCTGGGTCGTCTGCGGGGCGGAGACCAGGCCGGCCTCGCTCAGGCCGGTGTCGGCGATCTGCGAGCCGCCGATGACGTACGTGCGCAGGACCTGCGACAGCGGCCAGTGCCCCGACTCCATGTAGATCGAGGCATGGAACCAGGCGTTCCAGTAGCTCACGGCGTAGAAGAGGGAGACCACGGCGAGCGCGGCCTTGGAGAGTGGCAGCACGACGCGCCACAGGATGACCCAGTCCCCGGCGCCGTCCAGCCGGGCCGCCTCGTACAGCTCCTCCGGTATCCCCTGGAAGAAGCCGCGCAGCACGATCAGATTGAAGACGTTGATGAGCACCGGAGCGATCAGCGCGGCATATGTGTCCATCATCCCCATGCCCTTGACCAGCAGGAACGCGGGGATCATGCCGGGCGGGAAGAGGAAGGTGAACAGGATGAGCAGCAGCACCGGCTTGCCGCCGAAGACACCAGGCCTGGCGAGCGCGTACGCGAGGAACGTGGTGCACGCCAGCGAGAAGAGCGTGCCCACGACGGTGAGGCCGACGCTGATGCCCAGCGCCTTGGTGACGATGCCGCCGTCGAGGATGGTCCGGTAGGCGCGCAGCGTCGGGTCGCTCGGCCACAGCACCCAGCCACCGTTGTCGACGACCTCCCGGTTGGAGGCGAGCGAGGTCGAGACGATGACGAGGAAGGGGATCAGCACGAGCGCGAGAACGATCACGACCGCGACGCCCTTGGCCGCCTTGGTGGCGAACCGGGGCTTCTCCATCCAGGCGGGCCTGGTGATTTGGCCTGCACTCACTTGTAGACCCCCTGTTCGCCGAGCCGGTGGGCGACCCGGTTGGCGGTGAAGACGAGTGCCGCGCCGACGACACCCTTGAAGAGACCCGCGGCCGCCGCGTAGCCGGTGTCGCCGCCGACGATGCCCTGCCAGAAGACGAAGGTGTCGAGCACCTCGCCGACCTCGGGGCCCACCGACTGCCGCTGCAGCAGCATCTGTTCGAAGCCGACCGAGAGGATGTCGCCGAGCCGCATGATCAGCAGGAGGATGACGATGGGCCGGATGCTGGGCAGCGTGACGTGCCAGAAGCGCCGCCAGGGACCGGCCCCGTCGATCGCCGATGCCTCGTAGAGCTGCTCGTCGACCTGCATCAGGGCGGCCAGGAAGATGATCGTCCCCCAGCCGGCGTCCTTCCAGATCACCTCGATGACGACGAGCGGCTTGTACGCGTCCGGATTGCCGATGAGGTCGACGGTGTGCAGCCCGGAGTCGCTCAGGAAAGTGTTCAACAATCCGGTGTCACTGAGCACTTGCTGGAAGAGCGCCACGACGACGACCCACGACAGGAAGTGCGGCAGATAGATCACGGACTGCGTGAAACGGCGCAACAGGTCCGAGCTCAGACTGTGCAGGAGCAGGGCGAGGGCGAGCGGAGCGGGGAAGAAGAACACCAGCTGCAGCACCGCGATGAACAGGGTGTTCCACGTGGCGTGCCAGAAGTCCGGGTCGCCGAACATCCGCGAGAAGTTCTCCGTGCCCACCCACGGGCTGGCCCACAGCCCGTCGAAGGGGACGTACTCCTTGAAGGCCACCGCGTTCGCGACGAAGGCGCCGTAGTGGAAGACCAGGAAGTACGCCAGTCCCGGCACCATGAGCAGCACCAGGACACGGGTGCGCTGAAACCGTTTCCACAGCTCACCACGCCCTGATTTCTTACCACTTGACCCACTTTTGCGGCTGTCGGGCGGCTTCACCGCCTCGGTTTCCGCCCGTTCCTTCGTCACCGTCGGCACGGCAACCCCTCCGTCGTCGGAATAAGGTGCCCGGAATCTAAAGCGGTTACTGCGCCCGGTCAACCCCCCTTGCCTCGCTCTCTCTTGACCGACCTCCCGGATTGGTCCTAGCCTCCAGGCGCTGGTTGGTAACCGGTTACTACGAGGGACGGTCACGCGTGGCAGATCAGGCAGAGCGGGTGGATCGGCGGGACCGGGGCGGTGCGGGACCGCCGGTCGCGACCCTGGCCATGGGCGTCGAGGTCGCGGAGCGCGTGTTCCCGGCGGAGCTGCGCGAACGGCTGGCGCGCAGCGTGGAGTTGTCCCCGCTGCTGCTCTCGGGAACGCTCACGACGCCCGAGGCCCGCGCGGTCCTCGCCGGGACGGACATCCTGGTCACCGGCTGGGAGTGCCCGCCGCTGACCCCCGGGATCCTCGCCTCCGCGCCCCGGCTCCGCGCCGTCGTCCACGCGGCGGGCTCGGTCAAACCGATGGTCACGGACGCGGTGTGGGAACGCGGCATCGTGGTCTCCTCCGCGGCGGACGCCAACGCGGACCCCGTGGTCGCCTTCACGCTCGCGGCGATCACGTTCGCGGCGAAGGGGGCGCTGCCGGCCGCCGCGGGATACGCGGCCGGGTGGCCGCCGTTCACCGAGCGCACCGGGGCGGACGCGCGCACGATCGGCGTCATCGGGGCGTCACGGATCGGCCGCCGCGTGATCGCGGCGCTGCGGGCGTCGGACGCGGGCTGCCGCGTCCTGCTCACCGACCCCTACGTGAGTCCCCCGCAGGCGGCGGAGCTGGGCGCGGAACTGGTCGACCTGCCCGAACTGTGTGCCCGCAGCAGCATCGTCACCGTCCACGCGCCCCAACTCCCCGAGACGCGGGGGCTGCTGAGCGCCGACATGCTGAAACTCATCCCCGACGGCGGGACCGTCATCAACACGGCACGGGGATCACTCATCGACACGGAGGCGTTGGCGCGGGAGTGCGGGGACGGGCGCCTCGACGCGTTCCTCGACGTCACGGACCCCGAGCCGCTGCCCGCGGGGCACGCGCTGCTCCGCCTGCCGAACGTCCTGGTGACCCCGCACATCGCGGGGGCGCAGGGGAGCGAGGTGCGCAGGCTCGGGGAGTTCGCGGTGGGGGAGGTCGAGCGGTACGTGGCCGGAGCGGAGCTCTTGGGCGGGCTCGCGCGCGAGGAACTCTCCCGCTTGGCGTGACGGGCCTTGGGTCTTGGGCCTTGGACGGTGCGGGTGGGTTCCTCCCTGGGCGGGTGGGGCGGTCCTGCGCGTCCGGGTGCGGGTCCGCTGCGGCCGTTCGCGCAGTTCCCCGCGTGGGCTGGCCCCTGGGCCTTGGGCGGTGCGGGGTGGGTGGGTTCCTCCCTGCGTGGGCGGGTGCGGGTGTGGTGTGGCTGGTCGCGCAGTTCCCCGCGCCCCTTAAAAGCCCACCCGCCGTTGCGGGGCGCGCTGTGTGGGCGGGTGCGGGTTGGTTGTGGCTGGTCGCGCAGTTCCCCGCGCCCCTAAAAGCAACAGCTCGCCGCCCCCGCGCCCCTGAAAGCAACAGTGCGCCGCGCTCGTACCCCTGAAGCGCTCGCCCTGAAGAAGCCCCACCGATGACCGGCAGTCGCACGCGCGGCGGAGGGGGCGCGGGGGTATGTGCGCACGGAGCACCGAGCGGACTGTGGCGTCTTTGTTCTTGAGGCGTGGCGCAGGGATAGCGAGTACGTACATACCCCCGCGACCCCGCCCCACAAGACGGACCCAAGGCGAGACCGCCCAGGAACAGCGCCCAGCGTCAGGGCTTGGCGCCCCGCGCCTTCAGCAACGCAGCCATCAGGTCGATCTCCGACTCCTGCGACTCCACCATCCCCCGGGCCAGCCGCTTCTCCGCGGACACCTCGCACCGGTCCACGCACCCCTGAGCCATGTGCACCCCACCCTTGTGGTGCCGCGTCATCAGCTGCAGGTACAGGATCTCCGCCTTCTTGCCGCTCAGCTTCCCCAGCCGCTTGAGCTCCGCCCCCGTAGCCATCCCCGGCATCAGCGCCCCGTCCTGGCCGGCCGGCATGTCCCCCATGCCCATCCACTCCATCGGCGCCCCCTCCGGAACCTTCGGCAGCTCCCACAGGTCCAGCCACCCGAGCAGCATCCCCCGCTGGTTGGCCTGGGTCTGCGCGATGTCGTAGGCGAGGCGCCGTACCTCCTCGTCGTCGGTGCGGTCCCGCACGATGTACGACATCTCCACCGCCTGCTGGTGGTGCACGGACATGTCCTGCGCGAACCCCGCGTCGGCCGAAGAACTCGCGGGCGTGCCGCCGGAGTCGGAGTCCGTCGAGGCCACCGCCGCCGTGATGCCGCCCCCGGCGACGGCCGCCGCCGCGAGAGCGCCGACGATCCAGTTGGTACGCCGCTTCACTTCGAACCCCACCTCATCGCGTTCACCGAGCCTGGAGAGCCCGTCGAGCCACCCGACCCCACCGTGTCTACTGCCCCATGCCGTTGGTGCACGCGGCGCCCGGCTCCGGAGTCTGCTTGCCCTGGACGTACTTGGAGAAGAACTCCTTGACCTTCGGGTCGTCCGCACCCGACACCGTCCGCTGGTGCGCCCACGCGCTCAGCATGACGGGATCCTTCTGGTCCTTGACCGGGCTCATCAGCGAGTACGGCGTGGCCTTGACCTTCGCCTCGAGCTTCTTCAGGTCGGCCGGCTTCGCCTTGTCGTTGTAGGTGACCCAGACGGCCCCGTGCTCCAGGGAGTGCACGGCGTTCACCTCCGGGATCTCCTTCTTGTAGACGTCGCCGTTGCAGTTCATCCACACCTGATTGTGGTCCCCGCCGACGGGCGGTGTCATGGGGTAGTTCACGGTCTTCGCGACATGCGTACGGCCGAGTTTGCCCCAGACCTTCTCGCCGTCGGCGGAGACCTTGTACTTCGGCCAGCCCTTGGCGTCGTCGTTCGAGCCGGAGTCGTCGGACGCCTTGTCGAAGAGGAAGAAGCCGCCCACGCCGAGCGCCGCGACGACGACCGCGCTGACCGTGATCGTCAGGGCCCGGCCCCGGCGGTCACGCGCGCGTTCGGCCCGGCGCATCTCCTCTATCCGGGCCTTGCGGGAGGCGTTGCTCGTGTTCTTGGCGGAACCCATGGTGTGTCCTTCTGCGAAAGGGACGGACGGGACGACGAACGAGTCCGCTGATCGTAATGCGAGCGCGGGGCAGTACTACAGGGCGTAGGAGAAGTAGCCGACGCAACCAGGCCAAGAACGCAAAGAACAAGGACCCACAGCCCCCACGCCCCCACAGACCGAAGACCCACGCCCCACAGACACCCACCCCCCCGAAGGCCCTCGCCCCCACTCCCACCGCCGCCCAAAATTTGAAGCACAGATGCGCATTACCTACGCTCGACGGCATGCGGCTCCTGCGATCCACCGACCTGGCGTTGCGCACCCTCATGCGACTCGCCGTGGTGAGCGGCACGGCACCCACGACGCGCGAGGTGGCCGCGGACATGGCGGTGCCGTACACGCACGAGGCGAAGGTCGTCGCCGAGCTCCAGAAGCGGGGCCTGCTGGAGGCCCGCCGGGGCAGGGGTGGCGGTCTGGCGCTGACGGAGGCGGGCCGCACCGCGTCGGTCGGCGCGCTGGTGCGGTCCTTCGAGGGCACGGGCGACGTGGTGGACTGCGAGGGCGGCACCCCCTGCCCGCTGAACTCCGCGTGCCGCCTGCGCGACGCGCTGCGCACGGCGCAGGAAGCCTTCTACGCCTCGCTGGACCCGCTCACGGTCGCGGACATCGTGGCGGCGCCGACGGGCCCGCTGCTCCTGGACATCACGACCCGCACCGACTGAGCGTCCCCCGCCCGCGCTCCCGCCCCGCCTCCACCCCCGCTCTCAGCCCTGCGCGAGCCACAGATCGGGCCCGAACACCTCGTAGTGGATGTCGGCGGCGGCGACCCCGCGCCCGATCAGCTGGGTCCGCACGGCCCGCATGAAGGGCAGCGGACCGCACAGGTACGCGCGCGTGCCCGCAGGGATCGCGGGGAGCACCGTGAGGTCGACGCGTCCGGTGAGGTGCGCGGGGTGTCCCGCCTCCGGCCGCTCGTAGAAGAAGTGGGCGGTGCCGCCCGGCAGTTTGCCGGTGTACGCCGCGTGGTCGGCGCGCAGCGCGTGCTCGGCGGGGGAGCGGTCGGCGTGCACGACGGTGACGGGCGCGCGGTGTCCCGCGGCGGCGAGCTGCTCCAGCATGGCGATCATCGGGGTGACGCCGATACCGGCGGAGGCGAGCAGCACGGGCACCTCCGCCCCGCCCCCGTCCATCCCGCCGCCCTCGTCCGCCCCGCCGCCCCCAAGATCAGCCTCGGCCCGGCCCCCCACACCGCCCCCCACACCCCCGACATCCAGCACGAGATCCCCACAAGGCGCCGAGACCCGCACCACACCGCCCTCCCGCACCCGCGCATGCAGATGGTTGGAGACCTCCCCCTCGGGTACCCCGGCGCCGGCGTCCCCCCGCACCCGCTTCACGCTGATCTGCCGGACGGGGGAGTCGGGGGAGGCGGCGGAGCCGGGGGTCCCGGGGGAGGCGGGGGCCCCGAGGGATCCGGGCCCGTCGGACAGGCTGTACTGGCGTATCTGCCGGGCGCCGTCGTCCAGTTGGACCTGCACGGACACGTACTGTCCGGCGCGGAAGTCCGGTGCGGGCGCCCCGTCGAGGGGGCGCAGCCGGAACGTGGCGACGTCGGGCGTCTCCTCGACGCGGTCGACGACCTCCCACTCCCGCCAGGCGCCCTCGCCGGCGGTGACGCCCTGCTCGGCGTAGAGCCTCGCCTCGATGGTGATGAGGGCGTTGGCCATGAGCCAGTAGACGTCGTCCCAGGCCGCGGCCACCTCGGGCGTCACCGCGTCGCCGAGGACCTCGGCGATGGCGGCGGAGAGGTGGCGGTGCACCGTCCGGTACTGGGCGGGGGCGATGCCGAGCGACGCGTGCTTGTGGGCGATGCGGCTCAGCATGACGTCGGGTCGCTCGTCGGGGTGTTCCACGAGGTGGGACGCGAAGGCGGCGATGGATCCCGCGAGGGCCCGGCGCTGGGTCCCGGCTGCCTGGTTGCCGCGGTTGAACAGGTCCCGCAGGAGTTCCGGGTGGGCTGCGAAGAGGCGCTCGTAGAACCGTTCGGTGATGTCGCCGATGGCGGCGCCGACGGCGGGCAGGGTGGCGCGGACGATCGCGGCGGACTGCTCGGAAAGCAACGGGACTCCTCAGGGCCGGTGCGGCGGGAAGCCGGGAGGAGGCGGGCAGCCCGAAAGGCGGACGGGCGGTACGGGCGGTTACGCCTCCCTTGTCTGTTTCAGACCGTAGAAAACTTGCATCTTGGATGCAAGTTTTAGGCGAGGATCCGGCGGCCCGCTGTTACCCGGCCGCCCATCAGCAGGCACTATGGGCACAGAGCGGCAGGCCGAGTGGCGCACACCACGGCACGCGGTCCGCAACGCGCTCGAAACCGCACCATGGGATGCTCGGGTGCCGAGCTGTCCCGAGGCGCGGGTGCAGGTGGCCTGACCAGCAAGGATGGGTGGAAGCGGAAGATGGACAAGCAGCAGGAATTCGTGCTCCGTACGTTGGAGGAGCGCGACATCCGGTTCGTACGCCTCTGGTTCACGGATGTCCTCGGCTTCCTCAAGTCGGTGGCCGTGGCCCCGGCCGAGCTGGAGCAGGCCTTCGACGAGGGCATCGGTTTCGACGGTTCGGCGATCGAGGGCTTCGCCCGGGTGTACGAGTCGGACATGATCGCCAAGCCGGACCCGTCCACGTTCCAGGTGCTGCCCTGGCGCGCGGAGGCCCCCGGTACGGCCCGCATGTTCTGCGACATCCTGATGCCGGACGGCTCCCCGTCCTTCGCGGACCCGCGCTACGTGCTGAAGAGGGCCCTCGCCAAGACCTCCGATCTGGGCTTCACCTTCTACACCCACCCCGAGATCGAGTTCTTCCTCCTGAAGGACAAGCCGCTGGACGGCTCGCGGCCCACCCCCGCCGACAACTCCGGCTACTTCGACCACACCCCGCAGAACGTGGGCATGGACTTCCGCCGCCAGGCGATCACGATGCTCGAATCCATGGGCATCTCGGTCGAGTTCAGCCACCACGAGGGCGCCCCGGGCCAGCAGGAGATCGACCTGCGGTACGCCGACGCGCTCTCCACGGCGGACAACATCATGACGTTCCGCCTCGTCATGAAGCAGGTCGCGCTCGAACAGGGGGTCAACGCGACCTTCATGCCGAAGCCGTTCTCCGAGCACCCCGGCTCGGGCATGCACACGCACCTCTCCCTCTTCGAGGGCGACCGCAACGCGTTCTACGAGTCGGGCGCCGAGTACCAGCTCTCCAAGGTCGGCCGTTCCTTCATCGCGGGCCTGCTGCGGCACGCCGCGGAGATCTCGGCGGTCACCAACCAGTGGGTGAACTCCTACAAGCGCATCTGGGGCGGCTCCGAGCGCACGGCCGGCGCGGGCGGCGAGGCCCCCTCGTACATCTGCTGGGGCCACAACAACCGCTCGGCCCTGATCCGCGTCCCGATGTACAAGCCCGGCAAGACGGGCTCCGCGCGCGTGGAGGTCCGCTCCATCGACTCGGGCGCCAACCCCTACCTGACGTACGCCGTGCTGCTCGCCGCCGGACTCAAGGGCATCGAGGAGGGCTACGAGCTCCCGCCGGGCGCCGACGACGACGTGTGGGCGCTGCGGGACGCGGAGCGCCGCGCGCTGGGCATCGAGCCGCTGCCGCAGAACCTGGGCGAGGCGATCGCGCTCATGGAGAAGTCCGAACTGGTCGCGGAGACGCTCGGCGAGCACGTCTACGACTTCTTCCTGCGCAACAAGAAGCAGGAGTGGGAGGAGTACCGCAGCGAGGTCACCGCCTTCGAGCTGCGGAAGAACCTGCCGGTGCTCTAGGCCGGCCCCGCAGGGGGGGGCGCGAGGAACCGCCCGCGCCCCTTACGGCCAATGGCTCACGACTTGTGGCGTGTGGCTTACGGGCCGCTCACGATCGCGTTCCGCAGCGGCGTCGTCGCGCGGACCCGGTACTCCTGGATCGCCCAGCCGTTGCCGTCCGGGTCCTTGAAGTACATGAACGTGCCGCCGTCCTGCGGCGCGTGCTGCACCGGCTCCGTGACGTCCAGGCCGCGCGCGACCAGCTCGGCGTGCGCGGCCTTGGCGTCCGCGACGCACAGCTGCAGGCCCTGGTAGGAGCCGGGGGCCGGCGTCGGGCCTTCCATCGTGTCCCAGAGCGTGTCGGCCAGGGCGATGGAACAGCCCGATCCGGGCGGGGTCAGCTGGACGATGCGCAGGCCCGGCATGACCTCCGTGTCGATGTCGACGTGGAAGCCCAGCTTGTCGCGGTAGAACTGCTTCGACCGCTCGATGTCGCTCACCGGCAGCGGGACCACTTCGAGTGTGTATTCCATGGCCCGCAGTACATCAGGGAGTTGAGGGCCTGTCAGCGCTCGCGGCCGGGTGTCGTGGGCGGGTCACGCGAACCGCCACCGCGTCTGGCTGAACGGCTCGCCCTTGCCGAAGCCGAAGGCCGTGCGGGGCGCCACCGCGAAGACGTACGCGTGACCGGGTCCGTGGTGGAAGCAGCCGTCGCGCACGTCGTAGTGCCAGAAGCTCCCGTACTTCTCCTCCCAGGCCGCCGCCAGGCGCCGCAGCCGCGCGTCGTCGGTGACCCGGACCGCCGTGCCCTCCACGACCAGGTCGTAGCCCTTGTCCCAGAGGTTGACGCCGGTGGTCAGGACGGTCTCGGGGTTCGCCGCGAGGTTCAGGGCCTTGCGCTCCTCGGGTCCCGTCGCGAAGTGCAGGGCGCCGCCCTTCCACACCGCGGGCAGCGGGGTGACGTGGGGGCGCCCGTCGGGCCGTACCGTCGAGATCCAGAACAGCTCGGCCGTCTTCAGGCGCGCCACGGCCTCCTGCCACGGTGTCGCCTCCGCCCCCGGGCTGCTGTACCTGGCATCCAGTTCCGTACGGGGTTCCTCGCTCGGCATGACTGTCCTTCCGACGCCGCTTCGGTGGTCCTGTGCAAGGACAGACTCCGCGGGTGCGCGGAGTTCATCGGTCAGGCCGTAGGCTCGGCTCGAGGTGTGATCGAACGGAGGCTCGGCATGACGCTGCCGCAAGGGCGACGAAGCAGTACGTTCACGCGGCTGCTGCGGCACGGCTTCACCGATCCGTCCACCGCGGAGCGGTTCCTCGACGACCCCGCGCTGAGCGCCGTACGGGACGACCCGCTGCTCCTGGACGCGCTCGGCGCCACCGCCGACCCCGACCTGGCCCTGCTGGGCCTCGTCCGGCTCGTCGAGGGCCAGGCGGACGATCTGAGCAGCCGGGAGCTGCTCGACACCCTCGTCACCGCCAAGCCCCTGCGCGACCGGCTCCTGGGGGTCCTCGGCGCCTCCGAGGCCCTCGCCGACCACCTGGCCCGCCACCCGCGCGACTGGCGGGCGCTCGTCACCTACGAGTCCTCCGACCTGCACCCCGGCGTGGAGGAGTTCGAACAGGGCCTCGCCGATGCCACCGACCCGGTCTCGCTGCGCGTCTCCTACCGCCGCTGCCTGCTCTCCATCGCGGCCCGCGACGTCTGCGGCACGACGGACGTCGCCGAGGCGGCGGCCGAGCTCGCCGACCTCGCGACGGCGACGCTGCGGGCGGCGCTCGCCATGGCCCGCGCGGCGGCGCCCGGCGACGCCGCGCAGTGCAGGCTCGCGGTCCTCGCGATGGGCAAGTGCGGTGGCCACGAGCTCAACTACGTCTCCGACGTCGACGTCATCTTCGTCGGCGAGGCCGTCGAAGGAGCCGACGAGGACAAGGCGCTGCGGGCGGCGACCCGCCTCGCCTCGCACATGATGCGGATCTGCTCCGAGACGAACGTCGAGGGCACCATCTGGCCCGTCGACGCGAACCTGCGCCCCGAGGGCAGGAACGGCCCCCTGGTGCGCACCCTGTCCAGCCACCTCGCGTACTACCAGCGCTGGGCGAAGACCTGGGAGTTCCAGGCGCTGCTCAAGGCCCGCCCCGTCGCGGGCGATCTCGCGCTCGGCGAGGAGTACGTGGCCACGCTCGCGCCGCTCGTCTGGCACGCCGCCGAGCGCGAGAACTTCGTGCCCGACGTGCAGAAGATGCGCCGCAGGGTCGTCGAGAACATTCCGGCGGGCGAGGTCGACCGGGAGCTGAAGCTCGGCCCCGGCGGGCTGCGCGACGTCGAGTTCGCCGTGCAGATGCTGCAGTTGGTGCACGGGCGCAGCGACCCCTCGATCCGCAGCGGGTCGACGCTCGAGGCGTTGCAGGCGCTCGGCGCCGGCGGTTACGTGGGGCGGGTGGACGCCGCCCAGCTCGACGACGCGTACCGCTTCCTGCGCTCCCTCGAACACCGCATCCAGCTCTACAAGCTGCGCCGCACCCACCTCGTCCCGGAGGGCGACGCGGACCTGCGGCGCCTCGGCAGGTCCCTGGGGATGCGCACCGAGCCGATCACCGATCTGGGCCGGGCGTGGAAGCGGCACACCTCCGTGGTGCGCCGCCTGCACGAGAAGCTGTTCTACCGCCCGCTGCTCGACGCGGTCGCCCAACTCGCGCCGGGCGAGGCCAGGTTGAGCAACGAGGCGGCCCGCGAACGCATGATCGCGCTCGGTTACGCGGACCCGAGCGCCGCCCTCAGGCACCTGGAGGCCCTCGCCTCCGGGGTCACCCGCAAGGCGGCGATCCAGCGCACTTTGCTGCCGGTCCTGCTCGGCTGGTTCGCCGACTCCGCCGACCCCGACGCGGGCCTCCTCGGCTTCCGCAAGGTCTCCGACGCGCTGGGCAAGACCCCCTGGTACCTGCGCCTGCTCAGGGACGAGGGCGCGGCGGCCGAGAACCTCGCCCGCGTCCTGTCCGCCGGGCGCCTCGCCCCCGACCTGCTGCTGCGCGCCCCCGAGGCGGTCGCCCTCCTCGGCGACGCGCGCGGCCTGGAGCCCCGCGGCCGCGCCCAGCTGGAGCAGGAGGTCCTGGCGGCGGTGCGCCGCGCGGACGGCGCCGAGCAGGCCGTCACCGCGGCCCGCGGTGTACGCCGCCGTGAGCTGTTCCGCACCACCGCGGGCGACATCATCGGCTCGTACGGCACGGAGGACAGCCCCGCGGAGGCGGACCCGGGCAGGCTCGTGGACCGGGTGGGCGACGCGGTCTCCGACCTGACGGCCGCCACCATCGCGGGCACGCTGCGCGCGGTCGTCCGCGAGGGCTGGGGCGACACGCTCCCCACCCGTTTCGCGGTCATCGGCATGGGCCGCTTCGGCGGCCACGAGCTGGGCTACGGCTCGGACGCCGACGTCCTGTTCGTGCACGCGCCGCGCGAGGGCGCCGACGAGCAGGAGGCGGCGAAGGCGGCGTCCAAGGTGGTCTCCGAGATGCGCCGCCTGCTCCAACTTCCCTCTGCCGACCCGCCGTTGCTCATAGATGCCGATCTGCGCCCGGAGGGCAGGAGCGGTCCGCTGGTGCGCACCCTCAAGTCGTACGAGGCGTACTACCGCCGTTGGTCCCTCGTCTGGGAGTCCCAGGCGCTGCTGCGCGCCGAACCGGTCGCGGGCGACGCGGAGCTGGGGCGCGCCTTCATCGACCTGATCGACCCCCTGCGCTATCCGGCGGAGGGGCTCGGCGAGGACGCGGTCCGGGAGATCCGCCGCCTGAAGGCCCGCATGGAGGCGGAGCGGATGCCGCGCGGCGCGGACCCGACCCTGCACGCCAAGCTCGGCCGCGGCGGCCTCTCCGATGTCGAGTGGACCGTGCAGCTCCTGCAGCTGGAGCACGGCTGGGCCGAGCCCGGCCTGCGCACCACCCGGACCCGCGAGGCGCTGGCGGCGGCCCGCGCGGCGGAGCTGATCCCGACGGACGACGCGGCGATCCTCGACGAGGCGTGGGTCCTCGCGACGCGCGTGCGCAACGCGGTGATGCTGGTGCGCGGCCGCGCGGGCGACACGTTCCCCTCGGACGGCCGTGAACTGGCCGCCGTGGCACGGTACCTGGGCTACGACACCGGGCACGTGGGCGACATGCTGGACGACTACCGGCGGATCACGCGCCGGGCGCGGGCCGTGGTGGAGGAGCGGTTCTACGGGGCGTGAGGCGGTTCTACGGGTGTGAGGCGGGCGCCGTTCCACGCGTGGCTGCCTCCGAGGGCACCGAACGCTGCCCTCGCGCACCTGGCAGGACGGTGTCCCCATGACGTATCCAGGTAGGGACCAGTCCGTCTCCCTGGAGGCTCCATGCACGCCCGTGAAACCCCCGGCTCCCGCGAGGGCGACGCGGCGGGCCGCACGCCGGCCCGCCCCGCCGGATCGCCGTCGAGCGCAGGAGGCGGGTCCGCCCAGGAGCTCATGGCCCTGCAGCGGACCGCGGGCAACGCCGCCGTCGTACGGGCCGTGCAGCGGTCCTCCGTCCACGACGTGCTCAGCAGCGGCGGCCGGCCCCTCGACACGGGGACCCGCAGCGACATGGAGGCCCGCCTGGGCGCCGACTTCTCCGACGTCCGCGTCCACAACGACAGCGCGGCGAAGGCCTCCGCTGCCGAGGTCGGCGCCCGCGCCTACACCTCCGGCAACCACGTCGTCATCGGCGACGGCGGAGCGGACCGCCACACCCTCGCCCACGAGCTGACGCACGTCATCCAGCAGCGCCAGGGCCCGGTGGCCGGCACGGACAACGGCGACGGCCTGCGCGTCTCGGACCCCTCCGACCGCTTCGAACGCGAGGCCGAGGCGAACGCCCACCGGGCACTGTCGGGGCCGGCGCCGGAGGAGGCGCACGCGGACCACGCGGAGTAGGCGGCGGTTCCTGGCCTGGTCAGGGCCCGGGGTCGGGCCGGGGTTCAGGCTCGGGTTCAGGTTGGGATTCAGGCTCGGTGTCCCGCTTCCGCAGCACCCTCGCGTGCGCGACGAACCCCGCGAGCGCCAGGTCGAACGCCCGGTCCGCCCTGCCCGTCGGCACCGCGTCGAGCGCCCGGGCCAGGCGAGGTGTCGCCGACTCGTCGGTCAGGACCCACATCGTCTCCGGGGCCGCGAGGTCCAGGGCCGAGCCGAGGACCAGGTTCTCCAGGCCGGTGATGACCGGCATGACGTCGGGCAGGGCGAAGCCCGCCGCCAGGAGCAGTGTCACCGCGCGCTCGTACTGGTCGAGGACGCGCGGCGCCCGCACCGGTGACGTCGTCAGGAGCGGGATCGCCTTGGGGTGGGCCGCGAAGGCCGCGCGGTAGGAGCGGGCCCAGGCCGTCAGGGCCTCGTCCCACGGGCCCGCCGCCAGCGTCGCCGTGTCGATCGACTCGGCCACCCGCTCCCGCAGCAGCTCGACGATGCCGTCCCGGCCGTCCACATGGTGGTACACCGAGCCGGTCTGCACGCCGAGCCGCCGGGCGAGCCGCGGCACGCTGAAGTCGCCTTCCTCGTCGACGAGTTCGAGCGCGGTCGTCGTGATCCGCTCCCGGTCCAGAAGTGCTGTGCGCGGCCGCCCCATGCCCCTGATCTCCCTGTGAAGTCTTCCCGAACTGCCCAGGGTGAGGCTACATTGCCGAAACCGAAAGCCTTTAGGTTTTCGGTCTCCCTCGCATGCCGTCCCCTCCGTGCAAACCCCTGCCCCCCATGCCGTGCTCCGCCCCGCCTGCCGCAGAAGGGCTGTTCCTCCATGGCCGTCACGCTCCGCACCGGCTCCCTCGGCACCGCCGACATCGCCTTCTTCGTGGTCTCCGCCGCGGCCCCGCTCACCGTCATGGCGGGCGTCGCCCCCATCGCCATCTCGCTCGGCGGCATCGGCGCCCCCGCCGGCTACCTCCTCGCCGGCCTCACCCTCGCCGTCTTCGCCGTCGGGTTCACCACCATGAGCCGGCACGTGCGCAGCGGCGGTGCCTTCTACGCGTACATCACCCGGGGCCTCGGCCGCCCGGCCGGCATCGCCGCGGCGCTCCTGGCCATGCTCGGCTACAACGGCATGGAGATTGGCGTCTACGGTCTGCTCGGCACCGCCACCCAGGACACCGCGCACGCCCTCCTCGGCGCCGACATCCCCTGGCTCCCGGTCTCCCTCGCGGGCCTGCTGATCATCTGGTACGGCGGGTTCCGGTCCATCGACTTCGGCGCGAAGCTGCTCGGCGTGCTGCTCGTCGCCGAGACCGGCATCCTCGTCCTGCTCGCGGGCGGCGTCCTCCTCAAGGGCGGCGGCGACGGCCTCGGGCTGCGGAGCCTCGCCCCCGGCAACGTCCTCGTACCCGGCACCGCCGCCGTACTGGCCTGCGCCTTCGCCGCGTTCACCGGCTTCGAGTCCACCGTCATCTACCGCCGCGAGGCCCGCGACCCCGACCGCACCGTGCCCCGCGCCACCTACTTCGCCGTCGCCTTCCTCGGCCTCTTCTACGCCTTCGTCGTCTGGACCGTCATCCAGGCCTTCGGCGACGACAAGGTCGTCGAGGCGGCGGGCTCCGACCCGGCCGGGCTCTTCTTCTCCGCCATCACCACCTACGTCGGCGCCTGGGCCGCCGACCTCATGCACGTCCTCATCGTCACCAGCGTCCTCGCCTCCCTGCTCGCCTTCCACAACGCGATCAACCGCTACGGTCTCGCCCTCGCGGAGGAAGGCGTCCTGCCCAAGGCGCTCGGCCGTATCCACGCGCGCCACCGCTCGCCGTACGTCGCCGGCGCCGCGCAGACCGTGCTCGGCGCGGTGGTCGTCCTCGCCTTCGCGGCGGCCGGCGCCGACCCCTACCAACAGCTCCTTCTCTGGGTCAACACCCCCGGAATGATCGGCCTGTTGACCCTTCAGCTGCTCGCCGCGATCGCCGTGCCCTGCTACTTCCGGCGGATCAGCCACCAGGAGGGTGTGCTGCGCACCGTCGTCGCGCCCGTCCTCGCGACCGTGCTGCTCGGCGTGGCGCTGGTGCTCGTCGTCACGCACATCGACCTGTTCACGGGCGCGTCGACGCTGGTGAACACGGTTCTCGTCGCGCTGGTGCCCGCCGCCCTTCTTCTCGGTCTCGTGTTGGCGTGGCGGCTGCGGCGGGGACGGCCCGAGCTGTACGCGGGCTTCGCGGCGGAACCGGCGTCCTGCGACCCCCACCCTTCGGCGCCGCCGTCACCGGCTCCGCCGAGTTCGTCCGCGAGCTCCGCCAAGCCCTGAAGGAGCAGCGGGACCCCCACCACAGGCTTGCACCACCCCGCACCGGTCCGTCATGAAGTGCCGGCCGGCCTGAACCGTCCATCTGAACGGAGTTCCCCCGTGTCCGCACCAGATCTCATCCTCACCAACGCCGACGTCCGCACCCTCGACCCCGAGCGGCCCCGCGCCGGTGCCGTCGCCGTACGGGACGGGGTGATCGTTGCCGTCGGTGACCGTGATGACGTGCGTGAGTCGTGCGGGGGCGGGACCGAGGTGGTCGATCTGGGCGGGGCCACCCTCACGCCCGGTCTCGTCGACTCGCACAGTCACCCGGTGTGGGGGCTCGAGATGGCCACCGGCACGGATCTCTCCGCCGTGCGCGACCTGGACGGTCTGCGGGGCGCCCTGCGCGGGGCCGAACGGATCGAGGGGTGGGTCGTCGCCTGGGGGCTCGATCACAACGCCTTCGGCGGGCGGGCCGTCGACCGGGCGCTCGTCGAGGACGTCCTCGACGGCGCGCCCGCCTTCATCCGGCTGTACGACGGCCACTCCGCCCTGGTCAGCGGCGCCGCGCTGCGCGCCGCCGGGGTCGAGGGGCCGCGCGAGTTCGTGCAGCGCTCCACCGTCGTCTGCGACCCGGACGGGCGCCCCACCGGACACCTCGTCGAGCACGCCGCCATGGACCTCGTCCAGGCCGTGCTGCCCCGGCCCTCGTACGCCGAGCGCCGCGCCCGGCTGGTCGAGCTGCTCTCCGCCATGGCGGCCACCGGGCTGACCGGCGCCCATGTGATGGACCTCGGCGACGGTGACGTACCGAAGCTGCTCGCGTCCGTCGAGGAGGAGGGCGACCTGCCGCTGCGGCTGCGGCTCGCGCCCTGGTGCATGCCCGGCGTGGGGCGGGAGGGGATCGACGCGATCGTCGCGCTGCAGGCCGAGGCCGGGCGGCTGTGGCGGGTCGGCGGCGCCAAGTTCTTCATGGACGGCACCGTCGAGGGCGGCACGGCCTGGCTGGAGCACGCGGACTGCCACGGCCAGGGCACCGACGCCTTCTGGCCGGACCCGCGGGCGTACGCGGACGCCGTGCGGCGGCTGCACGGGGCCGGCGTGCGCACGGCGACCCACGCCATCGGCGACGCGGCCGTGCGGCACGTGCTGGACACCGTGGCGTCCCTGGGCCCGGACGGCCGTCTCGCGCACCGCATCGAGCACATCGAGACCGTGCCGGACGACACCGTCCCGCGCTTCGCCGAACTGGGCGTCATCGCCTCGATGCAGCCGCCGCACACCGCGTACACGCGCGCCGACCACAGCGACGAGTGGTCCAAGCGGCTGGGTGACGCCCGCGCGGCGCGCGCCTGGCGCACCCGGGACCTGCGGGACGCCGGGGCCTTCGTCGCCCTCGGCTCCGACTGGCCGATCGCGCACTACGACGTGCGTCAGGTGCTGGCCACGGCCCGGGCCCCGCGCGGCGCGGCCTCGGCGGGCGCCGGGCTCACCGGGCTGATGGCCCTGGAGGGCTGCACCACGCATGCCGCGGTGGCCGCGGGGGAGGCGGGCGTGGCGGGGCGGATCGCCCCGGGGTTCCGCGCCGACCTCACGGCCTTCGGCCTCGACCCGGTGGCCGCGCCCGCCGACGAGGTGGCGCAGGCGCCGGTGCGCCTCACGATGGCGGGGGGCAGGATCACGCACCGGGCCGACTGACCCCCGGAAAAGCTAGGCCTTGACCGGTCGCACGGGGCCCTCGCCCCTGACCGCCACGTCGCGGGCGAGGGCGTACGGCAGCGCGCCGTACCAGAGGCGGGCCACCAGGAATCCGAAGGCCAGGCACATCATGCCGCCGACCGCGTCGAGCCAGAAGTGGTTGGCGGTCGCCACGATCACGATGAGTGTCGTGACGGGGTAGAGCAGGCCGAGGACCTTGGCCCACGGCACCGATGCCAGGGCGAAGATCGTCAGGCCGCACCACAGGGACCAGCCGATGTGCATGGACGGCATCGCCGCGTACTGGTTCGACATGTTCTTCAGGTCGCCGGACGCCATCGAACCCCACGTCTGGTGGACGACGACGGTGTCGATGAACGTGCTGCCGTTCATCAGGCGCGGCGGAGCCAGTGGGTACAGGTAGTAGCCGACCAGGGCCACCGCCGTCGTCGCGAACAGGACCAGGCGCGTGGCCGCGTACCGCCCGGGATGCTTGCGGAAGAGCCAGACCAGGACACCGAGCGTCACGACGAAGTGCAGCGTCGCGTAGTAGTAGTTCATGCCGACGATGAGCCATGTCGCCGAGTCCACGGCGTGGTTGACGCTTCGCTCGACGGCGATGCCCAGGTCCTGCTCGACGCGCCAGATCCAGTCCGCGTTGCTCAGCGCCTGGGACTTCTGCTCCGGCACGGCGTTGCGGATCAGCGAGTACGTCCAGTAACTGACCCCGATCAGCAGGATCTCGAACCAGAGCCGGGGTCGGCGGGGCGTACGGAGCCGGTGAAATCGACGCAGCAGGCTCCGCCCACGGCGGCCGTTCTCCTGGCCCGCGATGGGTGATGCAGTAGGGCTCTGCCGGCCCTCCAGTGTCGTCACGGTCGTCTCACCCATAGGGACAGAGTCTGCCAGATCCCCACCCTTCGACCGATCATCCCTCGGTCGGGTTCGGCCCGCATTCTCTACGCCACAAGAACGAGGCCGCGACCCTGATGTGGCCCTAGGGGCGCCTGGGGCCCGAGGCGGTCGATCCGCGTACGACCAGCTCGGGCATGAAGACGAATTCGTCGGGCGGGGCGGGGGTGCCGCCGATCTCCTCCAGGAGGGTGCGCACCGCCGCCTGACCCATCGCGGGCACCGGCTTGCGCACGGTCGTCAGCGGCGGATCCGTGAACGCGATCAGCGGCGAGTCGTCGAACCCGACCACCGAGACGTCGTCCGGCACCTCGAGGCCGCGCTCGCGCGCCGCCCGGATCGCGCCGAGCGCCATCATGTCGCTCGCGCACGCGATGGCCGTGCAGCCGCGGTCGAGCAGCGCGGAGGCCGCGGCCTGGCCGCCCTCCAGCGTGTACAGGGAGTGCTGGACCAGATCTGTCTCGATGTCGCCGGCAGCCATGCCCAGCTGGTCCCGCATCGTGCGTACGAACCCCTCGATCTTCCGCTGTACGGGCACGAAGCGCTTGGGGCCGAGGGCCAGTCCGATACGGGTATGCCCCAGGGAGACGAGATGGGTGACCGCGAGACGCATCGCCGCGCGGTCGTCGGGCGAGACGGAGGGCGCCCGCACCGCCGGAGCGAAGCCGTCGACCAGCACGAACGGGACGCCCTGCGCCCGCAGCTGCTCGTAGCGCCGCATGTCGGCGGTGGTGTCCGCGTGCAGCCCCGAGACGAAGATGATCCCGGCGACCCCGCGGTCCACCAGCATCTCGGTGAGCTCGTCCTCGGTGGAACCGCCCGGGGTCTGCGTGGCGAGCACCGGCGTGTACCCCTGCCGGGTCAGGGCCTGGCCGATGACCTGCGCGAGCGCGGGAAAGATCGGGTTCTCCAGCTCCGGCGTGATCAGCCCGACCAGGCCCGCGCTCCGCCGGCGCAGGCGCACCGGGCGTTCGTAGCCGAGCACGTCGAGCGCGGCGAGCACGGACTGGCGGGTGCCCGCGGCGACGCCCGGCTTGCCGTTGAGCACGCGGCTTACTGTCGCTTCGCTGACCCCCGCCTGGGCTGCGATGTCGGCTAGCCGTGCGGTCACAGGACGGGACTGTACCGGTCGAGTCTCAGGCTGCCCACCAGACCGTTGAATCGGCCGGAAGCACGGTCTCCCCGGCGCCCGGCTCGACCTGCGCGCTCGCGAGGAGCAGTGTGCCCGCAGTGGGCAGTGCGACGGGTGACGCGGTCAGGTTCACCGTGCAGACGAACGAGCCGGCGGCGGAGGTGCGGCGGAACGCCAGCACGCCATCGGGGGCGGGCAGCCACTCGATGCCGCGGCCCGCGCCGAGCGCCGGGTGGGCGCGGCGGGCGGCGAGCGCGCGGCGGTAGAACTCCAGCGTCGATGCCGGGTCGCCCGTCTGCGCCAACACCGAGAGCTCCCGCCACGCGTCCGGCTGCGGCAGCCAGCTCGGCCCGCCCTCGACGGGCCCGAAGCCGTACGGTGCGCGCTCCCCGGACCACGGCAGCGGCACGCGGCACCCGTCGCGCGTCCCGTCCTGTCCGGCGCCGCGGAAGAACGCCGGGTCCTGGCGCACCTCGTCCGGCAGTTCGGTGACCTCGGGCAGGCCGAGCTCCTCGCCCTGGTAGAGATAGGCGGAGCCGGGCAGGGCCAGCATCAGGAGCGTGGCGGCCCGCGCCCGGCGCAGTCCGCGGGCCCCGTCGTCGGCGGCGTCCGTGCCGGACAGGCGAGTGGTGTGGCGGATCACGTCGTGGTTGGAGAGCACCCAGGTGGCGGGCGCGTCCACGGCATTCATCGCGGTCAGCGAGCGGTCGATGACTCCGCGCAGCGCGACGGCGTCCCAGTCGGTCGTCAGGTACTCGAAGTTGAAGGCCTGGTGCAGCTCGTCGCGGCGCAGGTAGCGGGCGCTGCGCTCGACGGTCGGCGTCCACGCCTCGGCCACCGCGATGCGCTCGGTGCCCGCCGGGCCGCTGTACTCGTCCAGGATCCGGCGCCAGTCCCGGTAGATCTCGTGCACGCCGTCCTGGTCGAAGTAGGGCACCGCCTGCTTGCCGAGCAGCTTCACCTGCTCACCGTGGCCGATGTCGGGCAGCCCCGCCGCCTTGACCAGGCCGTGCGCGACGTCGATGCGGAATCCGTCGACGCCGAGGTCCAGCCAGAAGCGCAGGACCGAGCGGAACTCGTCGTGGACGGCCGGGTGCTCCCAGTCGAAGTCCGGCTGCTCGGGCGCGAAGAGGTGCAGGTACCACTCGCCGTCATCGACACGGGTCCAGGCGGGGCCGCCGAAGACGGACTCCCAGTCGTTCGGCGGGAGTTCGCCGTCCGCGCCTCGGCCGGGACGGAAGAGGAAGCGCTCGCGGGCCGGCGACCCCGGGCCCTCGCGCAGCGCCCGCACGAACCACTCGTGGCGGTCGGAACAGTGGTTGGGCACCACGTCGACGATGACGCGCAGCCCGAGCGCGTGCGCCGCGCGGATCAGGTCGTCGGCGTCGGTGAGGGTGCCGAACATCGGGTCGACGGCGCGGTAGTCCGCCACGTCGTAGCCGGCGTCGGCCTGCGGCGACGCGTAGAAGGGGGAGAGCCAGACGGCGTCCACGCCCAGGTCGCGCAGGTGCGGCAGGCGGGCCGTGATGCCGGGCAGGTCGCCCATGCCGTCGCCGTCCGAGTCGGCGAAGCTGCGCGGGTACACCTGGTAGATGACGGCGTCGCGCCACCACTGGCGGGCGGGCGCGGAGTCGGTGGCGGCGGGCGCGGCGGTGACGTTCTGGGTCATGAAATCCCTTAGCGGTGCGGGGAGTTACGAGGGTACGGGGGTGGGGCGGCGCGGGAAGACAGGGCCTGGGGGGTGGGCGGGACGCGCGGACACCCCGGTGAACGCCCCGCGGAACGCGAAGGTCACGAGCGGATCCGCCGCACCGGTGGCGGGGCGGCCCGCGCACCGTGCGCGTGATCGGCGGGGCCGGCGCGGATCCTAGCGGCAAGTTCACGGCGCGCGAGGCGGGTCGGGGGATCTTCACCGTTCCCGGTCGGAGCCTCGTCATCGTCTCCCGGAGCGTGCCCGGGAGCGCTAACTTGGTCGGGCGGGCCCGAGGGGGGTCTGCCCCACCAGCCCCAAGGGGCCCCCGTGAGCGTCAACGGCAAGGCAGGGACGACGATCCTGGTGGTGGACGATGTCGCCGCCAGTCGATACGCCCTGGGCGCGGTCCTGCGCAGGGACGGTCACCGCGTCGTGCTTGCCGCCAGCGCGGGCGAGGCCCTCATCGAGCTCGACCTGCGCCGGCGCGCGGGCGATCTGCCCGACGTGGCGCTCGTCGACGTGGGCCTTCCCGACATGAGCGGCTTCGAGCTCTGCCGCCGCCTCAAGGAGTCACCGCCCTTCGCGGCCCTGCCCGTCGTGCACTTCTCGGCCGCCCGGGTAGCTCCCGCCGACCGGTGCCGCGGCCTGGACGCGGGCGGCGAGGCCTATCTGACGGTGCCCGCCGAACCGGAGGAGATCCAGGCCGTCGTCCGCGCCGCCGCCCGCGGCGCCCGCCACCGCACCGTCGCCGAGGCGCAGGCCGGCCACCTCACCCGGCTCGCCGAGACGATCCTCGACGTCCAGTCCGCCCGCGGCCCCGGCGAACTCGCCGAGGCCGCCGCGCACGGCACCGCCCGCCTCACCCACGGCCCCGCCGCCGCGTTCGTCCTCGCCGATGACGGCACCCTGCACCGGGGCCTGTCCCGGCGCAGGACCGCCGCCTCGCTGCCCGACGACGGCGCGCACGAGGCGGTGTCCCGCCTGATCCAGCGCGAGATGGCGGGCCGCGTCGGCGTGCGCGACACCGTGGTGTCCGCGGCCCTGTGGCCGCCCGGCTTCTTCCACGCGGAGCCGGCCGGCGGGACCGGACTCCCCGACGGGGCCCGGCTCACCCTGGCCCGCGCCCGGGAGGGGCGCGCGCCCGTGTGCCTCGCCACCCCCGCGAACGGCGAAGGGCTCGTCCCCGGCACCGGGCGGCTCGTGGGGCGCATCGCCCACGCCACCGCGGTCGCCGCGGAACGGCTGCTCATGTACGAGGTGGAACGCCACATCGCCCTGACCCTCCAGCGCAGCTTCCTGCCGTCGCGCGTACCGCAGACGCCCGGCACGGAAGTCGTCGTCCGCTACGAACCCGCCTCCCGCGACACCGAGATCGGCGGCGACTTCTACGCCGCGCTCGGCACCGGGGGCGGCCTCCTCACCGCCATCGGTGACGTCGTCGGCCACTCCCTTGACGCCGCCACCGTCATGGTCGAGATCCGGCACGCGCTGCGCGCCTACTGTGTCGAGGACCCCGACCCGCGCACGCTCGCCCACCGCCTCGACAAGATGCTGCAGCGCTACCACCCCGAGGTGACGGCGACCCTCTGCCTGGCCCTCGTCGACCCCGCCACCGGACGCACCCGCGTCGCCAACGCCGGGCACATCCCGCCCCTCGTCGTCGGCGACGACGGCACCGCCGCCTACCTGCGGGCACGCGGCCCGCTGCTCGGTCTCGGCCTGGACCGGCCGCCCGTCACCGAGACGGTCCTGCTCCCCACCGACCGGCTCCTCATGGTCACCGACGGGCTCATCGAGACCCGCGGCACGGACCTCGCCGTGTCCATGGAGCACCTGCGCGCGGTGGCCGCCGACGCCCCGCTCGGCATAGCGGCCCTCTGCGACACACTGCTCGCCTGCCTGGGCCACGACCGCGACGACGACATCGCCCTGCTCGCGATGCGTCTGCGCGCGGACGATCCACCGCCACAGGACCTGTCTTCGCACACCCTGCCCCGCGGGCGACGACAGGAGCGTGCCGACAGGCCCTAGCCGACCTCCCGCTCCATGAGCAGCACCCCCGTACGGGCTCCCGTCCGCTGGTCGATCCCGTGGTCCGCCGGCCGGCGGGCCGCGCCCTCGTAGCGACCGACGAGCGTGGTCGCGTCGCCGGGGTCCGCGCCGCGGAAGGCCAGTTGCGCCGTCACGGCGCTCACCGCAAAGGTGGGCACGACACCGGACGAACGAGGGGTGGCCCATGCCGCAGATCACCGTCGACTACTCCGAGCACCTGGCGGACGGCTTCGACCGCCGGGGGTTCGCCCTGGCCCTGCACCCGCTGCTCGTCGAGGTCGCGAACGCCACGGCCGACGCCTGCAAGACCCGGTTCGTACGGACCGAGGACGCCGTCGTGGGCGAGGGCTCGGGCGACGACGGCATCGTCCACGTCATGATCGGGCTGCTGCCGGGCAGGTCGGACCAGATCAAGGCGCGGGTGACGGAAGGCGTGCTGGACCTCGTACGGCAGTACGTGAAGCCCGCCGGAGGAGTACGGCTGCACGCCTCGGCCGAGATCCGGGACCTGGACGCCTCCTACCGCAAGTCCGCGGGCGCCTGAGGCGCGAGCGCGAACAGCCGGTCGAGCAGCTCGGCGAACGGGCCGTCGGCCGGCTCCCCGACGAGGATGTCGCGCAGCAGCGCCGCCATCTCCTCGTCGTAGGCGGCGCTCACCGCGGTCAGCGCCGCGAAGTCGTGCACCAGCTGCAACTCCAGCTCCGCGCGCGGGATGCGCCGGCCGTCCAGCCAGATCAGCGCCGTCGACTCGGCCAGCGATATCCAGGACCGCACGACGAGTTCGAGGCGGGCGGGCGGATCGGTGATCCCCAGATGCGTGAGGATCTGGTCGTACGCGGCCTGCCGCACCGAGTCGATCAGCGCGGTCGTCGTCGACACCGCCTCCGGTGCGCAGGCGCCGCCCGCCGGCACCGCCGACACCGCGGGGCCGCCCCGCATCAGCGCGGAGAAGCCGGGGCCGTGGTCGTCGACGAAGGCGAGGAAGCGCCCCATCACCCGCAGCAGCCGCGCCCCGAGCGGACCCTCGCGCGGCTCCACGAACCGTCCGGCCAGATCGTCCGCCGCCCGGCGCAACGCCGCCTCGTACAGGCTGAGTTTGCCGGGGAAGTAGTGGTAGACCAGCGGGCGCGAGATGCCCGCGGCCGCTGCTATCTCGTCGATGGAAACATCGTCGGGCGAGCGGTGGCTGAACAGGTCGAGCGCGACCCCGATCAACTGCTGCCGCCGCTCCTCGACACCCATCCTGCGGCGCACCCCGGTTGTCATGCGAACACCTTACCGAGCAGAACCGGCCCTGAGGCGGGCCGGTCCGGGTCCGTGCCGGACCGGCGTCTCACAGGTCGAGGACGAGCCGCTCACCTCGCGCACGCGACACACAGATGAGCATGGTGTCGGCCCGCTCGCCGTCGGTCAGGAGCTCGTCACGGTGGTCGATCTCCCCTTCCACGACGCGCTGTTGGCACGTTCCGCAGAAACCCTGCTCGCAGCTGTACGCCGTGTCGGGCAGCTCGGCGCGCACGGCGGCGAGCACCGTGGTGTCCGCGGCGACCTCCACCGTGCGTCCGCTGCGCCGCAGTTCGACCTCGAAGGCGGTGTTGCCGTCGGACGAGGTGCGGGGCGCGAACCGCTCCAGGTGCAGCGCGCACCCGTCGGGCAGGACCGCGGCGACGGCGTCCATCAGGGCCTCGGGGCCGCACACGTGGACGGCGGTGCCCTCCGGCGTTCCGTCGAGGAAGGCGGCCAGGTCCGGCAGGCCGTCCTCGTCCTCGGCGACGACGGTGACCCGCTCCCGCGCGCTCCCGCCGAGCTTCTCCAGTTCTTCGAGGAAGGGCATCGACGCCCGCGAACGCCCCCCGTACAGCAGGCGCCACCGCGCCCCCGACGCCTCGACGGCCCGCAGCATCGGCAGGATCGGCGTGATCCCGATGCCGCCCGCCACGAAGACGTACGCCGGCGCGTCGGCGAGCGGGAAGCGGTTGCGCGGCCCGCGCACCTCCACCTCGACCCCTTCGCGGAGCGCCTCGTGCACCTCGCGCGAGCCGCCCCGGCCGCCCTGCCCGGCGGAGATCAGACGGGTCGCGACGGTGTACGAGGAGGAATCCTCGGGGTCGCCGCAGAGCGAGTACTGCCGTACGAGCCCCGATGGCAGCACGACGTCCAGGTGGGCGCCCGGCTCCCACGCGGGCAAGCCGGCGCCCTCCAGACGCAGTTGGACGACACCGTCGGCGACGCTCTCGTGCCGGGCGACGCGGAGCCGCAGCGCCCGCGAGCGCGGCTGCCCGGAGATCGGCTCCTCCAGGGTGGGCAGCGGCCACAGCGGGGAGGCCCCGATGCGGCGGCGCACGGCCCGCCGGGTGAGCAGGGCGACGCCCGCGACGAGGGCGACGGTGCGGATGCGGGGCATGTCAGGCGGTCCCCTTCTCGGCGGCGACGGCGGCGGGCGAGGAGGCGAGATAGGCGACGGCCTGTTCCGTGCTGCCCTCCTGCGAAGGGTGGTAGGCCCGGCTGAGATAGCGGGGGATGGAGCGGACCATGTCGCCGGTGGAGGGCAGCGTTCCTGCCTTCCCGCTCCGGTAGAAGTCCTTGAAGGTCGCCCTGCCGTCGACGAGCGTCGGGTCGTTCTCCATGAAGAACCGCGCCCCGCGCTGCCACAGGAAGACCAGGGCGGAGAACGCGGTCGCCCAGGTCCTGGCCCGGCGCCGGTAGCCGCCGTCGACGTGCATGAACAGCTCGAAGGCGACGGAGCGGTGCTCGACCTCCTCGGCGCCGTGCCAGCGCAGCAGGTCCAGCATTGTCGGGTCGGCGCCCCTGCGGTCCAGCTCGTCGGCGTTGAGCACCCAGTTGCCGAGGAAGGCGGTGTAGTGCTCGATGGCGGCGATGATCGCGACGCGCTCCATCAGCCACCACCGGCGCGCCTTGCCGGGCGGCAGCGTGCGGTCGCCGAGCAGCTTCTCGAAGAGCCAGTCGACCTGCGCGGTGTACGGCGTCGGGTCGAGGCCCTGTTCCTTGAGGTGCGGCAGGACCTCGTCGTGGGCCTGCGAGTGCATGGCCTCCTGGCCGATGAACCCGATGACGTCCTCGCGCAGTCTCTCGTCGCGGATGAGCGGCAGGACCTGCTTGTAGACGTGCACGAACCAGCGCTCACCGGCGGGCAGCAGCAGGTGCAGCACGTTGATGGTGTGCGTGGCGAACGGGTCGTTCGGGAGCCAGTGGAGCGGGGTGTTCTCCCAGGAGAAGGAGACGTTGCGTGCCTTGAGCGGTATGTGCTCGGACGCGACGGGCTCGGGCACCCGGCTCTGCGTATTAGACATGGCGTCAATGTACTGAGCGGTAGTTCCCGGGTACAGGGGTCTGCGGCGGGAAACTTCGCCCGCCGCACCCGTCAGCGCAGCGTGGTCAGTTTCTCTCCGCCGGCCAGCACGCCGGACAGCTTGATCTCGGCGTTCCGGTCCGTCCGCTTCGCCAGGACGTTGCCCGGCACCGGGCCGCCGCCCGTGGCCGTGATGGACGCGACCTGCCTGCTGCCGGCCGCCAGCAGGTACCAGTTGCCCGCACGGGACTTCCAGCGGACGCCCGCGAGCACCTGAGGATCACGGCTGCCGCACGCGGGGGAGTCCTCGGACTTGGCGGCGACGGCGCCCGCGGGCCCGCCGGCCGTCTGGAACTGGGCGAGGATCCGGCTGCCCGCACCCCGCCAGGTGTCGGCACGGGTGCAGACCCAGCCGGCCGAGCCGTTGGCCTCGGGGAGGGCCTGCTGCGCGTACGTCCAGGCGTTCACGGACCGTACGCCGTGCGAGCGCACCGTCGCGAGGGAGCACGCGGACTTCGACCACTCGGCGGGGGTGGCCTCGCGCGGGGCCTGCGGGCGGCCCGCCGTCAGATGGGCGGGGACGAGCTCGCCGAGGTCGGTCGACAGGCGGGTGCTCCCGGAGTGGTCGCGCAGGCTCAGCGCGTTCCACGACGTGCAGCGGCCGGTCTGCGCCGGGCCGGA
Source organism: Streptomyces sp. NPDC040622 (assembly GCF_055593965.1). Taxonomy (NCBI): domain Bacteria; kingdom Bacillati; phylum Actinomycetota; class Actinomycetes; order Kitasatosporales; family Streptomycetaceae; genus Streptomyces; species Streptomyces sp. NPDC040622. The sequence goes on along the minus strand of NZ_JBVIXD010000010.1, from coordinate 85,533 downwards.
GAACGGGTCGGTGACACCGTCCGCCGAACGGTGCAGGGGAGCGGCCTTCGCGGCGGGCTTCACCAGGTCCTGGACGGCGGCGGAGCGGATCCAGGGGGCCGTCAGGTAGCGGATGTTGCCGTCGGCGCGGTTGACGACGACGGCGTTCGCCTCGGTGCCGGTCGCGCCGTCCACACGCGCGAAGTCGAGCGCCGCGCCGCCGGTACCCTCCCGCGGCTCGGCGTACCGCACGATGCGCAGCCCGTCGTAGAGCAGCACCACGCGCGCCGAGTCGACCTCACCGGCGAAGAGGAGCTGGGCGGGCCCGGGCGGCGCCCCGGCGGCGGTGCCCGGCGTCGCCGAGACCTGGACGGACCCGCCGGGCCGCGCCCAGACGGCGAGGGCGCGGCGCAGCAGCTCCTTGTCGCCGACGAGGTCGCCGCGCGCGGGCCACACGGTGAAGTCGGTACGAGCGGAACGTTTCCACGCCCCGGCGGACGCCGTCGTCAAGAGCCCCGGGTCGAGTGCCGCCTGCCCGGCCGGGTTCTTCGCGTACGGCGGCGCTGCGGCGCCGTCGGGCCCCCAGCCGTCACCGGGCAGCCCGAGCAGCGCCCCGCACACCAGCGCGGCGGCGGCCGCGACGCCCGCGGCCTTCATGTGCTGCCTGCGCCGCATCAGATCGGTGGGCCTCGCCTGCAACGAGCAGGGGTCGAACTCGGGGGAGGCGAGCAGCTCGTAGTGCGCCTCCAGCTCATCGGCCTCGTCGAGGGCGTCCTCCGGGTCCTCGCACCCGGCCGCGTCGAGGAGGTCAAGGACGGCGGAGTCGTCGAGCCCCTCCAGGCCGCGCAGCACGTAGGCGGCGCGGGCGGCACCCGACAGGGCGGAGAGCCGCTGGTCCAGGGCGAGTTCGTCGGCGCCGCCCGAGCGCGGGAAGAGCCGCAGCCCCCACACCTGCGGCAGCAGCGGCGGCAGCTGGGCGCGCCGGGGCCGGGCCCGCCAGTGCAGGGGGAGCCCCGCGTCCAGGGCGCTGCGCACCACCTGCAGCCGCACGAACGCGTACCCGGGGTCGCCGAGCGGCCCGGCGGCACCGCCCCGCTGCGCGGGAACGCCGGCCGCCGCACCGGTCTTGCGGCTGCGCGGCAGGGCACGCTGGGTGAGCGAGTGGGCTGTCAGGACCCGGCGGTTGCGGCCGAGACTCGGTGGCAGCACGAGGTAGGCCAGCCGGACGAGCCGCGGGTAGTGCTCGACCAGGGCGGCCTCGGCCTGCTCCACGTCGACGACGGGAGCGGGGCCTGTGGGCTTCTGGGACTTCGACGGGGACTGCACATTCGACGACACGTTCAGCAAAACGAGCGAATCGTCGGATGGTCACCTCATGCCGGGGCGTCCGCCACGAGCTCGCGCGCGTAATGCGCCATGGAGCGCTGGTAGCGCGGCAGATGGGGCGCGAGGGCGCCGAGCACGAGGGAGAGCCCTTCCCGCTCGCGGCCTAGGCTCGCCAGGCACAGCGCGAGACACGCGCGGATCGCGTCGTCCAACTCGTCCGACGGCGCGTCCAGTTCGGCCGTCAGCAGCGCCGCGCCCTCCTCGGCCCGTCCCACGTTCCGCAGGGAGCTGGCGAGTTGCACGGCGGTGCGGCGCTTGCGGTAGCCCGTGAGGCCGCGCTCCAGGGCTTCCTGGTAGAGCGGTACGGCGAGGTCGGAGCGGCCGGTCGAGTCGAACGCGCAGGCGCGCTCGAAGTGGCCTACGGGGTGGCCTTCGGGCAGTTCGGCGACGAGTACGTCGATCGCGGCGCGGAACGATTCCTCGCCGTAGGCGTCCATCGTGTCCCATGTTGCCCCGAGCCGCTTCTCCCACGCGTCATCCATGCCCCCACCATCGCACCCCTGTCCCACCCCGTCACACCCTTTTCCTGGGTGGGCGGGGGCTGCCCTGCGCGTCCGGGTGCGGGTCCGCTGTGGCCGTTCGCGCCGTTCCCCGCGTGGGCTGGCCCCTGGGCCTTGGGCGGTGCGGGGTGGGTGGGTTCCTCCCTGCGTGGGCGGGTGCGGGTTGGTTGTGGCTGGTCGCGCAGTTCCCCGCGCCCCTAAAAGCAGCAGCCCGCCGCACCCGCGCCCTTGAAAGCAGCAGCCCGCCGCCCCCGTACCTCTGAAAGCAACGGCCCGCAGCCCTCGCGCCCCAGGAGGCAACAGCCCGCCGCGCCCCCGAGGCGCCGATCCGCCCGAGGCCCCCCGGGAGGCACCGCCCCACCCGAGGCCACCCCCGAAGCCCCCGGGAGGCACCGGCCCTGCGGGGCTTGCCCGAAGAAGCCCCACCGATGACCGGCAGCCGCACACGCGCCCGAGGGGGCGCGGGGGTATGTGCGCACGGAGCACCGAGCGGGCTGTGGCGTCTTTATTCTTGAGGCGTGGCGCAGGGATAGCGAGTACGAACATACCCCCGCGACCCCGCCCCACAAGACGGACCCAAGGCGACACCAGCCCAAGGCGCCCCCGCCAGACCCCGTCCAAGGCGCCCCGCCAGAAACCTCACGTCACACGCCACCCGCTGAACTCCACAGCCCCACGCCCCCCGTCACCCCCATTCGTCGCACTCATGAACAGCCCCACGTCCTGCACCGCCCCCGCCCCGGCCACCCGCACCGTCGCCACGGTCCGCCACGACCCCCCGCCGTCCGTCGAGCACTCCCCCGTGAACGAGCCGCCCGACCGCGACAGCCGCAGCAGCACCGGCGCCCTGACGCCCGTGATCCGCTGGTACGTGTCCAGCGTGCCGTCGCCGTTCGTGTCGTACGACAGCACGACCCCGTTCGCGGGCGTCACCGCGAGGTCGACGAAGCCGGGGGAGCCGGGGGTCGCCAGGGCGTCGCGGGCGATGAGGCCGGCCCGTGCCCAGGGACCCGTCACCGCCTGGGAGTCGACCCGTACCGTCACCGAGACGCCGTCCCGCAGCGCCCCCGCCCGGTACAGCGCCCCGAACTCGGCCGTGCCCTTCCACAGATCGGCCCCGCCCCCGTCGATCGCGTACCGCCCGTCGAGCTCCCCGAAGACCGCGCCGTTGTTGGTGTACGTCTTCCAGTCGCCGCCCACCGGCCCCGCCTCGAACAGCGTCCCTTCGTGGACGGACGTCACGCGCCGCTCGCCCGAGGGGCCGTACGTGACGGTGATCTCGTAGGGAAGGGGCCGCAGCGGGCGGTCCAGAGGCGTGTCCGGCGCTTCGGCGCGCCACGTGACCTCGCCGGTTCCCGCGGCGGGGACCCGGGGCAGGGACACCGGCCCCGTCGGCTCCGCGTCGATGCCGGTCAACGCGAAGTCGACGCGCCCCGTGGCGCGCAGCCCGTTGACGTTGCGGAAGGCGGCCGTCAGGCGGGCGTGGCCGCCCGGCGGGAGGGCGGGTGGTTCCGCGGTGACCTCCAAGGTTCCCTGGTAGGGGGCGCGCGCCAGCACGTCCCGTACTCGCGCGGCGGTGCGGTAGGCGGTGCCGACGGGCCGCAGCGGATAGTCCTTGCGCTCCCGCGTCCAGGGTTCCTCGAACGCGAACCAGTCGACCGCCTTCGGCGCCCGCCCCGAGGCCAGCGCGTCGGCGAGCTCGTCGAGCCACTTCTGCCACCGGGGCACGTAGAAGTCGCCGATGAGGCCGTGCCATTCGCGGTTGCCGTAGTCGTGCAGCTTCCCGCCGTCAGAGGTCGCGCGGTCGCCCCAGACGGTGGCGAGGACCTTGGCGGTGCGTTCGAACTCGGTGCGCTCGGCCTCGCTCGTCCCCATGCGCCGGGCGGCGTCGAGCCAGGGGCCGAGGAGGAAGGCGGGGGCGGTGCCCGTCACCTCGTCGGAGAGCCGCATCAGCCGCAGCCACAGCTTCGACAGGTCGCCGAAGGTGTCCCGGTCGCCCCGCGTGTAGGCCTCCCGCAGCTGCGGCAGGAGCTGGCGGCTGCGGTGGGCGAGGGCCTGGCGGGCGATGTCGACGAGGTCGTTGCGGTAGGCGGCGCTCCCGCGCAGGGATCCCGTCACCCCGAGGAGCCCGGCGAGCGCCGCGTCGAAACGGGCGGGGTCGTAGGTGAGCGCGCGCGGCGCGTACTCGGCGGCGCGGGCGGCCGCGAGGTCGGGCCGCGCGGCGAAGAGCGAGTCGTGTGCGTCGCTGCGCTCGACGGCGGTGTGCCGGTAGGCGGTGTCGTTCAGCGCCCGCCAGGCGGCCCGCGCGCCCCGGTCGCGCCCGCCGTACCGGAAGTCGGCGTAGGAGGAGAACCAGGCGGCCCGGTCGACGGGCCCCTTCGTCCAGGCCAGTTCGGAGAAGAGCTCGAAGGCGGCGGGGTCGCGGTCGGTGGCCTCCGGCATGAAGGCGGTGCCGACGAGCGCGCTGTCCTCCTTGTCGCGCCAGGCGAAGAACTTCTCGTTCCACAGGTGGGTGCGGGCGCCGATGGTCGTGCGCCCGCCGAAGTTGGGGATGGTCCCGAACGCGTAGGGCGTGCCGCCCCAGTCCTTCTCCCGGTCGGTGACGCTCGCGTACCGGTCCGAGACGCCGTCGACGATCAGCATCCGCTTCTTGTCCACGGCGTCGAGCAGCGCGGGCAGCGGGTTGGCCTCCCAGCCGAGGATCACCCAGGTCGCGCCGGGCCGCGCCGTGCGCAGGGCGCGCTCCACGCCGCGGGCCGCGGCGGGCACGGGCACGTCGCCCGCGGTGCCGCCCTCGTGCAGCAGGTCCATCTTGAAGTGGTCGGCGGGGCCGAACAGCTGCTCCTGGTGCCGGTAGAAGGAGGCGGCGACCTTCGCGAAGGACGCGGTCCGCGGGTCGAGCCAGTCGGGCCGCTTGAACCCGTGCCAGGTGCCCTGCGGCACGACGCGCGCGTCGCCGCCGTTGCGTGCGACGAAGCCGTCGGGCACGTTGCCGTAGTAGCCGGGGAAGACGGGGGCGATGCCCAGGTCGCGCAGTCTTCGCACGATGCGCTGCCCCAACTCGACGCGGTCCCCGATCAGTTGGGTGGAGAGCGGGCCGCCGTACCCGGAGAGGTTCTGCAGCAGCCACCAGGGCTGGTGGGAGGGGGCGGGAAGCCATGCCCTGGCCTCCGCGTCGGAGTAGCCGAACTCCCGCAGCACCCGGTGGTACACGGCCTCGGCGCCCGCGATGACGAGGACTTCGTTGCAGCCGTGCAGGGCGAGTACGTCGATCATCCGCTCCCAGTACGCCCAGTCGGCGTACGGCGCGGTGTAGCCGTCGTTCGTGTCGTTCAGGGCGAACCGGTGGGGGAGCGGGGTGGCCCGCTCCAGGGGGCGGGCCGGCGCGGGCAGCCTGCGCGGCAGGTCCAGCTGGCTGCCGTTCCACATGATGTGCGCCCCGCACACGTACTTCAGGTACCAGTGGACGCCCGTGAGCAGCACCGCGGGCGTCGTGCCCGACACCTCGATCCTTCCGGTGGACCCGGTGACCCGGAAGCGGTCCTCGCGGCCCCGCGGGGATACGGGTCTGAGCCGGATCTGCTCCGCGTGATGCGGCAGGAGTCTGTTGAGCGCCGAGCGCGCGGAATCCGTATCGAAGGCGGGGCCCCCGGCGGGACCGGTGGGGCCGTCGGCGGCACGGGCCGGCAGCGGGACCCCGCCGAGGGCGGCGCCCGCGCCGAGCGCGCCGGCGGTGCCGAGCACGGAACGTCGGGACGGTTCGGACATGTGTACCCCCTGAGGTGAAGGCTGCGGCGCACGGTATCCGTGCCGCCGTCCGTGCTCAACGGTGCAGAAGCAGATGGCGAGTTCAGGTCGCCGGGAGGGTCTGGTGGGACGATGAGGGCAGCGCGGAGCGTGCTTTCGGGCATGGCGGTGGCGGGGCTGCTGACGGTGCTGGGCTGCGGCTCGGGGGGTGACGGCACACCGGACACGGCGAGCGGCAGCCTGGAGCAGCTGGCGGCCGAGGCGGGATGCAGGCCCGACGTCCAGACGGACGCGGTCGAACTGCGCCAGGCCACCTGTGAGAACGGTGCCCGGCGCTACGTCCTCGTAACCTTTACCAACGCCCGCGGCCAGGCCGAGTGGCTCGACGAGGCGAACGACTACGGGGGTACGTACCTCGTCGGCGGGGCCTGGGTGGCGGTCGGCGGGGCCGGTGACATCGCGGCGCTGCGCGAGCGCCTGGGCGGGACCGTGGTGGACGCCGCACAGGGGCACGGCGGGGGCCACCACGGTCACCGCGGGGAGGGCGCGGACGGGATGGCCGGCGCGGGCTGAGGGGGAGACTCAGCACTCGGCGCGGGCGCCGCCCGGGCCCGGGATCAGGTGCAGCGCCGACCGGAGTTGACGCACTTCGCGACGCGCTGCATCAGCCGTTCGTCGAAGACGTTGATGAAGTCGCCGTGGTCGGTGACGGGCTTGTGCAGCTGCTCGGGGAAGGAGTCGACGGCGAAGCCGGGGCCCGGCGGCACGTCGTACACGACGCGCTGCACCAGCTGCGGCACGGCCTTGAAGCCCTGCGGGCAGGCGCCGGTGCGCCGGTCGGCGAAGGCGACGTGGGTGCGGTGGTTGGCGCTGTCGGTGTTCCGTCCGTCCCAGCAGCTCTGGAAGGTGAAGGTCCGCACGACCTTGCTGCCCTTCGGGCAGATCGGATACTTGTCCTTCAGCTGCCGGTTCTCGAATCCGGTGCAGCTCCAGGAGGCATTCGCGTTGGCGTCGCCGTTGGTGAAGGCCTTGGCGTCACCGGTGATGATGCGCAGGAAACGCGGCATCGCGACGACCTTGCCCGCCGGATTTCCGACGAATTTCAGGGTCACGGACGCCGGGGTCCGGATCTCGCCGACATTCTGGTCCTTGCCGCCGCCGTCCGCCTGGGCGTCGTCCTCGTCCTTGCCGTTCTGCAGCCTCAGGACGGGCCAGTAGTACGTCGATCTGTCGCCCTGGTTCCGGCAGCTCGTCCGCCCTTTCGCGAGGTCGTCGTCGCTGGAGAACGCGTCCGTCGCCTGATTTCCCACGTAGTCGTGCATATGGTGGGCGCCATTGCTCACGCCGGGGGCGACGATGACGTTGTCCGGATTGAACTTGCCGTTCTCGTTGCGCCCGCAGGTCGTGGTGAAGGACCCGCGCGAGGCGCCCCGTCCGCCTCGGGGGCGGTCGACGTTCGGCCGGACAGACCGGATCTTCACGAAGTCACCGGCCTCGGGCCCGTTGCCGCCGGCGCCCTGCCCCTGGTCCTGCTCCTGCCCTTGGTCCTGACCTTGCTCCTCTCCCTGTCCCTGTCCCTGTCCCTGCCCCTGTCCCTGACCCTGTCCCTGGTCGTCGGCCCGCAGCGTGCAGGCCGCCATGCCGTCGATGCCCTCGGGCCGCTCGCCCGCCCGGTCCATGGCGTCCGCGATCTGCCCGAGCGTGCCGCGCCGTTGCTCCTCCAGCGGGCCGAGGACGGATTCCTTCTCCCCGTCCCGCGCCCGCGAGAAATCGGTGTAGGACCGCGTGATCTGGCCGTCCAGATCGGCGAGGCGGCGGTCGACCTCGCCGCGCGCGGATTCCGGCACCTCGGGGAGTTGATTGGCCACGTCCGGACAGCTGATGGTCGACACCTGCTGTCCGGCGCTCTGCGGGGGAGGCGGGTCCGTGCCCTCTTCGGCGTTCGCGTAGACATTCACCGCGACAAGACCGCCACCGCCCAGGAGCAATGCCGTCGAAGCGGCGACCGCCCGGCCGGCGAGTTTTGATCGTTTTCGTGATGTGCGTCGTGATGTGCGTCCCATGGGACTACGTACGCAACAGCGGCGTCCCCCGTTCAGCCGGCCCCGGAATTACCGGCACACGCTCAACGCCCCGTTCAGCGCTCCTGATCCAGATAGGCGAGTACCGCGAGGACCCGCCGGTTGTCGTCGTCGGACACCGCGAGGTCGAGTTTCCCGAAGATGTTGGAGGTGTGCTTGGCGATGGCCCGTTCGGTGACGACCAGCTGGGCGGCGATGGCCGCGTTCGACCGGCCCTGCGCCATCAGTTCGAGCACCTCGCGCTCCCGCGGGGTGAGCGCGCCGAGCGGCTGGTCGGCGGAGCGCCTGGACAGGAGCTGCTGGATCACCTGCGGGTCCATCGCGGTGCCGCCGGCCGCGACCCTGCGGACCGCGTCGATGAACTGCGCCGCGTCGAAGACCCGGTCCTTGAGGAGATAACCGACCCCGCCGTTGCCGTCGGCGAGGAGCTCGCGCGCGTACAGCTGTTCCACGTGCTGCGAGAGGACCAGGACGGGCAGGCCGGGGCGCGCCCTGCGGGCGGCGAGGGCGCACTGCAGGCCCTCGTCCGTGTGGGACGGCGGAAGCCGGACGTCGACCACGGCGACGTCCGGCTGCAACTCCTGAAGGGCCTTGGTCAGTTCGGGCCCGCTCTCCACGGCCGCCGCGATCTCGAAGTCGAACGCCTCCAGCATCCGCACCAGGCCGTCGCGCAGCAGGAAGAGGTCTTCGGCTAGGACAACTCGCAAGGGATCTCCATGGTCACCATGGTCGGGCCGCCCGCGGGACTGCTGACGGCCAGTATGCCGTCGAATGTACCGAGCCGGCGTTCGATGCCGCTCAGCCCGGATCCCGCTCCCGTCGTGGCGCCGCCCTTGCCGTTGTCGGTGACGGCGATCCGCAGCATGCCGTGCGCGTGGTGCACGTCCACCCAGACGCGGTCGGCGCCCGAGTGCTTGATCGCGTTGGTCAGGGCCTCGCTCACCGCGAAGTACCCGGCCGACTCGACCGACTCCTCGACCCTGCCCGGCAGTTCGACGTCGACCTCGGTGGCGATCGGCAGGCGCAGGGCCAGCGCCCGGACCGCGTCGCCGAGGCCGCGCTCGGCGAGGACCGGCGGGTGGATGCCGCGGACCAGGTCGCGCAGCTCGGTCAGCGCCTCGCCGGAGTTCTGCCGGGCCTTGGCGAGCAGCTGCTTGGCCTTGGCGGGGTCGGCGTCGATGAGCGCTTCGATGGTGCCGAGGTCCATGCCCATGGCGACCAGGCGGGCCTGCGCGCCGTCGTGCAGATCGCGCTCGATGCGGCGCAGCTCGGCGGCGGAGTTGTCCACGGCGTCGTGCCGGGTCTCGGTCAACCGGTCCACACGCAGGGCCAGTTGGTGCTCCCGCATGGCCGCGGTGGGCGCGAGCAGCGTGCGGGCGAGGAGGAAGTGGGCGCGGACCAGACCGGGGTTGACGAAGAGGCCGAGGGCGAAGAAGCCCATGCCGAGGAGGGCCGCGTAGTTCGCGTCGGTCTGCGAGGTGACGTGGATGAAGGCGAACCACTCGCCGCCGCCCGCGTTGTAGATGGGCTCCCACACGCCGAGGGCGAGCACCCACCCGTAGACCATGTAGAGCAGCAGGGAGGGGGCGAGGACGACGACGACCGGGCCCGCGGTCATGTTGACGAGGAGCCACTGCAGATCGCGCCAGGTCGCCGGGTCCTTCAGCATCAGCGTGCAGCGCTCGACCTGCCCGGTGAAGCCCGACCGCAGGTCCGCGGGGAAGGGGCGGTACGGGGAGGCTATCTGCACGCCCGACCAGGTGTCGGCCCTGCTGCGGTAGGCACCGGCGTACTCGCGCACGGCGGCCAGGACCACCGGCGTGGTGAAGAGGCCCACGCCGAGCAGGATGAACGCGATGGAGAGCACCGACAGGACGAAGAGCGTGATCGAGCCCGCGAGCGCGACGACGGTGAGGTGGAGGCCCTGGGCCCCCGCTGCCACTGCCGCCTTCAGTCTCGTCATCGTCATCAGTCCCTCTCGTCGTGCGCTGCCTCCCCGTACGCGGTCAGCGCGTCCGGCACAGTGCCATTCTTCCTGGTGGGGCCTGCCCGGGTGAGGGGTCGGGCCACCGGAAGGGGGGTGTACCTGACGACACCCCCGGCCTCGCCCTGTGCTTCCGCGAGAGGGGGCTTCGGCGGCTGGGGCGCGACGCCCGCGGTTCCTAGCGTGAGTGACGTCTTATCCGACGCATACTCACGCAGACTTGATGGGGGCGAAGCGCCATGAGGCGGAACCTCGCGGCACGACTCGGTGTGTGGAGCGCACACCACCGGAAGACGGCCATTCTCGGCTGGCTGGTGTTCGTGGTCCTGGCCACGGTGATCGGCGGGGGCTCCGGCATGGTCACCGCCTCCGAGGACGAGATGGAGGTCGGCGACTCGGCCCGGGCCGCCGAGATCCTCGAAGCCGCGGACATCGACGAGCCCGCGGGCGAGCTCGTCATGGTCACGGCGCGGACCGCCGACGGCTGGCGGGACGCGGCGGCCGACCTGTCGAAGGCGCTGAACGCCACCGGCGACGTACGCGACCTCAAGGCGCCGCTGCCCTCCGAGGACGGCAAGGACGCGCTGCTCCGCTTCGCGGTCAAGGGGGATTCGGCGGACGCGGCCGAGCGCGTCCAGCCGGTCCTTGACGCCGTGGCGAAGGCGCGGCAGGACGGGGAGGCGCAGGGCATCGCCGTCCACCAGTTCGGCGACGCGAGCTCCGAGAAGCATCTGTCCGACCTGCTCGCCGACGACCTGAAGAAGGCCGAGTTCACCGCGGTGCCGCTGGCCCTCGGCATTCTCCTGGTCGCCTTCGGCGCCGTGGTCGCCGCGCTGCTCCCGGTGGGCCTCGCGCTCACCGCGTGCGTGGCGGCGTTCGGACTGCTCTCCCTGGCCAGCCACCAGCTGCACCTGTTCGAGACGACGTACTCCGTGATGTTCCTGATGGGCCTCGCGGTCGGCGTCGACTACTGCCTGTTCTACCTGCGCCGTGAACGGGACGAGCGGGCCGCGGGACGGGACGCGCAGACGGCGCTGCGGATCGCCGCGGCCACCAGCGGGCGCGCCGTCCTGGTCTCCGGCCTGACGGTGATGGTCGCCATGGCGGGCATGTTCCTTTCGGGGCTGCTCCTCTTCAAGGGCTTCGCGCTCGCCACGATCCTCGTGGTGTGCGTGGCGATGCTCGGCTCGGTCACGGTGTTGCCCGCGCTGCTCGCCGGGCTCGGCGACCGGATCGACGCCGGCCGCATCCCCTTCCTCAACCGCCGCTCCAAGAGGGGCGTGCACGCCAGTGGCGGTGTCGCAGGCAGGATCCTGCGGCCGGTCCTCGCCCGCCCGAAGTTCTTCGCCGTCGGGGCCGCGGTGCTGCTGCTCGCCCTCGCCGCGCCCGCGCTCGGCATGAAGACCGAACAGCTCGGCCTGGAGAAGCAGTTCGGCTCCGACGCCCCGCTCTCCGTCGCCTACCAGAAGATCACCGCGGAGTACCCCGGCGGGCCCGCCCCGGCCCGGGTGGTCGTGAAGGCCGACGACATCGACGCGCGGCCGGTGCGGGACGCGCTCGGCTCCCTGACCAAACAGGCGGGCGAGGGCGCCAGGCTCACCGTCCACAAGGCGGCGGGCGTCGCCGAGATCGAGGTGCCGCTGCCCGGCGACGGCACCGGTGCCGAGGCGAAGAAGGCGCTGGGCGAGCTGCGGGACGACACGGTCCCCGCCGCCTTCGAGGGCATCGACGCCGAGGCCTACGTCGGGGGTGACCTGGCCTCCTCCGAGGACTTCGGCGACCGGCTCAGCAAGGGCATCGTGCCGGTCTTCGCGTTCATCACCGCGGTGACCTTCCTCCTGATGCTGTTCAGCTTCCGCTCGGTGGTGATCGCGGTGACGTCGATCGCGCTGAACCTGCTGTCGGTGGGCGCCGCCTACGGCGTCATGACGGCCGTCTTCCAGCACGGCTGGGGCGCGGAGCTGATCGGCTCGGAGAAGGTCGGCGCGATCGAGAACTGGATGCCGCTGTTCGTCCTCGTCGTCCTCTTCGGACTCTCCATGGACTACCACGTGTTCGTGGTCTCCCGGATCCGCGAGGCCCGCGACCGGGGCATGGACAACCGCTCGGCGATCCGTGAGGGCATCACGCGCACGGCGGGCGCGGTCACCGGCGCGGCCGTGATCATGGTGGCGGTCTTCGCGGTGTTCGGCACGCTGTCCATGCAGGACATGCAGCAGATGGGCGTGGGCCTCGGCGTGGCCGTCCTGCTGGACGCGACGGTGGTCCGCATGATCCTGCTGCCGTCCCTGATGACCGTCCTCGGCGAGCGCAACTGGCACACGCCGCGCTGCCTGCGCCGGCTGCCGAAGATCTCCCACGAGGACGCGGAGCCGGCCGCCCCGCACGGGCCCGGCCTGCACAACACCCCGGTCCCGAGCGGGCGTTGACGAACAGGCCCACTCCTGCGGGGACCCCGGCACGCACCGCGCGCCGGGGTCCCCGCACGTCACAGCCCGAGCGCCTTCGCCTCCTTCTCGGGGGCGAGCCCGACCACGGGCCGGTCGGGCCGCTGCGGCGGAGTGCCGCCGATGGACCGCAGCCACTCCCACGTGTCGCGCACGGTGTCGGCGACGGGCCGGGACCCGAGTCCCGCCGCGACCGCCTTCTCGCTGGACGTGCGGTGCATCGAGTCGTGCAGCTCGCCGGGGGCCAGCCACACCGGCAGCTCCATCCACTGCTCGATGCCCGCGTCGAGCACCACGTCCGGCGCGGTCCAGCGCAGCGTCGCGTCACCGCCCGTCACGGTCGCGCACGCGTCCAGCAGATCGCCCATCGTGGCCTGTCCGATGGGGCTTACCAGGTTGTACGGGCCGTGCAGCCCCGCGAAGACCGCGTCGAGGACCCAGGCGGCGAGGTCGCGCACGTCGACGTACTGGATGTCGAGGTCCCGCGGCCCGGGGGCCAGGACGGGCCCGCCCCGCGCGATGCGGTTCAGCCACCACGGCAGGCGCCCGATGTTCTCGTAGGGGCCGAGGATCAGCCCGGCCCGCGCGAGCACCGTCCGCTCGGCGCCGAACCCGGCGACCGCCGCGAGCTCGCCGCCCCGCTTGTCCTCCGCGTACGCCGTCGCCTCCGCGTCCGGATCGCCGTCCACCACGGGGAAGTTCTCGTCGGACCCGGCCGGGCTCGGGTAGCGGTACACGGAGGAGCTGGAGACGTACACGTACCGTCCGGCGCGCCCCGCGAGCAGCCGGGCCGACTCGCCCACCACCCGCGGCGCCGCCGACCAGGTGTCGACCACGGCGTCCCACTCGCCCTCGGCAAGCCCCGCGAGGCCGCCCTCGGCGAGGCGGTCGCCGTGCACCACATGGGCGCCCTCGGGGGCGGGACGGTTGCCGCGGTGGAAGACGGTCACGTCCCAGCCCCGGGCGAGGGCCGCCTCGGTGATCGCACGTCCGACGAACTCGGTGCCGCCCAGCATCAGAAGTCTCATGGGGCGACTCTGCCCCGCCGACCCGGGCCGGGGGAACCGGATTCTGCTCGTGGCAGAGCCCGGCCCCCGGATGCCGGGCCGCAGGTCAGCGAGGTGTCGGCGGCGCGTACTTGTAGCCGACCCGGCGCACCGTCTGGATCGTCCTGCGGTGCTCGGCGCCGAGCTTGCGGCGCAGCCGGGCGATGTGGACGTCGACGGTGCGGCCGTCGCCCACGTGGCCGTACCCCCACACCGTGGTCACCAACTGGTCGCGGGTGTGCACCCGGTGGGGGTGCGCGACGAGGTGGGCGAGCAACTCGAACTCCAGGTAGGTGAGGTCGAGGAGGTGCCCGTCGACCTCGGCGGCGCGCTGCACGGCGTCGATCCTGACCGGCCCGGTGGCGGGGGCCGGCCGCGCGTCGGGACGCAGGGGCTCGGCGGTGACGGGCTCCTGACCTGCCGGCACGAGGACGAGGTAGCCGACCATCGGCGGCTGCCCCGGCAGGGTCGGCAGGGTGTGCTGCGGCGCGGGCAGCCACTGGGCGCCCGGCGGCAGGAAGTCGGAGATCTGCACCACCTCGTCGGGGGCGACGGCCCGCAGGCGTCCCCGGGCCGCGGGCACGGCAGGGGTGAGGGCGGTGGGGGCGGAGGCGGAGAAGGAACGGGAGTTGGCCATGGTGGAGTCAGCTCTTTCGCGCGAAGAAGGAGTCGTCGAGAACGAGACGTACGTCGTGCGCGTCAGGCGAAGGCCGGGTGAACGGCTTTAGAGGGCCCGCGCGTTCATCGCGCGGCAACACACCCGGTCGAAGTCGTGATGCTGCCGGGAGGGCCAGAAAGGCTCGAGGTCATGACGACCTGTCGCGGTGTTCTGGTGGCTGCCCATGGCTCCATTGAATCAGATGGGTGGGTTACTGGCAGTTCCCTGTCGCACACCGATACGGACCCTTGGCGGCACTTGGCGTGAAATGCACCCCGAAAAAGCGCATGAGCTCAAGGATTCGGCGCGGCTTGTGCAGTGTTTCCGCCAGCCCGTGGCCGGTGTTGCGAGGGTCTGTCCATCGATCCGTCCCACTCCTTGGACAGGAAGGGGGCAGGAGGGGGCAGGAGGGGACAGGAGGGGGACAGGGCGGGCCGGGAGTGGATCAAGGCCGGGCGGGCCGGCGTGCCGACGGCTTCTTGGCCGATCCGTGCGCAGCGGGGCCCGCCGGTCCGCATGCGTACGACGACGGGGGCGCCCGCCGGAGTGACCGGCGGGCGCCCCCGTCACCGTACGGACGTACGGGCGCGAAGAGGCGGGGTCAGACCTGTCCGGCCTTCTCCAGCGCGGTGCAGCACGTGTCGACGAGCAGGCGCGTCACGACGTACGGGTCGACGTTCGCGTTGGGGCGGCGGTCCTCGATGTAGCCCTTCTGCTCCACCTCGACCTGCCACGGGATGCGGACCGAGGCGCCGCGGTCGGAGACGCCGTACTTGTACTCGTCCCACGGGGCGGTCTCGTGCAGTCCGGTGAGGCGGTCGTCGATGCCGGCGCCGTAGTTCTTGACGTGGTCCAGCGGCTTGGAGCCCTCGCCGAGGGACTCGCAGGCGGTGATGATCGGCGCGTAGCCCTCACGCATCGCCCTGGTGGAGAAGTTGGTGTGCGCGCCCGCGCCGTTCCAGTCGCCCTTGACCGGCTTCGGGTCCAGGGTCGCGGAGACCTTGAAGTCCTCGGCGGTGCGGTAGAGCAGCCAGCGGGCGATCCACAGCTGGTCCGAGACCTCCAGCGGGGCCAGCGGGCCGACCTGGAACTCCCACTGTCCCGGCATGACCTCGGCGTTGATGCCGGAGATGCCGAGACCGGCGGTGAGGCAGTGCTCCAGGTGCGCCTCGACGACGTCACGGCCGAAGATCTCGTCCGAGCCGACACCGCAGTAGTAGCCGCCCTGCGCGGCGGGGAAGCCGCCCACGGGGAAGCCGAGCGGGCGGTCGCCCTCGAAGAACGTGTACTCCTGCTCGATGCCGAAGATCGGCTCCTGGCCGGCGAAGCGGCCCGCCACCTCGGCGAGCTCGGCGCGGGTGTTGGACTCGTGCGGCGTCATGTCCGTGTTGAGGACCTCGCACAGGACGAGGACGTCCGCGCCGCCGCGGATCGGGTCCGGGCAGGTGAAGACCGGCTTGAGGACGCGGTCGGAGGCGTGGCCCTTGGCCTGGTTCGTGCTGGATCCGTCGAAGCCCCAGAGCGGCAGCTCGGCGCCCTTCGCGTCGTCCGTGAGGATCTTCGTCTTCGAACGGAGCTTGGCGGTCGGCGCGGTGCCGTCGATCCAGATGTACTCAGCCTTGAAGGTCACGGGGCCTCATCCTTAAAACGCTCGGTACGGCGCAGAACGTGCGGGTGCTGCGGTGCCGTGGTGATGAGCGGCAGCCTGGCAACCGGCGATTTCCCGACCGTTGCTCTTGTGTGAACCCCGTGTTACCCGGGGCGCTTGTGGCTCACGTCACCCGAGGGCGCCCGCCGGGCTCATTTGATGACCGCGTTGGCGGCCGCTATGACGAGCCCGATCGTCGCGTCGGCGCCGCCGATCAGCACGGCCGAGCGGCGCCGGTAGCCGACGCGCAGCGCGGCGAAGGTGCCCCAGCCGAGGAGGAGGGCGGCGTTCAGGAGCAGCCCGGTGGTGGTCACCGGGGGCTCGGGCCAGTGGAAGGCCCCTGCGAGCAGGAGGAGGAGCACGGTCGGCCAGCAGGCGACGACCACCGGCCACTCGTCCGCGAGCGCCCGGGCGAGGCGCCGCCAGTGGTGGATGCCCGAGCCGGGACGGTGCGCCGACATGTGGTGGGCGTATCCGTGCGCGAGGGCGGCCGTCCCCGCGGTCACCATGACCCAGGACGCGTCGTAGTACGGCGTGTAGGGCGCCCTTTCGGACTGCAGCGCCGCGAGCAGCGCGCTCGCGAGGACCGTTCCGTATACGCCCCCGAACATCCAGCTCCGCACGGCGCGCTCCTTCCGTGTGCCGGAACCCTCGTCCGGTCGACGGCCTGTGGAGCACCCCACGCTAGGCAGGCAGATGTAACGGTTTGCCGGATTTCGCCCATCGGTCGGCGGTCAACCGCCGCCGCCCCCCGGGACCCGCCCCCCTGGCGCCCCCGGACTCCGGCCCTCGGACCCTGGCCGTCGCTGCGCTCAGCGCGACAGCGCGTCCCGTACGGCCTCCTCCGAGCGGGCCACCACCGCCGTGCCGTCGTCCGCCGTGATGATCGGGCGCTGGATCAGCTTCGGGTGCTCGGAGAGCGCCTTGATCCAGCGGGCGCGGCCCGACGCGTCGCGCGGCCAGGCCTCGCGGTCCTTCAGGTCCAGGTCCTTGGCGGCCTGCTCCTGGGTGCGGGTGATGTCCCAGGGTTCGAGGCCGAGGCGGTCGAGCACGGCGCGGATCTCGTCCTCGGTCGGCACGTCGTCGAGGTAGCGGCGCACGGTGTAGTCGGCGCCCTCCGCGTCGAGCAGCGTGAGGGCGCTCCGGCACTTCGAACAGGCGGGATTGATCCAGATCTCCATGCGCACACGCTACCTCCGAAACACCCGCCCCAAGCCGCTCGGCGACGCGCTGTTCGAACACCCCAAAAGCCTTCTGGCCAGCGGCGATTGTCAGTGCCTGGCGGTAGAATCACCGTAGTGTTCGAGGGCGCCCGACGGGGGTTCCCGACCGCGACAGGAGGATGCCTGTGCCCGCTGCCGCACTCACATCGAAGCGTGTGTCCCAGACCGTGCCGAAGCCCGTGCTGTTCGATCTGCCGTACGTCCCGCGGGAGAAGAAGGCGCTGCCCGCCGGGCGTCCGCGCGAGTGGTACATCAACCACAACCGCCGTCTGAAGGCCATGCGCCTGGCCATCGCCCTGCTCGACTCGGGCGTCTATCTGCCGAACCAGGCGAGGAACAGCGCGATACGGAGCATGGCGGAGGACGTCGGGATCCATCCGCCGTCCGACGTCACGTGCCACATGGTGCGGGCGTTGATGCGGTACAGCCGCTGAGCCTGCCCGCGCCGGGCTGAGAGGGGCCGGCCAAGTACGGGGTCCGTGGCGGGAGTCGTGCGCCGCGGGCCCCGTTTCCGCACGAGCCTGTCCGCTCACCTGTGCGATGGGACATGCTGGGCCCATGACCAAGCCGGACTCCGTCGGCGAACTGCCGCTCCTGACGACCGCCGAACTCCCGGACGGCACCCGCCTGCCCGTGCGCGCCCTGCGCGCCCCCGCACCGGACCGCTTCCTGCCGTCCGGCTCCGGCCCCGCACCCGGCCCGCCCCCGGCCCCCGCCGTGCTCATCCTCCCCGCGATGGGCACCGCCGCCCGCTTCTACCGCCGCTTCGCGCGCCACCTCCACGACGAGGGCCTCACCGTGCTCACCGTCGACCTGCGCGGCCAGGGCGAGTCGATCCCGCCCGGCACCGGCGCGGCCGCACCCGGCCACGGCTACCGCACCCTCCTCGAGGAGGACCTGCCCGCGGTCGTCGCCACGATCCGCGACGAACTCGGCCCCGAACCGCCCCTGCACCTCCTCGGCCACAGCCTGGGCGGCCAACTCGCCCTGATCCACGCCGCGCTGGCGAAGGGCCCCGGCGTGGACGGTGTCGCGGTCGTCGCCACCGGCTCGGTCTGGTTCCGCGCCTTCGGCCCGCTGCGCGGCCCCGGCCTGCTCCTGGTGCAGTTCCTGATCGCCGCGACCGCCACCGCGCTCGGCCGCTGGCCCGGCACCCGGCTCGGCTTCGGCGGCAACCAGGCCAAGGGCGTCATGCGCGACTGGGCACGACAGGTGCGCACCGGCCGCTACAGCGCCAAGGGCTCCGCGCTCGACTACGAGGCGGCGCTCGCCGGCCTGGAGCTGCCCGTCCTCGCGGTCTCCGTCGACCACGACACCTTCGCCCCCGCCACCAGCCTCGACCACCTGCTCGCCAAGATCCCGCGGGCCCGGCTCACCCGCCGCCACCACACGGCGCGGGAGGCGGGCGCACGCCTGGACCACTTCGCGTGGGCCAGGGCGGGCGGCGCGCTCGCCAAGGTGGTGGCCGCCTGGACGGAGACCGCCCGGCCCCGCACACCGCCCGGCGCGACCACGGCAGGGCACTGAGCCCGTCACCCGTTCGGCGTACCCGGCATGCGTGCGGGCCCCCGGCCGCATTGGCTGCTCCTGAGGAGAAGCCAAGGAGGCAGGGGACTCCGACACCCCGGCGGACCAGGGGCGGCCGCTGTCCGCCGCGAGCGCGAGAGGGGAGCGAGCATGCCGACCCCGGAGCCACGCGCCACCACCCCCGAAGCACGCGCCCGCACCGGCAGGGCGGCCCGCAAACGCGCCTCTCGCTCCGGCCACGGCGCCTGGATCCCCTCCGCCGACCGCCCCGACCCGGTGGCCGTCCTGGAGCGCCAGGGCGCCGACCGCGTCCCCGACCTGCTGCCCGTCCGCTACGGCCGGATGGCCGCGTCCCCCTTCGCCTTCCTGCGCGGCGCCGCCGCCGTCATGGCGGGCGACCTCGCGGCCCAGCGGCACACCGGCCTCGGCGTCCAGCTCTGCGGCGACGCCCACCTGCTGAACTTTGGTCTCTTCGCCTCGCCCGAGCGGTCCCTGCTCTTCGACCTCAACGACTTCGACGAGACCTACCCGGGGCCCTTCGAATGGGACGTCAAGCGGCTCGCCGCCAGCGCGGCCGTCGCCGCCCGGGGGAACGGCGCCGGCGAGGACGGCGCCCGCGCCACCGCACAGGACGCCGTGACCGCGTACCGCACGAGCATGCGGCGCCTGGCGGGCCTCGGCGAGCTCGCCGTCTGGTACGAGCGCACCGACGCGCACGAGCTGCTTCCCCTCGTACGCCCGGGACGCCACCGCAAGCGCGTCGAGGCGACCCTCGACCACGCCCGCGGGCGCACCAGCCTGCAGGCGCTCGGCAAGCTCACCGAGATCGTCGACGGCGAGCGCCGCATCATCCACGACCCGCCGCTCCTGGTGTCGGCGGGCGTCCCCGACACGGCCGCCCTGCGCAAGATCTTCGGCGACTACCGCTCCACCCTCGCCGAGGAGCGCCGCCTCCTCCTGGACCGCTACCGCTTCGTCGACGCGGCCCGCAAGGTCGTCGGCGTCGGCAGCGTCGGCACCCGCTGCTACATCGTGCTCCTCGCCGGGCGCGACGCGGGCGACCCGCTCTTCCTCCAGATCAAGGAGGCCGTCAGATCGGTGGTCGAGGAGCACCTGCCGACCGGCCCCTACCTCCACCCGGGGCACCGCGTGGTGGCGGGGCAGCGGCTGCTGCAGGCGGCCGGCGACATCTTCCTCGGCTGGATGACCGGGCCCCAGGGGCGCGCCTTCTACTGGCGGCAGCTGCGCGACATGAAGGGCTCGGCGGACCTCGCCGCCCTGTCCGCCGCCGAACTGCGCGCCTACGCCCGGCTGTGCGGCACGGCCCTGGCCCGCGCCCACGCCCGCTCCGGCGACCGCATCGCGATAGCCGCCTACCTCGGCGGCTCGGACACCTTCGACCGCGCCATCGCCGACTTCGCGGTGCGCTACGCCGCGCAGAACGCGCGGGACCACGCGGCGCTCACCGCGGCGATCGACGCCGGCGTGATCGCCGCGAGCCCCGGGATGTGACGTTCAGTCCGCGAGCAGCGCGTCCACGAGCCGCCGCCGGTCCCGCGCGTGGTCCCGCAGCCAGGCACCCAACGCATGGCTCGCGTCCGGCAGTTCGAGCCGCGTGAACCGCGCACCGGCGGTGAGCGCCGCGCCGACGGCAGCCGTGACCGAGGGCGGGATCACCGCGTCGGTGCCGGGCACGACGAGCACCGCGCGCCCGCGGAAGTTCCGGTAGGCCTCGAGCGCCGCGGAGTCGCGCCACCGGTCCGGCGTCCGGATGACCTCGGTGAACCGGCCGTCGCTGTCGCCGAAGGGGAGCGGCCAGGCCTCCCGCGCGTACACGGCGGGCGCGCACAGGCCGATGCCGGTGACCCGCGCGCCGAAGCGCGCCACCAGGTCCGCGACGGTCTGCCCGCTCATGCTGAACCCGACGAACACCAGGGCGTCGGTCGCCTCCACCCGCTCCTCGACCAGCGCGACCGCCTGCTCGAACCGCCTCCGCAGACTCAACTCCCGCAGGTCCCCGCTGCTTTCGCCGTGCCCGGAGAAGTCCAGCGCGAGCGCCCGGCAGCCGCGTGCCGCGAAGTCGGCCTGCAGGGCGGCCAGCCGCGTCTTGCTGCCGGCCCCGGCGCCGTGCAGCAGGACGACGGTCGTGGCGGGCGTCCGCGAGGCGTCGGGCCGCGCCTCCGTGCAGCTCAGCTCCTCACCGTCACAGGCGAACGTGAAGGAGGGGAGGGACGGGAGAGCGGGGAGGGAAGGGAGAGAGGGGTGGGCGGCGGGGGAGAGGGCGGGCTCGGGGGCCAGGGCGGGCCCGGCGGTGGCTGACGGCGCGAGCGAGTCGTGAGTCATGCGCCCATGGTCGTCCGTATCCGCGCCGCATGGGGGCATATGGCGGGGTGAGGCGCATGGCGACGGCCGTATCCGTGTCCGTATCCGTGTCCGTGTTCACCGTTCACCCCTCGGCGGCGCCATCTCCGGGCGCGGCGGGGGAAGTTCGCCCCGGCTGACCGGGGCCGAGCTCCTCGCCGACGTCGGCCCCGGCCTCCTGCACGGGCGCGGTCCCGCTGTTCGCGGACGGCGCCGGCCACGGTCAAGTGGCCGACGCCGTCCGGGAGCCGGGCATGACCGGGCATGACCGGGCATGACCGGGCATGACCTGGCGTGACCTGGCACTAAGGGAACGGCTAGCCGATCTGGTCCGGCGTGACCGTCAGCCACCGCTTGTCGGCGGTCACCTTCTGGCCGAGCTCGCGCTGACGGTCCGCGTTCTTCTTCTTCATCCCGTCCAGCTGCTTCATGTACGAGTCCTTGCGGTTGACCCAGACCCGGACGCCGCCGTGCGCCACGTCGGCGGAGTGGAACAGCATCGGCCCGTCGCTGGAGGGGGTGTCACCCGCGGCCAGGATCGGCTTGCGCCACTCGTCGATGTAGGTGTTGATCGCCGCGGGCTTGCCCTCGTACCAGGTCAGCGGCGCCCACAGGTTCGGCGTCAGCTCGCGCCCCGCGAGCTTGGCACGGTCCTTCTCGCCGAAGCGGTCCTCGGCGATCTCCTTGCGGGAGCTGGTCACCTCACCGGTCTTGCGGTCCTTGAGCTGCATGGAGACGCCGATGACGTTCTGCGGCTTCACGCCGTAGCCGTACTTCGGGTCCGCGAGCACCATGCGCACCAGGTCCTCGCTGGCCGCGCTGACCACGTACACCTCGACGCCGTGCGAGCGCAGGGTCTTGTAGAGCTGCTGCATGCCGCGCGAGAACTCCGGCGGCTTCACCTCGGTCTTCGTGAGCTTCCCGTCCTCGTAGTACTCGGCCGGGATCGGCTTCTTGTACGCCAGGAGTTCGTCGACGTACCCCTTGAGCTCCTTCAGCGTGAAGCCGGAGAAGATCTGTGCGGCCCACGGGTAGCAGACCTGGTCGTCGACCTCGCACAGCCGGTTGTAATAGCTGTAGAGGCTTTCCTTGTGCCCGGCCTTGTCCTTGAAGGGGATGACCTTCAGCGAGGGGTCCATCGTCTTGCGGGTCAGGACGCCCTTCATCTCCAGGAAGGGGAGGAGCGACTCCTCCAGGTCGTTGCGGTACGTCGTGTTGTCCGCGTCGAAGACGGCGTACGCGCCCTTGTGGTCGTTCCGCGCGATGACCTTGCCGAGCTTCTTCGCGACGGGCTTCGGCCAGTGCGACAGCTCACGGGCCGTGGCCGCCGAGGTGTCGGCGGCCGTCGCCTGGCTCGTCGGCCACAGGGCGCCGCCCGCGAGGACGGCGGCGGCGAGCGCCCCCGTGGTGCCGATGACGGCCAGCTTGCTCTTTGCCCGTACTGCCATGTCTCTACGTCCCTGCCGTTCCCTGAGAGCGATCTGCGGCCCCGTCCGGAGCGGCGCGCAATGCTATGGGGCGGGGCGGGCATTTCCCATGATCGAAGTCACCGTGGCCGGGGGGCATGGGTGAGATGAACACGGGTAGCCGAATGAGACTCCGAAAAGGCCTCCCGTGGCCACGGCCTCCCACGGCCTCCGGTCACCCGTGCCTCGGCCGCTGCCGCTGCCGCGCATACTGGAACACATGGGCTCCCGTGAGTTCGTCCGGACCGTTCCCCGGCTCGACGGCATGGTCGTCTCCGCGGTCGGCTACCGCACCGCGGGGCAGCGCCCCGCCCTGCACCGGGGCCTGCCGTCCCCGTACCTGACCGTGATCTTCTCCCTGGACGGCCCCATCGTCACCGGCGCGACCCCCGACGGGGCGTGGGGCCCCGGCGCGGCGCGCACCGACATCGTCGTCGGCGGCCTGCACCAGAGCCCCGCCTACGTCGTCCAGCCCGAGCACGAGGCCGGCATCCAGCTCGCCGTGCACCCCCTCGCGGCCCGCGCGCTCCTCGGGCTGCCCGCGGCGGACCTGGCCGGCCAACTCGTCGTCGGCGGCACCGACGTCCTGGGCGCGTACGCGGGCGAGGTCCGCGAGCGGCTGTGCGCGCTCGACCGCTGGGAGGACCGCTTCGACCTGCTCTCCGCCTACCTGAGGCGGCGCGCGGCGGACGACCGCACCACCGCTCCCGTACGCCCGGAGGTCGCCGAGGCCTGGGCGTGGCTCGCCCGGCACCGGGGCGCGGGCACCCTGGGCGGCCTGTCCCGGCACGTCGCGCTCAGCGAACGCCGGCTGACGGCGTTGTTCCGCGCCGAGACCGGCCTGAGCCCCAAACAGGCCGCCCGCCTGATGCGCTTCCAGCACGCCAAGTCCGCCGTGACCCGTGCCGTAGCGGCGGGCGCACCGCCCGACCTGGCCGGGGTCGCGGCCGACACCGGCTACTACGACCACTCCCACCTGGTCCGCGACTTCCAGCAGTACACAGGGTCGAGCCCGACCCGCTGGCTGGCCGAAGAGTGCCGGAATATCCAAGCCGGGGCGCACGGCACGGGCGAAGACTCGAAGGCATGAACACCACGCCTGACACGACGCCTGACGCGACACCTGGCCCCACGCCTGACACGACACCTGCCCCCACACCTGACCCCACGCCGAATTCCGCATCCGGCACGACCACGGAGAAGCAGGGGCTCAGCACGCCCCCTCCCGCCATCTGGCCGGCCCTCCAGGCGGAGGACGCCTCCGCGCTGATCGACTTCCTCGTCGGCACCGTCGGTTTCCTGCGCACCGCCGTCTACGAGGACGGGGGCCGCGTGGCCCACGCCCAGCTGGACTGGCCCGAGGGCGGCGGCGTCATGCTCGGCTCGTACGATCCGGCCGCCGCGGCCACCTGCGGAAAGCCCGGCACTGCGGGCGCCTATGTCGTCACCGGCCAGGTGGACGACCTGTACCGCAGGCTCACGGCGGCGGGCGTGAAGGTCACCGCTGAGATCGAGGACAAGCCGTACGGCAGCCGCGAATTCGGCATCGAGGACCCGGAGGGAAACCGCTGGTCGTTCGGCACGTACCGGGGCGAGCCCCGGCCCTGACCGGCGATCCGGGCCAGGACCGGCCGCGTGATAACTTGCGCAAGCCAGTCAAACCCACACCTGGGCCAGGGAATCCGGTGCAAGACCGGAACTGACGCGCAGCGGTGAGGGGGACGGGCGGGGCCACGGCCACTGGGCGTCCACGGACGCCCGGGAAGGCGCCCCGTCCGGCCGATCCCGAGTCCGAAGACCTGCTGGCGCCTCCGCTCGCACACCGGGCGGCGGAGGACGTGACGCAGGCCAGGCTCCGCGTATGAGCCGTGACATCCAAGGGATCCCGTGTCCTCGACAGCCCGTATATCCGCTCGTGCATCGGCTCGCGCATCCGCTATATCCGCTCGCGCATCAGCTCGTACGTCCGCCCTGCTCTGCGTCGGAGCGCTCGTGCTCACCGCGTGCGGCGACGGCTCCACGAGCAAGCCCGCGAACCGGGCGGACCGGAGCGCCGACGGCTATCCGGTCACGGTCGCCTCCTGCGGCAAGGAGGCGAAGGTCGAGGCCCCGCCGCGCCGCGCCGTCTCCCTGGACCAGGGCTCCTCGGAGATCCTGCTCTCCCTCGGCCTCGCCGACCGCATGGTGGGCACCGGCACCTGGACCGACCCGGTCCTGAAGAACCTCGCGAAGGACAACGCGAAGGTGGAGCGGCTCGCCGACCGCTACCCGTCGCTGGAGAAGGTCCTCTCCAAGGAGCCGGACTTCGTCAGCGCCTCCTTCCTCTACACGGTCGGCAAGGGGGGCGTCGCCGACCGTACGAAGTTCACCGAACTCGGCGTACCCGTCTACGTCTCGCCCTCCGACTGTGCCGGCAAGGACAACGACGGCGGCGGCGACGGAAAGCGCGTCAAGACCCTCACCATGGACACGGTCTACGGCGAGGTGCGCGACCTGGCGAAGGTCTTCGGCGTCCAGAAGCGCGGGGAGCGGCTGATCGCCGACCTGCGGCGCCGGGTCACCAAGGCCACCAAGGACATCGACGCCTCCGACGCGACGCTCCTCTACTGGTTCGCCAACTCCGACGCCCCCTACCTGGCGGGCTGCTGCGGCGCCCCCGGCATCATCACCCGCGAACTCGGCGCGAAGAACGTCTTCGACGACACCCGCGAGGAGTGGCCCCAGATCAACTGGGAGACCGTCGCCGACCGCGACCCCGACGTCCTCGTCCTCGGCGATCTCACCCGCAAGTCCCAGTCGGCGGAGAGCGCCGCGGCGAAGATCAAGTTCCTGGAGTCCAACCCGGCGACCAAGAACCTGACCGCGGTGAAGAAGAAGCGGTACGTGCTGCTCAGCGGCCAGGCCATGAACCCCTCGATCCGCACGGTCGACGGCATCGAGCAAGTGGCCGCGGGGCTGCGGAAGTTCGGGCTCGCCAAGTGAGCGGGGCGGCGCCCGGCAAGGAGAGCGCTCCTGAGCCGGTGGCATCGGAGCGGAAGCGGAAGCGGGACCTGGAGCGGGGCCTGGACCGAGACCTGGACATGGACCGGGACCGGAACCGGGACCGGGACCGGGGCCTGGACCGGAACCTGGACCTGGACCGGGACCTGGACCTGGACCTGGACCTGGACCTGGACCTGGACCGAGAACAGGACCAGGGCCGAGACCGGGGCCTGGACCGAGACCTGGACATGGACCGGGACCGGGACCTGGACCGAGAACAGGACGGGGACCTGGATCAAGGCCGGGAACCGGCAGTCCCGGCCGACCTCAGGGGCCGGACCGGCCGGACCGGCCGCACCGGCCTGCGCCTCGGCCTGCTCTGGCTGGCCGGCGCCGCCGCGCTCGTCCTCTCGGTGTCCGTGGCCGTCACCATCGGCCCCGCGGACATCTCCGTGCCCGACGTGTGGTCGACCGTCGCGGCCCACCTCGGCTGGGGCGAGACCCCGCTCACGCCGATCAGGGACGGCATCGTCTGGAACCTGCGGATGCCGCGCACCCTGCTCGCCGCGGTCTGCGGCGCGGGCCTCGCGGTCTGCGGCGCTGTCATGCAGTCCCTGCTCCGCAACCCCCTCGCCGACCCGTTCGTGCTCGGGGTGTCGTCCGGGGCGTCCACGGGAGCGGTCGCGGTCGTCGTCCTCGGCGTCGGCGGGGGAGTGGTGTCGATCTCGGCGGGCGCCTTCGCGGGCGCGGTCTGCTCCTTCGCGCTGGTGCTGCTCCTGAGCCACACGCTGGGCGACACCACGGACCGGGTCGTGCTGTCCGGTGTCGCGGCCATGCAGCTCTTCTCCGCGCTGACCTCGTTCGTCGTCCTCACCGCGGGCGACGCGGAGACCACCCGGGGCGTGCTGTTCTGGCTGCTCGGCTCGCTCAGCGGGATCGGCTGGACGGACGTGTGGCTGTGCGCGGGGGTGCTCGCGGTGGCGCTGGTCGTCTGCCTCGCCCACGCCCGTACGCTCGACGCCTTCGCGTTCGGCCCGGAGGCGGCGGCGACGCTGGGCGTCCGGGTGGCCCGCACCCGTCTCGTCCTGCTCTGCACGACCGCGCTCCTGACCGCGGCCCTGGTCAGCTCGGCGGGTGCGATCGGCTTCGTCGGCCTGGTCCTGCCGCACGCGGCGCGTGCGGTCGTCGGCTCCGGGCACGCCCGGCTGCTCCCGGTCACGGCACTGGCCGGCGCGGTCTTCCTGGTCTGGGTGGACACACTGGCCCGCACGGCCCTCGACCCGCAGGAGGTTCCGGTCGGCGTGGTGACCTCACTCATCGGCGTACCGGCGTTCGTGGCGGTGCTGTACCGGACGCGGAGGGCGACGTGACGCACGACAGCGACAGCGACAGCGACATTGACCTCGACATCGGCATCGACAGCGGCATCGACATCGACAGCGCGGAGGGCAGCACGTACGTGACCGCCACCCCGCAGGGTGCCGTGGGCCTGCGCGCCGACCGCGTGAGCCGGGAGGCGGGCGGGCGGCTCGTCGTCGACGGCGTCAGCCTCGCCCCGCCGGCCGGCGCCACCGTGGGACTCCTCGGCCCCAACGGATCCGGCAAGTCCACGCTTCTGCGCATCCTCGCGGGCGTTCTCGCCCCGGCCTCCGGAGTGGTCACCCTGGACGGCCGAGGCATGTCCGACACGGGCCGCCGAGCGGTGGCCCGGCGGATCGCCGTCGTCGAGCAACACGCCTCGACGCAGGTCGAGTTGACGGTACGGGACGTCGTACGGCTCGGCCGTATCCCGCACCGCCGCGCGTGGTCGGCCCCCACGCCGCACGACGAGCGGGCGGTGCGCGACGCGCTGGCCCGCACGGGGCTCACCGAACGCGCCGCCCAGGCCTGGCACACGCTCTCCGGCGGCGAGCGCCAGCGCGTCCAGATCGCCCGCGCCCTCGCGCAGGAACCCCGCGAGCTCCTGCTCGACGAACCCACCAACCACCTGGACATCCAGCACCAGTTGGACCTGCTGGGCCTGGTGGCGGAGCTCCCCGTCACCAGCGTGATAGCGCTGCACGACCTCAACCTCGCCGCGATGTTCTGCGACCACCTGCTGATCCTCAAGGAGGGCACGGCGTACGCGTCCGGCACCCCGGCCGAGGTGATCACCGAGGAGCTGATCGCGGAGGTGTACGGGGTGCGGGCGGTGGTGACGCCGGGGCCGGGAGGCCCCGACGGCCATCTGTCGGTGCGCTTCTTGCGGGGTTGAGAGCGGCACACTTCTTGCGGCGGGCAGGCAGGCCAACAACACCGGGTTGGCTCTTCACCCGACCGCCGCGCCCTCATAGGTTCGGTTCATGCCAGTGATAGCCCACGTGAGCGACATCCACATCGACACCGGCGCCGCGGACGCGGGCCGCAGCGTCGACCGAACCCGCGCCGTCATGACCTACCTGGACGGCCTCCCGTACGACCTGGACGCGGTCATCGTCACCGGCGACATCGCCGACCACGCGACCCCGTCCGAGTACGCGGCGGCCCGCGAACTGCTGGCCTCCCGCCACCCGTTGCTGGCATGTCCCGGCAACCACGACGAGCGCGCCGCGTACCGCGAGCACCTCCTCGGCGAGGCCGCGGACACGGCGCCGATCAACCGTGCCCTCGCCACGGAGGACTTCGTCCTCGCGCTGTGCGACACGTCGGTCCCGGGTGAGGACCACGGCAGGCTGGCGGACGAGACGCTGGACTGGCTGTCGGCCCTGCTGGCGGACACCCCGCCCACACGCCCGTTCCTGATCGCCTTCCACCACCCGCCGGTCCCGCTGCACACGCCGTACGTCGACGGGATCCGCCAGTTCGACGAGGACCGCCTGGCCGAACTGACCGCACGCCACCCGAACGTCACGGCGTTCCTGGCCGGCCACGCCCACACGCCCGCGGCGACGACGTTCGCGGGCCGCCCCCTCCTGGTCGCCCCGGGAGTGGTCTCCACGCTCCGCCTCCCCTGGGAACCCCGGACCCACCCGGCGCACCACGTCCACCGCGA
Organism: Streptomyces sp. NPDC040622; assembly: GCF_055593965.1. Lineage (NCBI taxonomy): Bacteria > Bacillati > Actinomycetota > Actinomycetes > Kitasatosporales > Streptomycetaceae > Streptomyces > Streptomyces sp. NPDC040622. Next base: position 57,467 of record NZ_JBVIXD010000010.1, on the reverse strand, counting down.
CCTGCCGCCGTCGGTCGCGTTCCACGTCCTGGACGACGGGGGCCGCCTGACGACGCACTTCCGCCCGGTACCGCTCCCGACCCCCTGAGCCGACCAGCCACCTACCGGAACTCGGCGACCCAGGGCTCGGCATCGGATCCCGGCGGCGTCAGATCCATCTCCCCGTCCGCACCGTCGAAGGCCCCGGTCCCCCCGGTCACGACACCCGTGACCACGGGATTCTCGTCCCCGGGCCCACTGGACACCCCTCTGGAAGCCTGAAAGGCAATTTTCCCCACACGCTCATCGCTCTCCCCGTTCCCGTTCCCTTTCCTCCCTTCGATCTCAATGATCCCGGAGCAGTACGCGGTGAGGGCCTTCCCTCCGACCATTTCCTTGGCGCACGTCTCGAAGGCCCCGCCGACCGTCGCGCCGGAGGCGTCCTTCACCGTGAACCGCGAAGCGATGACGATTCCGTCCTCGCCCCCCTGAACCGCACCGGCATGAGGCTTCTCCTGCGTCAGAAAGAGCGTCGGAATCACTCCGTCCCGCCCCTGCGCCGCCCCGGCGGACCCCATGGCGACATGCCCACACGCAACAGCCACAAGAGCAGCCCCGCCGGCTGCCGCCCATACGCGCACCACAGATTTCTCCCTGGAATGTCAATTGTTTTGGGAGAAGCGAAATTATCAGCGGCGATGCCGGTGCCCGTCATCGCACCGCTTTCTTCGTAGAAACGCAAAATGATAAAGGAGGATTATCGGGCTGGTGGCGTGAAGGGGCAGGGCCCCCGTCACCACCCCACCCACAGGCGGGACAAGCACTCGGCCGACACGCTCAACGCCTCGCCGACGAGGGCACCACTGTGGCTCAGCGGAACAGCGTCGACCACCGCAAACCCTTCAGGCCCGCACCCGAATCGATGACACTGCTGGTCGCCGCCGTTCTCGTCCATGACAGGGTCACCAACCGCGTCGTCCTTCCGCAGCACGGCGAGAACGATCTCCAGGACCCGCCAGTAGTGCGCTCGACCCGGCGCACCGGCTCAAGCGCGTCCAGGCCGCCGTCCGAGCCGGGGCCGACGTCTCACCGGACGGCAACTGCTTCCCGTGCAGCACGCGGGAGATGAAGGCGACGTCGTAGTTGAGCGCACGGGCTGCTCGCGTGCGACCTGAACCTGAAGGGGCATGGCCCGGCCGCGAAGAGACCTGAAAAGCACCGTCGGCCGTGTTCTTCCGAGAGAGCGGAAGAACACGGCCGACGGCCCACAAGACGGCCCGGGGGAACGGGAACCCGCTCCGACCCGTGGCGTTCTTAAATGTCGAAGTACAGCTCGAACTCGTGCGGGTGCGGCCGCAGCTGGATCGGGGCGATCTCGTTCGTGCGCTTGTAGTCGATCCACGTCTCGATCAGGTCCGAGGTGAAGACGCCGCCCGCCTGCAGGTACTCGTTGTCCGCCTCGAGGGCGTCGAGGACCGCGGGGAGGGAGGTCGGGACCTGGGCGACGCCCGCGTGCTCCTCGGGGGCGAGCTCGTAGAGGTCCTTGTCGATCGGCTCCGGCGGCTCGATCTTGTTCTTGACGCCGTCCAGGCCGGCCATGAGGAGTGCCGAGAACGCCAGGTACGGGTTCGAGGACGGGTCCGGCGCGCGGAACTCCACACGCTTGGCCTTCGGGTTCGAGCCCGTGATCGGGATACGCATCGCCGCCGAGCGGTTGCGCTGCGAGTAGACCATGTTGACCGGCGCCTCGAAGCCCGGGACCAGGCGGTGGTACGAGTTCACCGTCGGGTTCGTGAAGGCGAGCAGCGAGGGCGCGTGCTTGAGGATGCCGCCGATGTAGTAGCGGGCGGTGTCCGAGAGGCCCGCGTAGCCCTGCTCGTCGTAGAAGAGCGGGTTGCCGCCCGACCACAGCGACTGGTGGACGTGCATGCCCGAGCCGTTGTCGCCGAAGATCGGCTTCGGCATGAAGGTCGCGGTCTTCTCGTTGCGCCAGGCGACGTTCTTCACGATGTACTTGAAGAGCATCAGGTCGTCGGCCGCGGCGAGCAGCGTGTTGAACTTGTAGTTGATCTCGGCCTGGCCCGCCGTGCCCACCTCGTGGTGCTGGCGCTCGACCTGGAGGCCGTTCTTGTCCAGCTCCAGGGAGATCTCGGCGCGCAGGTCGGCGAAGTGGTCGACCGGCGGGGCGGGGAAGTAACCGCCCTTGTAGCGGACCTTGTAGCCGCGGTTGTTCTCGACCGCACCGGTGTTCCAGGCGCCGGCCTCGGAGTCGATGTGGTAGAAGCTCTCGTTCGCCGACGTCTGGAAGCGGACATTGTCGAAGACGTAGAACTCGGCCTCGGGGCCGAAGTACGCGGTGTCCGCGATGCCGGTGGACGCGAGGTAGGCCTCGGCCTTCTTGGCGATGTTGCGCGGGTCACGGCTGTACTGCTCGCCCGTGATCGGGTCGTGGATGAAGAAGTTGATGTTGACGGTCTTGTCGCGGCGGAACGGGTCGACCCGGGCGGTCGACAGGTCCGCGCGCAGCGCCATGTCGGACTCGTGGATGGCCTGGAAGCCACGGATCGACGATCCGTCGAAGGCCAGCTCCTCGTCCGGGTCGAACGCCGCCGCCGGAATCGTGAAGTGCTGCATGACACCGGGCAGGTCGCAGAAGCGGACGTCGATGAACTTGACGTCCTCGTCCGCGATGTACTTCTTCGCGTCGTCGGCGTTCTGGAACAACATCCAACTCCTCCTACTCCCGCCCGGGGCTGGACGGGGTTGCAACTCGTGGTGCGGCCAGTGCGGTGGCACACGCTGGGACCCGACCATAAGGACGGGGGATTTCTCAAGCATGACCCATTTGTTTCGCCGAAGTTAACCGGCCCGGGTGCCCGGTACCCCGCCCCGGCCGTCCGGAACCCCTCCCACCCCTTCCCCTTCCCGCCCCTTCCCGCGCCCGCCGCCGCCCGGCCGGTGCCCGACCCCGCCCGTCCCCGTGGGACAAGGGGCGCAGTACCTTTGACGGGTGGACAAGAGGCAAGCAATCGGATCGTGGCTGTCCGGCCCGCGCGCGGCGGCCGAGGAAGCCGGTGTCGACTTCGGGTACCGGGGCCAGCAGCTCGGCCTGCCCGAGGAGGGGCCGGGGGCGATCGCGCGTCCGGGGCGCCGCATCGGTGCCATCGCCGTGGACTGGGCCCTGTGCATGGTGATCGCATACGGCTTCTTCGCCCGCGGCGACCAGCAGGCGATGGGCAACTGGGCCCTCGGCATCTTCTTCGTCATGAGCGTGCTGACCGTCGGCACGGTCGGCTGCACCCCCGGCAAGGCCCTTCTACGGCTGCGCGTCGTCGCGGAGGGCGGCGGCAGGCTCGGCGCCGGGCGGGTCCTGGTCCGCAGCATCCTGCTCTGCCTCGTCATCCCCGCCTTGATCTGGGACCGCGACGGCCGCGGCCTGCACGACCGTCTCTCCCGCGCCGTACAGATCCGGATCTGAGGACTGCGGGGCCTTGAGGGCTCTGGAGGGCTGAGGCTTGAGGGCTGAGGCCCTAGGCCTGACGGCTGGGGTCGGGTTCTCGGCCTCCGGTCTCTCGGCCTCCCGGCCCTTCGAAGAAGTGGCGTCTGGAAGAAGCGGCGTCGGGAAGAAGTGGCGTCGGGAAGAAGTGGCGTCGCCGCGCATTCCTGAAATACCTCTCGGCCGTGCCGGGAACGGACACCGCCGAGAGGTATCGATCAAGCCTTTGAGTGATCCCTGGGATGTCTGGGATCCCTGGAGTATCTGGGATCTCTGGAGTATCTGGGATCTCTGGAGTATCTGGAATCCCTGGAGTGTCTGGAATCCCTGGGATGTCCGCGGTCAATCGGGGAAAACGCGGACGCTTTCCCCGATTGACCACAGATGACGTCGCCGGGACTCAGAGAATGCGCTCCGGGGCGTCGAACTGGTCGATCGGCGCCGTGTCGCACGCCGCGACCGGACCGCCGAGGACGTTGCCGCCCACGCCCTGCGTCGCCGGGACCGCGCAGCGCAGGTCGACGTTGACGAACGGGGCGCCGTAGCTGTTGGCGATGCCGCCGGGGTCGCCGGCGATGGCGACGTCACCGTTGTCCGTGGCGAACTCCGAGACGCCGGTGCCGCTGGAGGTCTCGCCGTACGAGGCACGCGCCGACTGGTTCATGTCGTGCGCGCTGGTGGCGGTCTCGGCCTGCGGGCCGCCCTCGGTGGCCGAGGCGATGCCCGTGATGCCGACGGTGGCCGCGGCGGCGGCGGACGCGAGCGCCGCGCCGGCCAGAACCTTCCGGATCATTCTTGCTCCCATGTTCTTTGGCTGTGCCGACCGGTCCTGGACGACCGGCCTTGTGTCGCCAGCAGAAACAGTGGAGCGGGAAAAACGTCACGCCACGTTCGGCCAGAAGGATCGCACTTCATTCACGCCGGGGTATTTCCTCGGCTATCCAGTCCAGTGGGCGTTATGGATGCCGTCGGGAGTTCCTGTCTTCTCCGCGTCGGCCACCGCTGCTTTCCCGTACAACGACGAAAGGCCCCGGAACCCATCGGTTCCGGGGCCTTTCGCAGAAAACGTAGAAGGAAGAGAAAGGCGGCGTGTTACTTCGCCTTCGGGCCACCGCGAGGCATCCGCATGCCCTTGGGCATCGGACCCTTCGGCAGCGGCATGTTCGACATCAGGTCGCCCATCGCACGCAGCCGGTCGTTGGTCGCCGTGACCTGCGGGCCCGTGAGGACGCGGGGGAGCTTCAGAAGCGTGGTGCGCAGCTTCTTCAGGGAGACCGTGTCCTCGGTGGTGCCGACGATGACGTCGTGGACCGGGACGTCCGCCACGATGCGCGCCATCTTCCTCTTCTCGGCGGCCAGCAGGCCCTTCACGCGGTTCGGGTTGCCCTCGGCGACCAGGACGATGCCGGCCTTGCCGACGGTGCGGTGCACCACGTCCTGGCTGCGGTTCATCGCGACCGCGGGGGTCGTGGTCCAGCCGCGGCCGATCTTGTCGAGCACCGCGGCCGCCGCGCCGGGCTGGCCCTCCATCTGCCCGAAGGCGGCCCGCTCGGCCCTGCGTCCGAAGACGATCGCCATCGCGAGGAAGGCGAGCAGGAAGCCGAGAATGCCCAGGTAGACCGGGTGACCAAGCCAGAAGCCGATCGCGAGGAAGACACCAAAGGTGACGATTCCCACAGCCGCGATGATGAGACCGATCTTGGAGTCGGCCCGCCGGGTCATCTTGTAGGTCAGGGCAATCTGCTTGAGACGCCCTGGCTCCGCGGCCGTATCCGCCGCGGTGGATTCCTTCCTCGCCATGCCGTGAAGTCTACGTGTCCCCGGATGCGACTACGACGTGCGGGTTGTCACGGCCTCTTCAAGCACGCGCAGCGCGTCGACCCTGTCCTTGGCGCGGCGCCGGTCCTCAAGGACCGAAGTCCAGGCATTGCGCCGGGCGGTGCGCTGGCCGCCGCTCATGAGCAGCGACTCGACGGCGCGCAGGGCGTCGGAGACGGACGGGATGGCGGTGGCGCGAACGGGCGCGGCCTGCATGATGGGGCCCTCCTGGAGAGCGGCTCGGGTGGGGGGAGCGGCTATGGGTAAGGCTGTACGTGCGGTAGTACCAGGGTCACTGATTGGTGTTACCAGGGTGTGACCCACCGGTCAAACACCGATGAAACGTTGATGCCGTCGGGCCGACACGCCGGAAAACACTGACGCGGTCCGTACGCTCCTCTCACCTGGAGAGATCGTGCGGACCGCGTCGTTGCGGCTTGTACTAGCCGGTAGTCACTTGTGCGCAGATTCACACAGTGGCTGCCTGTGCGGCATGTGCCTGCGTCACACCGCCTGTGAGGCGACGTACGCCCCGCGCTTCTCGATCGCCATCTGGTAGAGGCGTCCGGCGCGGTACGAGGAGCGGACCAGCGGGCCCGACATGACGCCCGAGAAACCGATCTGCTCGGCCTCGTCCTTCAGCTCCACGAACTCGGCCGGCTTCACCCAGCGCTCGACGGGGTGGTGGCGGGGCGTGGGGCGCAGGTACTGGGTGATGGTGACGAGCTCGGTGCCCGCGTCGTGCAGCTGACGCAGCGCCTCGCTGACCTCTTCGCGGGTCTCGCCCATGCCCAGGATCAGGTTGGACTTGGTGACCAGACCGGCCTCGCGGGCCTTCGTGATGACCTCGAGCGAGCGCTCGTACCGGAAGCCGGGGCGGATCCGCTTGAAGATGCGCGGCACCGTCTCGACGTTGTGCCCGAGGACCTCGGGGCGGGACGAGAAGACCTCGGCCAGCTGGTCCGGGTCCGCGTTGAAGTCGGGGATGAGCAGCTCGACCTTGGTGTAACCCTCGGCGCGCTCCGCCGTCATGGCGTGGATCTGGCGCACGGTCTCGGCGTACAGCCAGGCGCCGCCGTCCTCCAGGTCGTCGCGGGCGACGCCGGTGATCGTGGCGTAGTTCAGGTCCATCGTGACGACGGACTCGCCCACGCGGCGGGGCTCGTCGACGTCGAGGGCCTGCGGCTTGCCGGTGTCGATCTGGCAGAAGTCGCAGCGCCGGGTGCACTGGTCACCACCGATGAGGAACGTGGCCTCACGGTCTTCCCAGCACTCGTAGATGTTCGGACAGCCCGCTTCCTGGCAGACCGTGTGCAGGCCCTCGCTCTTCACGAGTTTCTGCAGGGCGTTGTACTCGGGGCCCATCTTCGCCCGGGTCTTGATCCACTCGGGCTTGCGCTCGATGGGGGTCTGGGCGTTCCGGACCTCCAGGCGCAGCATCTTGCGTCCGTCGGGTGCGACTGCGGACACATCGGCTCCCTGTAGCTTCGATTCTTCGGCGCACACCAGGGTACGCCCGTCATGTCATTGGGTTTACTTGTGGCCAACCTCTGGCCAAGGGGGGTGCATTCCCCCGTTGCCCGGCCGGCGGCCGACGGCCCGCTAGGCGGCGGGCGGCCGGGCCTGAGCGGGGTCCGCCTCGGCGACCGGCGCGGTGACCCGCTCCCCGCCCGCCGCGGCGGGCTTCTCGACGGGACGCGGCTTCAGTTCCGCGTTCTCCAGGACGTCCCGCAGATGCCGCTCGGCCACGGGCAGCACGTCGGCGATGGTGATCTCGCGGCCCAGTTCGTACGAGAGGGACGTCACGCCCGCGTCGCGGATGCCGCACGGGATGATCCGGTCGAACCAGGTGTTGTCCGGGTTCACGTTCAGTGCGAAGCCGTGCATCGTGACGCCCTTGGCGACGCGGATGCCGATCGCGGCGATCTTGCGGTCCTCGCGGCGCTGGCCCGCGTTGGAGGGGGCGTACTCCGGACCGTTGAACCGGGCGTCGAACTCGTCGTCCTGGAGTCGTGGGTCGAAGTCGAGGGAGAGCCCGCCGAGCGCGGGGCGCCGCTCCACCGGGTCGCCGAGGACCCAGACGCCGCTGCGGCCCTCGACGCGTGAGGTCTCCAGGCCGAACTCCGCGCACGTACGGATAAGCGCCTCTTCCAGGCGGCGTACGTGTGCTACGACATCCACCGGCCGGGGCAGCTTCTGGATCGGGTAGCCGACAAGCTGGCCGGGACCGTGCCAGGTGATCTTGCCGCCTCGGTCCACGTCGACGACGGGGGTGCCGTCCAGCGGGCGCTCGCTGTCCTCGGTGCGGCGGCCCGCGGTGTAGACCGGCGGGTGCTCCAGGAGAAGGCAGGTGTCCGGGACCTCGTCGGCGAAGCGGGCGGCGTGCACGCGGCGCTGCTCGTCCCAGGCCTCTTGGTACTCCACGGAGTCCGGGCCGAAGCCCAGCCGGACGAACCGAAACTCACTCACGGCAGGTGCCTCCCTGAACGTTCACCGTGCACATATCGCGCCCCAGCCACTGTACGGGCCCCCTCGACCGGCAACCTCGGCCCGGGTTCCTCACACGATCGGATGAACGAAGGAGGAAGATGCGTCCAGGGGCTGTGACGGCCGCTACATTCACGCCGTTCACGAGGCCATAAGGGCTGCTCAAGGCAGGCCCGAAAGGCAGGAGACCGCACAGCCGATGACGGAACGACCCCCGCAGCGCACCCCAAATCGCCAGCTAGCCGCGCTCATCTCGGAAGCCGGGTTCTCCAACGCGGGCCTCGCCCGCCGTGTCGACCAACTGGGCCTCGAGCACGGCCTGGACCTGAGATACGACAAGACGTCCGTGACCCGCTGGCTGCGCGGTCAGCAGCCCAGGGGCACCACACCCGCGTTGATCGCCGAGGTCTTCACCAGACGGCTCGGACGGCGCCTGTCCGCCCAGGACCTGGGGCTCGACGCGTGCGCGCCGGTCTACGCCGGCCTGGAGTTCGCGGCCTCCCCCGAGGAGGCCGTCGACATCGTCGGCGGCCTGTGGCGCAAGGACTCCGGGAGCCACGCCGAACTGCGGAAGATCGCGTTCACCCCGGCCGGGCTCGTGGTGCCCAGCCGGGACTGGCTCATCGGCCGCGCCGACGAACGCGTCGGGCGCGGGGATACCGACCCGGCCCACTCGCGCGTACCCGTCCAGGGGCGCCCCGCGGTGCCCCGCCAGCGGCAGGGGCCCGAGCGCGGCCCCGGGCAGCGCGTCAGCAGCGGCGACATCGCGGCGCTGCGCTCCGTGGGCGAGCTGTTCCGTGCGCTCGACCACGCGTACGGAGGCGGGCACGCGCGCCAGGCTCTGGTGCGCTACCTGGAGCACGAGGCCGAGCCGATGCTGCGCGGCGTCTACGGCGAGCAGGCCGGGCGGCGCCTCTTCGCGGCCGCCGCCGACCTGACCCGCCTAGCGGGCTGGACGTCGTACGACATCGCGGCGCACGGCCTCGCCCAGCGGTACTACGTCCAGGCGCTGCGCCTCGCACAGGCAGCGGGCGACCGGGCGTACGGGTCCTACGTCCTGGTCACGATGAGCCGCCAGGCCGTCTACCTCGGCCATGGACGCGAGGCCGTGCAGCTCGCGCGGGTGGCCCAGCAGGGCATCGGCTCCTCGGCGCCGCCCGTCGTGCAGTCCCTGCTGTACGCGGCCGAGGCGCGCGGGCACGGGGTGCTGGGCGAGGTGCGGGCCTGCACGGCGGCCCTCGTACGGGCGGAGCGGTCCCTGGAGGCGGGGCGGCCCGGCGACGACGTGCCGCACTGGGCGCGGTACTTCGACGAGGCGCAGCTCGCGGACGACTTCGGGCACAGCTACCGCGACCTGCAGCAGTACCGGGCCGCCGCGCAGTACGCCGAGCGCTCCCTCCAGCTGCGCGCCCCCGCGTTCGCGCGCAGCCGCCTCTTCTGCCGCGTGGTGCTGGCCACCGCGCGGCTCGGCCTCGGCGAGCTGGAGCAGGCCTGCCACCTGGGGGCCGAGGCCGCGCACGCCGCGGGCGAGATGCGCTCGGCGCGCGCCCACGAGTACGTGCGCGACTTCGAACGCCGCCTGGAGCCCTACCGGGACGCCGCTCCCGTGCGGGGCTACCGCGACCGGGTCGCGGCGCTCGGCTGACGCTTTGTCCCCCTCCCGGCGGACGTCACCGCAACCGTGCGGCGTCCGCCGGGGACAAGGCCTCGTCCCACGTCACCAGGTCGTCCAGAGCACCCCGCAGACTCGCCTTCTCCGTGCCGATGGAGCGCAGCGGCAGCGGGATGGAGGCCGCCACGGAGCCGACCCGCTGCCCGTCGGCGTACAGCGTGGTGCGCCCCCGCGTCGCGACCCAGGTCAGCCGGGTCCACCGGTCCAGCGGCAGCGTGTGGTCGAAGCTGTGGTCGGCCTCGCCGTACCGCGTGAAGCCGACCCGGCCCGTGCCGTGCTGCATCAGCTTCAGCGCGCCCGCCCGCGAACTGAGCAGGACCTGGTCGTCGGTCCTTGACGTGGCACGGACGCGGACCGAGACCGTCCACGGCTCGGCGACGTCCAGACCCCCGAAGCCCACGCCGTCCCGGTCCGAGTCGAAGCGCCAGGCCTGCCCGCGCACGCCGGGCACCGGCGTCGGGTTGTCGATGATGTACGAGGTCCCCGGCAGCGCACCGGCCCTGTCCTCGGCGAGAAGCGTGTTGCCGGGGCTGCCCGCGTACGTCCAGCCGCTCGGGTAGGACGCGTCGTCGAAGGTCCAGTGGTGGCTGGGGCGGCCCTGGACGCGCGGCGGCACCGGGGCGGGGGTGGTCCCGGGCGGGTCGCCGATGCGGGCGGCGCGGGCCCGGAAGCCGGCGAGGGTGTCCGGTGGCGTGGACCTGTTCCAGGTGCGGTCGGCGAGGATCGCGCGGGCGCCCGCCATGTGCTGCTCGAAGTAGCCGTCGTCGGCCCAGAAGTTGTAGTCCGCCCAGTTCGTCACGCCGGAGCCGAGCATGTCCGGGGCGTCGCTCGGGGACCAGCCGCCGTACATCCAGGGCTCGTCCGGGTACTTGTGGTGGTAGTTGTTCGGGGTGTCGTAGAACGGGCCGATGGCGATCTCGTCGTGACCGGGCACGGCCGGCTCCGCGCCCGTGCCCTCCCAGGCGAGGAAGACGACGGGGGCGTGCACCTTCTGCCGGGGCGCCGCCAAGTGCTCGGAGCCGTTGTAGACGGCGGTGCGCTTGCCGTGCGCGGTGACCACGTCGTCCAGGGTGTTGATGTAGCGGTTGAGGAGGTCGCCGAGCGTGGAGACGTCGGGGGACGACGCCAGGTGGTCCTTCACGCGCGGGCACTCGGCGAGCTGACCCGGTACCTCCTCCGCGCCGATGGAGAACAGCGGCGCGTCGAACCAGTCCGCGAACTCCGCCACGATCTCCTTGGACTTGGCGACCGCCTTCTCGCTGGTCATGTCGATGATCCAGTCGGGCGTGAGGTGGGAGTGGGTGTGCGCGCCCGTGCACGGGTCGGGCCCCGAGCCGAAGCCGATCCCGAAGGCCTCGCTGATCACGGTGGCGTGGCCGGGGAGTTCGAGGCCGGGCATCAGCTGGACGTGGTGGCGGGCCGCGAAGGCCTTCAGGTGCTCGATGTCGGCGCGGCTGTAGCTGTGCGCCGGGTCCGCGAGGCCGGGGAACTTCGGGCTGTCCAGCCGGAAGCCCTCGGACTCGGAGAGGTGCAGCAGGAGCGTGTTGAGCTTCTGGTCGCCCATCCTGCGGATCAGGTTCTCCAGGTACGGGATCCGCCAGTACTTGCGGCCCGCGTCGAGGTGGACCATGCGGATGCGCTGCGCGGGGCGGTCCGTGGCGGTGGCGCGGGGGATCTCGCGGTGGTCGTCGGCCGTGGCGCGCAGCAGTTGGAGGAGGGTACGGGTGCCGTAGTACAGGCCGTGCGTGGAGGCGGCCGTGATGCGGACGGGCCCCCGGCTGTCGAAGCGGTATCCCTCGGCGCCGGGCGCTCCCTCGTCGGAGAGGGTGAGCACGATGTCGCCGGGCGCGGGGCGGCGGTCGTCGGTGACGCGCGGCCTGACACCGGTGACCTGCTCGATCTCCGTACGCAGCCGGGTGGCGAGCCGGCCCACGGACTGGTGCGCGGGGCCCGGGAGTTCGGCACGTCCGGCGGGCAGCGAGGTGGTGTCGGCGGTGCGCGGATCGATGAGGATGCGGGTCGCGCGGGTGAGCGAGGTGCGGCCGTCGAACGCCGTCCAGTCGGTGGGCCGGGGCACGACGGAAGGGGGCGCGTCCGCTCCGGCGGGCTCCTTGCGCGGAGCGTCGGCTTGGGCGGTGGGCAAGGCTACAGCTCCCATGAATAGGCCGAGGATGAGCGATATCACCGGCAAGGTGCGACGCACTGCGGTCCTCCCGCTGCTTGGCGATCCGGGTGGGACGGTAACCGCGTACTACCGCTGTGGCAAGGGAAGTTGCAGGGAATCGTGGAGCGCTTGCGGGGCTGTGGGAGGGACGTGGGAGGTGGGCGAACAGGGCGAAGCCCCCGCGTGGGGGCGCGAGGGCTTCGGGGGGAGCGGGACGAAAGGTCGGATGGGTCAGGCTGCGGTGGGCAGTGACTCCTGGGCGTACGAGGGGGCGATGCCGAAGTCCGTGAGGGCGGCGTGGGCCGCGCGCATCCCGGAGCGCAGGGCGCCCTCGACCGAGCTGGTGTCCCGGTGGTCCCCGCAGACGTAGAGCCCCGAGAGCAGTCGCACCGGGCGGTGCACGTCGTGCGGGGGAGGCATGGCGGGCACGGCCTCGCGGGTGTGGTGGACGGCGAGCGGCTCCCAGCGGTGCGTCGGCACGCCGTACAGCGCGGCGAGGTGCGTGCGGACCGCTCGCTCGTCCGGCGGCGGGCCGAGGGCCGTCGAGGAGACCAGGACGCGGTCGGCGGGCGCGCGCGACGGGTCGACCTGGCTGACGACCGCGGTGTGGGCGACCGGGCCCGCGCGGTCGGCGTCCAGGAGCAGCGCGGATCCCTGCAACGGGGGTTCGGGCGCGGTGTGGTGGAACACCGACACCTCGTGGAAGGGCGGCACGCGCAGGCCGGGCAGGAGCTCGGCGGCGGCGCGCGCGTCCGTGGCGAGCAGGACGGCCCGGCAGCTGATCTCGCCGTGCGCCGCGGTCCGTACGGCGCTCGTGGAGACCGAGGTGACCCGGACGCCGGTGTGGACGACACCGGGCGGCAGGGCGGCGGCCAGGAGCTCGGGCACGACCTCGGCGCCGCCCTCGGGCAGGCAGAGGCGGCCGCGCGCGAAGGCGTGCAGGGCGAGGTCCGCGCACCGGCTCGACGTGGTCAGGCCCGGGTCGCACAGCAGGGCGGAGAGCAGTGGGCGCAGGAAGCCGTCGATGGTGCGCGGGGGCAGCCCGCGGGCGGCCAGTGCCTCACCGGCCGGGAGTTCGGGCCGGGCCAGGAGGCGCTCCGGGGGCAGGGCGGCGAGGCGGGCGAGGGCGGAGCCGAGGCGGGCCTGGTCGAGAGGGCCGCCGAGGGGCGTGGGGCGAGAGGCGGTTCCCGGGGCGGCCCGCGCCGGGGTCCGTGCCGCCAGCGGCCCGAGGGGGGCGCTCGCCAGGGCGCGTGCGGCGGTGAGTGCGCCCCTTGCGCTCCGTCGGGGCAGGGGCTCGGCGGCGCGGTGGTGCCGGCCCTCGCTGTGCACGAGGAGGCCGGGTGCGAAGGGGCGCAGGACGAGGGAGTCGAGGCCCGGGGTGCGGCGCAGCTCCGGGTAGGAGGTGGTGAGGAGCTGTCCGATCCGGTCGAGTCGGAACCCGTCGACCTTCTCCGTCGACATCCGGCCGCCGACGTAAGGGGCGGCCTCCAGGACCACGGTCGTTACACCGGCTCTGGTCAGCCGATGCGCCGCCGAGAGCCCCGCGGCCCCGGCTCCCACGATGACGACATCCGTATGGTGCGCAGGCTCTGGCACGTGCCCCTCCCGAGGTCGCACGGCTGGTGGGGTGCTGATGCCCCCAACAGGGCTCCGGAATCACCGAGTTCGCCACGAGGGTAGGAGGGGTTCCGGTCGGGGGCAGTCGCGCATGCACCGGGCACGGTCGCACAAAGGTCGCACGGTGGCCATGGGACGGACCGCGCGTCCGGTCGCGCGTCCCATCGCGGATCGGAAGGGGATCGACCGGGCCCGGGCAGGGGCGTACGCCGGAGACCGTGCCCTCGGCATTCGCGCCGCCTTCACGCGGTCCGGCCGCCTCTACGGAGAGCGGTTCCGCGGAGAGCGGTCCGTCCGCCGGCACGCTGCCCGTTCACCTCACAGCGCGGTCCGGATCACAGCGCGGTCCGGGTCACAGCGCGGCCCGGATCGCCTCGTCGATGCCGGGGAACGCGAAGGTGAAGCCGGACTCCAGGAGCCGCGTCGGCAGCACCCGCTGACTGCCGAGGACGTCTCCGGCCATCTCCCCGAGCACCAGACGCAGCGCGGGCGCGGGCGCCGGCAGGAGCGTGGGCCGGCGCAGCACCCGGCCCATCGCGGCCGTCACCTCGGCGTTGGTGACCGGATCGGGCGCCGTGAGGTTGAAGGGGCCCGACAGCGTCCGCGTGTCGAGCAGGTACCGCAGCGCGGCCACCTCGTCGTGCAGGGAGATGTGGCTCCAGTACTGCCTGCCGTTGCCCAGGCGGCCGCCGAGCCCCGCCTTGAAGAGCGGGAAGAGCCGGCCCCACGCCCCGCCCTCGCGCCCGACGACCAGGCCGTTGCGGGCCAGGACGGTGCGGATGCCCGCGCTCCGCGCGGCCCCGGTGGCCTCCTCCCACTCCACGCAGAGCGACGGCAGGAAGCCCTCGCCCGCGGGGGCGGTCTCGTCCACCGCGCGTTGCCCGGTGTCTCCGTAGTAGCCGATCGCGCTCGCGTTCAGGAACACCAGCGGCGGCTCGTCGAGCGAGGCCGCGGCCGTGGCGAGCGCCTTGGTGCCGAGCACCCTGCTGTCCCTGAGCTCCCGCTTGTAGGACTCCGTCCAGCGGTGGTCGCCGATGCCCGCGCCCGCGAGGTTGACGACGGCGGTGCAGCCGGCGAGCCCGGCCGTGTCCACGTACTCCTTCCCGGGGTCCCAGCGCACCTCGTCCTTCGCACGGGGCGCACGGCGCACCAGACGCACCACGTCGTGCCCGTCGGCGGCGAGGGAGCGTGTGAGAGCCGTGCCGATGAGCCCGGAGGCGCCGGCCACGGCAACGCGCGACTGTGTGGTTTCCATGGGATCCATCCTGCCCCGTAAGGCCGGGAAGGTGCCCGCCCCGCGCAGCCGGGCCGGCGCGCGCCGCGGCCGCCGTAAAGTGGCGCCATGCCGGACTTGCACATACGCACCGCACTGCCCGAGGACGACGACGAGCTCGCCCGTCTCGACCGGGCCACCTGGTCCACGCTGCACGCGGTCCAGCCCCGCCCCCAGCCTCCCTACGACCCCTTCTTCAACGACCGCTTCGGCCCCCACGACCACCTGGTCGCCGAGGTGGACGGGCGGATCGTCGGCTACGTGAAGCTCGGCTTCCCCACCCCGCTCCTGGTCAACGCGCACGTGCGCCAGATCCAGGGCTTCGTCGTCGCCGACGGGATGCGCGGCCGGGGCATCGGCAAGCGGCTGATCAGGGCGGCCATGGACGAGGCCCGCAGGCAGGGCGCGCTCCGCATCACCCTGCGGGTCCTCGGGCACAACACCCCGGCCCGCAAGCTGTACGAAGGGGAAGGGTTCGTCATCGAGGGCGTGCTGCCCGGCGAGTTCCTGCTGGACGGCGTGTACGTCGACGACGTCCTCATGGGACGCCCCCTCTGACCTTCCCGGAGCACGCGGGCCCCGGGGTCCGGCACCCCGCGGAGGCACCCGACGGACCGGCCCGGCGTGCGAGGGCGCCGCGCCCGTAGGAGCGTGAAGAAATGATCAGGGCTGCGGCCAGACGGCGCGACGCGGACCAGCGCGACTGGCTGCTGCGCGGCACGCCACCCCCGCCGTGGGTGCGGTGGCCGCCGCCGCTGCTCCTGCTCGCGATCATCGTCGTCCAGCTGGTCACCCCGAAGACGGTCGACCTCGGCTTCCTGGTCGCCGCCGTGCCGCCGCTGGCCGCCCTCTCGTACGGGCCCGCCGCCACCGCCGTGGTCGGCGGCCTCGTCGTCATGCTGCTCTCGCTGCCCGTCTTCGGCCTCGGCCACCCGGGCAACAGCGACGAGCTGACGATCACCTTCATCGCGGTGCTCAGCGTGCTCTTCGCCTGGGTGCGCAGCCGGCGCGAGGCCCAGCTCGTCACGGTCCGCACGGTCGCGGAGGCCGCCCAGTTCGCGGTCCTCCCGCCGCTGCAGGAGCGGGTCGGCCGGGTGCGGTGCGCGGGCCTGTACGAGGCGGCGCAGCACGAGTCGCTGGTCGGCGGCGACTTCTTCGACGTGCGCAGGGGGCCCGGCGGGGTGCGTGCCCTGGTCGGCGACGTGCAGGGGCACGGGCTCGCGGCGGTCGGCACGGTCGCCGCGCTGCTCGGCGCGTTCCGCGAGGCGGTCCTCGACCAGGCGGGTCTGGAGGGCGTCGCCTCCCAGCTCGACCGCAGGCTCGTGGTGGACTCGGCGGGGCAGGAGCACGCCGAGCTGTTCGCGACGGCGGTGCTCCTGGAGTTCCCCGACGACGCCTCCGTCGTCCGCATCGTCTCCTGCGGCCACCCGCCGCCCCTGCTGCTGCGCGGCTCCGACGTCACCGAACTGGACGTGCCCGCGGGCGCGCCGCTCGGCCTCGGCATCGCGGGCCTCGCCCCGCCCGAACAGCTGACGGTGCCGCTGCTCCCCAAGGACGTGCTGCTGGCCCTCACCGACGGCGTGAGCGAGGCGCGGGACGTGTCCGGCACGTTCTACCCGCTGGCCGAGCGCCTCACCGGGATGATCGAGGCGGACGCGGCGCTGCTGGACGACCCGGCGGGGTTCACGGACCGCGTGTGGGCGGACGTGGTCAGCTACGCGGGCCGGGTGCGGGACGACGTGACGATGATGGTGTTCGTACCGGGCGCGGAGACCGAGCCGTCCGCCGGGCCCGAACCCCGCCCGGCGACCGGCCCCGCACCGATGCGCGGGCCGGACCCGGCAGGGGGCGCGCACGTGGCCGAGGGCCCGGAGGCGGCGTAACCGGTCCGGCGCCCTCACCGGCCCTCCCGCACCCCGGCCCCGCCCCCGTCAGTCGGCACCCGCCTCGCCCATCAGCGCCCGCAGGCACCGCCCCCCCCGTCAGTCGGCACCCGCCTCGCCCATCAGCGCCGGCAGGCCCCGCCCCCCCCGTCAGTCGGCACCCGCCTCGCCCGTCAGCGCCGGCAGGCCCCGCCCCCCCCGTCAGTCGGCACCCGCCTCGCCCGTCAGCGCCCGCAGGCCCCGCCCCCCGTCAGCCGGCCCCCGCCTCGCCCGTCAGCGCCCGCAGGCCCCGCCCCCCGTCAGCCGGCCCCCGCCCCGCCCGTCAGCGCCCGCAGGCCCCGCCCCCCCGGTCAGCCGGCCCCCGCCCGACCCATCAGCGCCCGCAGGCACCGCACCGCGAGTTCCGCGGGGGAGTCGGGGCCCGTGACGTCCGCGTCCGTCTCCGCCCAGGTCTCCAGGGCGATCCTGATCGCGTCCGTCGCCGCCGCCGCGGCCAGGCGGATCTCCAGTGGCCGGGCGTCCGCGCCCACGAGCTCCGCGACGACGGGGCGCAGCTTCTCCTCGGACTCCTGGTTCACGCGGTACCAGACCGCGCGCAGCGCCGGGTCGTGGGCGGCGGCGCGGAGCAGGCCGCGGGTCTGGCGCAGGCCGGCCGCGGCGGTCCCGTCCGGCGCGGCGAGCGCCTCGCGGACCGCGCGCCGCAGCGCCTCGGGCAGCTCCGTGCCCGGCTCGCTCGCGGCGAGCAGCGCCCGCCAGCGCTCGCCGCCGACGGCGAGCAGCGGGCCCACCGCGTCCTGCTTGTTGCGGAAGTACCGGTAGAAGGTGCGCAGCGCGACCCCGGCCCGGCCCGCGATGGCCTCGGCCGTGGTGCCGTCGGGCCCGTGGGCGGTGAAGAGCTCGGCCGCGGCGTGCGCGATGTCCAGCTGGGTGGCCAGCTTGCGGCGCTCCGTGAGGGAGAGGGGCGGCGTTGACGACGGGATGCTCACCCGTCGAAGCCTACGCCGACCGGCCACATCGGCACGTATGGACTAAGTGGCAGAACGTGCCATCCAGGCGTAACGTGTATCGGGAAAGCACGACCCTTGCGAGAGTGGGAGAGAACGCCATGAGCGCCATGCAGACCCTGAACCGTTACGAGGGGCGCCGCGCCCTGGTCACCGGCGGCGGCTCCGGCATCGGCCAGGCGACCGTGCTGCGCATGCTGGCCGAGGGCGGCCGGGTCGTCGCCGCCGACGTCAGCGAGGACGGCCTGACGGACACCGTCGCCAAGGCGGGCGCCGCCGCGGACCGCCTCACCACCGTGGCCGTGAACATCGCCGACGAGGCCTCGGTCCGCGCGGGCGTCGCCGCCGCCACCGCCGCGCTCGGCGGCCTGGACGTCCTCGTGAACGCCGCGGGCATCCTGCGCTCCTCGCACACCCACGCGACCACCCTCGACGCCTTCAACCAGGTCATAGGCGTCAACCTCACCGGCACGTTCCTGATGATCCGTGAGGCGATCCCTGCGCTGCTCGCGGGCAACGGCTCGGCCGTCGTCAACTTCAGCTCCACCTCCGCGATGTTCGCCCACCCGTACATGGCGGCGTACGCGGCCAGCAAGGGCGGCATCCAGTCCATGACGCACGCCCTCGCCGCCGAGTACGGCAAGCAGGGCATCCGCTTCACCGCCGTGCAGCCCGGCTCCATCTCCTCCGGCATGACCGACGGCTCCGGCGCCAGCCGCCGGAGCGTGGGCCCCGGTCTGCCCGAGGACGCCGACATGAGCCTCTTCGTGAAGCTCGCGCCCGCGCTCGGCCAGGGCTTCGCCGGCCCCGAGACCGTCGCCTCCGTCGTCGCGATGCTCGCCTCGGACGACGGCCGGTTCATCACCGGCACCGAGGTCCGCATCGACGGCGGCACCCACTTCTGAGCCGCGGGAAGGCACGCACCCCATGAGCACCGCAGCAGAGACCTTCGGCGGCAGGGTCGCCGTCATCACCGGGGCGTCCGCGGGGATCGGCGAGGGCCTCGCCCGGCACGCCGCCGCCCTCGGCATGCGGCTCGTCCTCGCCGACGTCGCGGCCGAGCGGCTCGCGGCCCTCGCGGACGAGCTGGCCCGGGGTGGCGCCGAGGTCGAGGCCGTCCCCACCGACGTCGCGGACCCGGCCTCCGTCGACGCGCTCGCCGACCGGGCCCACGAGCGGTTCGGCGGGGTCGACCTGCTCGTCAACAACGCGGGGATCATGGCGATGGGCTACTCCTGGGAGATCCCGGCCGAGCGCTGGGACGCCGTCCTGCGCGTCAACGTCGGCGGCTGCGTCAACGGCATCCGTTCCTTCGTGCCACGCCTCTTGGAGCGCGGCACCAAGGCGTGGATCGTCAACATCTCCTCCGTCGGCGGCCTCTTCCCGAGCCCCCTGATGGCGCCGTACAGCGTCACCAAGTTCGGCACGCTCGCGCTCACCGAGGCGCTCGCCCACGAGCTGCGGATGAAGCGGGCCGACATCCAGGTCTCCGTGGTCCTGCCGGACTCCGTGCGCAGCGAGATCTTCGCGGCGGCCCGGCCGGGCGACGGCACCCCGCCCGAGGTCGCGGGCTTCCACGCGCGGCTCCAGGCGCGGTCCGACACCCAGGGCATCAGCGCGCAGGAGCACGCCCGCCGCTGCTTCGAGCAGATCGCCGAGGGGCGGTACTGGGTCACACCGCAGCCGGAGATGATCGACGCGGAGCTGCCCCCGCGTACCGAGATGATCATGAGCCGCACGGACCCGGCACCGGCGGGAGGATCCGCCGCACCGACGGAAGGCCCCGGCGCACCGGCGGAAGAACCCGCCGCACCGGCTCAGGGGCCCGCTCAGTCCGCCATGTAGCGGTCCCAGAGCTTCGGGTAGCGCCGGGCCATGGCCGTGTCGTCCTCGAAGTCGATCGCGGTGCCCTCGGGTTCGGCCGGGGCGGGCGGCAGGCCCAGGTCCGGCGCGACGACCCCGGTGAGCTGCTCGTACGCCTCGTCCGCGGCGTAGCCGAGTTCCTCGCCGTCCCCGTCGAGCTCCTCGTCGAAGTCGTCCAGGAGGTCGGCGAGCGCGTCGGGATCGTGCACCGCGCCCTCGAAGACCTCCCGGCCCTGGCCGATCAGCCAGCACCGGAAGTACTCGAAGGCGTCGTCGCCCGCCCCGCCGAGCAGCACCCAGGCCGCGCCCCACAGATCCCAGCGGAAGGCGCGGTTGTAGCGGGACTCGAAGTGACGGGCGAAGTCGAGGACGGAGTCCGGGTCGGACTGCACCAGTCTCTCGACGAGCAGCTCGGCGTGGTCCTCGGGGTCACCACCGGCGGCCTCGCGGGTGCGGTCCACGATCTCCCAGAACTCCGTCTCGTCCATCACGGGTCCAGCATCGGTCCTGCGGGGTGGGGGCGCACGCGGAGTGCGCCGGAATGCGGCTGTCTCGTTATGCGTGCACATGCCGATGGAAAAACCGACAGGGGTTGTCGGGATTCGGTGGAAGGCTCACCGGCATGGAGACCACCCACAAGCTGACCGGAAAGATCGCCCTCGTCGCGGGCGCCACCCGCGGCGCGGGCCGCGCCATGGCCGTGGAGCTCGGCCGCGCAGGAGCCACCGTGTACGTGACGGGCCGCACCACCCGCGCGCACACCAGCGAGATCGGCCGCAGCTCCGAGACCGTCGAGGGGACCGCCGAACTGGTCGACGAGGCGGGCGGCACGGGCATCGCCGTGCCCACCGACCACCTGGAGCCCGAGCAGGTCGAGGCCCTCGTCGAGCGGATCGACCGCGAGCAGGGCCGCCTGGACATCCTCGTCAACGACATCTGGGGCGGCGACCAGCACGTCGAGTGGGACAAGAAGATGTGGGAGCACGACCTCGACAAGGGGCTGCGGATCCTGCGCCTCGGCATGGAGACCCACATCATCACCAGCCGGTACGCGCTGCCGCTCCTGATCAGGAACCGCGGCGGCCTGGTCGTCGAGGTCACCGACGGCACCGAGGAGTACAACCGCGCCAACTACCGCAAGCCCTTCTACTACGACCTGGCGAAGGCGGCCCCGCTGCGGATGGCCCACGACCTCGCCCAAGAGCTGGTGGAGTACGGCTGCACGGCGCTCTGTCTGACCCCCGGCTGGCTGCGCTCCGAGGCCATGCTCGACACCTACTTCAAGGTGACCGAGGAGAACTGGCTCGACGGCCGCGAGCAGAACCCGCACTTCGCGATCTCCGAGACACCCGCCTTCGTGGGCCGCGCCCTGGTCGCCCTCGCCGCCGACCCCGACGTGGCCCGCCACAACGGTGCCTCGCTCTCCAGCGGCGGACTCGCCAAGGAGTACGGCTTCACCGACGTGGACGGCTCCGCGCCGGACGCCTGGCGCTACCTCACGGAGGTCGACCAGGAGAGCGGGACGGCGGACGTCACCGGCTACCGGTAGCCGCGCCTACGGCGCGCCGTACAGCGCGGCCGCCCGCTCGGCGGCGTCGGCGAAGCGTGCGCGCAGACTCGGGGGCGCCAGGACCTCCGCCTCAGGGCCGAGCGCCAATAGCTGCGTGTACGCCACGTCCTCGTTCTCGACGGGCAGGGTCACCGTCACCCGCCCCTGTCCGTCGGGCTCGCCCGCCGACGCCATCGCCTCGCGCACGGCGGCGCCGTCAGTGGCGTGCGGCAGCCGGCGCACGCCCGACGGGGAGAGCCGCACCACGGCCTCGGCCCGCAGGATCGCCCGCGCGAACTGCTCGGCCCGCTCCTCCCAGAACCCCGGCAGGTCGAACTCCTCGTCCCGCGCGAAGCGTTCCTCGCCGGCCCGAACGGCCGTGAACCGGTCGATGCGGTAGACGCGGTACGTCCCGGAGTCGGGCACCCGCGCGCACAAGTACCAGACGCCCGCCTTCAGCACGAGGCCGTACGGCTCCAGCTCCCGCTCCACCTCGCTCTCCTCGCGGCGGTAGCGGGCCCGCACGGGCCGGTCGTCCCACACCGCGTCCGCGACGGCGGGCAGCAGCCCGGGGGCGGGCGTCTCCTGGAACCAGCCCGGCGCGTCCAGATGGAACCGCTGCGAGGCGCTCTGCGAGGCGTCCCGCAGCGAGGGCAGCAGCGCCGCCGACACCTTCAGACGGGCCGCCGACGCCGCGTCCGCGAGCCCCATCTCGCGCAGCGCGCCCGGCACCCCCGACAGGAACAGCGCCTCGGCCTCACTGCGGCCGAGCCCGGTCAGCCGGGTGCGGTAGCCGCCCACGAGGCGGTAGCCGCCGGTGCGGCCCCGGTCGGCGTAGACCGGCACGCCCGCCTCGGACAGCGCCTGCGCGTCCCGCGTGACGGTCCGCTCGGAGACCTCGAGCTCGGCGGCGAGTTCGGCGGCGGTCATGGAGGGCCGGGCCTGGAGCAGGAGCACCATCTTGATGAGACGAGCAGCGCGCATGCGTCCATGATGCCGCCGGGGCCACCGTGCACACACGGGTGCGGGCCCCCGCCGTCATCCGGCAGGGGCCCGCACACGTGTCGGTCGAAAGGCCTACAGGCCGTACTTGGCCCGCGCCTCCTTCACCGCGGAGGCGGGCACCTCGCCGCGGCGGGCGAGCTGCGCCAGCGCGGCGACGACGATCGACGGCGCGTCGACGCCGAAGTGGCGGCGCGCGGCCTCACGGGTGTCGGAGAGGCCGAAGCCGTCCGCGCCGAGCGAGGAGTAGTCCTGCTCGACCCACTGCGCGATCTGGTCGGGGACCTGGCGCATGTAGTCGGAGACGGCGAGCACGGGGCCCTGCGCACCGTCGAGCGCCTTGCGCACGAAGGGGATGCGCTCCTCGCCGCGCAGCAGCGCCTCGTCCGCCTCAAGGGCGTCGCGCCGCAGCTCGGTCCAGGACGTCGCGGACCACACATCGGCGGCCACGCCCCACTCCTCGGCGAGCATCTTCTGGGCCTGGAGGGTCCAGTGGATGGCCGTGCCCGAGCCGATGAGCTGGATCCGCGAGGCGTTGGCGGCGGGCGAGAGCCCGGCCGTCTCGGCCGTGTTGAAGCGGTACAGGCCCTTGACGATGCCCTCGTCCACACCCGCGGGCTTCGCGGGCTGCGGCATCGGCTCGTTGTAGACGGTCAGGTAGTAGAAGACGTTCTGGTCTTCACCCTCGTGGGCCTCGCCGTACATGCGGCGCAGACCCTCCTTGACGATCGCGGCGATCTCGTACGCGAACGCCGGGTCGTAGGAGAGCGCGGCGGGGTTGGTCGCGGCGATCACCGGCGAGTGACCGTCGGCGTGCTGCAGACCCTCACCGGTCAGCGTCGTACGGCCGGCCGTGGCGCCGACGAGGAAGCCGCGGCCGAGCTGGTCGCCGAGCTGCCACATCTGGTCGGCCGTGCGCTGCCAGCCGAACATCGAGTAGAAGATGTAGAAGGGGATCATCGCTTCGCCGTGCGTCGCGTACGACGACGACGCGGCGATGAAGTCCGCCATCGAACCGGCCTCGGTGATCCCCTCGTTGAGGATCTGGCCGTCCTTGGCCTCCTTGTAGTACATCAGCTGGTCGCGGTCGACCGGCTCGTACGTCTGGCCCTTGGGCGAGTAGATGCCGAGCGAGGGGAAGAGCGACTCCATGCCGAAGGTGCGCGCCTCGTCGGGGACGATCGGCACCCAGCGCTTGCCGGTCTCCTTGTCGCGCACGAGGTCCTTGACCAGACGTACGAAGGCCATGGTCGTCGCAACGTTCTGCGAGCCGGAGCCCTTGTCGAAGGAGGCGAACGCCTTGTCGGCGGGGGCGGGCAGCGGGGCCAGCGGCTGCGTGCGGCGGGCCGGGGCCGGGCCGCCGAGCGCGGCACGGCGCTCCTGGAGGTAGCGGACCTCGGGGGAGTCGGCGCCGGGGTGGCCGTAGGGCACCTGGCCGTCGACGAAGTCGCTGTCCGGGATGGGCAGCCCGAGCAGGTCGCGCATGTCCTTGAACTCGTCCACCGTGAGCTTCTTCATCTGGTGGTTGGCGTTCTTGGACTCGAAGCCCTTGCCGAGGGTGAAGCCCTTGACCGTCTGCGCGAGGATCACGGTCGGCGCGCCCTTGTGGGTGAGCGCCGCACGGTAGGCCGCGTAGACCTTGCGGGCCTCGTGGCCGCCGCGCGAGAGGTGGAAGCACTCGCTGATCTTGTCGTCGCTGAGCAGCTTCGCCAGCTCGGCGAGGGCGGGCTCGGCACCGAAGAAGTGCTCGCGGATGTAGGCGGCGTCACGCGTCGCGTACGTCTGGAACTGCGCGTCCGGCACCTCCCGCAGGCGACGGACCAGGGCGCCCGTGGTGTCGAGCTGGAACAGCTCGTCCCAGGCGTTGCCCCACATGACCTTGATGACGTTCCAGCCGGCGCCGCGGAACTGGGCCTCCAGCTCCTGCACCACGCGGAAGTTGGCGCGGACCGGGCCGTCGAGGCGCTGCAGGTTGCAGTTGATGACGTACGTGAGGTTGTCCAGACCCTCACGCGCGGCCAGTGCGAGGGCAGCGGTCGACTCGGGCTCGTCCATCTCGCCGTCACCGAGGAACGCCCACACGTGCGAGGCGGAGACGTCCTTGATGCCGCGGTTGGTGAGATACCGGTTGAAGCGCGCCTGGTAGATGGCGGAGAGCGGACCGAGTCCCATGGAGACGGTCGGGAACTCCCACAGCCAGGGCAGGCGGCGCGGGTGCGGGTAGGAGGGCAGGCCGTTGCCGCCGGCCTCCTGGCGGAAGTTGTCGAGCTGCGCCTCGTTCAGGCGGCCGTCGAGGAAGGCGCGGGCGTAGATGCCGGGGGAGGCGTGGCCCTGGATGTACAGCTGGTCACCGGAACCGGGCGACTCCTGGGATTCCTTGCCCTTGAAGAAGTGGTTGAAGCCCGTCTCGTACAGCCAGGCCGCGGACGCGAAGGTCGCGATGTGGCCGCCGACGCCGTGCTTGGAGCCGCGGCTGACCATGGCGGCCGCGTTCCAGCGGTTCCACGCCGTGATCTTCCGTTCCATCTCCTCGTCGCCGTCGATGGCCGGCTCGGCGGAGGTGGGGATGGTGTTGACGTAGTCGGTCTCGAGGAGCTTGGGCAGCGCCAGGCCCGCGCCCTCGGCGCGCTCCAGCGTGCGGCGCATCAGGTACGCGGCACGGTGCGGCCCGGCCGCCTGGGTGACGGCGTCCAAGGAGGCCTGCCATTCGGCGGTCTCCTCGGGGTCGCGGTCCGGGAGCTGGTCGAGCTCGCTCGGCTGGATTGCGGAGGGGTCGGTCATTGCGCCGCCTTCCTGAGTCGGAGGGGGTCCCCTGTTCGGTAAGGGGTGGGGGTGCCCGGTGCTTGGCAGGACAGGGCATGAGGCTCTGGTGTGAGCCCGTCGGAGACTCTAACTCCGTGATCGATGATCGATCAAAGGGTTGAAGGCGAAAACCTCTCAACACCGAGAAAGTAGGCATCCGGTGCCAGTAAAGCGGGCACGCGGTGCCTTCGATTTGAAGGGTTTACGCAGGTGAGGGCACGTATGGCGGCAAGCGCCCACGGATGAGCGCACCGCGTGCGCCGCCGTCAGGGCCGGGGCGCGCAGCCGAGGACGTGCGACTTGACCAGGTCCGCGATGGCCGGATCACGGCGGCGGAACGCCGAGACGAGGGCCTCGTGCTCCTCCGCGTACGACTGCTGGACCGTGCCCAGCCAGCGGATGGACAGCGCGGTGAAGACCTCGATGCCGAGGCCCTCCCAGGTGTGCAGGAGCACGGAGTTGTCGGCGGCGCGCACCAGTTCCCGGTGGAAGCCGACGGTGTGCCGCACCTGTGCCGTGCCGTCGGCGGCCCGGTCCGCCTCGTAGAGGGCCGCGACGTGCGGCTCCAGGGCCGAGCAGTCCCCGGCGAGCCGCTCCGCCGCGAGCTCCGCGGCGATCGCCTCGAGACCGGCGCGCACCGGGTAGCTCTCCTCCAGGTCGGCGGCCGTCAGGTTGCGTACGCGTACGCCCTTGTTGGGGGCCGACTCGATCAGCCGCAGCGTCTCCAGCTCGCGCAGCGCCTCGCGCACCGGCGTCTGGGAAACCTCCAGCTCCACCGCGATCCGGCGCTCCACGATGCGCTCGCCCGGCTTCCATCGCCCGCTGACGATCCCCTCCACGATGTGCTCGCGGATCTGTTCGCGCAGCGAGTGAACGACGGGCGCGGTCATGTGGGCTCCTCCGGCGGGGCAGCGCCCCAGGGCGTTGTGACCCCTAGACAATACGGCGACGCCCCCGTCCGGAAACCTCCGAACGGGGGCGTACGCGCTGATGAGACGAGTCTTACAGCTCCATGGGGGCTGTGACTACAGGCCGAGCTCGACCTCGAACTCGCCCGCCTCCAGGATCGCCTTGACCGCGGTCAGGTAACGGGCGGCGTCCGCGCCGTCCACCAGACGGTGGTCGTAGGAGAGCGACAGGTACGTCATGTCCCGCACGGCGATGGTCTCGCCGAGGTCGGGGTGGTTGATGACGACCGGGCGCTTCACGGTGGCACCGATGCCGAGGATCGCGGCCTGGTTCGGCGGCACGATGACCGTGTCGAACAGGGCACCGCGCGAACCGGTGTTGGAGATCGTGAAGGTGGCGCCGGACATGTCGTCCGGGGTGAGGCCACCGCCACGGGCCTTGCCGGCCAGCTCGGCGGTCTTCTTGGAGATGCCGGCGATGTTCAGGTCGCCCGCACCCTTGATGACCGGCGTCATCAGACCCTTCTCGGCGTCCACGGCGATGCCGATGTTCTCCGAGTCGAAGTACGTGATGGTGCCTTCGTCGTCGTTGATCCGGGCGTTGACGACCGGGTGGGCCTTCAGCGCCTGGGCGGCGGCCTTGACGAAGAACGGCATCGGGGAGAGCTTGACGCCCTCGCGGGCCGCGAAGGAGTCCTTCGCCTTGGCGCGCAGCTTCATCAGCTTGGTGATGTCGACCTCGACGACCGAGGTCAGCTGGGCCTGCGAGTGCAGCGCCTTCATCATGTTGTCGCCGATGACCTTGCGCATGCGGGTCATCTTGACGGTCTGGCCGCGCAGCGGCGAGACCTCCAGGGCCGGGGCCTTGGACGCGGCCGGAGCAGCGGCGGCGGCCGGGGCCGGGGCGGACTTCTTGGCCTCGGCGGCGGCGATGACGTCCTGCTTGCGGATGCGGCCGCCGACGCCGGAACCGGTGACCTCGGAGAGGTTCACCCCGTTCTCGGTCGCGAGCTTGCGGACCAGCGGGGTCACGTAGGCACCGTCGTCGGCCGGGGTGGCCTGGGCCGGGGCGGCGGGCGCGGCGGGCGCCGGCTGGGCGGCCGGAGCCGGAGCCGGAGCGGCGGGCGCGGGCTGGGCCGGGGCGGCGGGCTGAGCCGGAGCCGGGGCGGCCTCCTGCTTCGGGGCCTCCTGCTTCGGGGCCTCCTGCTTCGGGGCCTCCTGCTTCGGGGCCTCCTGCTTGGGGGCCTCCTGCTGCGCGGGGGCGGCCGGGGCCTCCTCCTTGGCAGGGGCGGGCGCGGCACCGGCCGCACCGACGACGGCGAGCTTGGCGCCGACCTCGGCGGTCTCGTCCTCGCCGACGACGATCTCGAGCAGCACGCCCGCGACCGGCGAGGGGATCTCGGTGTCGACCTTGTCCGTCGAGACCTCCAGGAGGGGCTCGTCGGCCGCGACCTCCTCGCCGACCTCCTTCAGCCAACGGGTGACGGTGCCCTCGGTGACGGACTCGCCGAGCGCGGGCAGGGTGACGTCGGTGCCCTCGGCGGAACCGCCGGACTGGGCCGGGGCCTGCTGCTGGGGGGCCTCCTGCTGCGGGGCCTCCTCCTGCTTGGGGGCCTCCTCGGCGGGGGCGGCCGGGGCCTCGGCCTGCGCCGGGGCGGCCGAGCCGCCCGCGTCGCCCGAGCCGTCGTCGATGACGGCGAGCTCGGCGCCGACCTCGACGGTCTCGTCCTCGGCGACCTTGATGGAGGCCAGGATGCCGGCGGCCGGCGAGGGGATCTCGGTGTCGACCTTGTCGGTCGACACCTCGAGCAGCGGCTCGTCGGCCTCGACGCGCTCGCCTTCGGCCTTCAGCCAACGGGTGACAGTGCCCTCGGTGACGCTCTCGCCGAGCGCCGGAAGGGATACGGAAACCGCCATGGTTTCAGTTGCTCCTTACAGAATTGCGGAAGTCTGGTCGTCTCGTCGCGCCCGAATGACCGAAGGTCAGTCGTGGGAGTGCAGCGGCTTGCCCGCCAGGGCGAGGTGGGCCTCGCCCAGCGCCTCGTTCTGCGTCGGGTGGGCGTGGATGAGCTGGGCCACCTCGGCCGGCAGCGCTTCCCAGTTGTAGATCAGCTGGGCTTCGCCGACCTGCTCGCCCATGCGGTCGCCGACCATGTGGACGCCGACGACGGCACCGTCCTTGACCTGGACGAGCTTGATCTCGCCCGCGGTCTTGAGGATCTTGCTCTTGCCGTTGCCCGCGAGGTTGTACTTGAGGGCGACGACCTTGTCCGCGCCGTAGATCTCCTTGGCCTTGGCCTCGGTGATGCCCACGGAGGCGACCTCGGGGTGGCAGTACGTCACCTTCGGTACGCCGTCGTAGTCGACCGGGACGGTCTTCAGACCGGCCAGGCGCTCCGCGACCAGCATGCCCTCGGCGAAGCCGACGTGCGCGAGCTGGAGGGTCGGCACCAGGTCGCCCACGGCCGAGATCGTCGGGACGTTGGTCTGCATGTACTCGTCGACCAGGACGTAGCCGCGGTCCATGGCGACGCCCTGCTCCTCGTAGCCGAGGCCCTGGGAGACCGGGCCGCGGCCGATGGCGACCAGAAGCACCTCGGCCTCGAAGGTCTTGCCGTCGGCGAGGGTCACGCGGACGCCGTCCTGCGTGTACTCGGCCTTCTCGAAGAACGTGCCGAGGTTGAACTTGATGCCGCGCTTGCGGAAGGCGCGCTCAAGAAGCTTGGAGCTGTTCTCGTCCTCGACGGGCACGAGGTGCTTGAGGCCCTCGACGACCGTGACGTCGGCCCCGAAGGACTTCCAGGCCGAGGCGAACTCGACGCCGATGACGCCGCCGCCCAGGATGATCGCGGACTTCGGCACGCGGTCCAGGGTCAGGCCGTGGTCCGAGGAGATGATGCGGTTGCCGTCGATCTCCAGGCCCGGCAGCGACTTCGGCACGGAGCCGGTCGCCAGGAGCACGTGGCGGCCCTGGACGCGCCGGCCGTTCACGTCCACGGAGGTCGGCGACGAAAGCTTGCCCTCGCCCTCGATGTACGTCACCTTGCGGGAGGCCACCAGGCCCTGCAGGCCCTTGTAGAGGCCCGAGATCACGTCGTCCTTGTACTTGTGGACGGCCGCCATGTCGATGCCCTCGAAGGTGGCCTTCACGCCGAACTGGTCGGCCTCGCGCGCCTGGTCGGCGATCTCGCCGGCGTGCAGCAGCGCCTTCGTGGGGATGCAGCCGTTGTGCAGGCAGGTGCCGCCGAGCTTGTTCTTCTCGATCAGTGCGACGTCCAGGCCCAGCTGCGCTCCGCGCAGCGCCGCGGCGTAACCGCCGCTACCGCCGCCGAGGATCACTAGGTCGAAAACGGTGCTGGCGTCGTTCGCCACGTCACGTCCTCCATGCATGTGCGCCGTACGCCGGACCCCGTTCTCGGGGGACGACCGGTCGGTCGGCTGGTATTCGGCCGCTCTTGTTTCGGCCCTTTGGGGGGGGCCCTGTCCTGCCGGGAACCCATCTTCGCACTTGTCGGCGGGAGACGGGACGCCGGGCCAGGCTGTGAGACGTCGGATCGACCGTCTCGCGGGCCTACCTGTGCGTACGAACGTACGGATTTCGTCCAGGGCGAAATCGCGCCGGGCCCCGGACGCACAGGCGTCCGGGGCCCGGGATCAACGTACGCGAATCAGCCCAGGTCGCCCGATGCGGTGTGCTCGGCGAGCCGGACCAGGGTGCGGACGGCGGAGCCGGTGCCGCCCTTGGGCGTGTAACCGAACGGCGCGCCCTCGTGGAAGGCCGGGCCCGCGATGTCCAGGTGCGCCCAGGTGATGCCCTCGCCCACGAACTCCTTCAGGAAGAGGCCGGCCACCAGGCCGCCGCCCATGCGCTCGCCCATGTTGGCGATGTCGGCGGTGGGGGAGTCCATGCCCTTGCGCAGGTCGGCGGGGAGCGGCATCGGCCAGGAGGGCTCGCCGACCTCCTCGGCGATCTCGTGGACCGAGGTGCGGAAGGCGTCGTCGTTGGCCATGATGCCGAAGGTGCGGTTGCCCAGGGCCATCATCATGGCGCCGGTCAGCGTCGCCACGTCGACGATCGCGTCGGGCTTGTCCTCGGAGGCCTTGGCGATCGCGTCGGCCAGGACCAGGCGGCCCTCGGCGTCGGTGTTCAGGACCTCGACGGTCTTGCCGCTGTACATCCGCAGGACGTCGCCGGGGCGGGTCGCGGAGCCGGACGGCATGTTCTCGGCGAGCGCCAGCCAGCCGGTGACGTTCACCTCGAGGCCCAGGCGCGCGGCGGCGACGACGGCGGCGAAGACGGCCGCGGCACCGGCCATGTCGCACTTCATCGTCTCGTTGTGCCCGGCGGGCTTCAGCGAGATGCCGCCCGAGTCGTACGTGATGCCCTTGCCGACGTAGGCGAGGTGCTTCTTCGCCTTGGAGTGCGTGTACGAGAGCTTCACCAGGCGCGGCGGGGCGTCCGAGCCCGCGCCGACGCCGAGGATGCCGCCGTAGCCGCCCTTGGTGAGCGCCTTCTCGTCGAGCACCTGGATCTTGATGCCGTGTTCCTTGGCGGCGGCCGTGGCGACCGCGGCGAAGGCCTCGGGGTTGAGGTCGTTCGGCGGGGTGTTGACCAGGTCGCGGGCGCGGTTGAGCTCCTCGGCGACGGCGGTGGCGCGCTCGACGGCGGCCTTGTACGCCTTGTCGCGGGGCTTGCCGCCGAGCAGGGCCGCCTCGGCCAGCGGGGCCTTGGCGTCCTTGCCGTTCTTCTTGGCGGCCTTGGCGTCGCCCTGGTCCTTGTAGGCGTCGAAGGCGTAGGCGCCGAGCAGCACGCCCTCCGCGACGGCGCCGGCGCCGTCCACGTCCTCGACGGGCAGCGCGAACGCGGCCTTCTTGGCGCCGGTCAGGACGCGCGCTGCGGCACCGGCGGCACGGCGCAGCGTGTCCGTGCCGTACGTGTCGTCCTTCTCCGGGACCTCGCCGAGCCCGACCGCGATGACGACAGGGGCCTTGAATCCGGACGGCGCGGGAAGCTTCGTCACCTCACCCTCGCCGCCCGAGGCGCCGAGAGTCTCCAGGACGGACGCGAGCTTGCCGTCGTACGCCTTGTCCACGGCCTCGGCGCCGGAGGCGACGACCAGGCCCCCCTTGGATCCAGCGCCCTTCGCTACACCGACGACGATCGCGTCGGCACGCAGGCCGGTCGCGGCGGCGGTGCTGAGAGTCAGAGCAGTCACGGTGGTGAGGTCCTCTTTCAGTGAGTTTGACGGGCTGTGGGGTGGTGAGCCCGTCGCGAGCCTACGCCCGTGAGCGCTGCGGTGCGCCTCACTGTGTGTGTTCGGCGCGGTGTGCGGTACGCGGGGGATCCCGCGGACCGGGGCGTCAGCCGAGTGCGAGGACCACGAGCGAGGCGGTCGCCGCGGTCTCCGCGAGGCCGCCGAAGACGTCTCCGGTGACGCCGCCGAAGCGCCGTACGCAGTGCCGCAGCAGGAGTTCGGCGGCGCCGAGCGCGAGGACGACGGCCGCCGCGGACCGCACGATGGTGTCCGCGCCGAGCGGCGCGGACACGGCCGCGGCCCCGCACGCGACCACCACGGAGACGCCCAGCGCCCGGCCGCGCGGGACCACTCCGGCGACGGCGGCGCCGAGCCCCTCGGGGCGGGCCGGCGGCACTCCGGCGCGGGCGGCCAGGGTGAGGGCCAGGCGCGCGGTGGTCGCCGAGACGACGGCGGCGACGGCACCGTGGGCCCACGACGTCTCGTACAGCCGGCAGACCGCGGCGACCTGGGCGAGCAGGGCGAAGAGCAGGGTGATGACGCCGAAGGGGCCGATGTCGGACTGCTTCATGATGCGCAGCGCGTCGTCGGCCGGCTTGGCGCTGCCGAGGCCGTCGGCGGTGTCGGCGAGGCCGTCCAGGTGCAGGCCGCGGGTGAGGGCGGCGGGCACCGCGGCGGTCGCGACGGCGGCGAGCAGAGGGCCCGCGCCGAGCAGCGTCAGCGCGCCGCCCAGGCCCGCCGCGCAGAGGCCGATCACCAGACCGGCCAGGGGAGCGCACTGCATGCCGTCGCGCGCGGCATCGCGGTCCCAGCGCGTGACGCGGACGGGGAGCGCGGTCAGGGTCCCGAAGGCGAAACGTATGCCGTCGGCGGGGGAGGTTCTGGACACCGCGGCAGGCTACCCCGGGGGAACGTCCCGGCCTGCGCGTCACTCTTCGGGGACGGAGGATGGGCGCATGAACGACTGGTGGGCCGCATGAGCGACTGGTGGTACCGGAACATCGTCGAGCCGGGGAAGCTGCCGCTGCTGCTCGCGCTGCTCTCCTTCGTGGGGTCGTTCCTGATCACCCGGACCATCACGCGGCTGATCCGTGCGGGCAAGGGCCCCTTCCGGAACATCAGCACGGGGGACGTGCACATCCACCACGTCGTGCCCGGCATCTTCCTCATGCTGGTCGGCGGGTTCTGGGCGGTGGCCGCGGGGCGGCACGGCGTCGGGCCGCTGTACGCCGCCGTCATCTTCGGGGTCGGCGCGGGACTGGTGCTCGACGAGTTCGCGCTGATCCTCCATCTGGACGACGTCTACTGGAGCGAGCAGGGCCGCAAGAGCGTGGAGGTCGTGATGCTCACGGCCGCCCTGGTGGTGCTCGTCCTCACCGGCTTCACACCGTTCGGGGTGAACGACCTGACGCCCGAGGAGCAGCAGAACCGGGGGCTGTTCGCGCTGAACGTCGGCATCAACTGCGGCTTCTCACTGATCGCGCTCCTCAAGGGCAAGCTGCGCACCGCCCTGATCGGCATGGTCGTCCCGTTCGTCGCGCTGGTCGGCGCGATCCGGCTCGCCCGGCCCGGCTCGGCGTGGGCGCGGCGGTTCTACCGCAACCGGCACCGGGCACGCGCGCGTGCGGGGCTGCGGGCCTTCCGGCACGACCGGCGCTGGGCGGGCCCGAGCCGCAAGCTTCAGGACTGGATCGGCGGCTTCGTGCCGGATCCGAAGCCGGGCCCGTCGAAGCCGGACCCGGACCGGGTGTCACGGCCCCGGTGACGCGGTGCCCTGAGCAGGCACAGCACGATCACCGCGGCGATGGCGGCCAGGTGCTCCTTGCCCGCGAGGTTGTCCTTGACGAGGACCTCGACGACCATCAGCGCGCTCACCAGCGCCGCGGTGACGTACGCCCGGTAGCGCCAGCACACGTAGACGGCGAGGCCGACGACGGCGGCCGAGGGGCCGGTGTCGACGACCTGCGCGTCGGAGGCGGGGAGTCCGACCGGGTTGGCGGGGCCCAGCTCGATGCCCACGCGCGCGTAGAGCGTGCCGGCCAGGGTGGCCGCGTACCCGATGAGGAGCGTGCGCCACCAGCCCAGGCAGATCTCCGCGATCCCGAAGACGAGCAGGATCTGTGCGAGCGCTCCCCACACGGGCAGGTCGAGGGCGGGCACGAAGAGGGAGAGCGGGGTGCGGAGCAGCGCCAGCCAGAGCGGGTCCTCGGCCCGTACGCAGCCGATGTTCTGCACGAACCCGTAGCCCCACGACTGGTTCTGCACGTACTGGAAGGCGGCGGTGAGGCACACCGCCGCCAGCGTCATGGGCACGGCCCGCCACCGCCGGGCGACGAGCGCGTCGCGCACGGTGGAGAACAGCGGCCCCCACTCGGCGCGGGCGTAGCGGGCCAGGGTGCTCATCGTCTCGACTCCAGGTGTTTGCGGTGCAGCCACTTCGGCAGGCCCGGCGCTTCGAGGAAGCCCTCCGCGCGGGCGGACGAGACACCGATGCGCAGCAGGTCCGCGCTCTTCTCAAAGAGGAGGAAGCGCGGTTCCCAGATCGGCCGGTACTTGGCGTTGGCCCGGTACAGGGACTCGATCTGCCACCAGCGGGAGAAGAAGCTGAGCAGCGACCGCCACAGGCGCAGGACCGGACCGGCCCCGAGCCGCGAGCCACGTTCGAAGACCGACCGGAACATCGCGAAGTTGAGCGACACCTGAGTGATCTTGATCTCGGGGGCGCGCTGCAGGAGTTCGATGACCATGAACTCCATCAGGCCGTTCTCCGAGTCCCGGTCACGGCGCATCAGGTCGAGGGAGAGCCCGTGCGGGCCCCACGGCACGAAGGAGAGCAGCGCCCGCAACTCGCCGTCCCCGTCCGTGCATTCGAGCATCACGCACCGCCCGTCCGCCGGGTCGCCGAGCCGTCCGAGCGCCATGGAGAAGCCCCGTTCGGTGGCGCCGTCGCGCCAGTCGTCGGCGCGGCGCAGCAGCTCGGTCATCTCGTCGTGCGGGATGTCCTCGTGGCGGCGGATGCGGACCGTGTAGCCCGCGCGCTTCACGCGGTTGTACGCCTGGCGGACGGTGCGCATGGCCCGCCCCTCCAGGGTGAAGTGTCCATGAGAGGCTTCGCCCCGGGCGGCGATCTCCACGATGGCTTCGTCGCCCAGCTCCAGGGCGTCCAGGCCGTGCCGGGCGTAGATGGTGCCCGCCTCCTCGCTCGCGCCCATCACGGCGGGGATCCAGCCGTGTTCGCGGGCCTCGGCGAGCCAGGGCTCGATCGCGCCGGGCCAGGCCTCCGGGTCGCCGATGGGGTCGCCGGAGGCCAGCGAGACACCGCCGACGACGCGGTAGGCGACGGCTGCCTTGCCGGTCGGCGACCACACGACGCTCTTCTCGCGGCGCAGCGAGAAGTAGCCGAGCGAGTCGCGGTCGCCGTGCTGGTCGAGGAGCGCGCGCAGCCGCTCCTCGTCGTCCTCGGTGAGCGGGTCGACGGCCCGGCGGGAGCGGAACGCGGCGTACAGGACGGCGCAGAGCAGCAGCGCGCTGAGCACGTTGATGCCGACGTTGACCCAGCTGGGCGTGGTGATGCCCTCGAAGCGCTTGTCGTCGGCGGCGAGCGAGACCAGGCGCATGGTGCCGTAGCGCCAGCGGTCCAGGAACGTCGAGCGGTAGTCGTCGTGGGCACGGTTGGTGACGGTGACCAGGAGCGTGGCGATCAGCGAGGTGACCAGGAGCCCGCCGACCGCGACGGCCGACGCCAGCCTCGGGTTGGAGCGGTCGCCCTTGGCGTAGAACTCGCGG
The DNA here is from genome assembly GCF_055593965.1 of Streptomyces sp. NPDC040622. Lineage (NCBI taxonomy): Bacteria > Bacillati > Actinomycetota > Actinomycetes > Kitasatosporales > Streptomycetaceae > Streptomyces > Streptomyces sp. NPDC040622. The sequence goes on along the minus strand of NZ_JBVIXD010000010.1, from coordinate 22,909 downwards.
CGGCCGACGATCAGCGCCGCGACGAAGGCGGCGGTCAGGACCAGGGAGATCCAGTTCTGCGCGTACCCGCGGATCTCCGGGAAGATCATCGCGAAGGCGAAGAGGAGCAGGAAGAGCCCGCCGAGCACGAGGTTGAGGATCCACGCGGCGCGCTTGCGGCGCCGCATGGTGATCGCCAGGAACAGCGTGAAGAGGCCGGAGGCGAAGCCGGCGGTCAGCAGGTACGGAGTGAAGTAGTTCTCCGTGTTGTGCTGGCGCAGGTCCTGCCCGAGGGAGACCCAGACCGCGCTCAGGAAGTTGATGAAGGTGACGGCGCGGAGATACCAGACGGTGAATCCCGCGGCGCGGCGCTCTATGACGGTGCGTGACTTCTGTCGTCCGGCGACGACCTGCTCATCTCCCATGAAAAGGGATCATATGGGCAAGTGGTGACCGCCCTTGGCGCGCAGACGTTCGGCACGCTTTGCAGGTAAGTGTTCCACATGCGGCGCGAACCGGCGTTCCGCCCGCTTTGGGGGCGTGTGCGGGGGTGTTCGCGCGGGATGCTCCGCGGCTGCCGCGAGTGGGTTCTCCGTACGGCCGGGGTGCGTTCTTCCTGCGGCCGGAGCGCGTTCCCCGTACGGCCGGTACCTCCGCACGGCCGGGCGCCGGTGACGAGGTGTCAGCACTCGCCCCGGCGCCGGGCGGTCACTCGGCGGGCGGCGTCGCGGTGCGGTGCTCCGGGGTCGTGGACTCCTCCGGCGCCGAGGCGTCCGCCGACTCCTCGGGGGACCCGGGCGCCTCGGACGGCTCCGGCGCCTCCGGCCGCTCCGGCAGCTCCGCCGACAGAGCCGCCGCGGCCCGCACCAACGGCAGGGCGAGCAGCCCCCCGGCGCCCTCGCCGATCTTCACGCCGTGCGAGAGCAGTGGTTCGAGCGCCATCCGGTCCAGCGCCTTGGCCTGGGCCGGCTCCCCGCTGTCGTGCCCCGCGAGCCACCAGTCCGGCGACCGGAAGGCGGCCCGCTGGGCGACCAGCGCCGCCGCCGACGCCACGACTCCGTCCAGGATCACCGGGGTGCGCCGCACCGCGCACTGCAGCAGGAAGCCCGTCATCGCGGCCACGTCGGCGCCGCCCACCGCGGCGAGCAGCTCCAGCTGGTCGCCGAGCACGGGCCTGGCCCGCCGCAGGGCGTCCCGCACCACCGCGCACTTGCGCATCCACGCCAGGTCGTCGATGGGCTGCCCGCCCCGCCCGGTCACCACGGACGCGTCGGTCCCGCACAGCGCGGCGACCAGCGTCGCGGCGGGCGTCGTGCCGCCCACGCTCACATCACCGAGCACGACCAGGTCGGTGCCGGAGTCCGCCTCCTCGTCGGCGACGGCCATCCCGGCCCGTACCGCGGCCTCTGCCTCCTCGGCCGTCAGCGCGTCCTCGATGTCGATGCGCCCCGAGCCGCGGCGCACCCGGTGCCCCGCCACCTCGGCGGGCAGCTCGGCCGGGTCGCAGTCCAGGGCCATGTCGACGACCCGGACGGGCACGTCGAGGCGGCGCGCGAGGACGGCGGCGGGGCTCTCGCCGTTCAGCACCGCGCGGACGAGATCGGCGGCGCCGCCCGCGGGCCGCGCCGACACCCCGAGCCCGGAGACTCCGTGGTCGCCCGCGAACAGCACCACGCGCGGCCGCTCCACCGGCCGCACCGGAACCGCCGACTGGGCCGCCGAGAGCCACTCGCCGAGTTCGTCGAGGCGGCCCAGCGAGCCGGGCGGCACGGTCTGCCGCTCCCTGCGTTCCTCGGCGTCGCGACGGACCCCGCCGTCGGGCCGCTCGATCAGGTCGGTGAAGTCGTCGAGATTCAGCGAGCTCATTCGCCGAACAGTACCGGGAGCGGTGGCGGCACCGCGTAAACGGTCCCCGGGCGGCACCCCACCCAAGTGACGGACCGTCAGGACGACACGGCGCCCGGTCGCACCCCGTGAGGCGCGCGATGCATAGCGTCACCGTGTGCATGGGAATGATCCCTTACGTTCCGTTTGTAGCGGCTTGTCGTACTGCGTGATCCCTTGCCGTGCCGCGCGCCCCTTCGTCGTCGTCCCGCGTGACAGCGCGGCCACTCCCACCCCAGGACCTCCCAGGAGCACGACCATGACCACGGATGCCGCCCAGCAGGTCGCCGCACGGCGGCCCGCCTACCTCGCCGAACTCGCCCAGGGCACCGAGCGGTTCCACGAGCCCCGCCGCACCGACTGCCCCTGGTGCGGCTCCGAGCGGCTGCGGGTGCGGCTGCGCACCACCGACCTGGTCCAGCACAAGCCGGGCACCTTCACGCTCGACCGGTGCGACCACTGCGGCCACTCCTTCCAGAACCCCCGCCTCACCCCCGAGGGCCTGGACTTCTACCGCAGGGACTTCCACGGGCTCCGCGGCTGCCACGGCTGCCACGAAGGACCCGGCGCCCTCGGCGCGGACGTGCCGCCGAGGCGCCGCCTCTCCAGCGCCCGCGCGATGCGCGCGTTCGACGAGCCCGAATGCTGGCTGGACGTCGGCACCGGCGCCGCGCACTTCGCGGCCGTGGCCAAAAGGGTCCTGCCGTACACGGCCTTCGACGGGCTCGACGCGGGCGACGGTGTCGAGGAGGGCGTGCGGCGCGGCCGCATCGAGGAGGGCCACCGCGGCTCCCTCACCGAGCTCGCCGACTCCCTCGCGGGCCGCTACGACGCGCTGAGCATGTTCCATTACCTGCAGCGCAGCCCGGACCCGCGCGCGGAGCTCAGGGCCGCGCGGACGGTGCTGCGCCCCGGCGGGCACCTGATGATCGAGGCCCCCGACCCCGAGTGCCGCTCCGCGCGGCTGCTCGGCAAGTGGTGGGCCTCGTACGCCCAGCCGCGGCACCTGCACCTCGTGCCGCTCGCCAACCTCGAGAAGGAGCTCGCGGAACTCGGCTTCACCGTCGTCGGCGTCGACCGCCGCGCGGCGCACGTCCCGCTCGACCTGAGCTCGGCGCTCACGCTCTTCCTCAACTGCCGCATCCCCGCGCCCGACGTCCCCTGGCGTGCCAAGCCCGCCTCCCCGCTCCGGCTCAGGCTGCGGCGGGCCGCCTGGTCGATGTCCGTGCCGCTGACGGCGCTCGCCCGCGCGCTCGACGCCTGCCTGCCGCCCCTGCTCACCCGCACCGGCTTCGCCAACACCTACCGGGTCGTCGCCCGCAGGGGAGAGGAGACGGCGGGCGCGGGCGCGGGCACGGCCGAGGGGCCGGCGTAGGGCGTCAGCCGCGCAGGGTCACGGCCTGCCCGGCCACGACGAGCAGCACGTGCTCGCACTCGGCGGCGAACGCCGTGTTGAGGCGGCCCAGTTCGTCGCGGTAGCGGCGGCCCGACGCGGTCGCGGGGACGATCCCGGAGCCGACCTCGTTCGAGACGGCGACGACCGTGCGCCGGGTGGCACGCACCGCGTGCGCGAGCTCGGTGACCCGCCCCCGCAGTGCCCGCTCCCCGCCGCCCGCCCACTCGGCGTCGTCCCACGCCTTCACCTCGTCCATCACGTGGGTCAGCCACAGCGAGAGACAGTCGACGAGCAGCGGCGGCCCGTCCTGCGCGAGCAGCGGCACCAGGTCGCAGGTCTCGTCGGTCCGCCAGGAGCCGGGACGCCGCTCGCGGTGCACGCCCACCCGCCGGGCCCACTCGGTGTCACCGTTCCTGGTCCCGCCGGTCGCCACGTACAGCACGTCGGGAAAGGCCTCCAGGCGCCGCTCGGCCTCCACGGACTTGCCCGAGCGCGCACCGCCGAGGACGAGGGTGCGGCGCGGTACGTCCGGTACGTCCTCGTAGGCGCCGACCGCGAGCGTCGAGCCGTCCGGCACGGCCCGTGCGCCCACGGCGGCCAGCCGGCGCGTCAGCTCGGGGCCCGGCGGCGCCTCGTGGCCGATGTGCACGGCGATCACGTCGGTGGTGGGGCCGACCGCGCCGGCCGCCCGCAGCCGGGCGAGCCCGTCGGGACGCCCGACGACGTCGGCGAGGACCATCTCGTACGGCCGCCGCTCGCCGTCGTCCGAGCCGTTGCCGTCGGCGAGCCCCGCGGGGGCCCCGCCCGGCGGCAGGTACAGCAGCCGGTCCCCGTCCGGCCCGGTCACCTCGTACCCGGAGCCTGGCGCGTCCAGGGCCACCGCGCGCACCCGGTGCCCGGTCAGCAGCGCCAGCTCGCGCCCGTCGGCGACCCGCCCCGGCTGCGGCAGGCCCGCGGGGACCTCGACGGCGGGGCCGTCGTGCGGGTGGGAGAGGAGGACCTGGCGCACTCCGCCGAGCGAGTGCCCGGCGCGGGCGGCGGCGAACGCCGCTCCGGGGGTGAGGTCGAGCAGCAGGACGCCGTCCACGAGGGCCGCCGTCGCGGCGCGTGCCGCCGTGCCGAGGGCGGTCGCGCAGGCCGCGCAGGGGCAGTCGGGCAGGGGCAGTCCGCCGGGGGCGCCGGTGCCGAGCAGAGTCAGTTCCACACGAAGATCCTCCCGCGTCGGGTCGAGCGCCGCGCGCCCGGCTAGGCTTCAAGCGGATTCAGGCGGTTCTCACACCGCTACGGGACCTTCGGGAGGCTGACATGGCGGCATGGACGTGGCGGTTCGAGAAGGCGGACGGGACGGAGGTCCAGCCCGCGGTGCAACCCGAGGAGTTCACCACCCAGGGGGACGCCGAGTCCTGGGTCGGTGAGTACTGGAAGGAGCTCGCCGAGGGCGGCGCCGACCAGGTGAGCCTCTTCGAGGACGCGAACAAGATCTACGGGCCGATGGGCCTGCGCGCGGAAGAGGCGGAGGACGCTTCGGCGTAAGGCGTCACCGCACCGAGCGACACCGCACCGAGCGATACCGCTCGACGCGACACCGTTTCCGTGGCACGCTCCGCGCGGCGCGGAAGCGTCACACCGCACGCGCGGGAGGCGGCGGCCGGACCCCGGCCGCCGCTTCCTGCGCTTCCTGCGCTTCCTGCGCTTCCTGCGCTTCCCGGGTGTCCCGCCCCGCGCCTACATCTCGCCCAAGGTGACGTCCGCGGTCGTCTCGTCGCCGTCGCGTACGTACGTGACCTGCTTCTTCTGGCCCGGCTTCGCCCCTGCGAGTGCCTCCGAGAGCGAGTTGATGGTCGTCACCTTGTCGTCGCCGAGCCCGGTGATGATGTCGCCGGCCCGCATCCCCGCGTCGGCCGCCGCGCCGTCCTTGCGGGCCTCGACCACGGCAACCCCGGCGGGCCGGTAGTCGTCGTCGAGGACGGTGCGTCCCGTGATGCCGAGCGCGGCCCGGCCCGAGTCGGTCACCTTGCCGCTCTCGATGATCTGGTCGGCGACGGTCTTCACCATCGACGACGGGATGGCGAAGCCGATGCCCGGCGCGGCCGAGTCGCCCATCTGCGGGTCCGACGCGGCGAGCGTGGGGATGCCGATGACCTGCCCTTCGAGGTCGACGAGCGCGCCCCCGCTGTTGCCCGGGTTGATCGCGGCCGAGGTCTGCACCATGTTGGCGATGGTGGCCCCGGTCCCGCCGCCCGAGCGGCCCTCGCTGACGGTGCGCCCGACGGCCGACACGATGCCCTGGGTGACGCTGGAGGACAGGCCGAGCGGGGAGCCCATGGCCAGCACGATCTGCCCGACCTCGGCCTTGGTGGAGTCGCCGAAGGACGCGGCCTTCAGCCCGTTCGGCACGTCGCTCAGCTTGATGACGGCGAGGTCCTGCTCGGGGTAGGCGGCCACCAGCTCGGCGGTCAGGGCCTGCTCGCCGGTGGCCGTGGTCACCTTGAAGCGCTTCTGGTCGCCCACGACGTGGGCGTTGGTGACGATGTGCCCCTTGTCGTCGTAGACGACCCCGGAGCCGAGGCCGTCGGCGGCGTCGATCTGGACGACGGACGGCAGCACGTCCTTGATGACCTTCTGGTAGTCGTCCTGCAGATCGTTCGCGGCGGCGGGCGCGGCCTGCGTGGTGGATCCGTCGGAACCCCGGGACCCCCCGGACCCGGAGGAGGAGCACCCGCCGACGAGGGCGACGGCGGTGAGGGCGGCCAGCAGGGGCACGGAGGCGGCACGGACGGCACGGGCACGAGAGACAGTCATGTCCCGAGTGTCGGTTTCGCGGGGTGGCGCCGCCCTGACTTAGGGGGCCGATCAGGGGCTCGACGCCCCGTCCGGCCGCCAAGCCCCCGAGCGCGCAAGACCTCAAGCCCTCAAGCCCGCAAGCCCTCAAGCCCGCAAGCCCCAGGACCGGAGGACCGGAGGGCCGGAGGACCCTAGTCCCGCACCCCGCACAGATGCAGCAGCGCGGCGACCCGCCGATAGGGATCCGTGCGCCCGGCCCGCTCCTCGGCGGCGAGCAGCGTCTCCAGCTCCCAGTCCGGCGGGATGCCCGCACCGTCGGCCGCGGTGTCCGTGAAGACCCGCACCCCGTACCAGGCCTGCAGCGGAGCGGCGATCCCCGCCAGGGCGGAGGTCAGCGCGTCGAGCCGGTCCGCGCGGGCGTCGACGCCGATGCGATTGCGGTACGTCACGGAGTCGAAGGAGGCGAGCGCCCCCGCCCAGTCGCCGGCGAGGCCGGGCCGCATGGCCAGCGCCTCCGCGTTGCGCACGAGGAGCGAGAGCAGCCCCCCGGGCGCCAGCATCCGGGCGAGCCCCGCGAGGAGCGCGTCGGGCTCCTCGACGTACATCAGGACGCCGTGGCAGAGCACCACGTCGAAGCTGCCGGGCAGGAAGTGCACCCCGGTCTGGTGCCCGTCGCCCTCGACGATCCGCACCCGGCCCTGGATGCCCTCGGGCTCCGCGGCCAGCGCCCCACGTGCGGCGGCGATCATGACGGGGTCCTGCTCGACGCCCGTCACCTTGTGCCCGGCACGGGCGAGCCGCAGTGCCTGCGTGCCCTGCCCCATGCCGACGTCGAGGACCCTGAGCCGCTGCCCCACGGGGTAGCGGGCGACTATCTGCTCGTCGAGCTGGCGGGCCACCAGCTCCTGGCGCACGGCGTTGCGCAGGCCGCCCAGCTTCTCCAGCCAGGCACCGGCGCCGCCGGAGAATCCGCTCAGGGCCGCTCTCCGCGCTTGACCTGCGGCTTCGGGAGCCTCAGCCGGCGCATCTGGAGCGTCCGCATGAGGGCGTACGCGACGGCGCCCTTCTTGTTCTCGCTCGGGAAGCGCTTGGCGAGACGCTTCTTCAGGCGGAACGCCGTGACGATCGAGTCGACGATGATCAGCACGATCACGAAGAGCCAGAGCAGCAGCGCGATGTTCTGCAGCTGCGGCACGCGGACGATGCTCAGGACGAGGATGATCACCGCGAGCGGCAGGAAGTACTCGGCGATGCAGAAGCGCGAGTCCACGAAGTCGCGCGCGAACTTGCGCACGGGACCCTTGTCACGGGCGGGCAGGAACCGCTCGTCACCGCTCGCCAGCGCCTCGCGCTGCTTCGCCATCTGGGTACGGCGCTCGTCGCGCTGGCGCTTGGCGGCCTCCTTGCGCGTCGTCGGCGTGTTCGTCACGCTGCGGCGCTGCGACTGGGCCATGGCGCGCTTGGGGGTGGGGCGGCCCTTGCGGGCCTGCGGGTCACGGGGCTGCTTGGAGTCGGTCACCGGCGCGGCCGGGGCCTTCTCTTCCTTGGATCGGCTACGGAACACAAAATCCAAGGGTACGGGGTGCGGACACATGGAGGTCCGCCCGGCGGGGAACGATCCGGCAACACCGGGCGTCTTGATTTGCGTGCCTAAGGGGACGTAGCAGGCGGTATGCGGCCGCGGGTGGCCGTTCTGCGGGTCTGTCGCCCCTGGTGACACGTGGCCGGCTCCCAGGGGTGCACCTACTCCTTACGCCGGAGCGGTGCGGGACGTAGTCGTCCTTGGGGATGAGCGCATCCGCCCGCGAACAGTGCGGTAATGGATGCAGGGCCCGTACTGTGGGTTCTGGCAGTACCTGGAGCTGGAAGTCCGTCAGAAGGGGGCGCGCGAAGCCCATGAGCGGTGTCATGAAGCGTATGGGGATGATCTTCCGCGCGAAGGCGAACAAGGCCCTTGACAGGGCCGAGGACCCGCGCGAAACCCTCGATTACTCGTACCAGAAGCAGCTGGAGCTGCTGCAGAAGGTGCGCCGCGGCGTCGCCGACGTGGCGACCTCCCGCAAGCGCCTGGAACTGCAGCTGACCCAGCTCCAGAAGCAGTCCTCGACCCTGGAGGACCAGGGCCGCAAGGCGCTGGCGCTCGGCCGCGAGGACCTGGCCCGCGAGGCCCTGTCCCGCCGTTCCGCCCTCCAGCAGCAGGTGACGGACCTGGAGACGCAGCACCAGACGCTCCAGGGCGAGGAGGAGAAGCTCACCCTCGCGGCCCAGCGGCTCCAGGCCAAGGTCGACGCCTTCCGCACCAAGAAGGAGACGATCAAGGCCACGTACACCGCGGCGCAGGCGCAGACCCGGATCGGCGAGGCCTTCTCCGGCATCTCCGAGGAGATGGGCGACGTCGGCATGGCCATCCAGCGCGCCGAGGACAAGACCGCGCAGCTCCAGGCGCGGGCCGGCGCGATCGACGAACTGCTCGCCTCCGGTGCTCTCGACGACTCCTCCGGCCTCGCCAAGGACGACATCCAGTCCGAGCTGGATCGCCTCTCCGGTGGTACTGATGTAGAGCTGGAACTGCAGCGCATGAAGGCGGAGCTGGCAGGTGGCTCCTCCGGCGGCAAGCAGGCGATCGAGGGTGGCCAGGGCCAGCCCCAGTCGCAGCAGCAGCCGCAGGACACCCCGCGCTTCGACAAGCAGTAGCCCTGCGCAGGTACCGCGCGGTACCGCTGACGTCCGAGGAGGACGACGTGATCGTACGGATCATGGGGGAGGGGCAGGTGAAGCTGGCGGACAGCCACTTCGCCGAACTGAACAAGCTGGACGACGAGCTGCTCGAGGAGATGGAGGGCGGCGACGCGGCCGGCTTCCGCCGCACGCTCCACGCGCTCCTGGACAAGGTCCGGGAGCTCGGCGAGCCGCTCGCCGACGACGCCCTCGAACCCTCGGAACTCATCCTCCCCGCCCCCGACGCGACGCTGGACGAGGTCCGCGACCTGCTGAGCGACGACGGCCTGATCCCCGGCTGACCAGAACCAGCCTGCGCTGCGCGCCCCGCAAGGGGCGCGGGAAACGGCACGCTCAGCGCAAAACACCCCGGCCCCTCGCAAGGGGCGCGAGGAACTGCGCGCCCGGCCACATCGAGCCCGGCACGGGCAGACCACCCCGCCCCCCCCGGCAAGGGGCGCGAGGAACTGCGCACTCAGCCACACCGAGCCCGGCACGGGCAAAACAACCCGGCCCCCCGGCAAGGGGCGCGAGGAACTGCGCACTCAGCCACACCGAGCCCGGCACGGGCAAAACAACCCGGCCCCCCCCGCAAGGGGCGCGAGGAACTGCGCGCTCAGCCACACCGACCCCGGCACGGGAAGAACAAGCCCGGCCCGCCCTCGTGCGAAGCACGGAATCCCCCGCGCGGGAAGCGCAGGATCCGGTCCAGGCAGCCGCCCAGGCCCCGTACCGTTTAGCGCGTGACGACTCTCCTACGAGGCCGCGGCTGGGCCAGAACACACCCGCTGGCGGTCGACGCGGTGCTCGCATCGGCCGCCCTCGTCTGCATGGTCGTCGGCTCCTTCGCCGAGCCCTACGGAGAGCACGGCCCCACCTGGGGCGCCCGCACCCCCGACGTCCCGAGCCTGCTCCTGATGGCGTGCGGTGCCCTCGCCCTGGTCTTCCGCCGCCGCGCCCCCTGGTCCGTGCTCGCGGCGACCTGCGCCGCCTCCATCGTCGAGCTGCTCACCGGCGAGCCCCGCGCCCCCGTGGTGATGTGCTCCGTCATCGCGCTGTTCACCGTCGCGTCCACCACGGACCGCTCCACGACCTGGCGGATCGGGCTGGTCACCATGACCGGTCTGACCGGCGTCGCGATGCTCTCGGGCCCCCTGCCCTGGTACGCGCAGGAAAACCTCGGCATCTTCGCCTGGACCGGCATGGCCGCAGCCGCGGGCGACGCGGTGCGCAGCCGGCGCGCGTTCGTGGACGCCATACGGGAGCGCGCCGAGCGGGCCGAACGCACGCGCGAGGAAGAGGCCCGGCGACGCGTCGCCGAGGAGCGGCTGCGTATCGCCCGCGATCTGCACGACGTGGTCGCCCACCACATCGCCCTGGTCAACGTGCAGGCCGGCGTCGCCGCGCACGTCATGGACAAACGGCCCGACCAGGCCAAGGAGGCCCTCGCCCACGTACGCGACGCCAGCCGCTCCGCACTGGGCGAACTCCGCGCCACCGTCGGCCTGTTGCGGCAGACCGGTGACCCCGAGGCGCCCACCGAACCGGCCCCGGGCCTGCACCGCCTGGACGAGCTCGTCGAGACGTTCCGCAACGCGGGCCTGCCCGTGGAGGTGGCCCTCGGCCAGGTCGGCCTCGACCTGGCGGCCGCCGTCGACCTCGCCGCGTTCCGGATCATCCAGGAGGCGCTGACCAATGTGCAGAAGCACGCGGGGCAGGACGCCAAGGCAGAGGTGAGCGTCGTCCGCGTCGGACCGAACGTGGAGGTCACCGTCATAGACGACGGTCCCGGGCATGAGCAGGGCGGCGCGGAGAACACCGACGGCGGCGGCCACGGCCTGATCGGCATGCGCGAACGCGTCACCGCACTCGGCGGCAGCTGCACGGCGGGGCCCCGCTACGGCGGCGGTTTCCGCGTCCATGCGATCCTGCCCGTGACCACGGCAAAGGGAGGGACCGCGTGACGATCCGCGTACTGCTCGCCGACGACCAGGCGCTGCTGCGCAGCGCGTTCAAGGTGCTCGTCGACTCCGAGTCCGACATGGAGGTGGTCGGCGAGGCGTCCGACGGGGCGGAGGCGGTCGCGCTCGCCAGGTCGGAGCGGGCCGACGTGGTCCTGATGGACATCCGGATGCCCGGCACGGACGGCCTCGCCGCCACCCGCATGATCAGCGCCGACGCCTCCCTGGCCCATGTGCGCGTGGTGATGCTGACGACCTTCGAGGTCGACGAGTACGTGGTGCAGTCGCTGCGCGCGGGCGCCTCCGGCTTCCTCGGCAAGGGCGCGGAGCCCGACGAACTGCTCGGCGCCATCCGCATCGCGGCGGCCGGCGAGGCGCTGCTCTCCCCGGTGGCGACCAAGGGCCTGATCGCCAAGTTCCTGGCGCAGGGCGACGGCAGGGACGGCGACGGGCCGGTGCGCGGCGAGCGGCTTGACGCGCTCACCGGGCGCGAGCGCGAGGTCCTCGTCCAGGTCGCGGGCGGCCACTCGAACGACGAGATCGCCGAGCGCCTGGAGGTCAGCCCGCTCACCGTGAAGACCCACGTGAACCGCGCGATGGCGAAGCTCGGCGCGCGCGACCGGGCCCAACTCGTCGTCATTGCGTACGAATCGGGCCTGGTACGTCCAAGGGTGGAGTGACGCGAGAGGCGGCGTACTGCGCCCGCAGTATGCGTGGCCCAAGAAATGGTCCTGCGAGTGACGCAGGTGGCCGTGGCCATGGCTGAGGGTGTGAGGGGCGTACGAAGCTTGCCGCAGGCACCCACTTTCCGTGCCCCTCCTGTGGCCCCGCCCGGCCTCGTACGCCCCCCCGCGCACGCCACAGAGAGAGACCACCATGTCCTGGCTGTCCAGGTTCAGCCTTGCCCAACGGGCCCTCGTAGGGCTGATGTCGATCATCGCGATCGTCTTCGGCGCCATCGCGATACCGCAGCTCAAGCAGCAGCTGCTGCCCTCCATCGAACTGCCGATGGTGTCCGTGCTGGCCCCCTACCAGGGCGCGTCCCCGGACGTGGTCGAGAAGCAGGTCGTCGAGCCGCTCGAGAACACCATCGACGCGGTCGACGGCATCACCGGCATCACCTCCACGGCGAGCGAGGGCAACGCCGTCCTCATGGCCAGGTTCGACTACGGCAGCGGCTCCAAGCAGCTCGTCGCCGACGTCCAGCAGGCCGTGAACCGCGCCCGCGCCGAACTCCCCGACGACGTAGACCCGCAGGTCGTCGCGGGATCCACCGACGACATCCCCACCGTCGTCCTCTCCGTCACCTCCGACAAGGACCAGCAGGCCCTCGCCGACCAGCTCGACCGCACGGTCGTGCCGTCCCTGAAGGACATCGACGGCGTCGGTCAGGTCACCGTCGACGGCGTGCGCGACCTCCAGGTCAACGTCACCCCCGACGACCGGAAGCTGGCGAAGGCGGGCCTGAGCCCGGCCGCGCTCGGCAAGGCGCTCCAGGCGGGCGGCGCCACGCTCCCCGCCGGGTCGTTCGACGAGGGCGGCAAGAACCGCACCGTGCAGGTCGGCGGAGGCTTCACCTCGCTGAAGCAGATCCAGGAGCTGCGGGTCGCGCCCGAGGCCGCGCCGGGCCAGCGGGCGGGCAAGCCCGTGCGGCTCGGCGACGTCGCCACGGTCAAGCAGGAGCCGTCCACCGCGACGTCCATCACGCGCACCGACGGCGAACCCAGCCTCGCCGTCGCGGTCACCATGGACCACGACGGCAGCGCCGTCGCCATCTCCGACGCGGTCAAGGACAAGCTCCCCGACCTGCGCAAGGACCTCGGTGCCGGCGCCGAGGTGACGGTCGCGAGCGACCAGGGACCGGCCGTCGCCAAGTCCATCGAGGGCCTCACCACCGAGGGCGCGCTCGGCCTGGTCTTCGCCGTCGTGATCATCCTGGTCTTCCTGGCGTCGATCCGCTCGACGCTGGTCACCGCGGTCTCCATCCCGCTCTCGGTCGTGCTCGCCCTGATCGTCCTGTGGACCCGCGACCTCTCCCTCAACATGCTCACGCTGGGCGCGCTGACCATCGCGATCGGCCGCGTCGTCGACGACTCGATCGTGGTCCTGGAGAACATCAAGCGGCACCTCGGCTACGGCGAGGAGCGCGAGGAGGCCATCCTCAAGGCGGTCCGCGAGGTCGCGGGCGCCGTCACCTCCTCGACCCTGACCACGGTCGCGGTGTTCCTGCCCATCGGCCTGGTGGGCGGCATGGTCGGCGAGCTGTTCGGCTCGTTCTCGCTGACGGTCACGGCGGCGCTGCTCGCCTCCCTGCTCGTCTCGCTGACGGTCGTGCCGGTCCTCTCGTACTGGTTCCTGCGCGCCCCCAAGTCGGCCCAGGGCGTGGATCCGGAGGAGGCCCGGCGCAAGGCCGAGGAGAAGGAGAACCGCAGCAGGCTCCAGCGGCTGTACGTCCCCGTCCTGCGCTTCGCGACGCGCCGCCGCCTCACCAGCCTCGGCATCGCGATCGTCATCCTGGTCGGCACGTTCGGCATGGCGCCGCTCCTGAAGACGAACTTCTTCGACCAGGGCGAGCAGGAAGTCCTCTCCATCAAGCAGGAGTTGAAGCCCGGCACCAGCCTGGCGGCCTCCGACGCCTCGGCGAAGAAGATCGAGAAGATGCTCTCCGGCATCGACGAGATCAAGGACTACCAGGTCACGGTCGGCTCCTCCGGCTTCATGGCGGCCTTCGGCGGCGGCACCGACACCAACCAGGCCTCGTACACCCTCACCCTCAAGGACAAGTCCTCGTACGACGCGACGCAGGACCTCATCGAGAAGGAGCTCGGCAAGCTCTCCGGGATCGGCCAGACCACCGTCTCCGCCGGTGACGGCTTCGGCAGCCAGGACCTGAGCGTCGTGGTGAAGGCCGCCGACGCCGGTGCGCTGCGCACGGCGGCAGGACGGGTGCGCGACGAGGTCGCGAAGCTCGACGACGTCACCGACGTGCAGAGCGACCTGTCGCAGAGCGTCCCGCGGATCTCGGTCAAGGCCAACGCCAAGGCGGCCGACGCCGGATTCGACGACACCACGCTCGGCCAGGCCGTCGCCCAGGCGGTGCGCGGCACGACCAGCGGCAAGGCGACCCTCGACGACACCGAGCGCGACGTCGTCATCAAGTCGGCGAAGCCGGCCAGGACCCTCGACCAGCTGAAGAAGCTGACGCTCCGCCCGGGTGTGCGGCTCGGCGCGATCGCCGACGTGCGGCTCGTGGACGGCCCGGTCTCCATGACCCGCATCGACGGCGCGCGGGCCGCGACGATCACGGCGAAGCCGACCGGTGACAACACGGGCGCGGTCAGCGCGGACCTCACCAAGAAGCTGGACGCGCTGAAGCTCCCGGACGGGGCCACCGCCTCGATCGGCGGCGTCTCCGAGGACCAGGACGAGGCGTTCGCCTCCCTCGGGCTCGCGATGCTGGCGGCGATCGCGATCGTCTTCATGCTCCTGGTCGCGACCTTCCGCTCGCTGGTGCAGCCGCTGATCCTGCTCGTCTCCATCCCGTTCGCGGCGACGGGCGCGATCGGCCTGCTGGTCGCCACGGACACCCCGATGGGCGTCCCCGCGATGATCGGCATGCTGATGCTCATCGGCATCGTGGTCACCAACGCGATCGTGCTGATCGACCTGATCAACCAGTACCGCAGGCAGGGATACGGCACGGTCGAAGCCGTCATCGAGGGCGGCCGGCACCGGCTGCGCCCGATCCTCATGACGGCCCTGGCGACGATCTTCGCCCTGCTGCCGATGGCCCTGGGCGTCACGGGCGAGGGCGGCTTCATCGCCCAGCCGCTCGCGGTGGTGGTGATCGGCGGTCTGATCACGTCGACGCTCCTCACCCTCCTCCTCGTCCCGACGCTGTACGCGATGGTGGAGCTCCGCAAGGAGCGTCGTCGCGCGAAGCGGGAGGCGAAGCGGGCGAAGAAGGCGGGCGTGCCGCCGCAGGCGGGCGCGGAGTCGGACGACCCGGCACCTGCCCAGGTCTGAGCACGCCGAAGGCCGCACCCACGCGTAAGGGGCGCCCGCAATAGCGGGCGCCCCTTACGCAGTGCATCAGGACAGAGCGCTGCATCAGGACAGAGCGCCGGATCAGGACCGGGCCCCGGGCCGAGCTACGGGAGCGACAGCATCCGCTCCAGCGCCAGCTTCGCGAACTGCTCGGTCTCGCGGTCGACCTCGATCTGGTTGACCAGATTCCCCTCGGCCAGGGACTCCAGGGTCCAGACCAGGTGCGGCAGGTCGATCCGGTTCATGGTCGAGCAGAAGCAGACCGTCTTGTCGAGGAAGACGATCTCCTTGTCCTCGGCGGCGAAGCGGTTCGCCAGGCGGCGCACCAGGTTCAGCTCGGTGCCGATGGCCCACTTGGAGCCCGCGGGCGCCGCTTCCAGGGTCTTGATGATGTGCTCGGTGGAGCCCACGTAGTCCGCCGCGGCCACGACCTCGTGCTTGCACTCGGGGTGCACGAGGACGTTCACCCCGGGGATCCGCGCGCGGACGTCCTCGACCGACTCCAGCGAGAACCGCCCGTGCACCGAGCAGTGCCCGCGCCACAGGATCATCTTCGCGTCGCGCAGCTGCTCGGCGGTCAGGCCGCCGTTCGGCTTGTGCGGGTTGTAGAGCACGCAGTCGTCGAGCGAGAGGCCCATGTCGCGCACCGCGGTGTTGCGGCCCAGGTGCTGGTCGGGCAGGAAGAGCACCTTGGTCGACGAGCGGGGCGTGCCCTGCTCGAAGGCCCACTCCAGGGCGCGCTTGGCGTTGGAGGACGTACAGATCGTGCCGCCGTGCTTGCCGGTGAAGGCCTTGATGTCGGCGGAGGAGTTCATGTACGAGACGGGCACGACCTGCTCGGCTATCCCGGCCTCGGTCAGCACGTCCCAGCACTCCGCGACCTGCTCGGCGGTGGCCATGTCGGCCATCGAGCAGCCGGCGGCCAGGTCGGGCAGCACGACCTTCTGGTCGTCCGTCGTCAGGATGTCCGCGGACTCGGCCATGAAGTGCACGCCGCAGAAGACGATGTACTCGGCCTCGGGCTTGGCGGCCGCGTCCTTGGCCAGCTTGAAGGAGTCGCCGGTGACATCCGCGAACTGGATGACCTCGTCGCGCTGGTAGTGGTGGCCGAGCACGAAGACCTTGTCCCCGAGCTTCTCCTTGGCCGCGCGGGCGCGCTCCACCAGGTCCGGGTCGGAGGGGGACGGCAGGTCACCGGGGCACTCCACGCCGCGCTCGCTCCTGGGGTCGGCCTCGCGGCCGAGCAGCAGCAGGGCGAGCGGCGTCGGCTGGACGTCAAGATCCACGGGGGACTGGGCGGTGGTCACGAGACACGCACCCTTTCTTTTCTGCAGACAAGCCTTCTCGTCTAATTGACGTTATCTATCATAACCGCTTCACGTCAGTTTGACGATGGCGATAGTGTCGATGTGACGCATTCGCCGTTCCTCGACCCGGTGTCCCACCCGGCGCCGTGTGCGAGCATGAAGGGGCAAGGACGTAAGCGCTCGGCCCGGAATGAATCCGCGGCCCCGCCGGTTGCAACCGTCGGCAAGCAGTCTCCGTACAACCCGGGAGAGAAGCAGATGTCCGTATCGGACGAGACCACCACCGTGAGCGACGGCATCCTCCTGTCGGACGCCGCCGCGGCCAAGGTGAAGGGCCTGCTGGAGCAGGAGGGCCGGGACGACCTGGCGCTGCGCGTCGCCGTTCAGCCCGGCGGCTGCTCGGGCCTGCGCTACCAGCTGTTCTTCGACGAGCGCTCGCTCGACGGCGATGTCGTCAAGGACTTCGACGGCGTCAAGGTCGTCACCGACCGGATGAGCGCTCCCTACCTGGGCGGCGCCTCCATCGACTTCGTGGACACCATCGAGAAGCAGGGCTTCACGATCGACAACCCGAACGCCACGGGCTCCTGCGCCTGCGGCGACTCCTTCAGCTGAGCCTGCAGGCAGCAAGGCGGCGGCCCCCCGAGGATCTCGGGGGGCCGCCGCCTTCGTGTTGCCCTCGCGCGTACGGGTCTTGAGCCGGCCGTACGGGTCTCGCGTCGGCGCGCTACTTCCCGCGCACCGTGTCGCCCGTGCCGTCCACGACCGTGCGGTCACCCAGCGGCTTGTCGAGCGTGACCGTCCTGGAGAGCTTCTTGGCCACCTTCACGCACATCGTGTCCTTCTGCCGCGTCTCGGTGACCTCGACCGTCACGCGCTTGCCGTCCTCGCTCGCCGACGCCGCGTACTTGCTGCACACACCGCCCCAGAAGTGGACGGTCAGCGAGGTGCCGTCGGAGCTGTAGGACTCGACGCGGGCCGCCGCCTTGTCGCTGTCGCCGTCGCTCCCGCCCGGCTTTCCGGACTGCTCGGGCGTGCCGGGGGAGCTGGGCGACGTCAGGTACGTGGGGTCGACCGCCGGGTGCGTCACCGTGAAGGTGTCCTGCGCGCCGCGCGGCTTCACGTCGAAGAGCCAGGACGGCACGAGGGCCTGCCGGCCGTCCACGGCGTGCGTCGCGAGCCCGAACGTGGCCCCGCTGACGTCGACCGGCCGCGGCTTCGGCTGCGCGGACGACGGCTCGCACGGTGCCTGCTTCGCCCCGCCGCCGCCCTCGGACTTCGTGCTGTCGTCGGCGTGCGGCACGGGGGTCGCGCAGCCGCCGATGCCGACGCGGCCACCGCCGCCCATGCCGTTCAGCCGGTCCAGGGTCTCCTGGGCGCCGATCACCGGGTACGTGGCACCCTTCTCCGGCGCCTTCAGCCGGCCGCTCCCGCCGACCACTTCACCGCCCGGGCCGACCTGGATACCGGTCGACCAGCCGTACGTCGGCAGTCCATCGACCTTCGGGTCGGCGTTCACCACCCGTACGGCGCCCATCAGCTGGCGCGCGTCCAGTTTGGCGTCGTCCTGGCCGAGCGCCTTCAGGACGGGCGCGGCGGCGTCCTTGGCGGCCTTCTCGCCCACCGCGTCGCCCGTCTCACCGCCGGGCGCCGTCGAGCTGCTGGAACAAGGCTTGCCCTTGGGGCAGTTGTCGGTGCCGCCGGTACCGTGCCGGGTGTACGTCCAGGTGCCCGGCGCCTGCTTGTTGACCTCCAGCGACGGACCCGAGCCGTCCTTGGCCCCGCCGACCTTCCAGGTGCCGTCCTGCGACGTCGGGGTCCCGGCCACGCCCAGCGCGTCGGCCAGCCCGGCCACGTCGTCCCGGCCGACCTCGCCCCGCGCGTGGTAGACGGCGGACGACTCCGGGCCCTTGGGCAGCTTGCCGGTCGCCCGGTACGTGGCGCCGTTCGGGTCGGGCTCGCCGGGGGCGATTCCTCCGGTGCTGCCCGTACCGCCCGTACCGTCGCGGCCGTCGCCCTGCCGGTCGCCGCTCGTGTAACCGTCCAGGGCGAGCGGCGGCGGATTGCCGCCGTTCCCCGCCGGGGCGCCGTCGCTGCTGCCGGTGCCGCCGTCGCCGGACGCGGTCGCCGCGAAGTACGCGCCACCGCCGCCGACCAGCAGCACGGTGGCCGCGACCGAGGCGACGGCCAGGCGGGAACGCCGCCGCTGCGACTCGGCCGCCTCATGATCGGATCGCTCGGTGCTCACCGCATCGCTCCTTCGACTGACTGCTGTGTCCCTGACATCCCACAGGTGGGCTTCGTCGTGTCCCACGTCCCCTCTGCGGGGGACGGCGATGGGACGCAGCGGGGGAGCGCACGGTTCCCTCTGTGCGCGCCGGGGCTCCTGACCTGCGCGCCAGGGCCCCGGACACAGTCTCCCTCAGTCTCCGTAGTCGGACATCTCGTCGATCAGGCGGGCGGAGGAGGACGGGACGGTGACTCCGTTGATCCGCGAGGGCGGTACGGGGGCGGCCGAGGCGAGTGCGGGCACCGCCCAGTGCGGCACCATGCGGGCACAGTCCCCTCGCAGGGCCTCCATGCTCTCCGGGGTCTCGGCGGTGAGCGCGCCGCGACGCGGCAGGACGACATCCTTCGGGATAACGGTCATAACGGCACCGTATGCAGCGGACCCCGCACGAAAAAGCCCTACTATCGGGTAGTTTTGCCACTTCAGCGGCGGTACCTCGACCCGGTAGCGTGAACTGTCAATCCCCGCCTCTCCTCCACAGGAGCATCCAGCCGTGCGTATTGCAGTCACCGGCTCCATCGCCACCGACCACCTGATGACCTTCCCCGGCCGCTTCGCCGACCAGCTGGTCGCGGATCAGTTGCACACGGTCTCCCTCTCATTCCTCGTCGACGCCCTCGATGTGCGCAGGGGAGGCGTCGCCGCCAACATCACCTTCGGCATGGGGCAGCTCGGCACCGACCCGATCCTGGTCGGCGCCGCGGGCTCCGACTTCGACGAGTACCGCGCCTGGCTCGACCGGCACGGTGTGGACACGGCCTCGGTACGGATCTCCGAGACGCTGCACACCGCGCGCTTCGTCTGCACCACGGACGCCGACCACAACCAGATCGGCTCCTTCTACACGGGCGCGATGAGCGAGGCCCGCCTCATCGAGCTGAAGACCGTCGCGGACCGCGTGGGCGGCCTCGACCTCGTCCTGATCGGTGCCGACGACCCCGAGGCGATGCTCCGGCACACCGAGGAGTGCCGCTCCCGCCGGATCCCCTTCGCCGCGGACTTCTCGCAGCAGATCGCGCGCATGGAGGGCGAGGAGATCCGCACCCTCCTGGAGGGCGCCACCTACCTCTTCTCCAACGAGTACGAGAAGGGGCTCATCGAGTCCAAGACCGGCTGGACCGACGCCGAGATCCTCTCCAAGGTCGGCCACCGCGTGACGACCCTCGGCTCGCGCGGCGTGCGCATCGAGGCCGACGGCCAGGACCCGGTCGAGGTCGGCGTCCCGCAGGAAGAGGCGAAGGTCGAGCCGACCGGTGTCGGCGACGCGTTCCGCGCGGGCTTCCTCTCGGGCCTCGCCTGGGGCGTCTCCCACGAGCGCGCGGCGCAGGTCGGCTGCATGCTCGCCACCCTGGTCATCGAGACCGTGGGCACCCAGGAGTACGCGCTGCGCCGCAGCAACTTCATGGACCGCTTCACCAAGGCGTACGGGCACGAGGCCGCCGCCGAGGTACAGCCGCACCTGGCCTAGGACCTGCCTTCGTCCTCCCTCCCTGCCCGCCCCGCGGCGCCCGGCACGCCGAGAGCGCGCACCAGACGCCGCGGGCCCGCCCTCCGGGCGACGACAGGGGTGTGAGGGCAGGGCCCCGGCGCTCACGAGCTCCGGCGGACCACGTACGCCGCGCCGTGGTCCGCCGGGCGCTCACCCACGTACTCCTGTCCCCGCATCTCGCACCACGCGGGGATGTCCAGGCGCGCCGCCTCGTCGTCCGCGAGCACGGTCACCGTCGCGCCGAGGGGCACGTCCCCGATCACCTTCGCCAGCTCGATGACGGGGATCGGGCACCGCTTGCCGAGCGCGTCGATCACCAGCGAAGCCGCCTCCGTGCGCGCCGTCGGCGCGACCGGCGCGCCCAGCTTCTCGCGCACCTCCGAGACGGCTCCCGGCAGCACGTCGAGGAACCGGTCGACCTCCGCGGCCGCGGTGCCCGCGGGCAGCGAGACCCGCACGTTGCCCTCGCTCAACACGCCCATCGCCCTGAGCACGTGGCTCGGCGTCAGCGTCGAGCTGGTGCACGAGGACCCGGACGACACGGAGAAGCCCGCCCGGTCCAGCTCGTGCAGCAGTGTCTCCCCGTCGACATAGAGACAGGAGAAGGTGACGAGGTGCGGCAGCCGCCGCACCGGGTCGCCCACCACCTCCACGTCCGGCACGAGCCCGGGCACCCGCGCCCGGATCCGCTCCGTCAGCTCCCGCAGCCGCGCGCCCTCCGCCTCGGCCTCGGCCCGCACCGCCCGCAGCGAGGCCGCCGCCGCGACGATCGCCGGAATGTTCTCGAACCCGGCGGCCCGCCCCGACTCCCGCTCGTCGGCCGGACCCTGCGCGGCGAAGCGGACCCCCTTGCGCACGACGAGCAGCCCGACCCCCGCGGGCCCGCCCCATTTGTGGGCGCTGCCGGTCAGCAGCGACCAGTCCCCGTCGACCCGCCCCCAGGGCAGCGACTGCGCGGCGTCCACCAGGAGCGGCACGCCCGCGGCGCGGCAGGCCTCGGCGACCTCGGCGACCGGCTGCTCGGTGCCGACCTCGTGGTTGGCGGACTGCAGACAGGCCAGCGCGGTGTCCTCGCGCAGCGCGGCGGCGTACGCGTCGGCGGCCACCGCCCCGCCGCGGTCCACCGGCACCTCGGTCACGGTGCCGCCGCCCGCCGCGTGCGCCTCGGCCGAATGGAGCACCGACGAGTGTTCGACCGCCGACACGATCAGGTGGTGTCCGACGCGCCGACGCGCGGCGAGCGCGCCCGCCGTCCCGGAGTGCACGGCACGGGTGCCCGAGGAGGTGAAGACGAGCTCGTCGGGGCGGCAGCCCACCGCGTCGGCGGCCGCCTCGCGGGCGGCGTCGAGCAGCAGCCGGGCCCGCCGCCCCTCGCGGTAGAGCCGGGCCGGATCGGCCCACCCCTCGTCGAGCGAGGCGGTCAGGGCCTGCCGGGCGACGGGATGGAGGGGAGCGGATGAGGCGGCATCGAAGTAGGACACACGTCAACGCTAAGGCGCCCCCGGGGAGTGGCACCCGAAGGGGGCCGTCAGGGGCGCGGGGAACCGCGCGACGGGCCACGACGCTCCCGCGGCCGCGAACCCGCAGGTCCCGTCGGCCCAGTGGGCGCCCCGACCCTCCGTCAGAAAGCGGCCGACGGCGCCTCGTCCCACCCTTCGGAGTGACCCGCGGCGCGTTAGGCACCCTCCCCGCGCGACCCCAAATAGCGTCCAGTAGGGTTTGGTCCGCATAAACATCCAAACCCCTGCCCGCCGCAGGGCGGCGACCGACCAGCGTGGAGGCCGCAGCCGACCGCGCGGGCGAGACTCTCGGGAAGGCGCTACGTGAGTCCCAACGGCTCCGACCGCTCGTCGCGGCGCCCGATGCGGCGGAAGCTGCCGCAGGTGCTGACTGCGGGCCTGATCCTGGCGACCGCCACCGGTTGCACATACAAGGATTTCCCCCGCCTTGGAATGCCCACTCCGGTAACGGAGGAAGCTCCGCGGATTCTCTCCCTCTGGCAGGGCTCGTGGGCGGCAGCGCTCGCCACGGGCGTGCTGGTCTGGGGCCTGATCCTGTGGAGCGTCATCTTCCACCGGCGCAGCCGCACCAAGGTGGAAGTACCGGCTCAGACGCGTTACAACATGCCCATCGAGGCGCTGTACACGGTGGTTCCGCTCATCATCGTGTCGGTGCTCTTCTACTTCACGGCACGTGACGAGTCCAAGCTCCTCAAGCTCGAAGACAAGCCGGCCCACACGGTCAACGTGGTCGGCTTCCAGTGGAGCTGGGGCTTCAACTACGTCGAGAACGTTCCGGGCGGCGGCAAGGACAACGCCAAGACGTCCAAGGACCTCTCGGCGATCCCCGACAAGTTCCGCGATGACTTCCCGGCCAAGGCCAACGGCGTCTACGACGTCGGCACGCCCGGCGAGCGGAACCCCCAGAACGGCAACCCCGGCCCGACCCTCTGGCTCCCCAAGGGCGAGAAGGTCCGCTTCGTGCTCACCTCGCGTGACGTCATCCACTCCTTCTGGGTGGTGCCGTTCCTCATGAAGCAGGACGTCATCCCGGGCCACACCAACGCCTTCGAGGTCACTCCGAACAAGGAGGGCACCTTCATGGGCAAGTGCGCCGAGCTCTGCGGCGTCGACCACTCCCGGATGCTCTTCAACGTCAAGGTCGTCTCCCCCGAGCGCTACAAGCAGCACCTCGAGGACCTGGTGAAGAAGAACCAGACCGGTTACATCCCGGCCGGCATCGAGCAGACGCCCCACGAGAAGAACCGGGAGACGAACAACCTGTGAGCATCCTCAACGAACCCCAGGGTGCCGCGGCAGCAGAAGACTCGTACGAGAACGAGCTGCCGGTCAGGCGCAAGCAGCCGGGAAACGTCGTCATCAAGTGGCTGACCACCACTGACCACAAGACGATCGGCACGCTTTATCTGGTCACGTCGTTCGCGTTCTTCTGCATCGGCGGGGTGATGGCGCTCTTCATGCGCGCCGAGCTCGCCCGGCCCGGCACGCAGATCATGTCGAACGAGCAGTTCAACCAGGCGTTCACGATGCACGG
>NZ_JBVIXD010000009.1:10165-534371 GCF_055593965.1 Streptomyces sp. NPDC040622 | reverse complement strand
GGGGGACCGTCTTTTAGGTGGTCCCCCCCCCCCCACCGAAGTGGCGCTATTCTTTTTTCCTGGGGCTTCTCTTCTCTTTTTTTCCCCCCCCCCCCCCCCCCCCCCCCACGACCAGACGGTTTGACTACGAGCCGGGCTCGGGCGCCGGACGCAACGCCACCACCGCGGCCCGCTTGCGGCCCTGCTGGCCGCGAAGCTCGTCGTTCTCGACCGTGAGGACGTTCACCACCCGGGCGAACATCTCGATCTTGGCCTGCTGCCGCTTGTTCTCCTCCACGACCTCGGCCAGCCGTTCCTTGGTCTTCTTCAGCTCCTCCCGCAGCTTGCGTTCACTGTCGGGGACCTGCCCCTGGGCCCTCACCCTCGCGTAGAACTCGTCCTTGAGGTCGGTGTGCCGGTGGGTGAGCACGTGCCGCTTCACGTCCGCCTCGGCGGCCAGCGCCAGGACGGTCAGGGCCCCGTCCGACCGCAGCGGAGTGCCCGCCAGCAGCCGGTCCATCGCGGCCCGGATGTTCTCCCTCTCCTTGTCCCGGCTCACAACGTCGCCCCCACTCCCGCCATGACGCGGTCACTGTCGTGCTGGTCGGCGAGCGCAGCCAGAGACTGGGCCCGCTCCTGCAGCCGATCGGCCAGCGGCTCGGGGACCAGTCCGGAGGCGGCCTGCTGGCCCAGGCCGTCGGCGGCCTCCCGCAACTGGCGGGCGTGGGTGTCGGTCCGGGCGATGTTCGCGCAGTTGACCTTGCAGCGGTCCAGGCTCGGGACCTCGTTCTTCCCGCCGCGTCCGGGATGGCAAAGTGCCTTGGCCCGGTCGTAGTTGCAGAACAGGAATGCCTCCTTGTTCTCGAAGACGTTCAGGGTCGGGTCGGCCAGCAGGCTGCGGGCCTGGCGGACCGAGGCGATGATCCCGCCGAAGCGGCTGTGTTCCTGGGCGGCGGCGTTGATCAGACGCCTCGCGGCCGGGCCGGAGACGCCTTCGCCGTCCTGGATCGCCTCGTGGACCTCGCTGAGGTGTTCGGCGACGTTGCGGGCCGTCTCGAAGTCCAGCAAGTCGTGGATGCCGCCGCGCGAGCGCGAACCGTAGCCCTCACTGATCAGCGTGCGCATGTGGCCGTACTGAACCGCCAGCGCCACCAGACCGCCGGGGCGGCGGGCGATGTGCCAGGCCAAAGTCCGGCGGAAGCGGCCGGTGCCGACCCGGCCGCGCGGGTCGGGCGGGATCGCCTCCACCTGCCGTCCTCTGGCCTCGGCGTGGGTGTTGACCCACTCGATGAACGACTCGATGCGGTTGCTCATCGTGGCGATCGCCAGCGACCGGCCGCTGCGGCGCTCGGGCAGCCGCGGGTCGTGGACCTCCGCGGCGAACAACAGGCCCTGACCGCCGAGCCGTTCCAGGACCCGCACTGTCGTCACCACCTGCGGGACCGCGACCCAGGGAGCCTCGCGGACGATCCCGGCGGAGTCGTGGTTGCCGTCCTCATCCCGGGCGATCTTGAACACCCTCCCGTAGATCAGATGCCGCCGGGCCGCCTCCTCGGCCCTCTCCGGGTCCGGGCAGCATCCGTTCTCCAGGCCCAGCACCTCCCCGGTCCGCATTCCTGTCAGGTATCCCAGGACGATGAAGCATGCGGTGACCAGGTGCTTGACCAGGGTGGTGATGCTGTAGAACTCGAACGGCTCGTGCCAGGGCTCGCCGCCCAGCCGGGCGGTGACCGGTGCCTTCAGCAGACAGGGGCCGTGGTGGTCGCGGGTGTATTCCTTCCAGTGCGACCGCCGCATGATGCTGTGGACCTTCTTCGGCGGCGTCCCCGTCGTGGCCGCCAGGAAGATCCCGGCAGCGGCCAACGGCGTGTTCGGGTTCCAGGTGGTCACCGGGACCGGCTTGCCCTCGGCCTCCAACTGCTCAAGGAAGGACACCAGCCCGTCGCCGCAGCCCGGCGTGAGAGGCACGTCCAGGGCATCGGCGGCGGCGACCAGGCGGCAGTGTTCCTCATAAGCGGTCAGGATGTCGTCGGCGTACTCCTCGACGAACCGCAGGGCCCAGACCAGCAGCGGGCCCATGACGGCCGGAGCGATCGGCTCGGTGATGTTCTCGCCCCCCGGCGTGGCGGCCGGCAGGTAGTCGTCCATGCCCTCGGACACCCAGGGCGGCTCGACCAGCCGGTCGACCGGCGGCAGATACTGGCCGTAGTAGTGCAGCCGGGACAGCCCGACCAGGTAGCCGACAGCCGTGTTGCGGGCCAGGCCCCGCTTCTTGTCCAGCTGCAGGGCGAAGTCCGCCAGGTCCTCCGCCGCCACCTGCGACAGCGAGGTGATCCCGCGTTCGTGCAGCCACTCGGCGAACTGCGACCACTGGTTGACCGTCTTCAGGATCCGGCCCGCACTCAGCTTGGACCGCATGGCGGCGCCGTGCCGGGCAACGTCCTCGTCCGGCAGCGGGTAGCTGATCAGCGTCCAGGACGCGAAGCGGAACGGCTCGCGGAAGACCTCCGGGAACCACCGCCAGTAGATGATGTCGTCGGTCGCCGACGGGTTCTGTGTCAGCGCGAGCACCGACCAGCCCGGATCCCCGTAGCGGGGGACGAACTGGCGGCGGTCCTCGGGAACCATCGCCGGGTCGAACACGAAGGCGTCGAGCGCGGGCGGCAGGAACAGAGGATTCAGGGCCAGGCTCATGCGTCGAACCCCCGCTTCAGCAGCTGGTCGATGATCTCCCGGTCCCGGGCGGTCACGTCGTCCAAGGCGTCTTTCCATTCGGTGTCGGTGAAGTCCGGGGCTTTGCGCAACTCGCGAAGCCGTGCGTAGGGGTCGCGCCAGTCCTGGTCCCACACCTCCGGCGCGAGGACGGCCTTCAACTCCCCCAGCACGTGCAGCAGATAGGCCAGCCGCGGCAGATGGCGCGGGGTGATCACGGCGTTCGGGCAGGCCGTGCAGAGCAGGAACGACGCCCGACACGGCACCCCCTGGTCCCCGAACGGGCTGTGCGTGTAGTCGCTGCAGCCGGTGGTCGGGGTGTCCTGCCCGGCATCCATGTCGGCCCGGCTGATCTGGGCCTTGAAGGACGCGCGGGCCGACTCGATCGCCTCCACGATGCCATCGGCGATCACCGGCTGGGCGGCGGTGTGGGTGCGCGGGTCCGGCAGGACATAGACCTCGTCGTGGGTGTCCTGGCTGTGCTGGGTGGGCTGGCGCTGGTGCGCGATCACCACGGTCTTCCGCAGCCGCCGCAGGTTCAGCGAGACACCGCCGCCCAGTTCGTCGCGGAAGTGGCGCCAGACATCGGGCAGGAAGTCGTTGCCCTTGAACAGTCCGGCAAGGCTCTCTCCGTAGACCTCATGGTGCCGGGCCAGACGCCAGACGATCAGCCGGTCGGTGGGCTCCCCGAGGTTCTTCAGCGTCTCCCTGGCCGGGGCCGTGGCCTCGATCGCGTGCGTGATCAGCCGTCCGGGAGAGTTCGCCCCCCAGTCGGCGAGATTCCGTGTCTCATAGCGCGCCGCCTGGCTCCGGCGCCGCTTCTCCAGCTCGACCCGGTAGATGACCTGCCCCTCGTTCCCGGCGTCCGGGCTCGCGTCGGGCACCGTCAACTCCATGACCGGCGTCGCGTTCCAGCCGTAGGAGGCGATCATCAAGGTCATCAGCGCGCATGCCTCCTGCCTGGTCAGGAACAGACGCATCCACGTGTGCTCGGCCCGGCCGCCGCCCAGGGCCTCGGTGTAGCGCGAATCGGACCGCTGGCGGCCGTGCAGACCGACGTAGAACGGCGTCTCCCCGGTGCGGACCAGGTGGTCCAAGGCCTCGCCCACCAGCCAG
This sequence comes from Streptomyces sp. NPDC040622, assembly GCF_055593965.1. Classification (NCBI taxonomy): domain Bacteria; kingdom Bacillati; phylum Actinomycetota; class Actinomycetes; order Kitasatosporales; family Streptomycetaceae; genus Streptomyces; species Streptomyces sp. NPDC040622. The sequence continues at coordinate 530,564 of NZ_JBVIXD010000009.1, read as the reverse complement.
TCGTCCGTACCCTTCTCGAACCGGCCCGCCCGCCAGTCCTCACGGTGCTGCCAGTTGGCGCGGATGCGGTGCAGAGCGGGACGGAACTTCTGGGTCGCGGCCAGCTTGATCTGGTCGAACTCCTCGTGGCTGTAGGCGGTCTCCTTGGGCGCCTTCGGCTTCGGCACCCGCTTCTTCATCAGGTTCCGTGTCGCCTCGGGCACCCGCGGATGCTCCTTCAGCAGGCGGGCGACCTTGCGGATCTGGGCTCCGCCGGTGGAGTTCGGCGTGCGGCTCAGCCGCCAGGCCGCCCACGTCTCCGGCGCCAACTCGCCCAGCGACTCGGGTATGTGATCCTGCGCGGCCAGGAACCGGCTGAAGTAGAGCAGGATCAGCCAGGACTCCCGGCTGGACGGAATCGTCTTCCAGGCCCCCGCGGGACCGCACTGGACGGCGAAGACCTCCGCCAGTTCCCGCTGCAGGCGCGGGCCGACCGCCAGCTGGCCGAAGTCGTAGCTGGCCTTCTTCACGCCGTCCTCGGCCGTGTGCCAGACCACCAGATCACCGGGCTCCAGCGGCGGCCGGCGGCGATGCCCGCCCTCCCCGGGCAGAACAGCGCGTCGTCCTCGTGTACTCATACCAGTGCCTCGCCGTCCAGGACGCGTTCCGACAACTTCGCGATCTGGGACAGGAGTTCGTTGGTGCCCGGGTCGGCCTCGTCCAGCAGCAGGGACCGGATCTGCAGGTCCGAAACAGGAGCGAGATAGATCTTGCGGGTGGTCTCCTCACTCGCGTGATCAAGGAGGTCCTTGACCATGCGCCAGGCATCCCCATAGAGCAGACGGAAGTCCCGCCTCTCCTCCGGGGAGAGCCCGAACCGCTTGTCGAGGATGTGCATCAGCGCGGCCAGCATCTTCAGCGCGAACGAGTGCCGGGCCATGTGCGGCGTGAAATAGGGCACCTTGGCGACCTTGCCCTTCAGTACCGTGCGGCACCGCAGCGACGCGGCCCGGTAGACCGCCTCCCACGAGTGCGGCTGGAACGGGCTGCCGTCCTCCGACAGCCACAGCCACAACGGCTCCAGACCGCCGTCCCCCTCGATGAACAGACGCTGGCGTTCCTCCACGTCCAGCGAGGTCAACCCCCGCTCGACCAACAGCCCCTTCTCGTCCCGGAAGTGCAGGATCGATTCCTCCCAGCCGGAACGCTTCTGCACGATCCAGATGTCATCCATCGCCTCATAGCGGCCCTTGGCCTGAGCCCGGCGGATCGCCGCCCGCCGCGTCGTGCGCTCGTAGGCGATGACCGACCGCAGATCCTCGACCGCGACGTAGAACGTCCGCTCACGACGGCTCTTGGTCGCCGCCTTCCCCAGGCGCCCGTCGAAGTAGCGCTTCATGCTCTCCTCCAGGGCCGGGACCTCGAAGGTCAGCAGCGAACCGCCCTCCGACAGACGCATCCCCGAGGAGAACAGCAGGTCGGAGTAGGCGGCATTGCGGTCGTCGTTGCGGCCCCGAAACGACGCATCCCGCCGCCCCTCGGCGGTGTAGCCGCGCAGGCCCACGTCCCTCCACATCCGGTAGGCCCGAGGGGTCAGCCACTTCACGTTGCTCGACCGTGCGTCCTTCGCCCGCTGGGCCGGGACGCTCACCATCTCGCCGTGGCGGCCCAGCACCTCGCGCTCCAGGACCGGGTTGGCCGCGACGTACTTCTTGGCCGCGGCCCACTTGTAGAGCCTGGTCAGCGCCGCGAGTTCGCGGTTCCACTTCGATCCGCTGATCCGCTTCGGGTTGCGGGGCGACCAGCGCCGCCAGTCCTCGAAGTCGAGCAGGTCCTCTGCCTCGGCATCGCACCAGTTCTTGTCGCGCTGCCACAGGAAGTTGAAGAACAGGCAGGAGTCCCCCGCGTAGTTCCGCCGCGTCTCCCTGGCCAGGTGCGCGAACGCCGAGCGCGTCGTGTACAGCGTCAGCCGCGGGTCCACCCGGTAGTTCGGGTCCGTGAAGAACACGTCCCCCGGGTCGATCCGGGCGGCCTCCTCTCGCACATCGAGATCGGCCCACTCCCGCAGCACAGGGTGATCACTCACCGCTGCGACATGCCTCCTCGTCACCCAGTGCACTTGCCAGGTCTTGCTCAACACGTCCCTCTCCGTCCGCAACACGAACTGCCGCAACACAGAGATTCAATAGGGAACTGTGCGCACACCACCATCCGCCAGCCCGGCGGCGGCCACCCCGCGATCACCCGGGTGACGGGCGGAGGCTGGACGATGACCAGGAAGAGCAGAACCGCGCAGAGCGTGACCAGCCACGGATGCCGCACCAGCCTGCGCCCCACCAGGACGACGACCACCGTGACGAGCGCGAGCAGGAACCCGCCGCGCCAGCCACCCGGCCAGTCGACCCCGCTCCCGGGCAGCGCCGCCCCCGTCCGGGCGATCCCCGCGATCCATTCGGTGGGCCAGCTCGCCCCCCAGGCCAGCACCTCGGCCACGGGCATCGCGACCGGAGCCGCCGCGAGCGTCGCGAAACCGAGCACCGTGGCAGGTGCGACCGCGAACTCCGCGAGCAGATTGCACGGCACCGCGACCAGGCTCACCCGCGCCGCGAGAACGGCGACGACGGGCGCACACACCGCCTGCGCCGCGGCCGCCGCGGCCAGCGCCTCCGCGAGCCTCGGCGGGACTCCACGCCGCCGCAGCGCCGCACCCCAGCGCGGCGCGAGGGTGAGAAGGGCGCCGGTGGCGAGGACGGAGAGCAGGAAGCCGTAACTCCGGGCCAGCCACGGGTCGTACAGGACGAGCAGCAGCACCGCCGCGGCCAGCGCGGGGATCAGCGATCTGCGCCGCCCGGTCGCGATCGCGAGGAGAGCGATCAGTCCACAGGCCGCGGCCCGCAGGACGCTCGGGTCCGGGCGGCACACGATGACGAACCCCAGCGTGAGCACCCCGCCGAGCAGGGCGGTCATCCGCAGCGGGATACCCAACTTCGGTGCGAGACCGCGCCGTTCCACCCGCTGGGCGGTGCCCGGCGGCCCGATGAGCAGGACGAGGACGATCGTGAGATTCGCGCCGCTCACAGCCAGCAAATGCGTGAGGTCGGTCGCCCGGAAGGCCTGGTCCAGCTCGGCCGGTACGCGCGAGGTGTCCCCGATGACCAGTCCGGGGAGCAGGGCGCGAGCATCGGCGGGCAGCCCGTCCGTCGCCCTCCGCAGCCCGCCCCGCAGATCCCCGGCCAGTCGCTGCGCCCCGGACGGCGCCCCGACCACGTGGGGCGCCCGCTCCCCTGACACCCGCAGCACCGCGGCGGCCCTGTCCCCTTCCGGCAGCGGCGGAGCCAGTCGGCCCTGCACCCGCAGCCGGGTCGACGGCAGCAGTCCGAGCCATGCGTCTCCGGATCTCCCTGCCCGGGACCCCCCGGCCTCAGATCGTCCGGCCCCGGATCGTCCGGTCTTCGAGTCCCCCTCCCGCACCACCACCAGAACCGGGGTGCGCGTCCTGGTCGACGTGCCGTCCGCCTCCGTGACACGGACGACCTCGGCGTCCAGGACCACGGTGGGCGGCATCGCGTGCGCACTGGCGACGCGGGGCCGGGTGCGCCGGGGATCCGACGTGACCTCCAACTCCGCCGTCACCGACGCGTACTCACCCGCAAGACCGGGGACCGGGCCACGGCGCAGATCCGCGCCGTGCAGCGCCGCGGAACCTGACGCCCCGGCGGTACAGAGCAGAATCGCCACCGCCGAAGCACGACCCCACCGCAGCCGCCCCGGCGGCGCCCGCCACCCCAACCGCCCTGCCGACTCGGGCTGCCCCAGCAGCCCCGGCCGCCCTGATGAATCGGGCTGCCCCGGCTGTCCCGGCTGTCCGGACAGCTGGCCCAGGGGCTGCCCGCCTCCGCCCGGGCCCGGTCCACGCTGTCGCCCCCATCCCTCCCGGCGCCCCCGGGCCGTCCACCGCACCGACAAGGCTCCGGACACCAACACGCAGGCCACCACGGTGGTTACCGCCCACCGAGGCGAGGCGTCCAGCATCAGGGCGGCCGATGCCCAAGCCGCTAGCGCGGGCGGCACAAGGCGGAGGTCGACCGGCCCCTCCTGTCGAGGGTGCGAGGCTCCCAGCCGGTGCCCCGACGCGACGTGAACCGCCTTGCGCGTCATGGCCGTACGAGATCCTGGAGATCGGCGAAGCGCCGGTCCCCGATGCCGTTGACCTCGCGGAGCTCCTCGACGGAGCGGAAGCCGCCGTGCTCGGTGCGGTAGTCGATGATGTGCTGCGCCAGCACGGGGCCGACGCCCGGCAGTTCGTCCAGCTGCGCCGGGCTTGCCGTGTTCAGCCCGACCAGGCCTCCCGGGGCAGCCCCGCCGACTCCTCCCGCGCCTGCCGCCCCCGCCGGTCCGGCACCCGCCCCGGCCGCCCCAACGCCGACTCCACCGCCTTCGGGAGCCACCGCCGGAGCCCCCACCACCACCTGCTCGCCGTCCGTGAGGAACCGCGCGCGGTTCAGGTCGCCGGTCTCGGTGCCGGGCCGGACTCCCCCGGCGGCCCGCAACGCGTCGGCCACCCGGGACCCGGCGGGCAGCCGCTGGACCCCTGGACGCCGCACCTTTCCGCTGACGTCCACCACGATCCCGCCGGCGGCACCCGCACCGGCCGCCGCGCCACCCGCACCACTCCCGTCCGCCGATGCCCGCCCGGCCTGCGCCGGGGGCCCTGGCGACGGGGCCGGTTCCGCACCCCGCTCAGGAGCCGCGCCCGCCGCGCGCACCACGTCGGGTGGTCGCACGGGCTGGGTACGCCCCGTCCAGAAGTGCTGAGCGGCGAAGACCGCGGCGACGAGGAGAACCACGGTGAGGGCGGCCACGCCACGGCGCTCCAGGCCGCAGCGGGTCTGCAGCCACACGGGCAGGCGTTCCCGGACGGCGAGCCCCACCCGCTCCCGCCGCGAGGCGTCCGTCCGGTGCGGCAGCGTCTCCGGGCCCCGAAAGGGCCTCTCACCGGCCGCCTCTTCGGTCGCCCCTCCGGTCGCCTCCCCGACCGCGTCACCACTCGCCCACACAGCCCGCGTGGGCGATTTCCCGTCCGCCTCCTCATCCACCGCCGCTGCCCTCGCCCACCCGGGCACCGCCGCACGCGCCCCCGGGACGCGCGCGGCGGGCACACGTGGTGCAGGTGTTCGCGACGCGGGTACACGTGACGCAGGTGCTCGTGCCGCGTACCGGTGAACCGCGGAGACGCCCCCGGCGTGCGCCCCATCCCCCGCCGCCACCCCCGACGCCGCCTCGGAAGCGGCCACATCAGGACCCGCCACATCAAGCCGAGGCGAAGCCGACGACAACGGCTCCTGTGGAGGTGGAGGTGGAGGCGGCTGCGGCTGCGGCTGCGGCTGCGGCTGCGGCTGCGCGAACAGCCTCTCCGCCCGCAACCGCGCCGCCTCCGCCGACGCGCGCCTGCGCCGGGCCCGCCCCCGGGCATCACGGTGGTGCGCACGGCCGTCGGACGCGGGGCCGCGGCCAGGGCCGCTCGTTGCGGAAGGTGTCCGGGAAAGTGATCGAAGTGCCATGCCGACGACGTTAGGCACAGCCGGAACATCGTGTTGATCTTGGTCAATTACCGTGGATTACCCGGCAGTTGTGGATATCTCCGTCACCCACACGTGGCACGTGCCACTCACGAGCCCCTCTCTCGCCCCCGAACCTCACCCCTCACCGCGGCGAGACCACAGCCCCCAACAACCCCGGCCCCGTGTGCGCTCCGATCACCGCGCCGACCTCGCTGACATGCAGGTCCGCCAGGCCCGGCACCCGCTCCCTGAGCCGGTCGGCGAGCACGGTCGCCCGTTCCGGTGCCGCCAGGTGATGTACCGCGATGTCGACCTCGCCCGCGCCGGCCCGCTCGACCACGATCTCCTCGAGCCGGGCGATCGCCTTCGACGCCGTCCGCACCTTCTCCAGCATGTCGATGCGGCCGCCGTCCAGCTTCAGCAGCGGCTTCACGGCCAGCGCGGAGCCCAGCAGCGCCTGCGCGGCGCCGATGCGGCCGCCCCTGCGCAGATAGTCGAGAGTGTCGACGTAGAAGTACGCGGAGGTGTCGGCGGCCCGCTTCTCCGCGGCCGCCACCGCCTCCTCCACCGAGGCTCCCGCCTCCGTGGCCTGCGCCGCCGAGAGGGCGCAGAAGCCGAGGGCCATCGCGACCATGCCGGTGTCCACCACCCGCACGGGGACCGGTGCTTCCTTCGCGGCGAGGACCGCCGCGTCGTACGTGCCGGAGAACTCGGCGGACAGGTGCAGCGAGACGATGGAGGTGGCGCCCGCCTCGGCGACCTTGCGGTACGTGTCCGCGAACATCTGCGGGCTGGGCCGGGACGTGGTCACCGGCTTCCGCTTCTGCAGCGCCTGGGCGAGGGAGCGGGCCGAGATCTCGGTGCCCTCCTCCAGCGCCTGGTCGCCCAGGACGACGGTCAGGGGCACCGCGGTGATGCTGTGCCGCTCCATCGTCCGCTGCGGCAGGTAGGCCGTTGAATCCGTGACGATCGCGACATGGCGGGACATGAGCTGGAGATTACCTGTCTGGGTCGTCGGGTGGCAGCCCAGCCCCTGCTCGGCCGGATCCCGTGAGGCCCCCTGTGCACGGGAGGATCCCCGTTCACGGGAGGCTCCCCGTGTCGCCGGGCCGATCAGGTCGTGCTCTCGGGCTTGGCCTTCTTCTCCCAGGGATGGGTGGCCCTGGGGGTGGGCGGAGTGATCGCGGGCTGCGTCGGCTCGTGGGCCGCCCGCCGGTCGGGCCCGGACGGCTCGGTCCAGGTCTGCTCGGCGCTCTTGCCCGCCTCCGGCACGGGTTCGGGCCAGGCGGCCGGGGTCTGCGTGGCCGGCGGCTCCGCGGCGGTCCAGTGCCGCAGGGCGCCGGCCTCCATGTCGATCTGGGTGCTGAGCGAGTCCAGGTCGTCGCCCGCGAACCGGTGGGCCCGGTCGCGCGCCGACCACCGCAGCGAGTCCGCCGCCTTGGTGATCTGCTGGGTGCGCTCCCGCAGCCCGGGCAGGCGCTGGGCCAGGGCCGCCTTGTCCGGGTCGCGCTCCAGGCGCCCGAGCTCGTCGTCCAGCTCGTGGCCGTGGACGCTGAGCCGCTCGAAGAGTCCCAGAGACTCCTTGAGCGAGGCGTCCTCGGCCACGCCCGCGTGCAGCGCGTCCTGGGTGGCCCGCATCGAGGTGCGCAAGGAGATCCGCAGCTGGGCCAATTCGGCGGGGGTGCCGATCTGGCCGAACGCCTTGGCGCGGAGCGTGGTGTCCTCCACGGTCCGGCGGGCCTGCGAGAGGGTGCGGTCCACCCCGCGCTTGGCGGCTCGGCCGACCTTCACCGTCGCGTACGCGCCCACGGCCACGAACAGCACGAAGAGCAGCGCGACCACTGCGAACACCACGTCCACGACGCTTCTCCTTCGGCCGGCGAACGGCTGACTCTGGCTCGGCTGCGGCGCGATCGCCGCTCTTCCACGGTAAACGCAACGGGCAGGCCGAGGGTTCCAACGGAACCCCCAACCTGCCCGTAAGGGAAGACCCCGATGCCTCTACGCAGGCACGATGTTCACCAGCTTCGGCGCCCGCACGATCACCTTGCGGATTCCCGCGCCGTCCAGCGCCGCGACGACCTTCTCGTCGGCCAGCGCCACCTTCTCCAGCTCGGCGTCGGAGATCGACGGGGAGACCTCCAGGCGCGCCTTGACCTTGCCCTTGATCTGCACGACGCAGGTCACGGACTCGTCCACGACGTACGCCGGGTCGGCGACAGGGAAGTCCTGGTGGACGACCGAGTCGGAGTGACCCAGCTTGCGCCACAGCTCCTCGGCGACGTGCGGGGCCAGCGGCGCGATCAGCAGCACCAGGCGCTCCGCGACGGGCTTCGGCACTACGCCGCCCACCTTCGTCAGGTGGTTGTTCAGCTCGGTGATCTTGGCGATCGCGGTGTTGAACCGCATGCCGTCCAGGTCCTGGCGCACGCCGTCGATCGCCTTGTGCAGGGCGCGCAGCGTCGTCTCTTCGACGTCGGCCTCGGCGACGTCCGCAACGGTGACCTCACCGGTCGACTCGTCGACAATCAGACGCCACAGCCGCTGCAGCAGGCGGTACTGGCCGACTACCGCGCGCGTGTCCCAGGGGCGGGAGACGTCCAGGGGGCCCATCGCCATCTCGTACAGGCGCAGGGTGTCCGCGCCGTACTCGTCGCAGATCTCGTCCGGCGTGACGGCGTTCTTCAGGGACTTGCCCATCTTGCCCAGCTCGCGCTTGACCGGCTCGCCCTCGAAGAAGAACTTTCCGTCGCGCTCCTCGACCTCGGTGGCCGCCACCGGGAAGCCGCGGCTGTCCCGGTAGACGTAGGCCTGGATCATGCCCTGGTTGTACAGCTTGTGGAACGGCTCGGCCGACGAGATGTGGCCCAGGTCGAACAGGACCTTCGACCAGAAGCGCGCGTACAGCAGGTGCAGCACCGCGTGCTCGGCGCCGCCCACGTACAGGTCGACGCCGCCGGTCGGCTGCCCCTCGCGCGGACCCATCCAGTACCGCTCGACGTCGGGGTCGACCAGCTGCTGGTCGTTGCGCGGGTCCAGGTAGCGCAGCTCGTACCAGCACGAACCCGCCCAGTTGGGCATGGTGTTGGTCTCGCGGCGGTACTGCTTGGGGCCGTCGCCCAGGTCCAGCGTGACGTTGACCCAGTCCTCGTTGCGGGACAGGGGCGTCTCCGGAGAGGTGTTCGCGTCGTCGGGGTCGAAGGTGCGCGGGGAGTAGTCCTCGACCTCCGGCAGCTCCAGGGGCAGCATCGACTCGGGCAGCGAGTGGGCGATGCCGTCCTCGTCGTAGACGATCGGGAAGGGCTCGCCCCAGTAGCGCTGGCGGCTGAACAGCCAGTCGCGCAGGCGGAAGTTGACGGTGCCCTCGCCGATGCCGCGGGTGGCCAGCCAGCCGGTGATGCGGGCCTTGGCGGTGGCGACGTCCAGGCCGTCCAGGGAGATCTCCGCGTTCGAGGAGTTGATCAGCTTCGCCTCGTAGGAGGAGAAGGCGTCGTCCCAGGTGCGGGTGTCGGTGCCGCGGTCGTCGGACGGCTCGACCACGCAGTGCATGGGCAGGTGGAAGGCGCGCGCGAAGGCGAAGTCGCGGCCGTCGTGGGCCGGGACGGCCATGATCGCGCCGGTCCCGTAGCCCATCAGGACGTAGTCGGCGATGAAGACCGGGACCTGCTCGCCGCTGACCGGGTTGGTGGCGTAGACGCCGGTGAAGACGCCGGTCTTCTCCTTGGCGTCGGCCTGGCGCTCGACGTCGGACTTGGCGGCGGCGAAGGCGCGGTACTTGGCGACGGCCTCGGCCGGCGTGGCGTGCCCGCCGGTCCACACCTCGTGGGTGCCCTCGGGCCAGGCCTCGGGGACGACCTTGTCGACCAGGTCGTGCTCGGGCGCCAGGACCATGTAGGTCGCGCCGAACAGGGTGTCCTGGCGGGTGGTGAAGACGGTGATCGCGTCGCCTTCGACACCCACGGGGAAGTCCACGCGGGCGCCTTCGGAGCGGCCGATCCAGTTGCGCTGCTGCAGCTTGATGGCGTCGGGCCAGTCCAGCGCGTCCAGGTCGTCCAGCAGCCGGTCGGCGTACGCGGTGATGCGCATGTTCCACTGGCGCAGCTTCGCCTTGAAGACGGGGAAGTTGCCGCGCTCGGAGCGGCCGTCGGCGGTGACCTCCTCGTTGGCCAGGACGGTGCCCAGGCCGGGGCACCAGTTCACGGGCGCGTCGGAGGCGTACGCCAGGCGGTACGTGCCCAGCACCTCGGCGCGCTCGGCGGCGTCCAGCTCGCTCCACGTGCGCGTGGTGTCCGGTACGGCGCGGTCACCGCTCTCGAACTGCGCGACCAGGTCGGCGATCGGGCGGGCCTGCCCGGCGTCGGCGTCGTACCAGGAGTTGAAGATCTGGACGAAGATCCACTGGGTCCACTTGTAGTACTCGGGGTCGATCGTCGCGAACGACCGCCGCTTGTCGTGGCCCAGGCCCAGCGCGCGCAGCTGGGACTTCATGTTCTCGATGTTGGCCTCGGTGGAGACCCGCGGGTGGGTGCCCGTCTGCACGGCGTACTGCTCGGCGGGCAGGCCGAAGGCGTCGAAGCCCAGGGTGTGCAGGACGTTGTGGCCGTTCATGCGCTGGAAGCGCGCGAAGACGTCCGTGGCGATGTACCCCAGGGGGTGGCCGACGTGCAGGCCCGCTCCGGAGGGGTACGGGAACATGTCCATGATGAACTTCTTGGGCCGCTCGGCCAGGGCGGCCTCGGCCTCGTTCCGCGCGGCCAGGTCGCCGCTCGGGTTCGGCGCCTCGTAGGTGCCGTCGGCGTCCCAGAAGTCCTGCCAGCGCGCCTCGATCTCGGTGGCCAGAGCGGCCGTATAGCGGTGCGGCGCGGCCACCTCGGAGGCGGCAGCAGAATTCGTCTCGCTCATGATCCTCAAAGCTCCATCGATCGTCTCTGCCTGCGGAATCGGCCGTCCGGCCAAATAAAAATGCCCCTCGCACAGGAGGGGACGCCGCGCCGATTCCCACCGCGATTCACCGGCGGTGGGGACTGATCAGCGCGGCCCGCTAAGCAGAAGGCGTACGGCACGCATGGCGTCAGGGTACCGCAGGCCTCCCGGGCCTCGCGACGGGCTTCCGCCCGCGCCGCCCGCACCGGCCGCACACCGCAGCCGTGCGGCCCGCCCGTCACCGGCCAAGGGTCGATCAACGAGCCTTGGCCAAGGGTTACTCGGCGTACCGCCCTCTATCGGGGCAACACCAAGATCGTGTCGCGCTTTGATAACAACGCAATAACTCAAACCCCGTACCCACCGGTATGGAGCGACTTAGCATGCGGCGGGACCGAACCATTTCGGAGTCGCCCCCATGAACCCTCTGCACCCGCACCGCAAGAGCCGTTCCCTCTCCCGACCGTCTCCTCGTTCGTCTCACTCATCCCGCTCGTCTCGCCCATCTCCCTCATCGGGTTCGCCCTCCTTCGCCGCCGTCCCGCTCTCGCGGGCCCTGAGCGCCGGAGCCCTGCTCCTGATACCCGTGCTCGTCTTCGCCGGCAGCGACGCCTTGCGTGCCGCGATCGACTTCACCTCGGGCGTGCTGTCCCTGGTCTCACTGACCGCCGCCGTCGCCTGGGGCCTGGTCGCCACCGACCGCCTCTTCCTGCACTCGCGCCAGCGCCTGCTGGCCCAGGCCGTGCACCGGGCCACCGCGATCGCCTCCGTGGGCTTCCTGCTGCTGCACGGCACGGTCAAGGTGGCGCTCGACCATGTGTCGCTGTCGGGCGCCCTGCTGCCGTTCGGGCTCGGTGTGTCCGGCAGCGCCGGGCTCATCGGCCTCGGTTCGCTGGCGGGCCTCCTCATGATCGCCACGGCCGTCACCGGCGCCCTGCGCAGCGCCTTCGCCTCCCCCGCGCGGGTCGCGTCGCGCTGGCGGGCGGTGCACACGCTCGCCTACCCCGCCTGGTGCTCGGCGCTGGTCCACGGCCTGTACGCGGGCCGCCAGCCGAAGCCGTGGGTGGTCGCCCTGTACTGCCTGTGCCTGGTCGCGGTCGCCGGGGCCGTCGCGCTGCGCGCCGCGCCCCTCCCGGTCAAGCGGAGGGTCGCCGCCCGGATCCTCGCCCTGCTCGAACCGGACCGTGCGGGCCGGTCGCCCGACGCGCCTCCCGCGCGGGACGCCGCCGCCACCCCGCCGCCCGGCACGACCGCCCCCGCATCCGCCCCGGACCCGGTCGTCGGCATCTCGGCCGCCTACCGCGCGCTGGCCCCCACCTCGCCCCCGCACCCGACCGTCCCGCCGCCCCGCGAACCCGTGGGCCGCTGGCCCGCCCCCTCGCCACCACCGCCCGCCGAGTCCCCCCACATCGCACCCCAGCCCACGTACGACACGGCCCCTCAGCCCGTCTACGACCCGTCCTACGACGCCCCGCTCGACACCGCGTACGACCCCGTCCTCGATCCCGCGTACGACAGTGGCCCCGCCGCCGAACCGCTGCACCGGCCCTTTCAGGCCCCCAGCACGGGCGAGCCCTGGAACGCCGCCACCGGAGGCCATCCGTGAACGCGTCGCTGCCCGACGTCCCCGAAGTCCGCGTCGTCGGACTGCCCCTGCTCACCTCGGGATTCGACCTCGTCGAACGCCTCGACCTCGCCATGCACCTGAAGGTGCACGGCCCCCTGGAACCGATGCCCGGCGAACCGCTCGCCCGCCTCTCCGAGCACATCACGCTGCGCGGCCGGGGCGGCGCGGGCTTCCCCTTCGCGCAGAAGCTGCGGGCCGTCGCCGACGCGGCGATACGTCGTGGCGTACGTCCCGTGGTCGTCGTCAACGGCAGTGAGGACGAACCGGCCTGCCGCAAGGACACCGTCCTGATCAACCGCGCCCCGCACCTCATCCTGGACGGCGCCCTGCTCGCCGCCGAGGCCCTCGGCGCCCGCACCCTGGTCGTCGGCGTGACCCGCGACTCCACCGAGGCCTCGATGCGCACCGCTCTGGCCGAACGGGGCCTCGGCAACCGGCGCGGATCGGCCCTTCGCGCGCGCGTGCAGCGCAATCCGGTGCGCATGGTCACCGGAGAGTCCTCCGCTCTCGTCCGCTCGGCGGACGGCGGCCCGCCGCTGCCACCGGGCCGCAAGGTGCGGACGTCCGACTCCGGGGTGGGGGGCGCCCCCACCCTGCTCTCCAACGCGGAGACCTTCGCCCAGCTCGCGGTCGCCGCGCGGGTGGGCGCCGACCGCTACGGCCGCACCGGCCTGCGCGAGGAGCCCGGCACGGTCCTGCTGACGCTCTCCGGAGCGGTCGCCCGGCCGATGGTCGTCGAGGTGCCCACCGGAGTGCCCCTGCGGTACGTCCTGGAGCTCGCCGGCGCACCGGCGCTCCCCCAGGGTGTGCTGACGGGCGGCTATCACGGCAGGTGGCTCGACACCGTCACGGCGCACGACGCCGTCGTCTCACGCGCCGCCCTGGACGCCTGCGGGGGCGCGCTCGGCGCGGGCGCGATCCTGCCGATCGGCGAAGACACCTGCCCGCTCGGGGAGTCGCTGCGCGTCGCGCACTGGCTGGCCGCCGAGAGCTCCGGGCAGTGCGGGCCCTGCTACCTCGGCCTCCCCGCGGCGGCCCGCGGCCTCGCGGACGTCCTGCAGGGCGGCGGCCCGACCGCACTGGAGGCGCTGCGCGAGGTGACCCGGGCCGTGAAGCGGCGCGGCGCGTGCAAGCATCCCGACGGTTCGGCGGCCTTCCTGGAGTCGGCGATCTCCGCGTTCACCGACGACCTCGCGGCGCATGTCCTGGGCGACGGCTGCGGGCGTCCGGTGGAGGGCGTGCTGCCCCTCCAGGCGGAGGCGCCCCCGGCCGAGGCCCCCAGTGGCCGCAAACTGGCCGTCGACTGGACGCTCTGCCAGGGCCACGGACTGTGCGCGGACATCGTCCCGGAACTGATCCAGCTGGGCCCTGACGGCTTTCCCTCGGTCGCGGAGGCATCCGTACCGCGCTACTCCGAAGCGCGTGCCACGCGTGCCGTGCGGCGCTGTCCCGCGCTCGCGCTGCGCATCGAGGAGGATCCGAAGGCCGCGCTCCGGGGCCGTCCCGCGCTGCCGGCGGCGCTGCCGCCCGGCCGGGGCCGCAGGGCGCTCGGCAGCGGACGGCAGTGACGGGGGTGACGGCAGTGACGGGGGTGACGGGGGTGACGGGGGCGACGGGGGCGACGGGGGCGACGGGGGCGACGGACGAGGGAATGACCGACGCATGACCGGCCGGGAATGAGGAGCAGACAGAAAAGCGGGCCACCCGATCCGGGTGGCCCGCTCATATCCTGTGGAGCTAAGGAGAATTGAACTCCTGACCTCCTGCATGCCATGCAGGCGCTCTACCAACTGAGCTATAGCCCCTTGCCTGTCCGCCCGGTTTCCCCGGCGGCTCCGCCAACATTACACGGTCCTACCCGTGCTCCACCAAATCGATTCCAGTCTGGTCCGTTCTGGGTCGATACGGCCGGTACTGTCGGCCTTCGTGACCGTGATCGCGCTCGCCGCCGCCCGCCGCCGTGTGCCTCTCGCCGCCGGGGCCTGCCTGCTCTCCTTCACGGCCTTCTGGCTGGCTCAGCGCGCCGCCGACGTCTCGATGATCGACCTGATGGTCTACCGGGCCGAGGGCGAGACCGTGCGCGCGGGCGGCGACCTCTACGCGCTGCGCACCACCGAGGCCCGGCTGCCCACCACCTATCCGCCGTTCGCCGCGCTCCTGTTCACCCCGCTGACGCTGCTGGACACCGCGGACATGCGCACCCTGGCGACGCTCACGAACCTGCTGCTCCTGGTCGCGTTCGCGCACCTGTCCCTGCGGCTGGTGCGGGGCGAGCGGCACGCGCGCGTGGAGAGTGCCCTGTGGGTGGCCGCCGTCGCCGTCTGGTGCGAGCCGGTGTGGACGACGCTGCGGTACGGGCAGATCAATCTGCTGCTCGCCGTGCTCGTCGTGTGGGACCTGTCCCGGCGCCCCGGCCACCGCTGGGCGGGCGTGGGCATCGGCGTCGCGGCGGCCGTCAAGCTGACGCCCGCGCTCTTCGCGGTGTTCCTGCTGCTCGTCGGCGCCGCCGAGGCCCTGCGGCGCGGGCCCTGGCGGCCGGTCGTGCGGCACGCGTGCGGGGCGGCCGTGGCCTTCGCCGGCGCGACGCTCCTCGCGGCCGCCGTCCTGCCGTACGACTCGTGGCGCTTCTGGACCCGCATGGTCTTCGAGGCGGGCCGGGTCGGATTCGCCGAGGACACCGCGAACCAGTCGCTGCGCGGCGTTCTGGCCCGGCTCCTGCACACCGGGGAGCCCGGCGCCCCCTGGGCCCTGGCCGCAGCGGCTGTTGGCGCGGCGGGCCTCGCCGTGGCGGTGGCCGCGGCGCTGCGCGGGGAGCGGGCCCGGGCGGTGCTCGCCTGTGCGGCGACGGCGCTCCTGGTGAGCCCGGTGTCGTGGTCGCACCACTGGGTGTGGTGCGTGCCGATGGCGCTCCTCCTGTGGACGGAGGCGGCGCGCCGGGGCGGGCACGCGCGGTGGGCGCTCGCCGCGGGCGTGTCCCTGGTCTTCTGCTCGTACGCCCTGTGGTGGGTGCCGCACGGGGAAGGACGAAACGAACTCGGCCAGAATTATGGCCAGATGACGCTGTCCGCCCTCTACGTAGCGACCGCTTTCGCGTTCCTGCTGGTCGCGCTCACGCGGTCGCGAACGAGTAGAAGCGCTTGAGCGTGCAGTGCTCGTCCAGCAGCCGACCGTAGATCGGCTCCCCTTCGAGCTCGCGGTACGTCTCGATGGGGTCGCCCTTTATGATCAGCGCCCGCGCGCACTCCTCGCACCAGTACTGGTACTCCGGGTTGACGGGTTCCATGTCGCGGACGATCGGCGTGCCACCGCCGCACCAGTCGCACTTCCGCCTGTGTGCACCCATCGATCAGCTCCGGCTGTGGGCGCAGGCGGTGCACATGTACGAGACTCCGCCGTGGTCACCGAGTACGTGGGCGACGGGGGCCGAGCCGCAGGAAGGGCAGTCGAGGAGTGTGCGGAGTCCGCGTCGATCTCGCACGGCCGCCGCTTCGGAGAGGCGGTCGACCCCTCCGAGGATGCTCGCAGGCATCTCGCTCTCCCTCCCGTCGGGCTGCGTCCCCTTCCGGCCGTCCGATTCTGCCACGGTCTGAGCGACCCGGTCAGCG
Organism: Streptomyces sp. NPDC040622; assembly: GCF_055593965.1. Taxonomy (NCBI): domain Bacteria; kingdom Bacillati; phylum Actinomycetota; class Actinomycetes; order Kitasatosporales; family Streptomycetaceae; genus Streptomyces; species Streptomyces sp. NPDC040622. The sequence continues at coordinate 514,869 of NZ_JBVIXD010000009.1, read as the reverse complement.
ACGCATTCGTACCAGTCCGGACACGGCACCGAGTGCGGCGACAGCGGCCAGCGCCCAGGCGCACACCAAAAGCGCGCTCCCCGATGAATACGCCCCCGGAGCCCCTTCCGACTCAAGCCGGTTGAAGAACAGCGCACCGAAGCAGGCGACTCCGGTCAACTGGCCGAGCTGGGTGACCGTCGCGAGCAGACCGCTGGCGTCCGCCGCGTCCTCGGCCCGCACCGTGGCGAGCGCCCGGGTCAGCGTCGGACCGAAGCCCAGCGAGAGCCCCGTGCCGACGCCGACGAAGGCCGCGTAGAGCCAGAGCCCGCCGTCACCGCCGTCGCGCAGCAGCAGCCCCACGGCGGCCGTCGACAGTGCGGTCAGCACGAACCCGCCGGGGATCAGTGCCCGTTGGGCCGCCTGCGGCCAGCCGCGCCACGTCAGCCCGACCAGGCCGAAGGCCACGGCGGTCGGCGCGAAGGTGAACCCGGCCCGCAGCGCACTGTGGCCGAGGCCGCCTTGGACGTGCAGGGTGAGCGTGAGGAGGAAGCCGGCGTTCACGGCCATCGCGGCGGCGATCCGGAAGACCGCGAGACCCATGCCGGGCGTGCGAAGGACCCGGGGCGCGATCAGCGGTGCGCCGCCGCGCCGGGCCAGCCGGGACTCGTACGCGCAGAACAGGGCGAAGCAGCTTCCGGCGGCGGCCGGCGAGAGCCAGGTCCACAGCGGCCAGCCCTTCTGCTGCCCGAGCACCAGCGGCACGGTGAACAGCGAGACGGCCGCGCCGAGCAGCACGAGGCCGGGCAGGTCGAGCCCCCGGGCCCGCGCCGCCGCCCGCTCCGCGTCGTCGTCGCGCGGCAGCACACGCACCGCCACGGCCAGCAGGACGACGCCGAAGGGCACGTTGACCAGGAACACCGGCCGCCAGCCCGCGCCGAACAGGTCGGCGCTGACGAGGACGCCGCCGAGCACCTGCCCGGCGGCGGCGCCGGTCGCGAGGACCGCCGCGTACGCGCCGAGCGCCCGCCCCCGCGCCTCGCCCGCGAAGTGGCGCTGGATCAGGCTGAGCACCTGCGGGATGAGGACCGCGGAGCCCGCGCCCTGCAGCAGCCGGAAGGCGATCAACTCGCCGGTCGTCCGGGCCAGTCCGCAGGCGAGGGAGGCCGCGGTGAAGACCGCGAGCCCCGCGAGGTAGACGCGGCGGTGGCCGACGCGGTCGCCGAGGCGCGCGCCGGTGATCAGGAGCACGGCGTACGTGATGGTGTAGCCGGCGATCACCAGCTGCAACCCGGCGCCGGACGCGTGCAGTTCGGTGCGGATGGTGGGCGCCGCGACATTGACGATGAAGGCGTCGAGGAGCGCCATGAACTGGGCGGCCAGCACGACCGCGAGCAGCCGTCCGGGCCGGTTGTCAGTGCCGGAGGCTTTACTGGACGGGAAAGTCGGACCCGCGGGGGCGGGTGGGGTGGTCGTCGTCATGCCGTGAGCGTGCGGGCGGTCCGGTACGGGTGACGAGAGCCCGCCGATGCTGGTACTGACAGCACCTGTCAGCGCTCGTGGCGGCCGTGGACGATGGGGGACGTGACGACGATGGCGACCGCACACGAACAGCACCGGGGAACGCACCCGCTCGGCCGGCCGGGGGCGGGCCGGCGCCGGCGTCCGGAGCTCGCCGCCTTCCTGCGCGGGCGCAGGGCGCGGGTCACACCGGCCGACGTCGGCATGGCCCCGGGCCTGCGCCGCCGCACGCCGGGCCTGCGCCGCGAGGAGGTCGCCCAGCTCTCCGGCGTCGGCGTCACCTGGTACACCTGGCTCGAACAGGGCAGGCCGATCAACGCCTCGCCCCAGGTCCTGGACGCCGTGGCGCGCACCCTGCGCCTGGACCAGCCGGAGCGCGAGCACCTGTACCACCTGGCCGAGGTGCCGTACGCCCCGGACCACGAGGCCTCGGCGGAGGCGGTGGGCGCGGAGATCCAGGGCATCATCGACGCCATGGACCCACGCCCGGCGGTGGTCTACAACGGGCGCTACGACATCCTCGCCACCAACCCCGCCTACCGCGACCTCTTCCTCCTCCCCCAGCCCGCCGGCACCGGCGTCCCGAACGTGCTGTGGGCGCTGTTCACCGTGCCGGCGGAGGAGTGCCCGCTGGTCTTCCGGGACGCGGAGCTGCCCGTGATGGTGGCGACCCTGCGCAGTGCGTACGGCCGGCATGCGGGCGAGCCCGCCTGGGAGGGCTTCCTGCGCCGGCTGTCCGCCGCCAGCCCGGACTTCGCGCGGCTCTGGGACAGCGGGGACGTGATACCGCCGGGGCGCCGCGTGAAGACGTTCCGGCACCGGGCCATCGGTGAACTGCGCGTGACGTCGGTCTCCCTGAGCATCAACGGCATGCCGGAGTGCCGGATCGTCGTCTACACCCCGGACGACGAGGAGAGCAGGGGCCACATCGCCGAGCTGCACCGGCTGCGGACGGCTGATTCACGAGCGGGGGAAAAGGAAAATCCCGCCCCCTGACGGGGACGGGATTTCCATCACTGTGGAGCTAAGGAGAATTGAACTCCTGACCTCCTGCATGCCATGCAGGCGCTCTACCAACTGAGCTATAGCCCCTTGCGTTCTTCCCGCTCGGCGGGCGAACAAGAAGAACTTTAGCCTGCGACCAGCCGGAATGTGAAATCCGGGTCGGGCCGCCGCTCGGCGCGGCTCCGGGGTGCTCAGTCGTCGTCGCCGAGCACCGGTTCCGGCAGCGTGCCCGCGTTGTGCTCGAGGAGGCGCCAGCCCCGCGCGCCCTGGCCGAGGACCGACCAGCAGCAGTTCGTGAGACCGCCCAGACCCTCCCAGTGGTGGGGCTCCAGACCCAGCAGGCGACCGATCGTGGTGCGGATGGTGCCGCCGTGGCTGACCACCACCAGCGTGCCGTTCTCGGGGAGTTTCTCGGCGTGACGCAGCACGACGGGAGCGGCCCGGTCGGCGACCTCGGTCTCCAGCTCGCCGCCGCCCCGGCGCACCGCCTCGCCGCGCTTCCACGCGGCGTACTGCTCGCCGAAGCGGGCGATGATCTCGTCGTGCGTGAGGCCCTGCCATTCACCGGCGTACGTCTCCTGGAGGCCCTCCTCGTGCGTGACGGGGAGACCGGTGATCGCGGAGAGCTCGCCGGCCGTGGCAGCCGCCCGCTTGAGGTCGGAGGCGACGATGGCGTCCGGCTTCAGGGAGGCGAGGAGCCGGGCGGCGCGCCTGGCCTGGGCGACGCCCGTCTCGGTCAGCTCGATGTCGGTGGAGCCCTGGAAGCGGCGTTCCAGGTTCCACGCGGTCTGGCCGTGCCGCCACAGGATGATCCGGCAACCCCGGACGGTCACCGCAGCTCACCGTCCAGGTCGGCCTCCTCCGCGGCCCGCTGCTCGGCGTGCTCGGCGGCCTTGCCGCGGGTGGCCTTGGCCTCCTCGGGCAGGTCGATCTCGGGGCAGTCCTTCCACAGGCGCTCAAGAGCGTAGAAGACACGCTCCTCGCTGTGCTGGACGTGCACCACGATGTCCACGTAGTCGAGGAGGATCCAGCGGGCGTCGCGGTCCCCCTCGCGGCGGACCGGCTTGGCGCCGAGCTGCTTGTTCAGCTGCTCCTCGATCTCGTCGACGATCGACTTGACCTGGCGGTCGTTGGGCGCGGAGGCGAGCAGGAAGGCGTCCGTGATCGACAGCACGTCGCTGACGTCGTACGCGATGATGTCGTGCGCGAGCTTGTCGGCAGCCGCCTGGGCGGCGACGTTGATGAGCTCGGTGGAGCGGTCCGTGGCGGTCACTAGTGAGCTTTCCTTCGGCTGGTGGATACACCCCAAGGGTCTCACGGACCGCCGACACCGCCCCCAGACGATTACGTCACCGCCCCGGCGCGGACGGCCGCACGCCGCCCGCACCGGCCCTTCCCACCCGGTTCCCCGCCGTTTCCCCGCCGGTTCTGCGCCGGGTTCTCACCCGGTCCGGTAGTCCTGGCCGAGGACGACGGAGACGTCGGCGTTCTGCGGTGTGCTGCCCTTGCGGACCGCGCTCGCGGGCAGGCCCAGGGTCTTCGCGACCTCGGTGGCCTGCGTCTTCTTGTCCGCGTCGGCATAGGTGACCTGCGAGGTGGCCTCCGCCGTGCTGCCCGCGCCGCTGTCGATGAAGGTGTAGCCGCCGTTGACCAGGGAGACCCTGGCGTCCTGGGCCGCGGTCTTCTTGCCGGAGGCGTTCTTGACGCCGACCCGTACCGCCGCGTCCTTCTCCGGGCTCTTCACGGCGCCGCCGAGGACGTCCTTGACCACGCTGTCGCCCGCCTTCTGGGACAGCGTGCCGTCCTGCTGCACGGGCAGCAGCGTCGTCTTGTAGTCGCCGCCCTTGGCGCGGTCGGCGAGCTTGGCGAGGAAGGCGCCGAGGTCCTTCTCCTCCAGCGAGGGGTCGAGGATCTGCGCCAGCGACTGCACGGTGGTCGTGGCCGCCTGCGGGTCCGAGGAGAGCTTGCGCAGGACGCCCTGCATGACCTGGCCGAAGCGGTTCAGCTGGGCGGTCTCGGGCTCGCCGGAGGTGCGGTAGGTGGCGTAGGCGACGGCCATCGGCCCGCTGAGGGTCTGCTGCTCGCCCTTCTTCACCAGCGGCGCCTCGCCCTTCTTCGCCTTGGGGTCGGGCACGTCGGCGTCCGTGTCGACGTCGATGTTGCCGACGAGCTCGACGAGGTTGTTCAGGTACGGGGTGTCCAGGCGCCAGGTGCCCTCGACCTCGGTGCCGAGCACCGTGTCGATCGACTCGCGGGTGCCGGTCGAGCCGTCGTCGTCGACGGACTTCCCGAGCGTCGTCGGCGTGCCGTCGTCGTCCGAGACGCCGAGGGAGTTGGGCAGCAGGACGGTGGCGCCCTGCTTGGTGGTGGCGTTGTTGACCAGGAGCGCGGTGGAGGTGCCCTTGCTCTTGGTGTTGTGCAGGTGCACGACGATCACGTCGCGCTTCTGGGGGCCCGACGCGGCGGCCGCGGCGCCGGCGTCGTCCGACTGGCCCGGCAGCTTGCCGGCGAACCACAGGTAGCCGACGCCGCCCGCGATCACCAGCGCGAGGACCACGACGAGCGCGACGACCCGGGAGCGGCCGCGCCGCTTGGCCTCCTCGCGCCGCTCGGTGCGGCTCTCGGTGAACTTCAGCCAGTCGATGACGTCTTCGGATTCCTCGTCCGGCTCCTCGATGAACGAGAACTGCTCGGTCTGGTACTCGCCCGGCTGCTCCCGCCGCGGCGCACGCCCCGGCGCGCGTCGCGCGGGCTCGGGCTCGGGCTCAGGCTCGGGCTCCGGTGCGGGCGCGGCCATGGGCGGCTGCGGGTGTTGCTGCTGGGGCTGGGGCTGGGGCTGGGCCTGCGGCTGCTGATGTTGCTGGGGCTGCTGTTGTTGTTGCTGCTGCTGAGGAATCCAGCCCGTGCCCTGCGTGGCCGCCGCGCCGTACGAGGCACCGTTGGTGTCGTACGCGGTCCCACTGTTGTCATAGGCGGTCCCGCTGTTGTCGTACGCGGTCCCGGCGCCGCCGTACGCGTCGTACGCCCCGGTGCCGCCCGCTGAGCCCGCACCGTAGGACCCGGTGTCGTAGCCCTGTTGCTGCCCGTGTTGCTGCCCGCCCGCGTAGGGGTCGTACCCGTACCCCTGATGCTGCTGCGACTGCTGCTGGTGAGACTGCTGCTGGGGCACCTGCGGCTGCACCTGCTGGTACACCGGCCGTCCGTACTCGTCGTACCCGACGACCTGGTACTGATCAGCCGTGTACTCGCCCGCATACGGGTCGCTGCCCGCATACGGGTCGTACTGTCGGTCGTTCACCGGTGCCCCTCTCGGCTCATTCGCCGCGGTACAGCTCGCGCTTGTCGATATAACGCACCACACCGTCGGGCACCAGGTACCAGACCGGATCCCCCTTGGCGACCCGCGCGCGGCAGTCCGTGGAGGAGATGGCCAGGGCCGGCACCTCCACCAGGGAGACACCGCCCTTGGGCAGTCCGGGGTCGGCCAGCGTGTGGCCGGGCCGGGTGACCCCGATGAAGTGCGCGAGGGAGAAAAGCTCTTCCGTGTGCCGCCAGGTGAGGATCTGGCCGAGGGCGTCGGCGCCCGTGATGAAGAAGAGGTCCGTGTCGGGGTTGAGGACACGCAGATCGCGCAGCGTGTCCGTGGTGTAGGTCTTGCCGCCGCGATCGATGTCGATGCGGCTCACCGAGAACTGCGGGTTCTCGGCGGTCGCGATGACCGTCATCAGATAGCGGTCCTCGGCGGGCGAGACCTGCTTGTCGCTCTTCTGCCACGGCTGGCCGGTCGGTACGAACATCACCTCGTCGAGGTGGAACTGCGCGGCGACCTCACTGGCCGCCACGAGGTGTCCGTGGTGGATCGGATCAAACGTTCCGCCCATGACGCCGAGGCGGCGCTTGCCGTTGCTCACCGGACCGGTCTCCGGACCGGTAGGCATGTCCTGCTCTCCCATGCGTGCAGACCCTACCGGCCCGGCGGACGGGCCCTGTTTCAGCGGTCCCGTTCGGGGACGGCCGGGCTCAGCGGTCCCGGTTGAAGCGGGTGGTGATCCACAGGAGCAGCAGGAGGACGACGAAGGCGCCGCCGCCGGTGAGGAGAGGGCTGAGGCTTTCGTGGTTGCCGCCGTGCTCGCCGCCCTCGGAGGCGAGAGTGACCAGCTGGGCGGCGTTGCTGTGGAGGCTCATCTCAGGCAGGACCTATCCGGAGGTGGGATGGACATAAAGACTTCCGGGCCATCGTAAGCGGGAGGCTCGTTCCGCCTTACGCCGACTCAGCCGTTGCGGTGGTCGGCACCCTTGTCCGCGCTCTGGTCGGCGCTCTCGCCTGCGTTCTTGCCCGCGCTCTTGTCGGCACCCGCACCGGCACCCTCGCCGGCGCCCTTGTCCGCGCCCTCGCCGGCGGCTTCGCGGGCGCCTGTGCCGGCAGTTGCACCCGGCGTGGCCTCCGCGCTCTCCCCGGCCTCCGCCCCCGTCTCCGGCTCCGTCCGCCTCTCGGGCGTACGCGCCGGGCTCCTGTCGGGCGCGCTCCCGGCGCCGCGGACGGTGCCGTTGTCGCTGCTCTGGCGGTAACCGCGCAACAGGAACCAGCCGACCAGTACGCATCCGACGACCATGACGATCAGCACGATCCGCAGCAGATTGCCCGGACCCTGCCGCTCCGCGGCCTTGGCCGCCTCGGTGAGCCAGGCGGCCCCGGGGTTGTGCTCCATGACGGAAGACTCCTTCTGTGTGCTGCCCTGTCACGGTATCCCGCCTAGGCTGGGCCTCACCTCGGGGGCACGGTCGGGGGCACGGGAGGACGAGACATGGGGGATGCGGGATGACCGACGACAACCGGTACGGCGGGGGCGGCGAGGGCCACGAGCGCGTGCCGAGCCGGCAGCGCAGGCGCTTCCCCGACATCTCGTCGCGTGCCTACGAGCACCCGGCGGACCGCTCGGCCCTGGTGGCCCTGCGCAAGCTCAGCGGCTTCGACACGGTCTTCAAGGCCCTCAGTGGCCTGCTGCCCGAGCGGAGCCTGAGGCTCCTGTTCCTGTCGGACTCCGTGCGCGTGTCCGACGCGCAGTTCGCGCATCTCAACACCATGTTGCGCGACGCCTGTTACATCCTGGACCTGGAGAAGGTCCCGCCGATGTACGTCAACCAGGACCCGGTGCCGAACGCGATGTGCATCGGCCTGGACGAGCCGATCATCGTCGTGACGACGGGCCTGGTCGAGCTGCTCGACGAGGAGGAGATGCGGGCGGTCGTCGGCCACGAGGTGGGCCACGCCCTCTCCGGCCACTCCGTCTACCGCACGATCCTGCTGTTCCTGACGAACCTCGCGCTGAAGGTCGCGTGGATCCCGCTCGGCAATGTCGCGATCATGGCGATCGTCACCGCGCTGCGCGAGTGGTTCCGCAAGTCCGAGCTGTCGGCGGACCGGGCGGGGCTGCTGGTCGGGCAGGATCTGAAGTCCTCGATGCGCGGCCTGATGAAGCTCGCGGGCGGCAACCACCTGCACGAGATGAACGTGGACGCGTTCCTGGAGCAGGCCGAGGAGTACGAGGCCGGGGGCGATCTGCGCGACTCCGTCCTGAAGATCCTCAACGTCCTGCCGCGCACCCATCCCTTCGCCACGGTCCGCGCCGCCGAACTGAAGAAGTGGGCCGAGTCCCGCGACTTCCAGCGCATCATGGACGGCCACTACCCGCGCCGCGACGAGGACAGGGACACCTCGGTCTCGGACTCCTTCCGCCAGTCGGCGTCGTCGTACGCCGACAACGTCCGCAACAGCAAGGACCCGCTGATGAAGCTGGTCAACGACATCGCGGGCGGCGCGGGCGACCTGGGCGGCAAGCTCCGCGGGAAGTTCACGGGGCAGGGCGGGCAGGGCGGCCAGAGCGGCCAGAGCGGCCAGAGCCAGGGCGGCACGGACGGTGCGGACGGCGGCGGCACCCCGCCCGGCGACAAATAACCCGTCAGGACGCCGTCAGGACGCCGTCGGCGGGAGCGAGGGCTGGGCCGAGGCCGCCAGCGATCCGCACAGCGACATCGCGTCACCCGTCGCGAACGGATCGGTGCCGGCCGGGCCGCCCGCCTTCGCCTTCTCCCCGGCGAGCAGCGGCCGCAGCTGGTCCGCCGTCCCGGCCGAGCAGGCGAGGGGCCCCGCCTGGGTGGCGGAGGTGATCACCTCCGCCCGGTGCATGCGCAGGTCGTCGCGGTCGAAGCGGAAGTGCAGCTCGCGCCGGACGGTGAACAGCGACGCCCGGGCGCGGTCCTTGCTCGCGCCCTTGGCCGCTTCCTTGCCCGCGGGCCGCAGTGCGTAGACGAACGTGTGGTCCGAGGTCACTTCGAGGGTGTTCTTGTCGGCCTCGACGATCCGCATCGCGCCGTCGGCCCTGACCCGCCGGTCGGCGAGCGCCGTCCTCGTCGGGTCGAACCGCACCAGCCAGCCGGTGGCGGCGTGCCGCCCGTCGGCCACCGGGTGGGCGAAGCTCCGGTCGAACTGGGCCAGTTGCTCCGGGTCGACCAGGATCCGCACGGAGCGCGCGGAGCCGCCGACGAGCACGTCCGGGTCGAGCGAGGACTCGACCAGGTAGTCCTTGGCGGTGATCAGCGCGGCCAGCACCTGGCTGTCGGAGAAGTGCGAAGTGCGGCGCGAGGCGGGGAGGTTGATGCCTCCGGCGCCCACCCGGAACTCCGCGGCCGGGCTGTGCGCGTACAGGTCGGCGACGCTCTTCGAACCGGGGACGCGGCCCGGCGGGGCGAGGGGTATCACGGTCATGCGCAGCGGCTCGGGGCGCTTGGCCGCCGGGGTCTGGTACGGGTGGCGTACGCCCATGTAGATCGCCGTGCCGAAGGCCACCGCGATCAGCACGACGAGGACCACGAGCTGCCGGGACAGGCCCCGGTGGAGTCCCGGGCGGCGGCGGACGGCGCGCGCGTGATCGCCCATGCGCTCCTGCGCGGAGAACTCCTGGAGGCGGGCAGCCCGCACGAACGACTCGTCGAAGACAACGGATCGGTACTCGTCCTCGCCACCGCTCGGAGCGCCCTCGGGCGTCCCCGCCGGTGGGTCTCCTGGCCCGCCCATACTTTCAGAGTAGGTCTCGGGGCGGTCAGGTAAACGCCCTGGTACACGACAAGTTCTGAGAACTCCTCACGGGTGGCCGCGACAACACCCTGCCAGGCCGCGCGGGGTGGCGCTCAGGGTCTGCGCGGCTCCGCGGGCACGGCCGACTGGCTGAACTCCGCCGAGACGGAGGGGCTGGGTGACACCGCCTTGTCCGCGCTCTGTCCGACCTCGGTCGAGGCGGGCGCGGGCACCTGGTCCTGGCGGCCCGACGAGGAGGCGCCGCGGTAGACGGCGGTGAAGGCGAGGGCGACCATGCCGATGCCCATCAGGAGGGCGAGCAGCCACGCGACGGGCCGGTGCCAGCGGACCTGGCCGGGATGGCGGCCCGGGCGCCCGTACCCCTCGTGGCGGGGGTCGTGTTCGTAGACCTCGTCGAGGTCGTCGTCGCGGCCGAACTCGCTGCCGTCGTCGGGGCCGAAGCCGTCCTCGAAGAGCTCGTCGTCCGTGGCGTCGTGGCCCCGGCCGCGGGTGCGGGCCCGGCGGGCCTCTGCCTCGGAGGCCTCGGCGCGCGCCTGGGCGGCCGCCAACAGGCGCTCCACGGCGCTGGGTTCATGGATCTCCGCGGCTCGCACGAAGTCCTCGTCGAAGACCACGGAGGCGAACTCTTCGTCCGCACCCCCGCGGTCGCGGTCGTCGTCGGGCTCCCCGCCGTCAGGGAACGACGGCGTGCCCCCCACGTCCTCCGGCACCCCTCCAGCGTAGCCCTGGAGGGGGCAATTTGGGCAGCCGGTAAGGGAATTCGGCGTGCTTCGGTCATATGCCCGTCAGCGGATGTGACCGTCGCCCGTCACGATGTACTTGGTCGAGGTCAGTTCGGGCAGCCCCATCGGGCCGCGCGCGTGCAGCTTCTGCGTGGAGATGCCGATCTCGGCGCCGAACCCGAACTGGCCGCCGTCGGTGAAGCGCGTCGAGGCGTTCACGGCGACCGTCGTGGAGTCCACGAGCTGGGTGAAGCGGCGCGCGGCCCGCTGCGAGGTGGTGACGATGGCCTCCGTGTGCCCGGAGGTCCACAGCCTGATGTGCTCGACGGCCTGCTCCAGGGTGTCGACGACGGCGGCCGCGATGTCGTACGAGAGGTACTCGGTCTCCCAGTCCTCGGTCGTCGCGGGCACCACGGTGGCCTTGGTGGCGTCCGCGTACGTGAGGACGCGCTCGTCGGCGTGCACGGTCACCCCGGCCTCCGCGAGGGCGTCCAGGGCGCGCGGCAGGAACGCGTCGGCGATGTCGCGGTGCACGAGCAGGGTCTCCGCCGCGTTGCAGACGCTGGGGCGCTGCGCCTTGGAGTTGATCAGGATGTCGACGGCCATGTCGATGTCGGCCTCGGCGTCCACGTACACATGGCAGTTGCCGGTGCCGGTCTCGATGACGGGGACGGTGGACTCCTCGACGACGGTCCTGATCAGCGAGGCGCCGCCGCGCGGGATGAGGACGTCGACGAGGCCGCGGGCGCGCATCAACTCCCTTACGGAGTCACGGTTCTCGCCCGGCACGAGCTGGACGGCGTCCGCGGGCAGGCCGGCGCCGTGCACCGCGTCGCGCAGGACGCGCACCAGGGCGGTGTTCGAGGCGTGCGCCGACGACGAGCCGCGCAGGAGCACCGCGTTGCCGGACTTGAGGCAGAGGGCCGCCGCGTCCACGGTGACGTTCGGGCGGGCCTCGTAGATGATGCCGACGACGCCGAGCGGGACGCGGACCTGGCGCAGGTCGATGCCGTTGGGCAGCGTCGAGCCTCGGACGACCTCGCCGACGGGGTCGGGCAGCGCGGCCACGTCGCGCACGTCGCCCGCGATGGCCCGGACCCGCTCGGGGGTGAGGGTGAGCCGGTCGACGATGCCCTCGTCGGTCCCGGCCTCGCGGGCGCGGGTGATGTCCTTGCCGTTGGCCTCGACGATCTCCGCGGTCCGCACCTCGAGCGCGTCGGCGATCGCGAGCAGCGCGTCGTCCTTGGCGGCCCGTGGCAGCGGCGCGAGGGTGGCGGCGGCACCGCGGGCGCGGTAGGCGGCCTGGGCGACCGGCGAGAGGTTGTCGTAGGGCGAGACGGGAGAGAGCGACGTCATGCCCGCAGGGTAATCCCCGCGCGCGGGGCGTCCACCCGGTGTTCCAGTCCCCGAGACCGGGCCGCGGCCCGCGGGGGACGGCGTCTCAGAACGGGTGCACGCCCACGGGCGTGGCCGGCAACGGACCGTATCCTTCCGCGATCCGTTGGTGATACGTGTCGCGACCGATCACTTCGAGCCCCACGATCTCCCAGGCCGGCAGCTGCGCGCTCTGCCGGTGCTCGCCCCACAGCCGCAGCGCGACGGCGGCCGCGTCGTGCAGGTCGCGGGCCTCTTCCCAGTAGCGGATCTCCGCGTGGTCCGGCGCGTACCTGCTGGTGAGCAGGAAGGGATGGTCGTACGCGAGCTGCTCGAGGCCCCGCCTGACCTCGTCCAGCGGGGCCTCGGCACCCGAGACGCTCAGCGTGACGTGCCACAGACGGGGCCCCTCCACCGTCTCGCCCTCCTGGCCCTCGCCCTTCTCGCCCTCGCGCGCGCGGTGCGCGTCGCTCTCGTACGCCGCACCTGCGGCGACGCTCGTCAGCGCCCGCTCAGCCGAGCCGCGGGACGCCGCCCCTGGGCGCACTCGTCTCACGACGGCCTCCTTTACGCATTAGTGGCGCGGATACGCAACGGTCGTGCGGAACTGTCTTCAACAAAGTTGAGCAGGCCAAGCGGTCCCGCGGGGCGGTTTTGGGGAGTTTCACCTTCCGTGGGCCGGGCCCCCGGCGGTGTTCGTGACGGTTTTCGGCCGGGGCGCACGAGGCGCGTGGGGCGGGTGGTCCGATGCGACCTGCGGCTTTTGCGAGGGCTCTGCGTGCAGCAGGACGAGGTCGTCGCGGTGCACGATCTCCCGCTCGTACGCAGGTCCGAGTTCCCGCGCCAGGTCCCGCGTGGAGCGGCCGATGAGCAACGGGATCTCCTTGGCGTCGAAGTTCACCAGACCGCGCGCCACCGCCCGCCCTCCGGCGTCCCGCAGCTCGACCGGGTCCCCCGCGGTGAAGTCGCCCTCGACGGCGGCGATGCCCGCGGGCAGCAGCGACTTGCGGCCCTCGACGACCGCGCGCACCGCGCCCTCGTCGAGGGTGAGCGCGCCGCGCGGCTCGGAGGCGTGCTGCAGCCACAGGAGGCGGTCGGCGGAGCGGCGTCCCGTGCGGTGGAAGTACGTGCCGGTGGCGCGGCCCGCGAGGGCGTCGCCCGCCTGGCTCGCGGAGGTCAGGACGACGGGGATGCCCGCGGCCGCGGCGATGCGCGCCGCCTCGACCTTGGTGACCATGCCGCCGGTGCCGACGCCCGCCTTGCCGGCGCTGCCGATCTCCACGTGCGCCATGTCGGCGGGGCCCGTGACCTCGTCGATGCGGGAGGTGCCCGGCTTGGCGGGGTCGCCGTCGTAGAGGCCGTCCACGTCGGAGAGGAGGACGAGGAGGTCGGCGTGGACGAGGTGGGCGACCAGGGCGGCGAGCCGGTCGTTGTCGCCGAAGCGGATCTCGTCGGTCGCCACGGTGTCGTTCTCGTTCACGACCGGCAGCGCGCCCATCGCCAGGAGCTGGTCCAGGGTGCGCGACGCGTTGCGGTGGTGGGCCCTGCGGGCCATGTCGTCGGAGGTGAGGAGCACCTGCCCCACGCGTACGCCGTAGCGCGCGAAGGAGGCGGTGTAGCGGGCCACGAGCAGGCCCTGGCCCACGCTGGCGGCGGCCTGCTGCCGGGCGAGGTCCTTGGGGCGCCGCACGAGGCCCAGCGGGGCGAGGCCCGCGGCGATGGCACCGGACGAGACGAGCACGATCTCGCGCTCGCCCCCGCTACGGCTCTTGGCGAGCACATCGACGAGCGCGTCAACACGGTCCGCGTCCAGGCCCCCCGATGCGGTGGTCAGGGATGACGACCCGACCTTGACGACGACCCGCCGGGCCTCTGCCACTGACTGCCTTGCCGCTGCCACGCTCTTCCCCAAATGATCCCGATGCCCCGGATCTGCGGTCTCCGGACCTGCAATCTACGTGAGCCCCGGGGCGGGGCGCCTGCCTGTTCCGAGGGGCGGACCGGGGCCGGGCAGCGCCTGGGCGCATTCCCGTCAGAGGCGGAAAACGCCCCTGAGGTTCAGTCCCTTTGCCCCTATATCAGGTGATTGATGTCACGGAAGATTGCTAGGGAGCCACTGCGCGTCATACGGTCAGTGGTCGACTTCCCCCCTTCCCTCTTCTTCCCCGCCAGGAGCCCAAGCCCGTGCCCTCTGCCGGACTCGCCCCCCGACGCATCGTGCAGCTGACAGCGCTGTTCGCGATGTTCGCGCTCTTCACGGCCCAGCTGGTGACCGCGCTGATTCCCTACGTCCCGGTGTTCGTCGCCGCGGCCGCGGCGAACCTCGCGCTCGACATCTATCTGCAGTACAAGCAGCCGGGCCTTCTCTCCCTCCTTGGCAAGATCCGCTTCGACGTCACGGTCCGCCAGCTGCTGCGCGACATGCTGATCCTCGTCGGCCTGCTGCGCATCGACGGCATCGAGCCGCTGGCCGAGCAGTCGCCGCTGACCATCGCGCTGCTCGCCTTCTACGTCCTGCACTTCTGCTGCCAGGCCGTCGCCGTGCTGGTGCGCCGCACCCGATCGCTGCCGATCGTCACGCGCAACATCGACACCTCAAAGCTGCACCTGACGGCCGCACCGCCGCGGATCCTCTCCCGGCGCCAGGCCCACCGCCTGCTCACCTTCTCGGTGCCGACCACGATCGGCCTGCTGGTCACCGCGGCGACCACCGACGCGTACTGGGGCGGCATCGGGCTCGCCGTCTCCCTCACGCTGATCGGCGCGGGCGCCCTCTACCTCGGCACCTGGCTGCTCCCCAAGAAGCGGGCGAAGAACGACCAGAAGGTCATGGAGTGGCTCGACGAGTGGCTCGCCGACTACAAGCCGACCGTCGCCATGTACTTCTCCGGCGGCACCACGTCCGCCTACCAGGCGAACATGTGGCTCTCCACGCTCGCCGACCTCGACGGCAAGCCGCTGATCGTGCTGCGCGAGCGGTTCATGGTGCAGAAGATCGACGCGACCGACGTCCCGATCATCTGCTTCCCGAAGGTCGCCACGATGTTCTCCCTGGAGACGTCGACGCTGAAGATGATGCTGCACCCGGCCAACGCCGCGAAGACCTCGCAGGTCCTGCGCATCCCCACGATCAAGCACGCCTTCATCAACCACGGCGAGAGCGACAAGCTCTCCTCCTGCAACCCCTACGCCAAGGCGTACGACGAGGTGTGGGTGGCAGGACCCGCGGCCCGCGACCGCTACCAGCTCGCGGACATCGGCGTCGAGGACAAGGACGTGGTCGAGGTCGGCCGCCCCCAGCTGTCCCCGATCCGCCCGTACGCCGGCGCCCCGACCGGCGCGTACACCACCGTCCTGTACGCCCCCACGTGGGAGGGCTGGGACGGCAACCCCGGCAACACCTCGGTGGTCCTGGCCGGCGAGAACATCGTCCGTGAGCTTCTGGCCGACCCGGGCGTGCGCCTGCTCTACAAGCCGCACCCGATGACCGGCTCGCAGAACCCGGCGGCGGGCGCCGCCAACGAGCGCATCAAGGCGATGATCCTCGCGGCCAACACGAAGCGCTCCGGCGCGCGTCCCGGTCCCGAGGCAGCGGCCGAGCTGACCGCCCGCACCGCGGCGCTGGACCTGCTGACCGCGCGGACCTTCCGCAAGAGCGCGGACGAGCAGGAGCGGATGATGCTCCAGGGCGCCCCCGAGGGCGGCCAGCAGGCGGCGGTGGCCGCGGCGACGTCCGCGTGGGAGACGGCGTTCTGGGCCTCCTTCCCCGAGTGGGAGCACCAGATCATCACGTCGGCGCGCCCCGCGATCTTCGCCTGCTTCAACCAGGCCGACCTGCTGATCAGCGACGTCTCCTCGGTCGTCTCGGACTGGCTGAGCAGCGAGAAGCCGTACGCGGTCGCCAACACGGCCGGCATGGGCGAGGCGGAGTTCCGCGCGAGCTTCCCGACGGCGTCGGCGGCGACGATCCTCGCCCCCGAGGCGGACGGCGTGGCGGACCTTCTGAAGGCCGTTCGCGACCCCGAGCTCGACACCCACGCGGAGGCCCGCGCGGAGCTCAAGGAGCACCTCCTGGGCCCCTCCGACCCGCCTTCCCTGACCCGCTTCAACGGCGCGGCCCTCGCGCTCTCCGCCCAGGCCGACGCCCGTCGCGCCCGCATGGCCTCCCGCATCGACGCGGACATCCCCGGCCAGCGCATCGCGGAGGAAGCGGCAGAGGAGATGGAACAGGACCCGAACGAGCAGAACGGCGCGGAAGACACGGTCACCGCGTAACGCCCTGACACACGAGAGACATACGAGAGGGGCCCCGGAGCATGTGCTCCGGGGCCCCTCTCGTTCTACCGCTCGGCTCGTTCCACCGCTCGGCTCTTACCGGCGACAGGAACCGGGAGGCCGGCCGGCACCCCGGTCCACGGCGCCCCGCCTAGAACGGCTCGAAGTCGTCGTACGCCTTCTGCGACTCGTCCCGCTCCGCCTCGCGGTCCCTGCGGCGCTGCGCGGCCGGGCGCGGCGCCTCCAGGCGGTGGTCCTCGCCACGGCGGCCGAGCATCTCCGCGCCCGCCATCATCGTCGGCTCCCAGTCGAAGACGACCGCGTTCTCCTCGGGGCCGATGGCGACGCCGTCGCCGTTGCGGGCGCCGGCCTTCATCAGCGCGTCCTCGACGCCGAGGCGGTTGAGGCGGTCCGCGAGGTAGCCGACGGCCTCGTCGTTGTTGAAGTCGGTCTGGCGCACCCAGCGCTCCGGCTTCTCGCCGCGCACGCGGTAGATGCCGTCCTCCTCCTGGGTGACGGTGAAGCCGCTGTCGTCCACGGCCTGGGGACGGATGACGATGCGGGTCGCCTCCTCCTTCGGCTTCGAGGCGCGCGCGGCCG
Source organism: Streptomyces sp. NPDC040622 (assembly GCF_055593965.1). Lineage (NCBI taxonomy): Bacteria > Bacillati > Actinomycetota > Actinomycetes > Kitasatosporales > Streptomycetaceae > Streptomyces > Streptomyces sp. NPDC040622. The sequence goes on along the minus strand of NZ_JBVIXD010000009.1, from coordinate 498,297 downwards.
AGACCAGCTCGGCGAGGCCGAAGGAGAGCTCCTTGAGGCCCTTGTGCGCGACGGCCGACACCTCGAAGACGCGGTAGCCGCGCTCCTCCAGGTCGGGCCTGACCAGGTCGGCGAGGTCCTGTCCGTCGGGTACGTCGACCTTGTTCAGGACGACGATGCGCGGCCGGTTCTCCAGGCCCGCGCCGTACTCCCGCAGCTCGGCCTCGATGACGTCGAGGTCGGAGACGGGGTCGCGGTCGGACTCCAGGGTCGCCGTGTCCAGGACGTGCACGAGCACGCTGCAGCGCTCGACGTGCCGCAGGAATTCCAGGCCGAGGCCGCGGCCCTGGCTGGCGCCGGGGATGAGGCCGGGCACGTCCGCGACGGTGTAGACGGTCGCGCCGGCCGTCACCACACCGAGGTTGGGGACGAGCGTCGTGAACGGGTAGTCCGCGATCTTCGGCTTCGCCGCGCTCAGCACGGAGATCAGCGAGGACTTGCCCGCGCTCGGGTAGCCCACCAGGGCCACGTCGGCGACGGTCTTGAGCTCCAGGACGATGTCCCGCTCCTCGCCGGGCACGCCGAGCAGCGCGAAGCCGGGGGCCTTGCGCCGGGCGGAGGCCAGCGCCGCGTTGCCGAGGCCGCCACGGCCGCCCTGGCCCGCGACGAAGGTGGTGCCCTGGCCGACCAGGTCGGCGAGGACGTTGCCCGCCTTGTCCAGGACGACGGTGCCGTCGGGGACGGGCAGCACCAGGTCCTGGCCGTCCTTGCCGGAACGGTTGTCGCCGGCTCCGGGCTGGCCGTTGGTGGCCTTGCGGTGCGGGCTGTGGTGGTAGTCGAGCAGCGTGGTGACGTCCTGGTCGACGACCAGGATCACGTCACCGCCACGGCCGCCGTTGCCGCCGTCCGGGCCGCCGAGCGGCTTGAACTTCTCACGGTGGACGGAGGCACAGCCGTGGCCCCCGTTACCCGCGGCGGCATGCAGCTCGACGCGGTCCACGAAGGTGGTCATGGTTCGGTGCCTCCTGGGGGTCCCCCCACGCCTTCGGGGCAGAGGGGGCGTACGGAAATGTCTTACGTCTAACACGCGAAAGGCGGACCCGCTTCCCGATCCGGGAAGAGAGGTCCGCCCTCGCAGAACTCGCTCGACGAGCGCCTAGTCAGTCAGAAAGACGGACTCAGGCGACCGGAACGATGTTCACGACCTTGCGGCCGCGGTGGGTACCGAACTCCACCGCACCGGCGTCCAGCGCGAACAAGGTGTCGTCCTTGCCGCGGCCGACGCCCGAGCCCGGGTGGAAGTGGGTGCCGCGCTGGCGGACCAGGATCTCACCGGCGTTGACGGTCTGACCGCCGAAGCGCTTCACGCCGAGCCGCTGAGCATTGGAATCGCGCCCGTTCCGAGTGGACGATGCGCCCTTCTTGTGTGCCATCTAGTCTCAGTCCCTTACTTCGCAGCCGTGGGGATGCCGGTGATCTTGATCGCCGTGTACTGCTGGCGGTGACCCTGACGACGGCGGTAGCCGGTCTTGTTCTTGTACCGAAGGATGTCGATCTTGACACCCTTGTGGTGGTCCACGACCTCGGCCTGCACCTTGATGCCGGCCAGCACCCACGGGTCGCTGGTCACGGCGTCGCCGTCGACAACGAGCAGGGTCGAGAGCTCGACCGTGTCGCCAACCTTGGCAGTGGAAATCTTGTCAACCTCAACGATGTCGTCGACAGCAACCTTGTGCTGGCGACCACCGCTGCGCACGATGGCGTACACGCGGATCTCTCTCTCGCTCGGAACGGGACCCCCGCAGTCCAGCCGCAAGCAAGAAGCGAGCGGCCTCTCTCACGGCACAGGCCACGAGAGGAAAAAGGTTTACGAGGGGTGGGCGTGCATAGGAACACGCCGACGGTCAAGATTACGGGGCCGGTCGACACGGGTCAAACCGGCCCCTCGCCCCGACTCAGGTGACCGGGTTCTCACCGTCCGGCGGCAGCGGCTTGACGCCCTTGCACAGGTCCGTCTTGTCCGCGCTGCCCGGCCAGGCCACGGCGCGCGAGCGGTCGAAGTGCGAGCGGTAGGTGTCGTGCACCGAGTCGTCGTCGATCTTGACGATCGCCTCGTCGTTCTCGCGCAGCGCGGGCGCCGTGTAGTTCTGCGAGCCCGTGAAGGAGACCTTGTTCCGCTTGCCGTCGTACATGCCGTCCACGAGCAGGTACTTCGAGTGGATGATGTACGGCGTGGTCAGCCGGGTACCGGGGTGCAGCGGGTCCCGGTCGTCGTTGTAGCAGCGCACGGAGGGGCCGCCGGACTTGTGGAGCTGCTCCCAGGTGCCCGGGGTGCCGCCCTGGCTCTTGGCGCTGTCCGTCTCCGCGTACAGGATGCTCACCGAGCAGCCCGCCTTCTTCAGCGAGACCAGCTTGTCGGCGATCTGCTGCCGGGTGATCTTGAAGATGGCGGCGCGGACCTTCGTGTGCTGCGTGGTGCCCGCCGCGTCCTTGTACGTGCACTTCACGTTGTTCAGGACCGAGTACATGGTGTCGGTCTCGTTCACCGTGCCGTTGCGCGGGAAGAAGTACGCCTTGTAGCGGCCGCTGCTGACCGTGCGGTAGTCCCAGTCCGCCCAGCGCTTGCCGAGCATGTCCGTGAAGTACTCGGCGTACGCGTCGTACATCGCGGGGTTGTCCGGCAGCAGCAGCGCGTCGTTGTAGAACTTCGTGTGCGCCGACGGCGTCGAGTTCGACGTGGTCTGCACGACGACGTCCTTGGCGCCCTGCACCTGGGAGAACAGCCAGAACTTGTTGTGCATGATCGACTTGCCGTACCGCGGGTTGCCCAGGCAGGACTTCCCGGTCGGACAGAGCGTCACGAAGGACGACTTCGCCGTGCTGGTGCCGAGCGCCGTCTTGAGCGTGTTGTACGAGGTGTTCGTCGGGCGGTCGCTCTTGCTGGTCTCGTCGAGCAGGATTTGCACGTGCACGCCGCGGTTCTTGGCGGCGACGAGCGCGTCGACGACCGAGGCCTCCCACACGTGGTAGACCGCGACCTTGATCGTCGAGCCGCGCACCGCGGAGTTCGTCAGCTCGATCAGCCGGGCCCGGATCGCGTACTGCCGGTCGACGGAGCCCTTCGGGTCGTTGAAGATCGGCCCCTCGGTCCAGGTGGGCGCCGTCGTGTCCGCCGCGGCACTCCCCACGGAACCCGCGGCCTGCAGCCCCGCCGCCGACAGGACGGTGGCCAGCGCCACCGCCTGGCGGCCGCCCTTGACCGGTTTGACCGCACGGTGTCGTCCCGTGCCTCGCAGGCGCGCGTGCGCCATGTCTCATCCCTCCCCTGACGCGCGCGCCGTCTCCCCAAACGCGCGCACGTCTTCGTTCACTCATCAGATCTGTTCACTCATCAGACCGCACGAGTTTTACAGGTGTCCCTCCAGCCCTCCAAGGGGGCCCCGCCGACTTCACGCTTTCGGGCCGTGCCGGCCGCGGACGCCGGACACGACCGTGCCCCCTGTCCGGCGGGAACGCCGGACAGGGGGCACGGATGTGCGAAGGGTCAGCCCTCGCTGGACGCGCTGGCGGAGACGCCGGACGGCGTCTGCTCCGCCGCCGCGGCCTTCTTCGCCGTCGTCTTCGACGCCTTCTTGGCCGTCGTCTTCTTTGCGGCCGTCGTCTTCTTGGCCGCGGTCTTCTTGGTGGCGGCCTTCTTGGCCGGCGCCTTCTTGGCGGTCTTGCGCGCCGTCTTCTTGGCCGGAGCGGCGTCCTCGGCCGGAGCCTCGGCCTCCGCGTCGGCCTTCCCGGCGGGCTTCTCCGCCGCGGGGACGACCATGACGGCCGTCTCCTCGGACGCGGTCGGCGCGGTTGCCTTGCGCACCGCACGCCGGCGCGCACGCGGCGGCGCGGCGTCGGCGGCGGGCGCCTCGGCCACGGCCTCGGTCACCGGCTCGGCGACGGGCTCCGCCTTGGGCGCCTCGGCCACGACCACCTGGGCGGCCTCGGCCGCGTCGCTCTCGGCACCCTTCGGGGCGCCGGCCGGCGACGTCGCCTTGCGGACCGCACGACGGCGCGTACGACCCTTCGGCGCGGCGTCCGCGGCGTCCGCTACGGGAGCCTCAACCGCCGCCGCAGGGGCCTTGTGGGCCTCCTCGACCGCCTCGGGGCTGCCCACGACCGGGTCCTCGGCCGCCGGGGCCTCGGTGCGCGCCACGTCGGACTCGACGACCGGCACCTCCGCCTCCCGGGCCTCGGCCTGCGCGGCCTTCTCCGCCTTCGCGGCGGACTTGGCCTTCCGGCCCGACTTCTTCGCCTTCGGTGCGGCCTCCGCCTTGGGAGCCTCCTCCTTGGGCTCCTCCACCGGGGCGCTCTCCGCGCGGGGAGCGCCCGCCGGAGCCGACGCACGCCGGGTCGCGCGGCGGCGCGAACGCCCGCCGCGGTGAGCCGCCGCCTCGGCCTCGGCCGCGCTGCTGTACAGCTCCTCGTCCGGGACGAACTCGGGCTCGGGCAGCGCCACGGGAGCGGCCGCCTCGGCCGCGACCTCGGCCTCGGTCTCCACGGCGGAGTCCGCCGCATCGTCCGTACCGTCGTCGTGCGTGTGCTCGTGACCGTGGTCCTGGTGCTCCGAGCCGCCGCGGCCGCGCTTCTTGCGCTTGCCGCCGCCCCCTGCGGAGGTCGGCTGCTCCATGTGCACGATGACGCCGCGGCCGTTGCAGTGCACGCAGGTCTCGGAGAAGGACTCCAGGAGCCCCTGTCCGACACGCTTGCGGGTCATCTGGACCAGGCCGAGCGAGGTGACCTCGGCGACCTGGTGCTTCGTACGGTCGCGACCGAGGCATTCCAGGAGGCGCCGCAGGACCAGGTCCCGGTTGGACTCCAGGACCATGTCGATGAAGTCGATGACGACGATGCCGCCGAGGTCCCGCAGGCGCAGCTGGCGCACGATCTCCTCGGCCGCTTCGAGGTTGTTCCTCGTCACGGTCTCTTCGAGGTTGCCGCCCTGCCCGGTGAACTTACCGGTGTTGACGTCGACGACGATCATCGCCTCGGTCTTGTCGATCACCAGCGAGCCGCCGCTCGGCAGCCAGACCTTGCGGTCGAGCGCCTTGGCGAGCTGCTCGTCGATGCGGTACGTCGCGAAGACGTCGACCTCGGACGTCCACCGGGAGAGGCGGTCCGCCAGGTCGGGCGCGACGTGCGAGACGTAGCCGTGGATGGTCTCCCACGCCTCGTCGCCGCTCACGATGACCTTGGAGAAGTCCTCGTTGAAGATGTCGCGGACGACGCGGACGGTCATGTCCGGCTCGCCGTACAGCAGGCTCGGCGAGCTCGTGGAGGCCGCCTTCGCCTTCTTCTGGATGTCCTCCCACTGCTGCTGCAGACGCTCGACGTCGCGGCGCAGCTCGTCCTCGCTCGCGCCCTCGGCCGCGGTGCGCACGATGACGCCGGCGTCCTCGGGGACGATCTTCTTGAGGATGGTCTTCAGACGCGCGCGCTCGGTGTCGGGCAGCTTGCGGCTGATGCCGGTCATCGAGCCCTCGGGCACGTAGACCAGGTACCGGCCGGGCAGCGAGACCTGGCTGGTCAGGCGGGCGCCCTTGTGGCCGATCGGGTCCTTCGTGACCTGGACGAGGACGGACTGGCCGGACTTCAGGGCGGACTCGATGCGGCGCGGCCCGTTGGCCATGCCGAGCGCCTCGAAGTTGACCTCACCGGCGTACAGCACCGCGTTGCGGCCCTTGCCGATGTCAATGAACGCGGCCTCCATGGACGGCAGCACGTTCTGGACCTTGCCCAGGTAGACGTTGCCGACGTACGAGGTGGCCTGCTCCTTGTTGACGTAGTGCTCGACGAGCACGTTGTCCTCGAGGACGCCGATCTGGGTGCGCTCGCCGTTCTGGCGGACGACCATCACGCGCTCGACGGCCTCGCGGCGCGCCAGGAACTCCGCCTCGGTGATGATCGGCACGCGGCGGCGGCCCTGCTCACGGCCCTCGCGACGGCGCTGCTTCTTGGCCTCGAGACGCGTCGAGCCCTTGATGGACTGGACCTCGTCGACGCCGGTGCCGGGCTCGCGCTCTTCCTTCTTGCGCGGCTCACGGACCTTGACGACCGTGCGCTCGGGGTCGCCGTCGCCCGGCTCGCCCTCGCCGGAGTCACCGGCACGCCGACGGCGCCGACGGCGGCGACGGCTGCTGCTGGAACCGGAGCCGCCGGACTCGGAGGCCGACTCCTCGGCCTCGTCGTCCTGCCCTTCGGCGTCCGCGTCCGGGGCGTCCGCGGCGTCCGCGGCGTCATCGTCGGAACCGCCCTGCTCGACGGCGTCGTCGGCGTCGCCCGACGCGTCGTGCTGCTCGTTGTCCTGGTCGGCGGAGTCACCGCGGCGACGGCGACGGCCACCACGACGACGGCGGCGGCCCTGGCGCTCGCCGGAGTCCTCCGCGTCGTCGTCGGAGTCGTGCTGATCGGCGGAGGTGTCCTCGGCCTGTGCGGCGTCGTCGGCCTGCTCGGCCGGCTCCGTCCGCGCGGGCTTGGCGGGCTCGCGCTCCTCGGCGGCGGGCTGCTCGTCCGCGGCGCGACGGCGGCGGCGACGGCGCGGCGTCTGCTCCTCCTCCGCCACGGGGGCGGCCGGGGCCGCCTGGGTGGCCGGGGCGGCCTCGGCGGGCTCCTCGGCGGCCTCGGCGGCGGCCGCCGCGGCGGCGCGCTCCGGGGTCTGGAACATCGGCTCGGCGAAGACCGGGGCCTGGAAGACGGCGACGGCCGGGCGGGCGTTCTTGCGCCCGCCGTTGTCGCCGGACTCGTCGGCCTGCTGCGCCTTGCGCGCCTTCTGGGCGGACGGCGCGGAGAAGCCGGTGGCGGCGGTCTTGCGGGTGGCGCGGCGGCGACGGCCGCGGGGGGCGTCCTCGTCCGAGGGCTCGGCGTCGGCGGCGGCGGGCGCCTCCTCGACGGCGGCGGGCTTCTCGGCGGCCTTCGCCCTGCCCCGGTCCTTGTCCCGCGCCTTGCCCTGGGCCTTCTCCGGGGTCTCCTCGGCAGGCTGGGTGTCGGCGGGGGCGGCGGGCGCGGACGCGCCGCGGACGGCACGACGGCGCGAACGGCGCGGCGCGGCGTCCTCGGCGGCGGGCCCGGCCTGGGCGGCCTGGGCGATCTCGGGCTCGTTCGGCACCGGGGCCTCCTCGACGGCGGCGGCCGGCTCCGCGGCGGCGGCCTGCGGCGCGCCGGCGGGAGCGGAGGCGCGGCGGGTCGCACGGCGACGGGCACGCGGCGCGGGGGCGGCCTCCTCGGCCTCTTCCCCGGTGGCCGGAGCGGCCTCGGCGGCGTCGGTGGCCGCGGCGGCCTTGCCGTTCTTGGTGTTCTTGGTGGTCTTGGGGGTCTTCGCGTCCTCTGCGGGCGCGGCGGCCTCGGCGGCGGGCGCCGTCGCCTCGGCCGTCTGCGGCGCACCGGCCGGCGCGGAGGCACGGCGGGTGGCGCGGCGGCGGGCGCGCGGGGCCGGGGCGGCCTCGGGCTCGACGGCGGGCTCCGGGGCCTCGGCCGTCACCTCGGCCTCGGCGGCCTCGTCGGCCTCTTCGATCTCGGGGGCCTCTTCGGCGGCGGGGGTGGCCGGTATGGCCGGAGCGGCGCCTTCGGCGGCTCCCGTCGGCGGTCCCGCCGGTCGCGACGCGGCGCGGCGCCTGCGGCGCGGCGGCAAGGTGTCGCTGGGCGTGTTGTTGTCCTGCGAGCCCTCAGTGGGTTCGTTCGGCTCAAGCATGCGGGCGGTTCTCCCGTCACGCTCCCGGGCGCCGCGCCTGGTCCGGTGATGGCCGCAGCTCGCGCTAGGTGCGCGGGGCCGCCATCCGGGGCGCGGGCGCCGCACGGGAGCTCTATGTCTTGTCTCGCCGGTTCCGTACGCCCAAATGCGGACGGCCTGGCGAAAGTCTCGGTCAGTGCGCTGCCCGACCCAGGTGGCTCCCGAGTACGAGGGCTGCGCGGTGACGTACGTCCTTAACGGGGGCCTTCCGGCACCGGCGCCTTCGCGGCGGCAGGTACGGCGGCCGTGGGTGATGCGGCCGAATCTGCCTCGCGGTCGGGCGCGAGCGGGTCGGTCACCGTGCCGGTCTCTTCATCGAAAAGCCCCTGCGCCAGCCTGGTCACCGCTGCGGGGACCGGCGGCGCCAGGTCGGCCACAGCTCGGAGACCGGACAGGACGTCGTCAGGTCGTACGGCAGGTGTCACGTGCCGAACAACCAGCCGCAGTATCGCACAGGGCTTGTCGGTCGGCCTATCAGCGTCGTGAGCAGTCGCTTCGCGGTCGGCGAGCGCGAGGCTCACGACGGCCTCGCGTGCGTCGAAGGTGCGCATGCCGTTCTTGGTGCGGCGCTGGACCTCGACCTGCTCCGCGGCCGTGAACAGGTCGGCGGCGCGCTGTGCCGCCGCGCTCTCCACGCCGTCCAGGCGCAGTTCCCAGACGGAGGCCGTGAGGCGGTCGGCGAGTCCGGAGGTGCGGGACTCGACGGCGTCGACGATGTCCAGCCCGGTCGGCATCGACTCGTCGAGGAGCTCACGGAGCTTCTCGGGGTCGCGCGGCGCGGTGAGCGCGATCTCCACGTACTCGGCCTCGCTGCCGGTGCCGGTGGGTGCGGCATTGGCGTACGACACCTTGGGGTGCGGGGTGAATCCCGCCGAGTACGCCATGGGCACCTCGGCGCGGCGCAGCGCCCGCTCGAAGGCACGCTGGAAGTCACGGTGGCTGGTGAACCGGAGGCGGCCGCGCTTGGTGTAGCGCAGTCGGATGCGCTGCACCGCGGGTGCGGGCGGCGGGCCTACGGGCTGTCGCTTGCCCAGGGGAACTTCTCCTTGTGTGCGGGCCGGGAGACACCCCGCTGCGGAGCGGAGTGGTGCGGGTGGGGTTCGCCCGGCGCCGTCCGGTCGGACCGTCCGGTCGGGATCATCCCCACCCGGGCGGGGAAACCGCACTCCCGGGCTTCTTCTCTAGGTTACGCGGCTCCGGCGTGTCCGGTTCCCGCCGGGCCACCGGTACCGGGGCGGACCCGCCCCGGGCCACCGCCACCGGCGCCGCTTCCTTCGGCGCCCCGAAGAGCATCCGGCGTACCTCGGCGCGGGTCTGGCGCACGCTCTCCCTGGCCGCGGTGAGGGCCTGCCGCGTGGTGCGGCGCACGCTCCTGGCGGCCGCGGCGGCGGGCCGCCACACCACGTCGCGGACCATGTGTCCCAGGGGGGTGAGCACCGACCGGTAGGCCCACCGCACCGGCTCCACGAAGATCCACCGAAGGAGCGTGCCGAGGAACCGGCCGACGACGAGCGAGAGGTGTCCCGCGACACGCCAGGCGTGCCCGAGCGCGTCGCCGATCTCGCGCGCGACGACGGCGATCGCGCGTCCGACGGGGGCGAGCACCCAGCGCCACACGGCGACGGCGGGCACGACGAGGAGCCAGCGCAGCAGCGTCGTGACGACGGTCCAGACGCCGCCGGCCAGCCAGGCGATCCCGGCGCCGATCCCCCGTACGGTCCACGCGATGCCGTGCCCGAGGGGCGTGAGGACGGACCGGTACAGCCACACCGAGGGGATCACGATCAGCACCCGGCCCAGCCAGGCGATCCCGATGCCGGCCGGCACGACCACGTACCGCCACAGCGCCACCCACGGCCAGACGAAGACCGCCTTGAACAGCCAGGTCAGCACCGCGCCGATGCCGCGTCCGGCCGCGGCGGCCCCGGCTCCGATACCCCGCGCCAGCCACGCGATCGCGTGCCCGAGAGGCGTGAGGACGGACCGGTACAGCCACACCGAGGGGAGGACGAACAGCACCCGGCCCAGCCGGCCCAGACCTGTGCCGATCCCCCGTACCGTCCACGCGATGCCGTGCCCGAGGGGCGTGAGCACGGACCGGTACAGCCACCTGGCGGGGACGACGAACAGGATCCGCCCCAGCCAGGCGAGAGCGACGCCGACCGGCACCACCACGTACCGCCACAGCGCCACCCACGGCCAGACGAACACCGCCTTGAACAGCCAGGTCAGCACCGCGCCGATGCCGCGTCCGAGGGGGCGCAGCACGGTGCGCCAGACGAAACGGCCGCACACGGCGAGCGCGTCCCAGACCAGCCGCACGGGCACGACGAGCACGAGCACGACGATCCGCACCGGGATGCGGATGGCGACGGCGAGACAGCCCTCGGGCTGCGGCTGCGAGGGCTGTACGGGCGGCGCGGGCCGTGCGGGCGGCGCGGGCCGTGCCGGCGGCTGTCCGGCCTGCTGCTGCGGCCGCTTCTCCAGGTCCATGTCGTCCTAGACGCGTGAGGCGTCGGTTCGGATCCGGCCGGTGTCGATCCAGTACCGCAGCTTGCCGCCCCGCTCGTCCTCGAAGGCGCCGCCCACCGCCTCGATCACCTTGCGCGAGCCGGTGTTGTCGGTGTCGCAGGTCACCAGGACGGATTCCAGGCCGAGTTCGGCCGCGTACGGGAGGCAGGCGCGGAGCATCTCGGTGGCGTGGCCGCGGCGGCGGGCGGTGGGCCGGACGTCGTAGCCGATGTGGCCGCCGTACTCGCGCAGGAAGCGGGTGCCGACGGTGTGCCGGACGGTGACGCGGCCGAAGTAGTCGGCGCCGTCGACGTACCAGAGGGTCGTCACGGGGACGGCGTGCGGCTCGGTGGGGCGGGCGGCGGCGCGGACCTCGGCGACGTACGCGTCGAAGACCGCGCGGTCGCGCCACCGGGTGCCGTAGTCGCGCAGGGTGCCGCCGAGCGCCGAGTCGTCGCCCGGACCGCCCTGTCCCTCGGCCCGCAGCTCCTCCATCGCGGCGACGAAGGAGCGGTGTACCAGGCCGCTGGGCAGGGCGAGTCGGGGCATGGGCCGGTGCTCGGCGCTTCGGTTCCTGGCTCCGCCTGTGCCGTCCGCCGCCGCTACTTCACGACCGTGAGCGGCAGGAGCTTCTTGCCGGTGGGGCCGATCTGGATCTGCGTGTCCATCTGCGGGCAGACGCCGCAGTCGAAGCACGGGGTCCAGCGGCAGTCCTCGACCTCGGTCTCGTCGAGCGAGTCCTGCCAGTCCTCCCAGAGCCAGTCCTTGTCGAGACCGGAGTCCAGGTGGTCCCAGGGCAGGACCTCCTCGTAGGTGCGCTCGCGGGTCGTGTACCAGTCGACGTCCACGCCCACCTCGGGCAGCGTCTTCTCGGCGCACCGCATCCAGCGCTCGTACGAGAAGTGCTCGCGCCAGCCGTCGAAGCGGCCGCCCTCCTCGTAGACGGCGCGGATGACGGCGCCGATGCGGCGGTCGCCGCGCGAGAGCAGGCCCTCGACGATGCCGGGCTTGCCGTCGTGGTAGCGGAAGCCGATCGAGCGGCCGTACTTCTTGTCGCCGCGGATCTTGTCGCGGAGCTTCTCCAGGCGGGCGTCGGTCTCCTCGGAGGAGAGCTGCGGGGCCCACTGGAAGGGCGTGTGGGGCTTCGGCACGAAACCGCCGATGGAGACCGTGCAGCGGATGTCGTTGGCGCCGGAGACCTCGCGGCCCTTCTGGATGACGTTCATCGCCATGTCGGCGATCTGCAGGACGTCCTCGTCGGTCTCGGTGGGCAGGCCACACATGAAGTACAGCTTCACCTGGCGCCAGCCGTTGCCGTACGCGGTCGCGACGGTGCGGATGAGGTCTTCCTCGGACACCATCTTGTTGATGACCTTGCGCATGCGCTCGGAGCCGCCCTCGGGGGCGAAGGTCAGGCCGGAGCGACGGCCGTTCCTCGTCAGCTCGTTGGCGAGGTCGACGTTGAAGGCGTCCACGCGGGTCGAGGGGAGGGACAGGCCGATCTTGTCCTCCTCGTACCGGTCGGCGAGGCCCTTGGCGACGTCGGCGATCTCGCTGTGGTCGGCGGAGGAGAGCGAGAGCAGGCCGACCTCTTCGAAGCCGGTCGCCTTCAGGCCCTTGTCGACCATGTCGCCGATGCCGGTGATGCTCCGCTCCCGCACGGGACGCGTGATCATGCCGGCCTGGCAGAAGCGGCAGCCGCGGGTGCAGCCGCGGAAGATCTCCACGGACATGCGCTCGTGGACGGTCTCGGCGAGCGGGACCAGGGGCTGCTTGGGGTAGGGCCACTCGTCGAGGTCCATGACGGTGTGCTTGGACACGCGCCACGGCACGCCGCTGCGGTTGGGCACGACGCGGCCGATGCGGCCGTCGGGGAGGTACTCGACGTCGTAGAACGCCGGGATGTAGACCGAGCCCGTCCTGGCGAGGCGGAAGAGGACCTCCTCGCGGCCGCCGGGGCGGCCCTCGGCCTTCCAGGCGCGGATGATCTCCGTCATCTCCAGGACGGCCTGCTCGCCGTCGCCGATGATCGCGGCGTCGATGAACTCGGCGATCGGCTCGGGGTTGAAGGCCGCGTGGCCGCCCGCGAGCACGATCGGGTCGTCCAGGGTGCGGTCCTTGGACTCCAGCGGGATGCCCGCGAGGTCCAGGGCCGTCAGCATGTTGGTGTACCCGAGCTCGGTGGAGAAGCTGAGCCCGAAGACGTCGAAGGCGCCCACCGGGCGGTGCGAGTCGACCGTGAACTGCGGCACCCGGTGCTCGCGCATCAGGGCCTCCAGGTCCGGCCACACGCTGTAGGTGCGCTCGGCGAGCACACCCTCGCGCTCGTTGAGGACCTCGTAGAGGATCATGACGCCCTGGTTGGGCAGCCCCACCTCGTACGCGTCGGGGTACATGAGCGCCCAGCGGACGTCACAGGAATCCCACGGCTTGACGGTGGAGTTCAGCTCACCGCCGACGTACTGGATGGGCTTCTGCACATGCGGGAGCAGAGCTTCGAGCTGTGGGAAGACCGATTCGGCAGACATCGCGGACCTTCATGAGCTGGCAGGGGTGACCATCAAGCGTACCCCGGCGTTCAGCTGCCCAGTGCCGCCCGCAGTTTCGGCCTCGACGCCTTGGCCCACACCTCGGGCAGCTCCCGCTCGCGGTCCGCCCCTGCCGCTTCCTCCTGGCCGTACAGAAGTCCCCAGGTGAACGCGGACTCCCCGGCCATGTGGGCCTGGATCGCCAGGGCGCGCAGGGCCTCGCGCGCGACGACGCTGTCCTGGTGGTCGCCGAGCACGCTCTGGACCGCCTTCATCCTTCCGGCGAACCGCCGGGCCGGCCTGCCGAGCGCCGGAACCGCCGATTCGCCCGCGTACCGGGCGCGCTTGGCGGCCTTGCGGGCCTCGTGCAGGGCGGTGTCCCGCTCATGGCCCGGGGGCAGTCCCAGGGCGTGCTCGACGCGGGTGGCCAGGCGTTTGTAGTCCTTGAGCGCGGCCTTGCGGAGCGCCTTCGCGGGGGGCGCGGCGGCGGCCGGGCGCAGCGGGGGCGCGGCGAGCAGGGCGTCGAGGGTGTCCAGGAGCGCGAAGTAGCGCTCGCTGTCGAGCACGGCGACGGTCCTGCGGCGCGAGCCGGTGCCGCGGGCGACGGTCCAGATGCGCAGCCGGCCGTGCACCGGGCCCAGGAGGAGGGTCCGGGGCACGTCGTCGATACGGGTGGTGAGCCGCTCGGTGAGGACCTCCTGGTCGCGGTCGACGCCGAGCTCGCCCGCGAGCCACTTGAGCTCGTCGCCGACGGGGTCGGTGACCGTGCGGTCCAGGAGCGTGCGGTACGACGTGAAGGCGCTGCGCATCCGGCGGGTGGCGACCCGCATCTGGTGCACGGAGTCGGGCAGGTCACGGCGGACGGCGGGGTCGAGCGAGACGATCGCGTCGCGCTGGGCGCGCAGGTAGGCGAGGACGTGGTCGCCCGCGGTGCCGGGCCCCTCGCCGACGGCCGCGTGCACCGCTTCGGCCACGGCCCCGCTCTTGCCTGCCTTCCCGCCGGTGCCCGTGGCGGTCTCGGGGGCGGCCTTGGTCACCCGGTTCTTCTCCGGCTCGGTCCGCGCCAGTGCCCTGGCGAGCTTCGAGGACGACGAGGAGCGCCGCACGCCCGCCTTCTTGAGCTTCTTCTCGACCTTGTCGAGGAGCGCGGGGTCGCCGCCGTCCGCCAGTTCCGCCTCGATCTCGGTCCAGGCGGCGGTGCCCGCTCCCCCGCTGAGCCGCTCGGCCCGCACCCGGTCGACGCTGACCTCGGCGAGGAGGCCGCCGTCCGCGTCGAGGAGGTGGCACAGGGTCCGCGCGGACCGCAGCCGGACGACGGGAACGAGGGCGGCCTCGCGCACCCGGGAGCGCACGAGGCCGAAGAGGGCGGGGGGCACGGCGTCCGAGAGCGGGGCGTGGATCTCGTCGCGCACGCCCTCCGCGAGCGAGACGGGCAGTTTCAGGTGCCAGCCCGCGTCGGCGCCGCCGGTGCGGCGCCGCAGGGTGACCGAGGCGGCGGCCAGGCGTTGGTCGGGGGTGTCCCAGTAGACGGCGTCCAGGTCGACGACGCCTTTGTCGACGGTGTCCGCGACACCGGCCACGCCGGACAGGTCGGGCAGTGCCGCGTCCGCCCCGACGTCGTACTTCCGCTCGATCTCGCGCTTCGTCTCCGCCATGAACCGAATCTAGACGCGCGGGACGAATCTGGGCAGTCCCCCCGCTCCGGCCGGCACAGGACCTACGCGGACATCGGCCGTTGCACCTTGATCGACTGGAGCAGGCCGACGGCCACCCAGACCGCGAACATCGAGGAGCCGCCGTAACTGACGAAGGGCAGCGGAAGACCCGCGACCGGCATGATGCCGAGGGTCATGCCGATGTTCTCGAAGGCCTGGAAGGCGAACCAGGCGATGATTCCGGCGGCGACGATCGTGCCGTACAGCTCGGTCGTCTCGCGGGCGATGCGGCAGGCGCGCCACAGGACGACGCCGAGCAGGAGCAGGATCGCGCCCGCGCCCACGAAGCCGAGCTCCTCGCCCGCGACGGTGAACACGAAGTCGGTCTGCTGTTCGGGGACGAACTGGCCGGTGGTCTGGGAGCCCTTGAACAGGCCGGTGCCGGTCAGGCCGCCGGAGCCGATGGCGATGCGCGCCTGGTTGGTGTTGTAGCCGACGCCCGCCGGGTCGAGGGCGGGGTTGGCGAAGGCGGCGAAGCGGGCGATCTGGTAGTCGTCCAGGACGCCGAGCTGCCATATGGCGACACCGCCGGCGACGCCCGTGCCGATCAGCCCGAACACCCAGCGGTTGGAGGCGCCCGAGGCGAGCAGCACGCCGAGCACGATCATCGCGACGACCATGACCGAGCCGAGGTCGGGCATCAGCATGATGATCATGATCGGTACGGCGGCGAGGCCGAGGGCCTGCACGACCGTGCGGTGGTCGGGGTGCTCCTTGTCGCCCGCGTCGACGCGGGCGGCGAGCAGCACCGCCATGCCCAGGATGATCGTGATCTTGCAGAACTCGGACGGCTGGAGCGACTGGCCCGCGATCACGATCCACGCGTGGGCGCCGTTGATGGTGGCGCCGAGCGGGGTCAGGACCAGGAGCACCAGGAAGACCGAGACGCCGTAGAGGATCGGCACGGCGGTGCGCAGCGTGCGGTGGCCCAGCCAGATCGTGCCCGCCATCAGGCCGAGGCCGATGCCGATGTTGATGATGTGCTTGACCAGGAAGGAGTACGGGTCGTCGCCGACGAGTTCCGTGCGGTTGCGGGTCGCCGAGTAGACGAGGGCGGAGCCGATGCCGGAGAGCGCGAGCGCGGCGAGGAGCATCGGCCAGTCGAGCCGGCGCACGATCGAGTCGCGGGCCAGGAGCCGGGACATGCTGGAGCGTTCGGGTCCGTATCCCGAGACGGAGAAGCCGTTGCCGGTCATGGACTAGTCCCGCCTCCCGTTGGCCGGGGCACCGGCCAGCTCCTGCAGCTCGGCCGGCGGCTTGGGCGCCTCGGGCTTGTACGGCTTGATCTTCGGGGAGTCGATGGAGCCGTCGTTCTCGATCTTCGGCAGGTTCTTCTGCGGTTCGGGCAGGAGCGCCTTCTTCTTGTCCTGCTTGCCGCTCTCGTCCAGGCCGTAGATCGCGTCGTAGATCTTGCGGACGGCGGGTCCCGACGCACCGGAACCCGTACCGCCCTGGGAGATCGTCATGACGATCGAGTAGTCCTTGGTGTACGTCGCGAACCACGAGGTGGTCTGCTTGCCGTAGACCTCGGCGGTACCGGTCTTGGCGTGCATCGGGATCTTGTCCTGCGGCCAGCCGCCGAACCGCCACGCGGCCGTACCGCGCGTCGCGACGTCCGCGAGGGCACCGTCTATGTCCTTCTGCAGCGCGGCGTTCATCGGCAGCTTGCCGTGCGACGTCGGCTTGAGCTCCTGGACCTGCTTGCCGTCCGCGCTGACGATCGCCTTGCCGACGGTGGGGTCGTACAGGGTGCCGCCGTTGGCGATGGCGGAGTAGATCGTGGCCATCTGGATCGGCGTGACGAGGGTGTCGCCCTGGCCGATGGAGTAGTTGACGGAGTCACCGGCGCGCATCTTCATGCCTTCGAGGCAGTTCTCGTACGCGATGCGCTCGGCGTACTCGCCGCTCTTCTTGCCCTGCTTGCACCAGGCGTCCTTGTTGGCCTTCCAGTAGTCCTTCTTCCACTGGCGGTCCGGGACGCGTCCGGTGACCTCGTTGGGGAGGTCGATGCCGGTCTCCTTGCCGAGGCCGAACTGGTGGGCGGTCTTGTAGAACCAGTCCTTGGCGTCCTTCTTCGGCTTGTTGCCGCCGTCCTTGGCCCACTGGTCGTGCGAGAGCTTGTAGAAGACGGTGTCGCAGGAGACCTCGAGCGCCTGGCCGAGGCTGATGGAACCGTGGCCCTTGGACTCGAAGTTCTTGAAGGTCTGGCCGCCGATGGAGTACGAGCTGGGGCAGGGGTAGCGCCCGTTGAACTGGTAGCCCGCGTTGACCGCCGCGGTGGTCGGGATGACCTTGAAGATCGAGCCGGGGGCCGCCTGGCCCTGGATGGCGCGGTTCAGCAGCGGGTAGTTGGACTTCTTGCCGGTGAGCTTGGAGTAGTCCTTGCCGGAGATGCCGCCGACCCAGGCGTTCGGGTCGTACGACGGGTTGGAGGCCATGGAGACGACGCGGCCCGTCTTGTTCTCCATGACGACGACGGCGCCCGCGTCGGCCTTGTAGTTCTCGCCGGTGTTCTTGTCGAACTCCTGGCGGGCCTTCTTCATCGCGTCGTTGAGCCAGTACTCGGAGACGGCCTGCACGCGCGCGTCGATGCTGGTGACGACGTTCGCGCCGGGCTCGGCCTTGTCGGACTTGGCCTTGCCGATGACGCGGCCGAGGTTGTCGACCTCGTAGCGCGTCACGCCTGCCTTGCCGCGCAGCTGCTTGTCGTACGTCCGCTCCAGGCCGGAGCGGCCGACCTGGTCGGAGCGCAGGAACGGCGAGTCGGTGTCCTTGGCCTTGTTGATCTCTTCGTCGGTGACGGGCGAGAGGTAGCCGAGGACCTGGGCGCTGTTGGACTTGCCGGGGGCCGCGTAGCGGCGGACGGCGGTGGGCTCGGCGGTGATGCCGGGGAAGTCCTCGGAGCGCTCGCGGATCTGCAGCGCCTGCTTGGGCGTGGCCTCGTCGGTGATCGGGATGGGCTGGTAGGGCGAGCCGTTCCAGCAGGGCTGCGGCGTCTTGGCGTCGCAGAGGCGGACCTTGCCCTCGACGTCCTTGGTGTCCATGCCGAGCACGTCGGCGAGCTTGCCGAGGACGGCCTTGCCGTCGTCCTTCATCTTCATCAGGTCCGTGCGGGACGCGGAGACGACGAGCCGGGTCTGGTTGTCGGCGATCGGCACCCCGCGGGCGTCCAGGATCGAGCCGCGCACGGCGGGCTGGACGACCTGCTGGACGTGGTTGCCCGAGGCCTCCTCGGCGTACTCGTCGCCGTTGCGGACCTGGAGGTACCAGAGGCGGCCGCCGAGGGTGAGCAGGAGGGAGACGACGAGGATCTGGATGGTGATGAGACGGATCTGGACGCGTGGGGTCCGTCCGGTCTCGGGGATGTTGGTCACTGCTGGTGGTCCCCCCTCTCAGTGTGCGTACGGGCAGTACGTGTACACGCTCAACCTGTGCGGGTGCGCGGGCGCGTGCGGGGCCGGCCGGACGGCGTTCACAGGCGCTTGACCCCCTTGATGCGTCCGGCGCGGGCGACGCGGGCCTTGGCCGCCTTCGCCCGCAGGCCACTGCGCTGGTTGCCGATGCGCAGGCCGGTGCCGGACGAGAGCCAGCCGGCCGAGACGTCGGCCGCCTTGTTGACGGGTGAGTTCTCCCCCAGCGGGTCGTTCTCGGCGCGCCGGGCGAGCGCGATGATCAGCGGCACCGTGAAGGGCGCGAGCAGCAGGTCGTAGAGCGCGGCGGTGAAGAGCAGGCCGACCAGGCCCACGTGGCGGGCGGCGGTGTCCCCGACGAGCGAGCCCACTCCCGCGTACAGCAGGGTCGAGCCGATCGCGGCACCGACGACCACGACGAGTGGCCCGGCGGCGGAGCGGAGACGGCCGCCGTCGGGCTTGGCGAGGCCCGCGAGGTAGCCGATGACGCAGAGCACGAGCGCGTACCGCCCGGCGGCGTGGTCGGCGGGCGGCGCCAGGTCCGAGAGGAGTCCGGCGCCGAAGCCGACGAGGGCGCCGCCGACGTGGCCGTAGACGAGGGCGAGGCCGAGGACGGTGAGCAGGACGAGGTCCGGCACCGCGCCCGGCAGCTGGAGCCGGGCAAGGACGCTGACCTGGATGACCAGGGCGACGACGACGAGGGCGGTGGAGAGCAGGATTCGGTTGAAGCGCATGGGTCCGGTCTCCTACTGCTCGTTGCCGTTGTCGGCGCCGTCGGCCGGGGGCTGTCCCGACGGGGTGGCCGTGACGGTCACCGTCGGGGTCGGCTTGGGCTTGGCGGGCTTGGGCGGCAGGACCGTGTCGCGCGGGTCCTCGCGGGGCGCCTCGACGACGACGCCGACGATGTCGAGCTTGGTGAACCCGACGTACGGCTTCACGTAGACGTTGCGGGTGAGGTCACCGCCCGAGGGGTCGACGCGGACGACCTCGCCGACCGGCACGCCGGGCACGAACGGCTTGTCGCCCTGCGAGCCGAAGGTGACCAGGCGGTCGCCCTTTCTGACCTTGGCCTTGCCGTTGAGCAGCTGGACGGAGAGCGGCCGGTCGCCCTGGCCGGTGGCGAAGCCGAGCTCGTCGGTCGTCTCCATACGGGTGCCGACGGTGAAGTCGGGGTCGTTGGCGAGCAGGACGGTCGCGGTGTTGGGGCCGACCGTGGTGACGCGGCCCACCAGGCCGTCGCCGTTCAGGACGGTCATGTCCCGCTTGAGTCCGTCGTTGGCGCCGGCGTCGATGGTGACGGTCCAGGAGAAGCCCTGGGCCGCTCCTATGCCGATGACCTCGGCTCCCTTGATGCCGTACTGCCCGGCGCCCGCCTTCTTCAGCATGCTGTCGAGCTGCCGCACGCGGCTGTTGTTGCGCGCGTCGCTGCCGAGCCTCGCCTTCAACGCGGCGTTCTGGCGCTCCAGTTCCGCGATGCGGTTGTGGCGCTCGCCGGAGTCGCGGACCGCGCCGATGGCGTTGCCGACCGGGTCGACGGCGGAGGACATTCCCTCCTCCACCGGACCGAAGACGGTGGCGGCGGCCTGGCGGGCACCGTCGACCGGTGAGTCCTCGCCGCCGCGGATGTCCACCGTGATCAAAGCGAACGCGATGGCTACCAGCAGCACCAATAGCAGCCGGCTCTCTCGTGTGTCCCTCACGTGCGGCGGCGTGCCTTCCTCAATCGGATTCCGTGGAGTCTGCGGAATCCACGGTGTTCTGGGGAATTGTCGTGCCTTGCCTCTATATCAACGATCCGCCGCACGAGAGGGCAGGCACTCGTACGGCGGATGTTTCGCGTCAGATCATCTGCGCGGCTGGGCGTCGAGCACCTGCTGCAACGCCTCGAACTCCTCGACGCACTTTCCGGAGCCGAGCGCCACGCTGTCCAGCGGGTCCTCGGCGATGTGGATCGGCATGCCGGTCTCCCGGCGCAGCCGCTCGTCGAGGCCGCGCAGCAGGGCGCCGCCACCGGTGAGAACGATGCCGCGGTCCATCACGTCACCGGAGAGCTCCGGCGGACACTTGTCGAGGGTGGTCTTGACCGCGTCGACGATCGCGTTGACCGGCTCCTCGATGGCCTTGCGGACCTCCGCGGCGGAGATGACGACGGTCTTGGGCAGCCCGGAGACCAGGTCGCGGCCGCGGATCTCGGTGTGCTCGTCGGCGTCCATGTCGTACGCCGAACCGATGGTGATCTTGATCTGTTCGGCGGTGCGCTCGCCGAGGAGGAGGGAGTACTCCTTCTTGATGTGCTGGATGATCGCGTTGTCCAGCTCGTCGCCCGCGACGCGGATCGACTGTGCCGTGACGATTCCTCCGAGCGAGATGACGGCGACCTCGGTGGTGCCGCCGCCGATGTCCACCACCATGTTGCCCGTGGCCTCGTGGACCGGCAGGCCGGAGCCGATGGCCGCCGCCATGGGCTCCTCGATGATGTGCACCTGGCGCGCGCCGGCCTGCGAGGAGGCCTCGATGACGGCGCGGCGCTCGACGCCCGTGATGCCGGAGGGCACGCAGACGACGACGCGCGGGCGGGCGAGGTAGCGCCGCTTGTGGATCTTCAGGATGAAGTAGCGGAGCATCCGCTCGGTGATCTCGAAGTCGGCGATGACGCCGTCCTTCAGCGGCCGCACGGCAACGATGTTGCCCGGCGTGCGGCCGATCATCTTCTTGGCTTCGGCGCCCACCGCGAGAATGCCACCGGTGTTGGTGTTGATCGCGACGACGGACGGCTCGTTGAGCACGATCCCCCGACCCCTGACGTACACCAGCGTGTTGGCGGTCCCGAGGTCGACAGCCATGTCACGGCCGATGAACGACATGTTGTTCCCCATGAGGATGCGTCTGGCCTTCCCTAGTGGAGCGTGTGATGGCTTTTTAGGTAGGCGAGGTGGGTGCTGTGTGGCAGTGGAGGCTTCCATCGTAGTCTCGGCTGCGCGAACACGGCGCTAGGGTCTTCGCCATTGTCAGCAGATGATGGGTCGCCTCGCCTTTGGAGACGTGCCATCGGGGGCATGCGTTCCCCCAATGGGGGTGCATATGCCAAAAGGACGGCCGAATTGCTCCGGCCGTCCCCGGTCGGACGCGACCCCGTTCTGACGGTGTGTCAAGAAAATCTGACGAAGTCTTTCCGTCCCGATCTCCGTGGCGGTCAGGCGACGCCCGGGAAGAAGATCTTGAGCTCGCGCTCGGCGGACTCCTCGGAGTCCGAGGCGTGGATCAGGTTCTCCCGGACGATCGTGCCGAAGTCGCCGCGGATCGAGCCGGGCGCGGCGGCGATCGGGTCGGTCGGACCCGCGAGCGCGCGCACGCCCTCGATGACCCGCTCGCCCTCGACGACCAGCGCGACGACAGGACCGGACGCCATGAAGGCGACCAGCGGCTCGTAGAAGGGCTTGCCCTTGTGCTCGCCGTAGTGCTGCTCCAGGGTCTCCTGGTCCAGCGGGCGCAGCTCCAGCGCGGAGATCGTCCAGCCCGCCTTGCGCTCGATGCGGCCGATGATCTCACCGATCAGGCCACGACGGACGGCGTCGGGCTTCAGCAGGACGAGGGTGCGCTGGCTCATGTGCGGCTCCAAGCAGGTTCGTACGATCACGTGGGATGACCGGCACGATACCGCCGTACGAGGGGCATCCGTGCCGCAGGTCGGCCGGGGCCGCCCCGCTCCCGCGGTCTCAGGCCGGGTCCGCCTCGGCCTGCGCCGCGAACCGGGCCTTCGCCTCGTCGATCTGCCGCCCGAAGTGCACCGACGCCCACCACAGGGCGGCGAACACGGCACCGAGGAAGAACATCGTCGGCACCACGAAGCCGCTGGCGATCAGCGCGAGCTGCAGGGCCCAGCCGAGCTGCACACCACCGGGCCGGGTGAGCATTCCGCAGAGCAGGAGGCTCAGCAGCATCGCGATACCGCAGACCGTCCAGACCGTGCCCATGGACAGGTCCTCGTCCTTCATGGCGACCAGGCCCGCGAAGCCGATCACGAAGAACTCGCCGATCAGCGTCGAAGCACAGAGCATACGCACAGGAATCAGCCCCTCCCCAGGAGCAGTCGGGCCTCGCCGACCGTGATGACGGAACCAGTGACGAGTACGCCTCCGCCCGCGTACTCCCCCTCTTCCTCGGCGAGGGTGATCGCCGCCTCCAGCGCGTCGTCCAGACGCGGCTCGACCTGCACGCGGTCGTCGCCGAAGACCTCCACGGCGATTCCGGCGAGCGTGTCCGCGTCCATCGCGCGATGGCTGGAGTTCCGCGTGACGACGACCTCGGCGAAGATCGGCTCGAAGGCCTCGAGGAAGCCCTTCACGTCCTTGTCGTCGCTCGCGCCGACCACGCCGATCAGCCGGCTGAAGTCGAAGACCTCGCTGATCGCCGCGGCGGTGGCGCGGGCGCCCGCCGGATTGTGCGCGGCGTCCAGGACGACGGTGGGCGAGCGGCGCACCACTTCGAGGCGGCCCGGCGACGCGACCGACGCGAAGGCCTTGCGGATCGTGTCGATGTCCAGCGGGCGCGCGTGCTGCGAGCCGATGCCGAAGAACGCCTCGACGGCGGCGAGCGCCACCGCCGCGTTGTGTGCCTGGTACTCGCCGTGCAGCGGCAGGAAGACCTCCTCGTACTCCCCGCCGAGACCGCGCAGGGTCAGGAGCTGGCCGCCGACCGCCACCTGGCGGGCCACGACGCCGAACTCCAGGCCCTCGCGGGCCACCGTCGCGTCGACCTCGACGGCCTTCTTCAGGAGGACCTGCGCGGCGTCCACCGGCTGCTGGGCCATGATCACCGTGGCGTCCGGCTTGATGATGCCGGACTTCTCCTTGGCGATCTCGCCGGGCGTGGAGCCCAGGCGGTCCGTGTGGTCCAGGTCGATGGGGGTGATGACGGCGACCGAGCCGTCGATCACGTTCGTCGCGTCCCAGCTGCCGCCCATGCCGACCTCGACCACGGCCACGTCCACCGGGGCGTCCGCGAAGGCCGCGTACGCCATGCCGGTGAGGACCTCGAAGAAGGAGAGGCGGTACTCCTGCTGGGAGTCGACCATCTCGACCATCGGCTTGATGTCGTTGTACGTCTCGATGAAGCGCTCGGCGTCCAGCGGAGCGCCGTCCAGGCTGATCCGCTCGGTGATCGACTGGACGTGGGGCGAGGTGTACCGACCGGTGCGCAGCTCGAAGGCGGAGAGCAGCGCCTCGATCATGCGGGCCGTGGACGTCTTGCCGTTCGTCCCCGTGATGTGGATCGAGGGGTACGCGCGCTGGGGCTCGCCCAGGACGTCCATGAGGGCGGCGATACGGGTGACGGACGGCTCGAGCTTCGTCTCGCCCCAGCGGCCCGCGAGCTCCGTCTCCACCTCGCGCAGTGCCTTGTCCACCTCCGGATCGGAGGGGCGCGCGGGGACGTCGCTCTGGGGCGGGCCCCCCTGGGTGCGCAGGGTGCGGCTGCCCGCCTCGATCACCGCGAGGTCGGGGTCCCGGTCCGTCTCGGCACCGACGATCTCGTCGAAGGAGTCGTCGGCGGATCGGCCGGCAGGGTCGTTGTCGGCGTGGTCGTCGTGCGGGGGGAGATCACTCACGTACGCCAGTCTACGGAGCGGCGCCGACACTCGCCCTCAGGACCTTCGTCAGGACCTTCGGCCCGTCCGATTCGGGACCTTGGTCCCTCCGCTCGGGCGGCCCGCCGGGCAAACTTGGCGATCATGGACATAGGTATCGACCTCGGCACTGCGAACACCCTCCTCTACGTCCGCGGCCAGGGCATCGTGCTCAACGAGCCGTCCGTGGTCGCCGTGCGCGAAGGCAAGGGCGGGGTGCTCGCCGTGGGGGCGGAGGCCAAGGAGACCATCGGGCGCACGCCCGGGTCCATCACCGCCATCCGTCCCCTGCGGGACGGCGTGATCAGCGACTACGAGGCCGCCGAGGAGATGATCCGGCACTTCGTGCGCAAGGCCGTGCCGGGACGCAGGCCCCGTATCCGCATGGTCGTGTGCGTGCCGAGCGGAGTCACGCCCGTCGAGCGGCGCGCGATCGTGCACGCCTCCCAGCGGGCCGGGGCGCGCGCCGTGCACCTGGTCGAGGAGCCCATGGCGGCGGCCATCGGGGCGGGGCTGCCCGTCGCCGAGCCGCGCGGGTCGATGGTCGTCGACATCGGCGGCGGCACGAGCGAGGTCGCCGTCATCTCGCTCGGCGGCATCGTCACCGCCCAGTCCCTGCGGGTGGGCGGCGACCGCCTCGACGCGGCCATCACCGACTTCGTGCGCAAGGAGCACTCGCTGCTCGTCGGCGAGCGCACCGCCGAGGACATCAAGGTCGCCATCGGGTCGGCCTGGCCGGTGCCGGGCGAGGACGCCCTGGAGATGCGGACGTTCACCGTGCGGGGCCGCGAGAAGGTCGGCGGACTGCCCAAGACGGTGGACCTCACGGCACGTGAGGTCCGGGCCGCGCTCGACGAGCCCGTCGAGCAGATCATCGCCGCCGTCAAGACGACCCTGGAGGAGTGCCCGCCGGAGCTGTCCGGCGACATCATGGAGCACGGGATCGTCCTCACGGGCGGCGGCGCGCTGCTCCCCGGCCTCGACCTGCGCATCGCCTCCGCCACGGGGATCCCTGTCTTCGTGGCCGAGGATCCGCTGGACAGCGTGGCGATGGGCTGCGGCAAGTGTGTCGAGGACTTCGACGGCCTGGAGAGGGTCATGTCGGCGGCGTGACGCCCCGGGGCCGGGCGACTGCCCCGGGGCCGGGGGACTGCCCCGGGGCCGGGCGACTGCCCCGGGGCCGGGCGACTGCCCCGGGGCCGGGGGACTCTCTTGGGGGGGTGCGTTGGGCTCGCCACCGTGGAGGGCGTCCCTGTACCGCTAACTGCGCGGCGGATCTTCCCACCCGTCCACCCACCCGTTTGCCGGGCGGGCAGGAATCAGCCCACCCCGCCCCGCGCCCGCGGCCCCGGTTCACCCGACGCCAACGTCGCCCGCACCTCGTACACCCCACCCCGCGGCCCCGCCGCGAACGTGCCGCCCACCGCCCGCACCCGCTCCGCCATTCCCGTGGTGCCGGTCCCCGCGGAGACCGGAGCGGCGGGCGGGGCCGTGCGGGGCAGCGGGTTGCGGACCGTGATCTCCAGGCGGCCGCCCCGCAGGCCCACGTGGACCTCGACCGCCTCGCCCGGCGCGTGCTTCGCCGCGTTGGTCAGGCACTCCTGGACGACCCGGTGGACCGCCGCCTGACGGAGCGGTGAGAGGCGGTGGGCCGCGTCGTCCACCAGGAGGTCCACGGGACTGCCCGCGCGCCCGCTGCGTTCGGCGAGTTCGGGGAGCGCGTCGAGGCCGGGGGTCGGGGCACCGTCCGTGCCGCGCTGCACGATGATCTCGTTCAGCATCCGGTGCGCACTGCGCGCCGTCTCCGAGAGCTCCTCGAAGTCACCCTCGAACGTCCCGCCCGCGGCCCGGCGCGCCAGCACCTGGGAGCGCACGCTCAGCAGGGTCAGTTCGCGGCCCACGAAGTCGTGCACGTCCCGCGCGATGCGGGTGCGCTCCTGCTGGACGGCGTGCAGCGTGTCCGTCTCCGCGCGCTGCACGGCCAGCGCGCGGACCAGGTCCTGCCGGTTCGCCGCGACGCCGACGCCCGCCGCGAGCACGCCGATCGGGACGACCAGGCTCAGGAACGACGCGAGCGTGTCCCCCCGGTGCACCGGCCAGCCGGGCAGGTTGAACATCACGTACGCGAAGGCGACGTAGCCGACGACGCCGAGCGTGCCCGCGACCCGGCCCCGATAACGGCCCAGGGAGTAGAGCGCGAACTGGGCCAGCGTCAGCTCGTGCAGCCAGCTCAGGAAGAAGAGCGCGACCGCGAACGTCAGCCAGGGCGTCCTGCGCCGCAGCAGCAGCGAGGACGCGCCGGCCGCGAGGGCCAGGACGGCGAGCGGGCCGTTGAGGGAGTTGTCCGCCTCGGCGAGGCCGGGGACGTCCAGGCTCATCAGCGCGAAGGCGCTCAGCGCCGTGAGCACGTCCAGGGCGCGCGGCTCCTGCGACCAGCGCCCGCAGAGGCGGCCGGCCGTGGCCGCCGCCTGGCGTATCGCCTGGGCGGCGGGCCGGTTGCGCATACTTCCATCATCCAAGGTCTTTCGGCCCGTTCCACCGGACTTACGTCCTTGTCTTGGTGATATGCCGCACCCCGGGACGTTGCGGGTGATCATGGTCGAGTCGTCCGGACGTGCGCACAACGGGTGTCCTTTCGGCGCGGCTGCCCGGCCCGGACGCCCACCGGGGGTCAAATCGGACCATGTGGTATGCCCAGAATCCCGCCAGGCGGACCCATCAGCTCGCCGGCGACGCCGGGGTCCTCCTGTGGACCGCGCTGTGGGCCGCCGCCGCCGTCATCGCGTACCGGCTGGCCTGTCTGATCGCCCTCCCCCGCGCCCTGCAGCAACACAGTGCGCCGCTGCCCCTGGTCGGCGGCCGTGTCGACAGCGTGCTGCGGCGCGTCGTCGGCGCCGTCGACGCCATGGACCCGGTGGTCGTCCGCACCGCCGTCGCCGTGGGTGCCCTCGCTCTCTTCGTCGTCCCCGTCGGCCTCGTCCTGAGCGCCTGGGTGCCGCGCAGGCTGCGCTGGATCCGGCAGGCGGGCGCCGCCCGGGACCTCGCCGCCTGTGACGACGGCCGCGAACTGCTCGCCCTGCGCTCCCTGCTGCGACCGCTGCACGAGGTCGCCGTCACCGCGTCGGAGATCCCGGACGCGACGCCGGGCAGCCTCGCCTGGGGCTGGCGGCACGGCGACCCGGAGACGCTCGACGCGCTGGCCGCGGCGGAGCTCGAACGGCTCGGCCTCGACCTCACTTCCCCACCGGCCGCCCCCGACGTCATCGGCGTCCCGGAAGGCTCAGGCGTCCCCGAAAGCTCCGGCGGCTCCGACACCTCCGACGGCTGCGACAGCTCCGGCGCTCTCGACGGCCCCGGCAGCCCTGCCGTCCCCGTCGGCCCCGTCGGCCCCGTCGGCCCCGTCGGCCCCGGCAGCCCTGCCGTCCCCGGCACCCCCGTCACCCGCCCCGTCCCCGCCCAGGCCACCGAGGCCCCCGAGACCGCCACCGACCCGGTCGGATAGGACGGCCGTGCCCCAGACCCCGCGGCTGACCTCGCAGCTCGCCGAGGCCCTGCTCCAGGCGGTGCCCGAGGGCGCGCTGCTGGTCGGCGCCGACAACCGGGTGGTCGCCGTCAACCAGCAGCTCATCGAGCTGGCACGGCTGCAGGACGTCGACACGTCCCCTGGCGTACCGGTCGGGACGCTGGCCGCGGCCGTCGCGGAGCAGCTGCCGTCGGGGAGCACGGCCCTGCGCCAGCTCAACCGCCGCCAGTTCCCGCGGACGGCCGAGGTCCGTTTCCTCGACGGCCGGGTCGTCAGGACCAACCGCCGGCCGATCGACGTGGCGGGCGAGCGCATCGGCTTCCTCTGGCTCGCCGAGGACATCACCGAGCAGCGGCGCCGCGAGAACGACCTGCGGCGCCACGTCCACACCCTGGGCGACCTGGCCCGCGAGCGCTCCGAGTTCGCCGCCCGCGCCTCGCACGAGCTGCGCACCCCGCTCGCCACCATCCTCAGCTTCTGCGAGCTGCTCGCCCCGCCGTCGGGCGGCCCGCTCTCCGCGACGCAGGGCACGTACCTGGACACCATCCGGCGCAACGCACAGCGCATGCAGGAGATGGTCGACGGACTGCTGCACGCCGCCTCGGGCGCGCGCAGCCGCCCGGAGGCGTCGTACGCACGGGTCGACATGGCCCGGCTCCTGGGGCGCCTCACCGGCGAGCTGCTGCCGCGCGCGCAGGCCGCGGGGATCTTCCTGGTCCACGACCACGAGCCGGGGCCGCCCGCCTTCGCCGACCGCGGCCAGCTGGAGAACGCCCTGGCCGCGCTGCTCGACAACGCCGTGAAGTTCACCCCGCCGGGCGGCACCGTCACCGTCACCGCCCACCCCTACGACGAACCGGAAGGCACCGGCTGGGAGATCTCCGTCGCCGACACCGGTATCGGCGTCCCCAAGGAGTTCCAGGAAGAGGTCTTCACCGAGTTCGTACGCGCCCCCAACGCCCGTCGCGGCGCCTACCCCGGCACCGGCCTCGGTCTCTCCGCCGTCCGCGACACCGTGCGGCTGCACGACGGGCACATCGCCCTGCACGGCGGGGAGGACGACGGGACGGCCGTGGTGGTCAGGCTGCCCACGGGGCGCCCCTCCCCCGCCGAGCCCGGATGACGTGTCTGCTCGTCGTCGAGGACGACCCCGACCTCGGAGTGGCGCTGCGCGCCGTCCTGGACCGGGCCGGGTACGAGACGCTGCTCGCCGAGGACGGGCAGGCCGCGCTGCGCCTGCTCTTCGCCGAACGCCCCGCCCTGATGGTCCTCGACCTGGTGCTGCCCGGCCTCGACGGCTGGGAGGTCCTCGACCGCACCCGGGACATGACGGACCTGCCCGTCCTCATCCTCTCCGGCCGCACCAGCCCCGCCGAGCGGGTACGGGGGCTGCGTGCCGGCGCCGACGACTACGTGACCAAGCCCTTCGACACTCAGGAGCTGCTGGCCCGCATCGAGGCGCTGCTGCGCCGCAGCCGGCCCGACCAGTGGCGCGGCGACTATGTGGAATCGGGCCTGCGCATGGTGCCGGAGCGGCGGTCGGCGGTCTGGCAGGGCCAGGAGATCCGGCTCAGCGACATCGAGTACCGGCTGCTTCAGGTGCTCGTACGCAACCGGGGGCGCGTCGTCACCACCGAGCAGCTTCTCGATCTGGTGTGGGACGCGCCCGACGGGGCGGGGCGGGAGCGGGTGAAGTTCGCGGTGCTTCGGTTGCGGCGGCGCCTGGCGGTGGGGGCGGGAGCGGGGTCGGGGTCGGAAGCGGGGGTGGGGGTGGAGGATCCGTTGGAGTCCGTGCGAGGGCTCGGGTACCGGTACCGAGGGACCCACTAGCGTTCCCTCGCTCTCCTCGCTTTTCCCTGCGGGGCGGTGGGGGCTTGTTGCGCCGTTCGCCGCGCCCCCGGACGGGCCCCCGTCGGAGCTCGGCCGCGGGACGGTGGGGGCTTGGTGTGCCGTTCGCCGCGCCCCCGGACGGGCCCCCGTCGGAGCTCGGCCGCGGGTCCGTGGGGGCTTGGTGTGCCGTTCGCCGCGCCCCCGGACGGGGTCCCGGGGCCCGCCCCCCAGGACCAAAGTCCTGGACCAACGTCCTGGGTCCGGCAATTCGGCCGCTCGCAACCGTTGCGCAACCGAACGCGATCCGCGGCTGCAACCTTTGCCCCGCACTCTCCTGGACGTACCCCGTATGTCCCGTTTCTCCTGGAGTGCTCCGCGTGATCATCCACCCCGTCGCCCACCGGCTCCCCGCAGGCAGCGTCGCCGTCGTGCTCGGTACGCGGCCCGAGCTGGTCAAGCTCGCGCCCCTGGTGCGGCTGCTCGGTCCGGCGGCCCGGCTGATCCACACCGGGCAGCACTACGACGACTCCCTCTCCGGCCGCTTCCTCGCCGAGCTCGGGCTGCCCGAGCCCACCCTGCTCGACGGCGTCGGCGGGCAGGCGCGTGCCGTGCAGATCTCCGCCGCGCTCGCCCAGCTGGACACGGTGTTCGCCGCCCGGCCGCCCCGCGCCGTCGTCGTCCAGGGCGACACCAACGCGGCCCTGTCCGGCGCGCTGGCCGCCAACGCCCGCGACATCCCCCTCGTCCACATCGAGGCCGGCCTGCGCAGCCACGACCGCGCGATGCCCGAGGAGCACAACCGCGTCCTGATCGACCGGCTCGCGGACGTCCTGTGCGCCGCCACCGAGGAGAACCGCGCCCACCTCCTCGCCGAGTCCGTCCCCGCGGACCGGATCGCCGTCACCGGCAACACCGTCGTCGCGGCCGTCGCCGACGCGCTGCCCTCCCCCGCCGAGCGCGCCGCGCTGCTCGCCTCGCACGGTCTCACCCCGGACGCGTACGTCCTGGCCACCGTGCACCGGCCCGAGAACACCGACGACCCGGCCGCCCTCCAGGCCGTCCTCACCGAACTGGCCTCGCTCGCCGAGCGGTTGCCCGTCCTGGTCCCGCTGCACCCGCGCACCCGCGCCCGCGCCGAGTCCGCCGGGCTCGGTCACCTCCTCGCGCCGCTCACCGCCCTGCCCCCGCTCGGCCACGGCGAGTTCCTCGCGCTGGCCCGGCACGCGGCGCTGCTCGTCTCCGACTCCGGCGGCGTCCAGGAGGAGGTCACCGTCCTCGGCAGGCCGCTCGTCGTCGTGCGCCGGTCCACCGAGCGCCCCGAGGCGATGGCCGCGGGCTTCGCCGAACTCGTCGCGCCGGGACCGGAGATCGGCCGTGCCGCACGGCGCAGGCTCGACGAGGGCGCGGCCGGACTGCGCCGCCTGGCCGCCGCCCCCAGCCCCTTCGGCGACGCGCACGCCTCGCAGCGCATCGTCGAGCTCCTGGCCGGCCTGGTGGCCGACGGTGCCGAAGCCCAGCTGCGCGCTGTGGCCTGACTTCCGCCCTCCCCCCCGGCCCCTCCCCTCCCCACGTCCTGGACTCCCGATGCTGACGTTCGACCGGCTCCTCTTCCTCTTCCCCTTCGTCCTTCTCACCTGCTTCCTCCTCTACTGGGCGGGCGCCCGGTACTCCTACCGGCGCCGCCCCGCGGCCGAGGCCGGTGACGCCGCCGCCTTCGCCTGGCACTTCTTCGTGCCCTGCCGTGACGAGGAGACCGTCGTGGGGACCACCGTGTCGCGGCTGCGCGCGGACTTCCCCGCCGCGCACGTGTGGGTCGTCGACGACGCCAGCGAGGACCGGACGGCCGCCGTCGTCGCCTCGCTCGCCGAGGACGACCTCCGCGTCCACCTGGTGTCGCGCCGCAGGCCCGACGCCCGTATCGGCAAGGGCGCGGCCCTCAACGCCGCCTACGCCCAGCTGGACGACTTCCTGCCCGGGGACACCGACCGGTCGCGGGTCGTGGTGTGCGTCGTCGACGCCGACGGGCAGCTCTCCCCCGACGCGCTGTCCGCCGTCAGCGGTCCCGGCGGCTTCGGCGACCCGGAGACGGGCGGGGTGCAGGTCAGCGTGCGCATGCGGAACGTCGACGAGCCGCGTCCGCTGCCCGGGCGCGGCCGTGCGGCGAACGCCCTGGCCCGGCTCCTGGTCCGCATGCAGGACATGGAGTTCGCCGTCTCCAACGCGGCCATGCAGCTGCTGCGCGCCCGCACCGGATCCGTCGGGCTCGGCGGCAACGGCCAGTTCACCCGGCTCACCGCCCTCGACCGGATCGCGGCCGCCGAGCGCCGCCCCTGGCAGCGCGACGCGCTCCTGGAGGACTACGAGCTGGGCCTGCACATGATCCTGGGCGGCTACCGGGTGACGCACATCGCCGACACGTACGTCTCCCAGGAGGGCCTGCCGCACGCCCGCCGCTTCCTGACCCAGCGCACCCGCTGGGCGCAGGGCAACCTGCAGTGCGTGCGGTACGCGCCGCGCATCATCGGCTCACGGCACTACTCGGGGCGCGGGGTCCTGGAGACGCTCTACACCTTCGTGCAGCCCCTGGCGCACGTCGCGAGCCTGGTGCTGACCGTGCTGCTCGTGGCCGCGCTGGCCCTCGGCCGCGCCCCGCTTGCGGCGGCGCTCGGCGCCTGGCCGCTGGTGCTCGCCCTGTGCCTGCTCTCGGTCCTGCCGTTCGCGCTCTGGGGCCCGGTCTACCGCAGGGACTTCGCGCCCGACCGCTCCTGGCTGGTGGGCCTGTTGTGGGGTTTCGCGCTGTGGCTGTACGCGTACCACGTCTTCGTCGTCTCGGCCCGCGGCTTCCTGCGCGTGCTGCGCGGCAGGAACGGCTGGGCCAAGACGCGGCGCAACGCGGAGGCGGTCGGCGCGGGGCCGGTGGCCACGGAGGCGTAGCGGGTACGGAGGCGGAGCGGCACGGAGGCGTAGCGGGTACGCGAAGGCCCCGGGACCAGTGGCGGTCCCGGGGCCTTCTGCGTACACCGGTCGGGCATCACGCGGCGGGCAGGGCCTCCAGCTGTGCCTGCAGCCGGGCGATGTCGGCCTCCGCCTTGGTGAGGCGGCCACGGATCTTGTCGACCACGTTGTCCGGCGCCTTCGCCAGGAACGCCTCGTTGCCGAGCTTCGCCGTGGCCTGCGCCTTCTCCTTCTCGGCGGCGGCCAAGTCCTTGGCCAGGCGCTTGCGCTCGGCCGCCACGTCGATCGTGCCGGACAGGTCCAGCGCCACCGTGGCGCCGGAGACCGGCAGGGTCGCCGTCGCCGTGAAGGCGTCGCCCTCCGGCTGCAGGCGCAGGAGCTGGCGGATGGCGGCCTCGTGCGGGGCGAGCGCCGTGCCCTCCAGGGCCAGGCGGGCCGGGACCTTCTGGCCCGGCTGCAGCCCCTGGTCGGCGCGGAAGCGGCGGACCTCGGTGATGACCTGCTGGAGCGTCTCGATCTCGCGCTCGGCGCCCGCGTCGCGGAAGCCGCTGTCGGACGGCCAGTCGGCGATGACGAGCGACTCGCCGCCGGTCAGCGCGGTCCAGAGCGTCTCCGTGACGAACGGGACGATCGGGTGGAGCAGCCGCAGGGTGACGTCGAGGACTTCGCCCAGGACGCGGGCCGAGACCTTCGCTCCCTCGCCGCCCGCCATGAACGTCGTCTTGGACAGCTCGACGTACCAGTCGAAGACCTCGTCCCACGCGAAGTGGAAGAGGGCGTCGGAGAGCTTGGCGAACTGGAAGTCGTCGTAGAGCGCGTCGACTTCGGCGACGGTCGCGTTGAGCCGGGACAGGACCCAGCGGTCCGTGGCCGACTGCTGCTCGACCGGCGGCAGGTCGCCCTCGATCGTCGCGCCGTTCATCATCGCGAAGCGCGTGGCGTTCCAGATCTTGTTGGCGAAGTTGCGCGAGCCCTGGACCCAGTCCTCGCCGATCGGCACGTCCGTGCCGGGGTTGGCGCCGCGGGCCAGCGTGAAGCGCAGGGCGTCCGAGCCGTACTTGTCCATCCAGTCCAGCGGGTTGACCGCGTTGCCGAAGGACTTCGACATCTTCTTGCCGAACTGGTCGCGGACCATGCCGTGCAGCACGATCGTGTGGAACGGCGGGGTGCCGTCCATCGCGTACAGGCCGAACATCATCATCCGGGCGACCCAGAAGAAGAGGATGTCGTAGCCGGTGACCAGGACGGAGTTCGGGTAGAACTTCGCGAGGCTCTCGGTCTCCTCGGGCCAGCCGAGCGTGGAGAACGGCCACAGGCCCGACGAGAACCACGTGTCGAGCACGTCGTTGTCCTGCGTCCAGCCCTCGCCGGTGGGCGCCTCGTCGTCGGGGCCGACGCAGACGACCTCGCCGTTCGGGCCGTACCAGACGGGGATGCGGTGGCCCCACCAGAGCTGGCGCGAGATGCACCAGTCGTGGAGGTTGTCGACCCAGTCGAAGTAGCGCTTCTCCATCTCCTGCGGGTGGATCTTGACCTTGCCGTCGCGGACCGCGTCACCGGCGGCCTTCGCGAGCGGGCCGACCTTGACCCACCACTGCATCGACAGGCGCGGCTCGATGGTGGTCTTGCAGCGCGAGCAGTGGCCGACCGAGTGCGTGTAGGGGCGCTTCTCGGCGACGATGCGGCCCTCGGCGCGCAGCGCGCCGACGATCGCGGAGCGGGCCTCCAGGCGGTCCAGTCCCTGGAAGGGGCCGGGGACCGTGATGACCGCGTGCTCGTCCATGACGGCGATGTTCGGCAGGTTGTGGCGCTGACCGATCTCGAAGTCGTTCGGGTCGTGCGCGGGCGTCACCTTGACGCAGCCCGTGCCGAACTCGGGGTCGACGTGCTCGTCCGCGACGACCGGGATGGAGCGGTCGGTCAGCGGCAGCTTGATCAGCTTGCCGACGAGGTGCTTGTACCGCTCGTCGTCGGGGTGCACGGCGATGGCCGTGTCGCCGAGCATCGTCTCGGCGCGGGTGGTGGCGACGACGACGGTCTCGTCGCCCTCGCCGTACTTCAGGGAGACGAGCTCGCCGTCGTCGTCCTGGTACTCGACCTCGATGTCGGAGATCGCCGTCAGACAGCGCGGGCACCAGTTGATGATGCGCTCGGCGCGGTAGATCAGCTCGTCGTCGTAGAGCTTCTTGAAGATCGTCTGGACGGCCTGCGAGAGGCCCTCGTCCATGGTGAAGCGCTCGCGCTCCCAGTCGACGCCGTCGCCGAGGCGGCGCATCTGGCCGGAGATCTGGCCGCCGGACTCGCCCTTCCACTTCCAGACGCGCTCGATGAACGCCTCGCGCCCGAGGTCGTGGCGGGACTTGCCCTCCTTGGCGAGCTCGCGCTCCACCACGTTCTGCGTGGCGATGCCGGCGTGGTCCATGCCGGGCTGCCAGAGCGTCTCGTGGCCCTGCATGCGCTTGCGGCGGGTGAGGGCGTCGATCAGCGTGTGCTCGAAGGCGTGGCCCAGGTGGAGCGCGCCCGTGACGTTCGGCGGGGGGATGACGACGGTGTACGGCGGCTTGTCGCTCTTCTCGTCGGCGGAGAAGTAACCCCGTTCCACCCAGCGCTCGTACAGCGGCCCCTCTACCTCGGCCGGCGCGTACTGGGTCGGCAGTTCGGGAGTGGTCGCTGGAGGCTGCTGCTGAGCGTTCTCGGTCACGCGGTCAGTTTAGAGGGGTCGCGGAGCGGTGCCGAAACCGGAACGTTCAGCATCGCTTGTGGCCGGGGCCGCCACGGGCCCTGAACTTCGTTCAGGATGTCCCCAGACATCAGCGTTCGAGGGGGACCACGTCATGAGCCACCACCAGCCGGGCCCGTACGACGGGCAGCAGCCCCAGCAGCCGGGGCCGTACGGCGGCCCGCCCCAGCAGCCGAATCCGTACGGTCAGCCGCCGCAGGGCGTCCCCCCTCAGCAGCCTCCCCAGCAGCCCCAGCCCGGCTACGGCTTCCCGCAGCCCCCTCAGCAGGCGCCCCGGCAGGACGGCTACAGCCCGCCGCAGCAGCCCGGCCCCTACGGGCAGCAGTACGGGCAGCAGCCGCCCCAGGGGCCGTACGGCCGGCAGCCCCAGGACCCGTACGGGCAGCAGCAGCCCTACGGCCAGGCCCCGCCGCCCCCGCCCCCGCCTCCGCAGGGCGGCGCGGGCGGGAAGAAGCGGACCGGGCTCGTCATCGGCGCCGTCGCGGTGGTCGCGGCCCTCGGCGTCGGCGCGTACTTCCTCCTCAGCGGGTCCGACTCGGTGTCGGTCGAGGACGACGGGCCGCACAAGCTGGTGGCGCCGGCCTCGGTGGGCACGTTCAAGAAGGGCGACGACTCGGCCGCCCCCGACGACGGTCCGCTCGGCTCCGGCGACAAGAAGAACGCCGAGGAGATCGGCATCAAGAACCCGGAGAACGTGGCCGCCTCCTACGAGTCCGGCGAGGCGCTCAAGGGGAAGCAGATGAACTTCCAGGGCATGTACGGCGAGATCGACGACCCGGAGAAGGCGGTCGACGACGGCTTCGCCAAGGCGCGCGAGAACGCGGACAAGGAGTCCGGCAGCCGCGAGTCCGAGAAGATCGAATTCACCGGCAGCCCCGAGACCGTCGACCCCAAGGGCTTCCGCAACGCCGTGATGAAGTGCCAGACCGCCAGCTTCAAGGACGACGGCGAGGAGACGAAGCTGCCGATCTGCATCTGGGCCGACCACAGCACCTACGGCATCGTCTTCGGCATCGACCTGGCCGCGATGGTGAAGGGCGGCGGTGGCGGCATGGCGACCGACGACGTCGCGCAGTTCGCCTCCGACCTGCGCATCGCGGCCCGCGTCAAGGCGTAGCGGAGCGTTTGCGGACCATGTGCGGAGGAAAGGCCCGGGGCGGCGCGGACGCCCCGGGCCTTCGTACGTCCGTCGTCCGTCCGTCGTCCGTCCGTCGTCCGTCCGTCGTCCGTCCGTCGTACGTCCGCCCTGTGGAACAGCCCTTCAACAACTCCGCATCGATCCGAACCCGGCCGCCCCGAGCCCCTCGTGCATCCGCCAGGATGTTCGGAACACATAAGCATCGGGAGGGAACCCCAGCAATGAGCTACAACCAGCCGGGCCCGTACGGCAACCAGCAGCCCCAGCAGCCGGGGCCGTACGGCCAGCAGCCGCAGCAGCCCGGCCCCTACGGCCAGCCGCCGCAGGCCCCGCAGCCCGGCTACGGCTACCCCCAGCAGGCCCCGCAGCAGGGCGGTTACAGCCAGCCCCAGCAGCCGGGTCCGTACGGGCAGCAGCCGCCCCAGGGTCCGTACGGGCAGCAGCCCCAGGCCCCTTACGGGCAGGTACCCCCGCAGGCCCCTTACGGGCAGGTCCCGCCCCCGCCCCCGGGCGGCGGCAAGAAGAAGACCGGCATCATCATCGCCGCCGTCGCCGTGGTGGCCGCCGCGGCCGTCGGCGGCTACTTCGTCCTCTCCGGCAAGGACGACAAGGACGGCAAGAACGGCGGCTCCTCGAACGTCGCGGACAGCGGCATCAAGGACGACGGCCCGCACAAGCTGACCACGCCCGAGACCGTCCTGACCGAGTACAAGAAGGACGCGGAGCAGTCCAGCGGTCTGAACAGCATCGACCTGGACAAGGCCGAGGCGGCCGGGGTGAAGAACCCCAAGGACGTGCAGGCCGGTTACAAGTCGGGCGGCGAGGACAACCCGATGGCGCAGAAGATCCTGAGCTTCGGCGGCGTCTACGGGGACATCGAGGACCCGGAGTCCGTCGTCGACCACATGTTCACCAACGCCAAGGAGAAGAACGAGGCGTCGTCCGGCAGCGGCAGCGGCGAGAAGGTCACGCTGGTCGGCGAGCCCAAGGAGTACGAGCCGGCCGCGCTCGACGGCGCCGTCATGAAGTGCCAGGAGATGAAGGTCGACCTGGGCGGCAGCGGCACCTCCGGCACGAGCGCCGGCGCCTCCGGGCCGAGCGAGATGTCCGCGTCGACCTGCATATGGGGCGACCACAGCACCATCGGCTACGTCGTGACCACGGACGTCGCGAGCGCCGTGTCCGGGAAGTCCGCCGACCTCGACGAGGCCGCGTCGACCACGGCCAAGTTCCGCGGGGAAGTCCGCGTCAAGCTCTGACGCACGCCGGGCCGCCGTCCGGCCCTGCCGCTCCGGTCCGACAGGGCCCGGTCCTGAGGCCGGGCCCTGTTGCGTCAGGATGTCGGGAACACATCAGCATTTCCGAGGGGGAACCCCAGCAATGAGCTACAACCAGCCGGGACCGTACGGCGGCCAGCCGCCCCAGCAGCCCCAGCCGCCCCAGCAGCCGGGGCCGTACGGCCAGCAGCCGCAGCAGCCCGGCCCCTACGGCCAGCCGCCGCAGGCCCCGCAGCCCGGCTACGGCTATCCCCAGCAGGCACCGCCGCCGCAGCCCGGCTACGGCTACCCCCAGCAGGCACCGCAGCAGGCACCGCAGCAGGGCGGTTACAGCCAGCCCCAGCAGCCCGGCCCCTACGGGCAGCAGTACGGGCAGCAGCCGCCCCAGGATCCGTACGGCCAGGTTCCCCCGCAGGCCCCTTACGGGCAGGTCCCGCCCCCGCCCCCGGGCGGCGGCAAGAAGAAGACCGGCATCATCATCGCCGCCGTCGCCGTGGTCGCCGCCGCGGCCGTCGGCGGCTACTTCGTCCTCTCCGGCAAGGACGACAAGGACGGCAAGAACGGCGGCTCCTCGAACGTCGCGGACAGCGGCATCAAGGACGACGGCCCGCACAAGCTGACCACCCCTCAGACGCTCCTCGGCGAGTACGAGAAGGACCCGGCGCAGGCCGGCGGCGGCTTCAACTCCAGTGACATGGCGGCCGCGGAGAAGGCGGGCGTGAAGAACGCCAAGGACGTCGACGCCGCCTACAAGGCGGGGGACGACACCAACCCCCTGTCGCAGAAGGTCCTCCAGGTCATGGGCGTCTACGGCGACGTCACGGACCCGGCCAAGGTCGTCGACGGCATGTTCGCCAAGGTCAAGAAGGACTCCCAGGAGAACGGCTCGCAGACCGGCGAACTCGTCGGCAGCCCCGAGGACTTCAGCACCGGCGACGCCGTCCTCAAGTGCCAGGAGTCCGTGATCAAGAACGACAGCTCGGGCACCGGCTCGACGTCGGGCCCCAAGGAGATGCGGATGCCGGTCTGCATCTGGGGCGACCACAGCACCGTCGCCGTCATCGTGCCCGTCGAGGTCGCGGACGCCGTGGCCGGCAAGGTCTCGCTCAGCGACGCCTCGGCCACCACGCTCAAGGTCCGCAAGGCGGTCCGCGTCAAGAACTGAGCGTTCCCCGGCGTGCGGCGAGCCGCACCCGCGTACGACGAAGGGGGCGCCCCGCGATCACTCGCGGGGCGCCCCCTTCCACGTACTGCTCGACGAGCGGTCCGCCTAGGCGGACTTCTGCTCCCCGGCTCCCGGACCGCGTGCGTCGCGCGGCACCAGCGTCGGGTTCACGTTCGAGCGGACGACGTCCGCCGTGATGACGACACGGGCCACGTCCTTGCGGGACGGCACCTCGTACATCACCGACTGCAGGACCTCTTCCATGATGGCGCGGAGCCCTCGGGCGCCGGTCTGCCGCAGGATCGCCTGGTCCGCGATGGCCTCAAGCGCCTCGCGCTCGAACTCCAGCTCCACACCGTCGAGTTCGAACAGTCGCTGGTACTGCTTCACCAGCGCGTTCCTCGGCTCGACGAGGATCTGGAGCAGGGCCTCACGGTCGAGGTTGTGGACCGAGGTGATCACGGGGAGGCGGCCGATGAACTCGGGGATCATCCCGAACTTCACCAGGTCCTCCGGCATGATGTCCTCGAACTGGTCCTTCTCCTCCATCTCGCGCTTCGAGCGGATGGTGGCGCCGAAGCCGATGCCCTTGGCGCCCGCCCGCGACTCGATGATCTTCTCAAGGCCGGCGAAGGCGCCGCCCACGATGAAGAGCACGTTCGTCGTGTCGATCTGGATGAACTCCTGGTGCGGGTGCTTGCGGCCGCCCTGCGGCGGAACGGAGGCGGTGGTGCCCTCCAGGATCTTCAGCAGGGCCTGCTGGACGCCCTCACCCGAGACGTCGCGCGTGATCGACGGGTTCTCGCTCTTACGGGCGACCTTGTCGATCTCGTCGATGTAGATGATCCCGGTCTCGGCCTTCTTGACGTCGTAGTCGGCCGCCTGGATCAGCTTGAGCAGGATGTTCTCGACGTCCTCGCCGACATAGCCGGCCTCCGTCAGCGCCGTCGCGTCCGCGATGGCGAACGGCACGTTCAGCATGCGCGCGAGCGTCTGCGCGAGGAGCGTCTTGCCGGAGCCGGTCGGGCCGAGCAGCAGGATGTTGGACTTCGCGAGTTCGATCGCGTCGTCACGGCCCTGTGCGCCGCCGTTCTCTCCGGCCTGGACCCGCTTGTAGTGGTTGTACACCGCTACCGAGAGGGCCTTCTTCGCGGGCTCCTGGCCCACGACGTAGCCCTCAAGGAATTCGTAGATCTCGCGAGGCTTGGGAAGTTCCTCCCAGCGGACCTCGCTCGTCTCCGCGAGCTCTTCCTCGATGATCTCGTTACAGAGGTCGATGCACTCGTCGCAGATGTACACACCGGGGCCTGCGATGAGCTTCTTGACCTGCTTCTGACTCTTTCCGCAGAACGAGCACTTGAGCAGATCGCCGCCGTCACCGATGCGTGCCACGAGGTGCTTCCCCTTCGCCTGGGAGACGCCACGTTCAGCGGCTCCTGGTGCCTCTATCCGACGGTACCTTGCCGAGCCCCCCGTTCGGGCCCCCCTTGGCACGGTTCGCTTCGACGTACGTCGTGCGCGAACCGTGCCACGGAGCGGCAGATGCTACAGCTCCGGGTCAGGCGACCGACGCATTGTTCATCTTCCGGGTGGAGATGATCTGGTCGATGAGACCGTACGAGAGCGCGTCCTCGGCCGTGAGGATCTTGTCGCGCTCGATGTCGTCGCGGATCTTCTCGATCGGCGTCGTCGAGTGCTTGGCCAGCATCTCTTCCAGCTGCGAACGCATCCGGAGGATCTCGTTGGCGGCGATCTCCAGGTCGGAGACCTGACCGCGGCCCGTCTCGCTGTAGGGCTGGTGGATCAGCACGCGCGCGTTCGGCAGGGCCATGCGCTTGCCCGGCGTACCCGCCGCGAGGAGCACGGCGGCGGCGGACGCGGCCTGGCCCATGCACACCGTCGAAACGTCCGGCTTCACGAACTGGATCGTGTCGTAGATGGCCGTGAGCGCGGTGAACGAGCCTCCCGGGCTGTTGATGTAGATCGAGATGTCACGGTCCGGGTCCATCGACTCCAGGCACAGGAGCTGCGCCATGACGTCGTTGGCGGACGCGTCGTCGATCTGCACGCCGAGGAAGATCACGCGCTCCTCGAAGAGCTTCGCGTACGGGTCGTACTCACGCACGCCCTGCGAGGTGCGCTCGACGAA
This sequence comes from Streptomyces sp. NPDC040622, assembly GCF_055593965.1. Classification (NCBI taxonomy): domain Bacteria; kingdom Bacillati; phylum Actinomycetota; class Actinomycetes; order Kitasatosporales; family Streptomycetaceae; genus Streptomyces; species Streptomyces sp. NPDC040622. Next base: position 457,989 of record NZ_JBVIXD010000009.1, on the reverse strand, counting down.
GCGCGGGATGATGTAGCGGGACTCGGCGCGGGCGCCGGTGAACTCGGCCTGGCCGCTCTCGGCCTGCGTGCGCTCGTAGAGGCCGCTGCCGGGGAAGTTGTTCATCTCTGGTTCTCCTGAGAAGGGAGGGGCTGAGGTAGTGGCTTCGGGGCGCTGAGCACGGGGCTCAGGCTCCGGTGCCGCCCCCGCCCGGCATGCTGGCGGCGCTGGACATGATGTCGTCGATGAGGCCGTACTCCTTGGCCTCCTGCGGGTCGAACCAGCGGTCGCGGTCCGAGTCGCGGGTGACCTGCTCGACGGTCTGGCCGGTGTGGAACGCCGTCAGGTCGGCCATCTTCTTCTTGGTGAGCAGCAGCCGCTCGGCGTGGATCTTGATGTCCGACGCGGAGCCCGCGAGGCCCGCGGACGGCTGGTGGATCAGGATCTCGGCGTTCGGCAGCGCGAAGCGCTTGCCGGGCGTACCGGCGCTGAGCAGGAACTGGCCCATGGAGGCCGCCATGCCCATCGCGATCGTCACCACGTCGTTCTTGATGTACTGCATGGTGTCGTAGATCGCCATGCCGGCCGTGATCGAGCCGCCGGGGCTGTTGATGTAGAGAAAGATGTCCTTGTCCGGCTCTGCGGCAAGGAGCAGCAGCTGCGCGGTGATCTTGTTGGCAATGTCGTCGTCCACGGCCTGGCCGAGGAAGATGATCCGCTCGCCGAGCAGCCGGTTGTAGACCTGGTCGCCGAGGCCACCACCGATGGAGGGGTCGCCGGCGGCGGAGGGCATCAGATTCGTCACGTATCCACCTGCTCGTCTTACGACGGCGCCGGGCCGTCTCACGTCTTCAGCTGGGGCGTGGGGCACCCGCGTGCTCGCCGCTCCGGGGCGGCTCGGGGACTCCCCTGCCCTCGTATTCATGGACCCTAACGCGCGGGTCCCTCCGGGGAATCCCGCAGAGGGAACTGTTCGCTGTCAGCGCAGGTTCTGGCGGGGGCGCCTTGAGCGGGGGTCCGGGGTTGCCCCCAGATACCCCTGCGGGGCGCGGAGTGGCCGTTTCGGGGCCGCGTCGAACCTCGCGAGCGGCCCGGTGCGACCCCGCCCCCGGCCGGGGCCTTGCGGCGGCACGTGCGGCTGCGAGCCGACGAGGACGTACCGCACTCGCCGTGCGGCCTGGCCCGGCAGACGCGACTGCGGCCCTGACGGGGCGGGGACGGTGCGCGCCTCGCGGGGAACGCGACAGGGCCCCCGGAAGAATCCCGGGGGCCCTGCGTGCGTTCAGTGGAGCGCGGGGGCGATCAGGCCTCCGTCTTCTCCTCGGCGGAGTCGTCCGACTCGGCCTGCTCGCCCTCGGCGGCAGCCGGCTCGTCCGTCTCGTCCTCGAGGTCTACGACCTCGCCGTTCGTGTCCTTGACCGTCGCCGCCTCGACGACGACCGCGAGGGCCTTGCCGCGCGCGACCTCGCCGACGAGCATCGGGACCTGGCCGCCCTCGACGACGGCCTGGGCGAACTGGTCGGGGGACATGCCGGAGGACTGCGCGCGACGCATGAGGTGCTCGGTGAGCTCCTCCTGGTTCACGTTCAGCTTCTCCTTGTTGACGAGCTCGTCCAGGACGAACTGCGTCTTGATGCCCTTCTCCGCCTGCTCCTTGGTCTCGGCGTCGAACTCTTCCTCGCTCTTGCCCTGGATCTCCAGGTACTTCGCGAGGTCGAGGCCCATCTGGCCGAGCTGGTGGTTCACCAGGTTGTGCTTGCGGGTCTCGATCTCGTCCGCGAGGAGCTTCTCGGGGACGGGGACCTCGACCAGCTCGAGCAGCTTCTCCAGGACGCGCTCCTGGGCCTGCGTCGCCTGGTCGTACTGCTTCATGTTCTCGAGGCGCTTGCGGCTGTCGGCCTTCAGCTCGTCGAGGGTGTCGAACTCGGAGGCGAGCTGCGCGAAGTCGTCGTCCAGGGACGGCAGTTCACGGGCGGCGACCTGGGTGACCTTGACGGTGACCTCGGACTCCTTGCCGGCGGCAGAGCCACCCTTGAGCTCGGAGGTGAAGGTGGCCTCGCCACCGGCCTCCAGGCCCGTCACGGCCTCGTCGATGCCCTCGAGGAGCTCGCCGGAGCCGATCGTGTAGGAGACGCCGGACGCGACGCCGTCCTCCAGGACCTCGCCCTCGACCTTGGCCTCCAGGTCGATCGTCACGACGTCGCCGTCCGCGGCGGCACGCTCGACCGGGGACGTGGAGGCGAAGCGCTCGCGCAGCTCCTCGACGGCCTTGTCGACGTCCTCGTCGCTGACCTCGATCGCGTCGACCTCGACCTCGATGCCGGAGTAGTCCGGGATCTCGATCGCGGGACGGATGTCGACCTCGGCGGTGAAGTTGAGGGTCTCGTTGTCCTTCAGCTCGGTGATGTCCACCTCGGGCTGGCCCAGGACGTTGAGCTCGGCCTCGTTGACGGCCTCGGTGTAGAACTTCGGGAGCGCGTCGTTGACGGCCTCTTCGAGGACGGCGCCGCGGCCGAACCGCTGGTCGATGACGCGGGCCGGGATCTTGCCCTTGCGGAAGCCCTTCACCGTGACCTGCTGGTTGATCTTCTTGTAGGCCGCGTCGAGGCTGTCCTTGAGCTCCTCGAAGGGCACCTCAACAGTGAGCCGAACCCGGGTCGGGTTCAGGGTCTCCACGGCGCTCTTCACGGTTCGGTCTCCTTGGGGCTGACTTCTTGGGATTGAGCCCGGCTCAGAGACACACGGGCACACAGATTGCATAGTAACGGCAAGCGGGAGCCGACCCACAATGCGATCTTGGATGCGATGCCGGGGCGGCCTCGACGCCGCCCCGCAGCAGGCGGCACCGCGGAAGGAAGGCGTGGCCCTGCGGAAGGAGAGAGTGGTGAAGAGGGTGGTCGGGGTGGCGGGATTTGAACCCACGGCCTTCCGCTCCCAAAGCGGACGCGCTACCAAGCTGCGCCACACCCCGTCGGTGCGACACGTAGGGTACATGCCCGCAGGCAGTGCGGCTCCCGGTTAAACGGGGCCTGATGAGGGGGGCGTGCGGCGAAGGCCCACGACCCGCTACGATGCCTGTCGTGCCGCGGCGTCCGCGTCGTGGCGCGAACCGTGCGGGCGTAGCTCAATGGTAGAGCCCTAGTCTTCCAAACTAGCTACGCGGGTTCGATTCCCGTCGCCCGCTCTCATGAGGAACCCCAGGCCGGTCACGGCCTGGGGTTTCGTCGTTCCCGGGCCGTCTGTCGCCCGCGCGGCGCACGGGCCCGCGGACGGGCGTGCGCCGCGGGCCTCGGAACGCGGAGCTCGGAGGCGGAGCTCAGAAGCTGATCGAGTTAATGGTCTCCGCCACTTCGTTGAGGAAGCGGTTTATGGAGGGGGCCATGCCCGTGGAAGCGAGGAAGAAGCCGAAGAGCACCGCGACGACCGCGGGCCCCGCCTTGAGCGATCCCCCGCGGATCAGCACCACAAGGATGATCGCCAACAGCAGTACTACTGATAGCGAAATGGCCACACTGATCACACCCTAGGTCGGTCGCTCTCCCGGCCCGGGGGGTACGACCCCGTACTCCCCCGCCAGGGACCATCGTGCCACCAACAGGCCCGCTGTATGCGGCCGGTGACACATCGTCGGCCAACGCTTCCCGGCCGCGGTGCGCCGGGGCGCCCCGGGGGCGTATGCGCGGCGCACGGTCGCACGGCAATTCGACGGGCCGCGGGCACGGGTAATTCGGCTTGATCGTTGCCATCGCCACACATGGCGTTCGCAGTAAATTCGAATTGTCGCCGACGGCACATCATCCGGGCGTAACTTCACCCGGGCATCCATTCAGCCGCGCGGCTAATCGGACATTTCACCAGAGTCGCCCGCGAACGTTATGCACCATTTAAACCGGATGAGTTGTGACGTACCGGACGCGATGTGACCGAAGACAACGTCAGACAACGACATCTCTTTGTCGACTCGGCCCGAATCCGGGGTACCCGGTACCCGTTAAGCGGGATTCTCCACACCGGGATTGGAAGAGATTGAGTTGACGAAAGCGGCGAGGGTTTTACGAAAACACCGCCACGACGCTAGGGTGCCTCAGATGTTCCACGCTGCCACCATCCCCCCAGGCGCAGTGCGGTCCCGGGTCGTCTCACCGAGCTCGTGGTGGGAGGGCCTGTGACCAACTCGGTGCACCCGCACGGACGCCACCGGACGCCGCTTCCCCCGGCCCAGGTGCCGGCCGCCGCCGGAGTCCCCACTCCCCGCGCCCACCATCCGACGCCGCAGGCCACCGCAGCACCCCCCACCACGGCAGGCCGCAGCACCGCCCAAGGCAACCCGAGCACGTCCAAGCCCGCGAAGCAGCGCGACGCGTTCTTCGACAATGCCAAGTACCTGGCGATCGTCCTCGTGGCGATGGCTCACGCATGGGAACCGCTGACGGATCACAGTCGTACGGCCGAGGCGCTGTACATGACCGTCTACACGTTCCACATGCCGGCGTTCATCCTGATCTCCGGCTACTTCTCGCGCAGTTTCGACATGCGGGCCGACCGGCTCAAGCGGCTGGTCACCGGCATCGCGGTGCCGTACGTGATCTTCGAGGTCGCGTACACCTTCTTCAAGCGCTGGGCGGACGACGACCCCACCCAGCCGATCAGCCTGCTCGACCCCTGGTACCTCACCTGGTTCCTGGTCGCGCTCTTCGTGTGGCGGCTCACCGTGCCGCTGTGGAAGATCGTGCGCTGGCCCGTGGCGCTCTCGCTGGCCATCGCCATCCTCGCCGTCATCTCACCGGACATCGGCGACGACCTCGACCTGCAGCGCGTGCTCCAGTTCATGCCGTTCTTCGTGCTCGGCCTCTTCATGAAGCCCGAGTACTTCCAGTTGGTGCGCCGCCGCGAGGTGCGGATCCTCTCCGTGCCGATCTTCGCGAGCGCGCTGCTCCTCTCCTACTGGGCCGCGCCGCGGATGACCTCCGCCTGGTTCTACCACCGTGACAGCGCCCAGGAGCTGGGTGTTCCGTGGTGGGTCGGCGTCGTGATGACGCTGGCGCTGTTCGGCTGCTCGGTGGTCCTCACCGCGTGCTTCTTCGCGTGGGTGCCGCGCCGCAAGATGTGGTTCACGGTGCTCGGCGCGGGCACGCTGTACGGCTACCTGCTGCACGGCTTCCTCGCCAAGGGCTCCCGTTTCTGGGGCTGGTTCGAGAACTACGAGTGGCTGCACAAGCCGGCCGGCGAGATCTTCGTGACCGTGGTCGCCGGCACCGTGGTGACCCTCCTGTGCACCCCACCGGTGCAGCGGATGTTCCGTTTCGCGATGGAGCCCAAGATGGAATGGGCCTTCAAGCGGGACGCGGCGGCGCTGGCCAGGGAACGGTCCGGGGCGAAGACGTAGCGGACCTCCGCTACAGCCCCAACAGGGCGCGCATGACGGCGTACTTCTCCGTCAGGCGCGCCCTTGTCGTTGCGTCGAGGACCGCGAGGCGGGCCGGGTCCGCGTTGTGCGCGAGGTCCGCCTCCTTCACGAGGCGGGCTCCGTCCGTCGCCAGGATGCGGGCGGCGTACGCCTCCTTGGGCTCGTCGGGGCGCTTGGTGAGCGCCAGGACGACGGCCTTCGTCCGAGGGGTCAGCGGGGCCTCGGCCAGCCACCGCTCCGTCAGGGCGCCGTCCTCGACGGAGTCGTGCAGCCAGGCCGCGGCGATCTGTTCGTCGTCGCCGCCCCTGGTCCGCACTCCCTCGGCCACGGCCTGGAGGTGTTCGGCGTAGGGGCGGCCCGCCTTGTCGGTCTGGGCGGCGTGGGCCTCGCGGGCCAGGGCTTCCACCGCGGCGAGCGGGAGGGGCGACGGGCTGGGACGGTCCATACGGGGATTCTTCCCCAGGCCCGTACGCGGGACCATGCGCAGGCCCGTACGCAGGACCATGCGCAGGCCCGTACGCGGGACCATGCGCAGGCCCGTCCGTCAGTGGCCGTTCCTCGGCGAGGCCAGTGCCGCCCGCGCCGGGAGCGCCGTCGACGCGAGGCCCAGGAGCAGGACCGCGCCCGCGAAGGAGCCGTACAACAGCGGGGGGATGTAAGGGGATTCGCCGGTCAGGCCCTTCATCATCGGGACCAGCGTGGCCAGGGCGATGGCCGTGCCGATGACGATGCCCGCGCAGGCCACGAGCAGCGCCTCCCAGCGGACCATCCGCATCACCTGGCGGCGCGTGGAGCCGATCAGGCGGAGCGTGCCGAGTTCGCGGCGGCGGTCCAGGACCGTCATCACGAGGGTGTTGACCGCGGCGACGGCCGCGAAGCCGCCGAGGACGGCCGCCATGGTGGTGTTGGCCCAGGCGTTGAGCTCGCGGTCCAGGGACCGGGCGGTGGCGTAGCCCTCGCGGTCCGTGAGCGTGCCGAGGCCGGCGAGCGCCTGCGCGGAGCCGCCCCGCGTCCAGATCTCGGTGGCGAAGGACGAGGTGACGTGCTGTTTCAGGTCGGCCGCGGGCATGGTCACCTCGGCGAGGCCCAGCCCCCTGCCGTACGTGGCCACGACCTTCGGCGACGCCTTGGTGCCGTCGGGCAGCCGGACGTCGATGCGGTCGCCGGTGGTGATGTGGGCGGAGTCGGCGAGCGTGCTGTCGACGGCGATCTGGCCCCTGGCGAGGCCGAGCGCCCCGGTCTCGACGCCCAGGTCCTGGACCTCGGCGAGGTCGGCCGCCGAGCCGGTGATGCCCTGGGTGGAGGCGGACTGCAGCCAGCGGTCGCCGCCCGAGCCCACCGGGACGAGCACGGAGGTCTTGAGGACGCCGACGGCGTGGGTGACGCCCTTCGCGGCGGCGGCCCGGGTGACCTCGCCCGGGGCGAGGCCGGCCTCGCGGCTGACGATGTGGTCGGCGGTGATGCCCGCGCGCTGCTGGTCGGCGGCGACCCGGTCCTCGCTGGTGTGCATGAAGACGAGGACGGAGGAGAAGGCCATGGCGAGCACGATCGGGGTGATCGCGGAGGCCAGCCTGCGGGCGTTCGTACGGGAGTTGGCGGCGGCCAGCGAGGCGGCGGCGCCCGCGCCGCGCAGCGGCAGACCGAAGAGGGCGGCGCAGCCCCGGGCCACCAGCGGGCCGAGCAGGGCCACGGCGAGCATGAAGAGCATGACGACGCCGAGTGCCGCGTTGGCCGCGTCCTCGCCGGTGTTGTGCGCGGCGAATCCGGCGAAGATCGCGCCGCCGACCGCGGCCGCGACGCCCAGCGGCGTCCGGATCCAGCCGAGCGGGAACCGTTCGACGGAGGCCTCGGCGAGTGCCTGTCCCGGCTTGATGCGGGAGGGGCGGCGGGCCGCCATGTAGCCGGCGCCGAGCGCGGAGAGGACGGCGACGCCGACGGCGGAGACGAGCGGGATGAACGAGACGGACAGGTCCACGCCCCGCGGGATCGCGCCCTTGTCCTTGAGCTGCCCGAACCACCAGGTGGCCAGGGCGATGCCGGGCAGCAGGCCGACGGCTCCGGCGAGCGGCGCGACGAGGAGGGTCTCGGTGGCGATGGTGCGGCGGATCTGGCGCGGGGTGGTGCCGATGGCCCGCAGCAGCGCGTACTCGCGGGCGCGCTGGCCCACCGAGAGGGCGACGGTGCCCGCCGAGGTGAAGACGGCGGTCAGGGCGGCGATGCCGCCGAAGGAGCCGCCGAGGCCGGTGAGCAGTTCCTTGGCGTAGGCGAGCGAGGAGCCCTCGGCGTCGCTGCGGTCGTCGCCGGAGTACACCTTCGCCTTGCCGCCGACGGCGTGCGCCACCCGGGACTTGAGGGTGTCGGCGGAGACACCGTCCTCGGGCAGTACGGCGACGGCGTCGATCCGGCCGGGGTGCCCGGAGACGCGAACGGCCTCGGAGTCGGCGAACCAGGCGGTCGGGCCCGCGTCCCCGGTCCCGCCCCCGCGCACCGTGCCGGAGACCCGGACCTCGCGCGGCCCGTCCGCCGTGGTGAGGGTGGTGCGTTCGCCGACGGACGCGCCGGGTGCGGCGAGGACGACCTCGCCGGGGTGCGGGGCGCGGCCCGCGGTCAGCTTCTCGCCGGTGAAGGCGGTGGAGCCCCAGCCGTGCGCGGTGACGTCCTTGCCGCCGGACCGCACGGGGAAGGTGACGTCGGGGACGGCGGTACGGGCGCCGGGCACGGCTGCCGCCTTCGCGACCAGGGACGCGTCGACGCGGGCCCGGTCGGGCATCGGCGTGGAGTTCTCGGAGCGGGAGTCGCCGCTGCCGGTGACGAAGTGGGCCATCTGGTCGGCGGCGGCCACCACGGGGGCGTTCGCGTAGCGGGTGGGTGGCACGGAGGCGCGTACGCCGGTCTCCAGGAGGATGCCGCAGGCGGACACGATCAGCGAGGCCATCATCAGGGCGACGAAGGTGCCGGCGAAGGCGGCGGGTTTGAAGCGGACGGCCGCGCGGGCGAGGCCGTTGGGCACGAGCGCCATTACGCGGCCGCCTTCGTGTACGCGGGAGCCGTGGCCGTCAGGGACGCCATGCGGGCCGCGATGGCGGCGGCCGACGCGCGCTCCAGGCGGTCGACGATCGAGCCGTCGGCGAGGAAGAGCACGCGGTCCGCGTAGGCCGCGGCGGCCGGGTCGTGGGTGACCATGACGACGGTGGCGCCCATGCCGTCGACGGCGGAGCGCAGCAGGCCGAGGATCTCGGCGGCCGTGGTGGTGTCGAGGGCGCCGGTCGGCTCGTCGGCGAAGATCACGTCGGGCTCGGTGACCAGGGCGCGGGCGATGGCGACGCGCTGCTGCTGGCCGCCGGAGAGCTGGCCGGGGCGGCGGCGTCCCTTGTCGCCGAGGCCGACGCGGGCGAGCGTCTCGGCGGCCTTGCGGCGGTCGGGGCGGTGTCCCGCCAGGCGCATCGGCAGGACGACGTTCTGCTCGACGGTGAGCGAAGGCAGCAGGTTGAAGGCCTGGAAGACGAAGCCGAGGCGGGTGCGGCGCAGCGCGGTGAGCTTGTTCTCGCTCATGCCGGTGATCTCGGTGCCGCCGAGGTGGACGGTGCCTCCGCTCGGCCGGTCGAGGCCCGCCGCGCACTGCAGGAAGGTGGACTTGCCGGATCCGGAAGGGCCCATGACGGCGGTGAAGCTGCCGCGGGGCAGGGCGAGGTCGATGCCGGCCAGGGCGTGCACGGCGCCGGAGCCGCGCCCGTACTGGCGGCGGACGGCGCGCAGCTCGACGGCCCAGTCGCCGGGCAGGCCGCTCGGCATCGCGGGCACCTGACCTGCCTGCGCGCCCACTTCTGCCCGCTTCTTCCGTCGCAGCCCCATGGCTGTGCCCGCCTTCCGTCCGTACGTCGCCGATCACATCGCTGATCGCGTCCCTGGGTGATGCCTCGAACGTACGGATACGGGGGTGGCCCGGACCATGAGGTCGGCTGGCGAAACGAGGGTGGGGAGAACCCCACCCCCACCCTTCAGTTTCTCCTCCCGCTCCACCGCACCATCACTCACAGTGAAGCCCACGGCTCGACGTCCCGGGGGGCCACAGACGCTAACCCCCTCCCTCACGAGGCCAGTTGGTGCATTCGCGTCCCCCGTACGCCATTTCGCCCCTACTCTTGACCGCGACCGGAGGCAACCCTCCGTGACGCTGGAGGCAGCCATGACGCAACCCCGCACGCTCGACGCGAGCGCATCACCCCTCGACTACTACGGCGCGGAGCTGCGCCGCCTGCGCGAAGCCGCCGGACTGAGCCAGTCCCAGCTGGGCGGCTGCATCTTCTGCACGGCCTCCCTGGTGGGCCAGATCGAGACGGCGAAGAAAGTCCCGACGCGGGACTTCTCCGAGCGGGTGGACGCGGCGCTCGGGACGGAGGGCCATCTCTCGCGCCTCATCGGCCTGGTGCTGCGCAGCCAGCTGCCGAGCTGGTTCCAGGCGTACGCGGAGCTGGAGGCGCGGGCATCCTACATCTCCACGTACCAGGCGCAGTTGGTGTACGGACTTCTCCAGACGGAGGCGTACGCGCGGGCCGTTCTCGGCGTCCTCACGGACGACCACATCGACGCGCGGGCGGCGGCCCGCATCGAGCGACAGCGGGTCCTGCGGCGGGAGAACCCGCCGCTGCTGTGGGTGGTGCTCAGCGAGGCGGTGCTGCACCAGGAGATCGGCGGTCACGCGGTCATGCGCGAACAGCTCACGCACCTGTTGAAGTTCCTGGACAGCCAGTGGGTGAACATCCAGATCCTGCCGTTCACGGCAGGCCAACACGCGGGCCTCCCTGGCACCTTCAATACCTTGCGCTTCGACGGCGACCCCGATCTCATCTACACCGAGGACTTTGTCCAAGGACACATGACGGCTCATCCCGAGAAGGTCAAGGAAAGCGCCCTTCGTTACGCTCACTTGCAGGCATCCGCCCTGTCCGTTGAGGGCTCGGCGGCACTGATCGCGCGCGTGATGGAGGAACGATATGGGGACCAACCAGCCGACGGCGGGCGTGACATGGCGTAAGTCGAGCTACAGCGGCACCACCGGCGGCGACTGCGTGGAGTGCGCCCCGCTCGGCACCGCGGCCTGGCACAAGTCGTCGTACAGCAGTGACACTGGCGGCGACTGCGTCGAGGTCGCCGACCTCCGCGCCCACGTCGCCGTACGCGATTCCAAGAACGCCGAGGGCCCCGCCTTCACCGTCACGCCCGGCGCCTTCGCCGCGTTCGTCGCGGCGGCGGCCGCGGGCCGCGTGTAGCGCCGGCCGCCCGAACCTTTCCCTCCCGGCCCGCTCGGTGCGGGGCAGCGCCCTCTGCCCCGCACCGAGCGGGCTTTTCGCTGTCCCCAGGGACCCCGGCGGATCGTTTGGTAACCTAAGTATTGACGCGTTCTTGACGCTTCCTTTGCACTAAGCACTTTCCTTGCCCAGACGACTCGTACCGACCACACAGAAGGAACGGGCCCATCGGACACGCAGACACCTTGATAGCCATGGGCGGCGCCTTCCTCGCCGCCGCCGTCCTCGCCCGCCTCGGCGGCCGTATCGGACTCCCCACCATCCCCCTCTTCATCCTGGCCGGGATCCTCCTCGGCCCCCACACCCCCGGCGTGGTCCTGGTCTCCGACCCCCACGACCTGGAAATGCTCTCGGCGCTCGGCCTGGTGCTCCTGCTCTTCTACCTGGGCCTCGAGTTCCACATGGACGACCTCAAGACCGGCGGCCGCAAGATGGCCGTCGCCGGAGGCACCTACCTCGCCCTGAACGTCGGCGCCGGCCTGGGCTTCGGATTCGCGCTCGGCTGGGGCACCTCCGAAGCGCTGGTCCTCGCCGGAGTGCTCGGCATCTCGTCCTCGGCGATCGTCACGAAGGTCCTCGTCGACACCGGCAGGCTCGGCAACCCCGAGACCAAGCCGATCCTCGGCATCATCGTGGTCGAGGACATCTTCCTCGCGCTCTACCTCGCCGCCCTGCAGCCCATCCTGTCCGGCGCCGACAGCCTCGCCGCCGCGGTGATGGACGGCGGCAAGGCCTTCGGCTTCCTGTTCCTGCTCGCCCTCGCGGCCCGCTTCGGCACCAAGATCGTCGGACGGCTGATGGACACCCGGGACGACGAGCTCCTCGTCATCTCCTTCCTGGGCGTCGCCGTCTTCGTCGCGGGCGTCTCCGAGTGGTTCGGCGTGGCCGACGCGATCGGCGCGTTCATGGTCGGTCTGATGCTGGGCAGCACGGCGTCCGGCGACCGCATCCGCACGCTCGTGCACCCGTTGCGGGACGCATTCGGAGCGATCTTCTTCTTCGCCTTCGGGCTCTCCATCGACCCCGGCGACCTGCCGACGGTGCTGTGGCCGGTCCTCGCGGCGGTCGCGGTGACCCTGCTGATGAACGTCCTCGCGGGACTCGGCGCGGCACGCGTGTACGGCTTCGGGGCGGGCCCCGCGGCGAACATCTCCACGACGCTGCTCGCGCGCGGCGAGTTCGCGCTGATCCTCGCCACGATGGCGGCGGGCGCGGGCCTCGACGAACGGCTCTCCCCCTTCATCGCGGGGTACGTGCTGCTGCTCGCGGTGCTCGGGCCGCTGGCCGCGGGGCGGTCGGAGTGGCTGGCACGGATCCTGCCGGGGGGCCGGGACGGTGGCCACGGGGACGACGGCCCGGGGTCGGGCGCGAACCTGACACGGAGCTCGGCCGGCAGCGCCGCGTAGTCCTCGCCGCCGGTGACGGCCGCGTGCAGGGCAGGGAGCGCGAGAAGCCGCTGCCTGACGGGCGGGTGCTCCGGGTGGGCCGGAGGCACGGTGGTGTCCGGCAGGGTTTCCGGCATCCGGCACGTCGGGATCGTCGATCAGCCGGTCCACCACGGTGTCCCTGACGTCGTCCACGGCGTCGAAGGGCGCGGGCAGCGGTTGCCCGCGCCCTGCCGCGTCCAGGGCCGGGGCGGCCCAGTCGATGCCGTCGAGCCCGGCCTCCTCGTGGGCGCGGCGCATCGCCCGGCGGGGGACGGCACGCCGGGCGGGCGACGGCACGCCGGCGCTCGGGGCCCAACCGGTCCAGGGCGTGGGTGAGTCCGGGGTCGAGCCGTAGGACGCCCCCGGATGCTGGCGCCCACGTTCTTCAACCGCTCACCGGGCCACTGCCCGCCCCACAGTTCCGGCGACACCTCGGCGGGCACCGGCCGGAACGAGACCTCGGCGATCTCCTCCGGACCGGTCGTCAGGAAGAGGCCCGGCAGATCAGCAGCAGCGCCCTGTCGTCGTTCACGTCCTTGGCGACCGCCTCGATCAGGTGCCAGGCGGCGCCGTGGAAGCCGCCGGCCACGTACCGGTCGGCCTCGCCCGTCAGCCGGTCGATGCCCTCGGCGATGTCGCGGTCGGACGTCTCGACGAGGCCGTCCGTGAAGAGCATCAGGACGTCGCCGGGGCGCAGGACGCCCTTGACGGGGTCGAACTGCGCGCCGTCGTAGACGCCGAGGAGCGGGCCCTGGCCCGTCTTCTCCTCCCAGCGGCCGCTGCCCGCGCTGAGCTGGAGGCCGGGCGGGTGGCCCGCGGAGAACAGTTCGTAGTCGCCGGTCTCCAGGTCGAGGACGAGGTGGATGGAGGTCGCGAAGCCCTCGTCCCAGTCCTGGCGGAGCAGATAGCCGTTGGCGGCGGGCAGGAACGCGTGCGGCGGCAGCGAGCCGAGCAGGCCGCCGAACGCCCCCGAGAGCAGCAGCGCACGCGACCCCGCGTCCATGCCCTTGCCCGAGACGTCGGTGAGGACGGCCTCCAGGGTGCGGCCGCCGTTCGTCCGGGCGGCGACCACGAAGTCACCGGAGAAGGACTGGCCGCCGGCCGGCCGCAGCGCCATCTCACGGTGCCAGCCGCGCGGCAGCTTCGGCAGTTTGCTCTGTACGCGGATGCGTTCGCGCAGGTCGAAGAGCATGGTGCCGCCGCCGCGCCAGGGCACGCCGACCCGGCTGCGGAACTGGGCGATGACCAGGCCGAAGAAGCCGCAGGCGGCGACCACCAGGACCACGCCGGGGGTGACGCGGGAGGAACCTTGCGGGTACGGGCCGAGCTGGACGGACTCCACGATGAGGGCCACCGCCGAGGCCGCGTACAGGCCGAGGAGGCTCGCGGGGCGCAGGAGCAGGCCGCCCGCGACGATGGGCAGGACGAGCGCGGCCGGCGAGAACCACACGTTGTTGACGATCGTGCAGCAGGTGATCACGGGAACGGTCAGCAGGAGGCCGGCGAGGGCGATCCAGTCGGAGCCGTCGCCGCGGAAGTAGTCGACCCCGGATTTGCGCAGCGCGATGCGGGCCCGGTGCACCCTCTTCTTCATCCGGGCCGTGAACGTCTCGGCTTCCGCACGCCGCGCGCCCCGCGCGCGCCGTGCTCGTCGTACTGCCATTGCTCGTGGACCTTATCCAGCGGGCCGGGCACTTCGCACGGGAGGTCCCGGTTGTCCCCCGTCAGAGGCATGTGGAGGATGTGGTGCGACGGCGTGCGCGGACCGTGGCGGACCGCGTAAATCCTGTCGCACCGGGCCGTATCGCCCTGGTACTCATGGCATATGACGACAGACGTGCGGGTGCTCGACGAGGCCGACTGGGAGACGTGGTACGGGACGCTGGACCTCGCGTTCGGCGGTGTCGCCGAATCACCCGAGGAGCGGGAGCTGTGGCGCTCGCTCACCGAGCACGAGCGCTCGATCGGCGTGTGGGACGAGGGGGCGTGCGTGGGGGCCGCGGGAGCGTTCTCCTTCCGGCTCGCCGTGCCCGGCGGCGCCCTGGTGGACTCGGCGGGCGTCACGATGGTCGGTGTCGCCGCCACGCACCGGCGGCGCGGGATCCTGACCTCGATGATGCGGCGGCAGCTGGACGACGTGCGCGCGTGGGGCGAGCCGCTCGCCGTGCTCACCGCGTCCGAGCCGGCCATCTACGGCCGGTTCGGCTACGGCGCGGCCACCCAGCAGCTGAAGGCCCACATCGACACGACCCGGGTGAACCTGTCCCTCCCGGCCGGTACGGACGGCGTACGCCTTCGGTACGCCGAGCCCGCCGACGTCCACGAGGCGTGCGAGGAGCTGTACGCACGACGCGTGACGGAGCGCCCGGGCATGCTGGCGCGGCAGCCCGGCTGGGAGCGGCTCAGGCTGCTCGACCCGCCGAGCGAGCGCGGCGGCGCCTCTCCGCTGCTGTGCGTGGTCGCCGAGCGCGCGGGAGAGCTCGTCGGGTACGCGCGGTACGCGGTCAAGCCCGAGTGGGACTGGAAGGGCCCCAAGGGCACGGTGCTCGCCCGTGACGTCGAGGCGCTCGACCCGGTGGCGTACGCGGCGCTGTGGCGGTTCCTCTTCGACATCGACCTGACGTCGTCGGTCGTCGCGCACAGCCGTCCGGTGGACGACCCGCTGCTGCAACTGGTCTCCGACGTCCGCCGCTGCGACCTCTCGGTGCGGGACTCGCTGCACGTACGGCTGGTGGAGCTGGGCGCGGCCCTGGAGGCACGGACGTATCAGACGCCCGTGGACCTGGTCATCGAGGTCGAGGACGCGTTCTGCCCCTGGAACGCGGGGCGCTGGCGGCTCACCGGCGACACCAAGGGCGCGTCCTGCGAGCGGACGGCCGACGCGGCCGACCTCGCCCTGTCCGTACGGGAGTTGGGCGCGGCCTACCTCGGCGGCGTGTCACTGAGCTCGCTGGCGGGCGCGGGCCGCGTGCGGGAACTCCGCGAGGGCGCCCTCGCCGAGGCCTCGCTGTCCTTCGGCTCGGACGTCGCGCCCTGGCTGCCGCACGGCTTCTAGCGGGTGCGGGCCCTGGTGCCGCGGGCCTGCGTGCGGGCCTTGCGGCCTGAGGGCCGCTGGCAGGTGGGGCACCAGAAGAGGTTGCGGGCGGCGAGGTCCGCGGTGCGGATGTCGGTGCCGCACAGGTGGCACGGCTGGTTCGCCCTGCGGTAGACGTACACCTCGCCGCCGTGGTCGTCGACGCGCGGCGGGCGGCCCATCGCCTCCGGGGTGTGCTCGGGCCTGACGGTGTCGATGCGGTTGAGGCGCACGCCCTCGCGCATCAGCCCGACGAGGTCCGTCCAGATCGCCGTCCACTGCGCCTCGGTGAGGTCCTTGCCGAGGGTGTACGGGTCGATGCCGTGCCGGAAGAGGACCTCCGCGCGGTACACGTTGCCGACGCCCGCGACGACCTTCTGGTCCATGAGGAGGGCGGCGACGGTGGTGCGGCTGCGGGAGATGCGGCGGAAGGCCCGCTCCGGGTCGTCCCCCTCGCGCAGGGGGTCGGGGCCGAGGCGGTCGTGTATCGCCCGCTTCTCGTCGTCCGTGATGAGGGCGCAGGTGGTCGGGCCGCGCAGGTCGGCGTAGTACGTGTCGTTCGCCAGGCGCAGGCGGACGGTGTCCGTGGGGGGCGGGGCGGGGCACTCGCCGAGGGCGTACTTGCCGAAGAGACCGAGGTGCACGTGGACCCAGTCGGCTTCGCCGAAGCCGAGGAAGAGGTGCTTGCCGTGGGCCTGGGCGGTCTCCATCGGCCGGCCGTCGACGAGCGCGGCGCTGTCGGAGAACTTGCCCTGCGGGCTGGTCGCCCGGACCGCGCCGCCCTGGAACCGGTCCCGGTGATCGGCCGCGAGCCG
Source organism: Streptomyces sp. NPDC040622 (assembly GCF_055593965.1). Lineage (NCBI taxonomy): Bacteria > Bacillati > Actinomycetota > Actinomycetes > Kitasatosporales > Streptomycetaceae > Streptomyces > Streptomyces sp. NPDC040622. The sequence goes on along the minus strand of NZ_JBVIXD010000009.1, from coordinate 441,979 downwards.
GTGAATGGTGTGCCCCTCCGGCACGGTGTCCCTCCGGGGGTTGTGCGGGTTGATCGCCCTGCGGGCTCGTCGTCAAACGCCGGACGGGCTGAAACCGGGTGGCATCGTGGAGTCAGCCCCTCCGGCGTTCGAGGAGCGGGGTCCGGGGCGGAGCCCCGTGGCCTCGCTACGGCTGGGGGTGGTGAGCGGGGATCGCGGGCAGCTCGCCCGTCTCCTCGTACGCCGACAGCATCTCGATGCGGCGCGTGTGGCGGGCCTCGCCCGAGTACGGCGTGCTCAGGAAGATCTCGACGAACTTCGTCGCCTCTTCCTGGGTGTGCATCCGGCCACCGATGGAGATCACGTTCGCGTCGTTGTGCTCGCGGCCGAGCTCGGCCGTCTGCTCGCTCCAGGCCAGGGCCGCCCGCACGCCCTTCACCTTGTTCGCGGCGATCTGCTCGCCGTTCCCGGAGCCGCCGATGACGATGCCGAGGGCCTCCGGGTCCGCGGCGGTCCGCTCCGCGGCACGCAGGCAGAACGGCGGGTAGTCGTCCTGGGCGTCATAGATGTGGGGCCCGCAGTCGACGGGCTCGTGGCCGTGGCTCTTGAGCCATTCGACCAAGTGGTTCTTGAGTTCGTAGCCGGCATGATCCGAGCCGAGGTACACGCGCATGGGACTGAGTGTGGCACGTCGCGGGGCGGGTAGCCGCGACCGGGGCAGGGCCTTGATCTTCCCGACCGGGGCCTTGGTCCAGGCCTTTGGCCTGAATACAACGATCCGGATTCAGGACTTCCGTCCCGTTCACCCCTGAGTTTGAATGCGGGGGCTCGCGACCCGAGAACTTAAGGATTCGTCCATGACCTCGCAACCCTCCCTTGCGAAGGCAGACAGCAGCCCCACATCCCCTGGGGATCCGCAGTCTGGCCCCGGTGGTGACACCGGCGACGGCCTGAAAGCGGGTCTCAAGAACCGCCACCTCTCCATGATCGCCATCGGCGGTGTGATCGGCGCCGGCCTCTTCGTCGGCTCCAGCTCCGGCATCGCCGCCGCGGGTCCCGCGATCCTGGTCTCGTACGCCCTCGTCGGCACGATGGTCGTCCTCGTGATGCGGATGCTGGGCGAGATGGCCGCCGCACGGCCCGCCTCCGGCTCCTTCTCCACCTACGCCGACCAGGCGCTCGGCCGCTGGGCCGGCTTCTCCATCGGCTGGCTGTACTGGTTCTTCTGGGTCGTCGTCCTCGCCGTGGAGGCCACCGCGGGCGCGGTGATCCTCAACGGCTGGATACCCGCCGTCCCCCAGTGGGGCTGGGCCCTGATCGTGATGGTGGTGCTCACCGCGACGAACCTCGTGTCGGTGGGCTCCTACGGCGAGTTCGAGTTCTGGTTCGCCGGGATCAAGGTCGTCGCCATCGGCGGATTCGTGATCATCGGTCTGCTCGCCGTCTTCGGCGTCCTGCCCGGATCGGACAACCCCGGCGCCGGATTCGCGCACCTCACCGACGCGGGCGGCTTCATGCCCAAGGGCGCGGGCGCGATCCTCACCGGTGTGCTGATGGTCGTCTTCTCCTTCATGGGCAGCGAGATCGTCACGCTGGCCGCCGGCGAGTCCGAGGACCCGCAGCGCGCGGTCACCAAGGCGACCAACAGCGTCATCTGGCGCATCGGCGTCTTCTACCTGGGCTCGATCTTCGTCGTCATCACCCTCCTCCCGTGGAACGACAAGTCGATCACCAAGGACGGCAGTTACGTCGCCGCGCTCAACTCGATCGGCATCCCGCACGCCGGTCAGGTCATGAACGTCATCGTCCTCACGGCCGTGCTCTCCTGCCTCAACTCCGGTCTCTACACCGCCTCGCGCATGGCCTTCTCGCTCGGGCAGCGCGGTGACGCGCCCAAGGCATTCGCCCGCACCAACGCGCGCGGTGTGCCGCAGGCCGCCATCCTCGGCTCCGTCGTCTTCGGTTTCGTCGCCGTCTGGTTCAACTACCAGTGGAAGGACACCGTCTTCGACTTCCTGCTCAACTCCTCGGGCGCGGTCGCGCTGTTCGTGTGGCTGATCATCAGCTTCACGCAGCTGCGGATGCGCGGCATCATCCTGCGCGAGCAGCCGGAGAAGCTCGTCGTGAAGATGTGGCTCTTCCCGTACCTGACCTGGGTCACGATCGCGATGATCTCGTTCGTGCTCGTCTACATGCTGACCGACGAGGCCGGGCGCAAGCAGGTGCTGCTCTCGCTCCTCGCCGCCGCGTTCGTGGTGGTCTTCTCGCTGGTCCGCGAGAAGGTCCGCCCGCGGGCCGAGGTCACGGCCCCGGGGCCCGAGGGCACCGGGGTCGCCAAGGGCACCGGGGACAAGGCCGGCGCCTGACACCGGCCGCCCACCGGCCCCTCCCCCTCGCACGACGCCCCCGCGGGCCGCACCCGCGGGGGCGTCGTCGTGTCCGGACCCGGCCCGGACCCCACACCGTGAGCCGACGACGCGTTGTCGGACCCTTGAGGGATGCTTTTCGTGCGGGACGCGACGGACAGGACGTCGGTCCCGCGGACACACGTGACTCGACAGACGTACGCCGCTCAACGGAGGCTCCCGTGGACTTCACCGCACAGCGACTCGTGTTCCGGCCGGACGACGTCGGATACGACGACGAACTCGCGGGAATGCAGACCGGTTTCGCGACGCGGCCCGCCATCGTCTTCGGCGCGGAGAGCGTCGACGACGTCGTCGCCGCGGTGTCGTACGCCGCCGAGGCCGGCCTGCCCGTCGGCGTGCAGGCCTCGGGGCACGGCGTGCCGGGGGCCTACGAGGGCGGTGTCCTGATCAGCACGCGGCGGATGGACGAGGTCCGGATCGACCCCGGGGCCCGTACCGCCACGCTCGGCGCGGGCACCCGCTGGGGCCAGGTCGTCGAGGCCTCGGTGCCGCACGGCCTCGCCCCGTTGAACGGCACGGCCCCGAGCGTGGGCGCCGTCTCGTACACGCTGGGCGGCGGACTCGGCATCCTGGGCCGGGAGTTCGGGTACGCGGCCGACCACGTCCGCTCGGCCGACGTCGTCACCGCGGACGGCGTGCCGCGCCACGTCACGCGCGACGGCGACCCGGAGTTGTTCTGGGGCCTGCTCGGCGGCGGCGCCAACCTCGGCGTGGTCACCCGGCTGGAGATCGACCTGATGCCGGTGGACCGGCTGTACGGCGGCGCCCTCACGTTCGACGGCACCGAGGTCGACCCGGCCGCCGTGCTGCGCGGCTACGAGCAGTGGACGCGGACCCTGCCCGACGAGCTGACCTCGTCGCTCGCCGTGCTCGTCTACCCGGACATCCCGCAGCTCCCGCCGCACCTGAGGGGCCGCCATCTCCTGCTGGTCCGGGTCGCGTTCACCGGCTCGGCGGCGGAGGGCGAGCGACTCGTGGCGCCGCTGCGGGAGATCGGTCCCCTCTCCTCGGACACGCTGCGGGAGATGCCGTACGCGGAGAGCCCGAGCATCCACAGCGACCCGGACTTCCCGCACGCCTACTACGGCGACAACGCGGCCCTCCGCGAGCTGGACACGGCGGCCGTCGAGGAGATCCTCGCGCTGACCGGGCCCGCCGCGTCCTCGATGCACGTCGTGCAGCTCAGCCACCTGGGCGGCGCGCTGTCGCGGCCCGCGCCGAACGCGGTGCCCTTCCGCGAGGCGGGCTGGCTGCTGCGGGTGCTCTCCCCGCTGGACGGCACGGACGTCGCAGCCATCAGGAAGCTGTACGCGGAGGTCTTCGGGCTCGTCGCGCCGCAGACCCTGGGGCGCTCGCTCAACTTCGCCTTCGGCGCGAGCGACCGGCCGCAGGGGCTGTACGACCCGGAAACGCTGAAGAGGCTCGCCACTCTCAAGGCCACGTACGACCCGGCGAACCTCTTCAGGCGGAACTACAACATCGGCTGAGCGGGCGTCCCCGACGGCTCAGGGGCGGCTCAGGGGCAGCTCAGGGACGGCTCAGCGGTCGAGGAACTTCCACGCCGTGGGCAGCGCGCCCATCGCGAGCGCGGCCTTCAGGGCGTCGCCGATCAGGAAGGGCGTGAGCCCGGCGGCGACGGCCTGGGTCAGTGACATGCCGGTCGCGGCGGCGAGGTAGGGGACGCCGACCGCGTAGATGATCGCGGAGCCGAGGACCATCGTGCCCGCGGTGCGCAGCACGGAGCGGTCGCCGCCCCGGCGGGCCAGGGCGCCCACCACCGTGGCGGCGAGGAGCATGCCGAGGACGTAGCCGAGGGACGGCGCCGCGGCGCCGGAACCCGCCTGCGCGAACCACGGCATGCCCGCCATGCCCACGAGGACGTACAGCGCGAGGGAGAGGAAGCCGCGGCGGGCGCCGAGCGCCGTGCCGACGAGCAGCGCGGCGAAGGTCTGGCCGGTCACCGGCACCGGGGAGCCCGGCACGGGCACCGCGATCTGGGCGGCGATCCCGGTGAGCGCGGCGCCGCCGAGCACGAGGGCCGCGTCCTTCGCACGGGATGCGGGCAGCAGGTCGGCGAGGACCTGGCCGGGACGGGTGGTGGCAGCGGCGATGCTCATCGAAACTCCGCGGGGGCGTGGGCAGGTGGGAACGCGTCGACGCTATCCCAGGCGGGCGCGCGGCAACACGGTCTCCGGGCGACAAGGCGGAGGCGGGGCCTTGGTGGGCTCCGTACAAAGGAGAGCGGGTACACCTCGGGCGGGGTGATGCTCGTCACGGAGGTCGGCGGGTGGCTGTCCCGTTTTGCGCGAGGGCCCGCCACCCGGGGAGACTGTGGAGTCCCACCAAAGTCTTGTGACCCCCGAGAGCAGCCTGAACGCCATGCACGACGCACCCCCCGACGAATCGGCACCCGGCACCGGGGGTGGCGCCCGCCCCTCGGACGGCGGGGCGCGTGGGACGGGAGTGGCGCCGGAGCCGCTCGGGGGCGGGCTCAAGCAGCGCCACCTCACCATGCTGGGCCTCGGCGGGGTCATCGGCGCGGGGCTCTTCGTGGGGTCGGGGGCCGGGATCTCCGTGGCGGGTCCCGGCATCGTCGTCTCGTACCTGATCGCGGGCGCGCTCGCGATGTGCGTGATGCGGATGCTCGGCGAGATGTCGGCCGCGATGCCCGCGTCGGGCTCGTTCTCCGTGCACGCCGAGCGGGCGCTGGGCCGCTGGGCCGGGTTCAGCGTCGGCTGGCTCTACTGGTTCCTGCTGGTGGTCGTGCTCGCCGTGGAGGCGACCGGCGCCGCACAGATCGCGAACGGGTGGGCGCCCGCCGTGCCGCAGTGGGCCTGGGTGCTGATCTTCATGCTGGTCTTCACCGCCGCCAACCTCGCCTCGGTGAAGAACTTCGGCGAGTTCGAGTTCTGGTTCGCGACGCTGAAGGTCTTCGCGATCGTCGCGTTCCTGGTACTCGGTCTGCTCGCGGTCTTCGGGCTGCTCCCGGACACCGACCCCGTGGGCCTCACCAACCTCACCGGACACGGCGGTTTCCTGCCGAACGGCTGGGAGGGCGTCGTCTCGGGCGTCCTCGCCGTCGTCTTCGCGTTCGGCGGTCTGGAGGTCGTGACGATCGCGGCCGCCGAGTCCGACGACCCGGTGCGCTCGGTCGCCCGCGCGGTGCGCAGCGCGGTCTACCGCATCCTCTTCTTCTACGTCGGGTCGATGCTGGTCATCGTGACGGTGCTGCCGTGGACGGCGCAGAAGGCCGGGGTCAGCCCGTACGTCACGGTCCTCGACTCGATCGGGGTGCCGTCGGCCGGGACGATCATGAACATCGTGGTGTTCGTGGCGCTGCTCTCGGCGCTCAACGCCAACCTGTACGGCTCGTCCCGGATGGTCTTCTCGCTGGCCGAGCGCGGCGAGGCGCCCAAGGCGCTCCTGAAGGTGTCCGGCGGCGGGGTGCCGCGCCGCGCGGTCCTCGCCTCCGTCGCCTTCGGGTTCGTGTCCGTCGTCCTCAATCTGAAGTGGCCGGACACCGTCTTCCTCTACATGCTCAACTCCGTCGGCGCGGTGCTCCTCTTCGTCTGGGCGCTGATCGCCCTCTCGCAGCTGCGGCTGCGCCGGCGCATCGAGCGCGAGGCCCCGGAGCGGCTCGTGCTGCGGATGTGGGCCTTCCCGTATCTGACGTGGGCGGCGCTGGCCGCGATGGCCGCGGTGCTCGGCCTGATGCTGACGGACGACGGGGCGCGTCCTCAGCTGCTGTGGTCGGCGGGGGCGACGGGGCTCGTCCTGGCGATCGCGGGGGTGCGGGAGTGGTGCGGGGCGCGCGGCGAGCAGGGTGCGGGGGACGCGTGAAGCAGCGCACGGGGCACCTGTGCGGCAGCCCGTGGGGCGCGTGTGAACAGTGCATGAACATGACGTGCGTGTGCCTTCACAACGTGTGAGCGTCGTGTCCGTATAGCGGTCAAGTGTTCCCTGTCAGCGGTGCCGGACTTCAGACTGTGGGCCGCTCGCTCCCCCGTCTCGGCTACTGAACAGGGCACGCCCATGTCTCGGACGTCCACCCCCCAGGACGCAGCACCCGACGAGGCCCCCAAGGCCGACTCCCCGCTCGTGCACGGCCTCAAGCAGCGGCATCTCTCCATGATCGCGCTCGGCGGCGTGATCGGCGCGGGCCTCTTCGTCGGCTCCGGAGCGGGCATCGCCGCCGCCGGACCCTCGATCGTCCTCGCCTACGCGGTGTCCGGCGCGCTCGTCATGCTCGTGATGCGCATGCTGGGCGAGATGTCGGCCGCGAACCCGGCGTCGGGCTCCTTCTCGGTCCACGCCGAGCGGGCCATCGGCCCCTGGGCGGGCTTCACCGCGGGCTGGGGCTTCTGGTTCCTGCTCTGCGTCGCCGTCGGCCTGGAGGGCATCGGCGCCGCGGAGATCATGGTGGGCTGGTTCCCCGACACCCAGAAGTGGATGTGGGTCGCCCTCTTCATGCTCACGTTCTGCGGGGCGAACCTGACGGCCGTGAAGAACTTCGGCGAGTTCGAGTTCTGGTTCGCCGCCCTCAAGGTCGGCGCCATCACGCTCTTCCTCGGCATCGGGGTCCTCGCGATCCTCGGCATCCTGCCCGGGTCGGACGTCTCGGCCCCCGGCACCGCGAACCTGACCGGCGAGGGCGGGTTCATGCCGAACGGCACGGACGGCCTGATCATCGGCCTGCTCGCCTCCGTCTTCGCGTACGGCGGTCTGGAGACCGTCACCATCGCCGCCGCCGAGTCCGAGAAGCCGGTCCAGAGCGTCGCCAAGGCCGTGCGCACCGCGATGTGGCGCATCGCGGTCTTCTACGTCGGCTCGATGCTCGTCGTCGTCACGCTGCTGCCGTGGGACGACAAGGAGGTCGTCGCCAAGGGCCCCTACGTCGCCACGCTCGACCACCTGGGCATCCCCGGCGCCGGCGAGATCATGAACGTCATCGTCCTGATCGCCCTGCTCTCCGCGATGAACGCCAACATCTACGGCGCGTCGCGCATGTCGTACTCCCTGATCGAGCGCGGCCAGGGCCCCCGCGCGCTCGGCAAAATCTCGGGCGGCGTCCCGCGCTACGCGGTCCTCGCCTCCTCGGTCTTCGGCTTCGTCTGCGTGCTGCTCAGCTACTGGAGCCCCGACGAGGTCTTCCCCTGGCTGCTCAACATGATCGGCGCGATGATCCTGGTCGTCTGGATCTTCATCGCCGTCTCGCAGCTGATCCTGCGCCGCCGCACCGAGCGCGAGTCGCCGGAGAAGCTGGTCGTGAAGATGTGGGCGTTCCCCGTCCTCACCTGGGTGGCGCTGGCCGCGATGGCCTACGTGTTCTACCTGATGACCGACCAGCCCGACACGCGCAAGCAGCTGCTGGCGACCGGCGCGCTGACGCTGGTGCTCGCCGTGATCGGCATCGTGCGCCAGAAGACGGCGGAGCGGCGCGCGACCGCCTAGGCGCCCTGACGCCACGGCACTCCACGGCACCCACGCCACTTCACGGCACTCCACGGAAGAAGCCCCGGACCGATCGGTCCGGGGCTTCTTCCGTGCGTCCGGACCTTCCTCCGGTATTCCCGTGCGGACCTAGGACGAAGGGCTGATCAACTTCGCGGGCCACCTGCTGCTAGCCTGCAGTTGCGAGAGACTTGCAATAACTTGAGATACACAACAGCGCACCACAGCAGAGCAGCAGTCGGAGGGCTCGGACTCATGGCCATTTACACGCTTCCTGAACTTCCGTACGACTACGCGGCGCTCGAACCTGTCATCAACCCGCAGATCATCGAGCTGCACCACGACAAGCACCACGCGGCGTACGTGAAGGGCGCGAACGACACCCTTGAGCAGCTGGAGGAGGCGCGCGACAAGGAGACGTGGGGCGCCATCAACGGCCTGGAGAAGAACCTGGCCTTCCACCTCTCCGGGCACATCCTGCACAGCATTTACTGGCACAACATGAACAGCCCGAAGGACGGGGGCGGCGGCGAGCCGCTGGCCGCCGACGGTGTCGGTGACCTCGCGGACGCGATCACCGAGTCCTTCGGCTCCTTCGCCAAGTTCAAGGCGCAGCTGACGAAGGCCTCGGCGACGACGCAGGGCTCCGGCTGGGGCGTGCTCGCCTACGAGCCGCTCAGCAACCGCCTCATCGTCGAGCAGGTCTACGACCACCAGGGCAACGTCGGCCAGGGCTCGACGCCGATCCTGGTCTTCGACGCCTGGGAGCACGCCTTCTACCTGCAGTACAAGAACCAGAAGGTCGACTTCATCGAGGCCATGTGGGAGGTCGTCAACTGGCAGGACGTGGCCAAGCGTTACGCGGCCGCGAAGGAGCGGGTCAACAGCCTGCTGCTCGCCCCCTGAGGCGTCCCGCCCGCGCGCACACGCGCGTGCACCACTGAAGAACGTCCTGCCTCGTGATCGTCTTCTCAACTTTCGCCGAGGCGGGCGGACAGAGGAAAGGCCCCCGTGAGGACGTGACTCACGGGGGCCTTTCGGTGCGCGGCGCGGTCGGGCGACAGCGATGCGCCGGGCGCGGTCAGTCGAAGACCGGGCCCTGCGTACGCGTGCGCTTGATCTCGTAGAAGCCCGGCGTCGACGCCACGAGCAGCGTGCCGTCCCAGAGCTTCGCGGCGGCCTCGCCCTTGGGGGCCGGGGTCACGACGGGGCCGAAGAAGGCGACCTGCTCGCCGTCGGCGCCGGGGACCGCGATGACGGGCGTGCCGACCTCCTGGCCGACCTTGTCGATGCCCTCCTTGTGGGAGGCGCGCAGCTCCGTGTCGTAGGTGTCCTTGCGCGCGTACTCGATGAGGTCGGCCGGCAGACCCACCTCTTCGAGGGCACCGGCGATGCTCTCGTCGCTCACGCCCTGGCCGCGGTTGTGGATGCGCGTGCCGAGCGCGGTGTAGAGCTTGCCGAGGATCTCCTCCCCGTGCAGCTCCTGCGCGGCGATGGCGACCCGGACCGGTCCCCAGGACTTGCCGCCGGGGAGCATGTTCTCGCGGTACGCCTCCGGGAGCTGGTCGAGCTTGTCCTCGTTCAGCACGCCGAGGCTCATCACGTGCCAGCGGACCTCGATGTCGCGGACCTTCTCCACTTCGAGCATCCAGCGCGACGTCATCCACGCCCAGGGGCACAGCGGGTCGAACCAGAAGTCGACGGGGGTCTTGCTGCCGTTCTCGGACATGTTTCTCCCTAGGGAATCCGTTCGCATCCAGCCGGGGAAACATCGGTGACGCACCGGGGCATTCCCGGATGTCGGCCGCACGGGGCACATGCGAGGATCGTAGACATTCGTACGAGTCATGTGAGTCACAAGGGAGTGCCGCCCGTGCCCGGTGAGAATCTGTCCCGCGACGAGGCCCGCGAGAGGGCCGCGCTGCTCTCCGTCGACGGCTACGAGGTCTTCCTCGACCTGCGGTCGGCGGTCGGCGCGAGCGGTCAGGAGCCGCGCACGTTCCGCTCGGTCACCACGATCCGCTTCCGCAGCGCCGAGCCGGGCGCCGCGACCTTCGCGGACCTGGTCGCGCCGGGCGTCACGGCCGTCTCGCTCAACGGCAAGGACCTGGACCCCTCCGAGGTCTTCGACGGCACCCGCATCTCCCTGGAGGACCTCGCCGAGGAGAACGAGCTGGTGGTGGACGCCCAGTGCGCCTACAGCCGCACCGGCGAGGGCATGCACCGCTTCGTCGACCCGGAGGACGGCGAGGTCTACCTCTACACGCAGTACGAGCCCGCGGACTCCCGCCGCGTCTTCGCCAACTTCGAGCAGCCCGACCTGAAGGCTCCCTACCGCTTCTCGGTGCGTGCGCCCGAGGGGTGGACCGCGTGGTCCAACGGCGTGGGCGAGCTGAGCGACGGCGTCTGGAAGTTCGCCGAGACGAAGCCCATCTCGACGTACATCACGGCGGTCGTCGCCGGCCCCTATCACTACGTGACGGACTCCTACGAGCGCGTCCTGCCGGACGGCACGCGCCTGGAGATCCCGCTCGGCGCGATGTGCCGCAAGGGCCTCGCCCCGCACTTCGACGCCGACGACATCTTCCTCGTCACCAAGCAGGGCCTGGACTTCTTCCACGACACCTTCGACTACCCGTACCCCTTCGGGAAGTACGACCAGGCGTTCGTGCCGGAGTACAACCTCGGGGCGATGGAGAACCCGGGCATGGTGACCTTCCGCGAGGAGTACGTCTTCCGCGGCAAGGTGACCCAGGCGTCGTACGAGCGCCGGGCCAACGTCATCCTCCACGAGATGGCCCACATGTGGTTCGGCGACCTGGTCACCATGCGCTGGTGGGACGACCTGTGGCTCAAGGAGTCCTTCGCCGACTTCATGGGCTCCTTCTCGATGGTGGAGGCGACCCGCTTCACCAACGGCTGGATCACCTTCGCCAACAACCGCAAGTCGTGGGCCTACCGCGCCGACCAGCTGCCCTCCACCCACCCGATCACGGCCGACATCCGTGACCTGGAGGACGCCAAGCTCAACTTCGACGGAATCACGTACGCCAAGGGCGCCTCGGTCCTCAAGCAGCTCGTGGCCTACGTGGGCAAGGAAGCGTTCCTGGAGGGCGGCCGGCGCTACTTCAAGCGCCACGCGTACGGGAACACGGTCCTCGGCGACCTGCTCGCGGTCCTGGAGGAGACGTCGGGGCGCGACATGTCGTCCTGGTCCCGGTCCTGGCTGCAGACGGCGGGCGTCAACTCCCTGACCCCGCAGGTCATCCTGAACGCGGAGGGCCGGATCACCGAGCTGTCCGTCCTCCAGGAGGCGTCCGAGTCCCACCCCGAACTGCGGCCGCACCGCGTGGCCGTGGGCCTCTACCGCCGCTCGGCGGGCGGCGACCTGCAGCGCTACGCCCGCGCCGAGGTCGATGTCGACGGGCCGCGCACGGTCGTGGCCGAGCTGGCCGGCGAGGAGGCGCCCGAGCTGATCCTGGTCAACGACGACGACCTGACGTACTGCAAGATCCGCTTCGACGAGAACTCCCTCGCCACGCTCCGCGAGCACCTCGGCGACATCACCGACCCGCTGGCCCGCGCGCTGTGCTGGGCGGCGCTGTGGAGCCTCACGCGGGACGGCCTGATGCCCGCGCGCGACTTCATCGGGCTCGTACTGCGCTTCGCCGGCCTGGAGAGCGACATCGGCGTGCTGCAGATGCTGCACGCGTGGACGAACACCGCCCTGACGCACTACGCGGCGCCCGAGTGGCGCGAGGAGGGCGCGCGGACGCTCGCCGAGGGTGCGCTGCGGGAGCTGCGGATCGCGGCGCCGGGCAGCCAGCACCAGCTGACGTGGGCGCGGTTCTTCGCCGCGGTGTCGTCGTCGGCCGCCGACCACCAGCTCCTTCAGGGCCTCCTCGAAGGCAGCGCCAAGATCGACGGCCTGGAGGTCGACCAGGAGCTGCGCTGGGCGTTCCTGAGCCCGCTGGCCGCGCACGGCGTCGCCGGTGAGGAAGAGCTGGCCGCCGAGCTGTCCCGGGACGACACGGCGTCCGGCAAGCGGCACCAGGTACGGTGCCTGGCCTCGCGGCCCTCGGCGGCGGTCAAGGCGCAGGCGTGGGCCGCGGTGGTGGAGTCCGACGCGCTGTCGAACGCGCTGGTCGAGGCGACGATCGCGGGATTCGCGCAGCCCTCGCAGCGGGAGCTGACGGCGCCCTACGTCTCCAAGTACTTCGCCGCCATCGAGCGGGTGTGGGCGGACCGGTCCATCCAGATCGGCATGGACGTGGTGAAGGGCCTGTTCCCGCACCTGCAGAGTGACGCGGCGACGCTTTCGGTGGCGGACGAGTGGCTCGCCGCGCACGAGTCGTCGGCGCCCGCCCTGCGGCGCCTGGTCCTGGAGGCTCGGGACGACCTGGCGCGCTCGCTGCGGGCGCAGGCCTGCGACGCCGGTGCGGCGGTCTAGCCCGACGCCCGACGCCTGAAACCGTGTGAGGGGCGGGCGCCCCACGGCTGCCGGAGCGGCGCCGTGGGGCGCCCGCCCCCTTGTGCGTCAAGGCGCGGGGGGCGGGAGCGGGTCGGGAGAGGGCCGGAAGCGCCCGGGTGGGGTGGTCCGCGGGGTGGCGTTCTGTCCGGGCGCAGGTCAGGGGCGGTGCCCGGAGCGGAAGCTCATCGGCAGTCGAACGTCCGTGCTTTAGGGCGAGCTTGTCCGGGTTTGTCGACGGGCGTGTAACAGCGGTTAGCGGAGGACCCGGGCGCGGGAACGACCGAGTCATGAACCACAACACCCCGCTCTCCCCCCTCCCCCTCCAGCACCTCGCCGGCACCCAGCGCCGCGTCCTGAGCACCGCCCAGCTCGGCGCGCACGGCATCTCCGCGGCGGACGCCGGCGCCCACTGCCGCCCCGGCGGACCGTGGCAGCAACTCCTGCCCGGCGTCTGCCTGTTGCACCCGGGCCCGCCGACCGACGAGGAGCGGCTGCACGGCGCGCTGCTGTACGCGGGGCGCCCGCCGGCCCGCGAGGCCAGGGCCGTCCCCGCCCAGCCCCGCGCGGGCGAGCAGCACGCCCCGTACGCGGACGCGATGATCACCGGGCTCGCCGCGCTCGCCCTGCACCGCTTCTCCTCCGCTCCCCCGCTGCACTCCCTGGACCGCGTCGACGTCCTGGTGCCCCGCACCCGCCGCCTGCGTTCCGTGGGCTTCGCCCGGCTGGTGCGCAGCGCGGCGATGCCGACGTCCCAGCAGATCACGGGCGTCCCGGTGGCCCCCGTGCCCCGCGCCCTCGCCGATGCCGTGGCGCAGCTCGCCGACGCCGGTGCCGTGCGCCGGCTGCTCACCGAGGCGGTGCGCGGCGGGCACTGCGAACCCGCCGCCGTCGTAAGGGAGTTGAACACCGCGCGGCTGCTGACCCGGCCGCACGTCGTGGACGCCGTCGACTCGCTGCTCGCCGAGGGGCGGGCCATCGCCGAGGACCGGCTGTACCGGATGGTCGCCGAGCACGCGCTGCCCGACCCGATGTGGAACGTCGACCTGCGCCTGCCGGGCGGACCGCACCTCGGCGGCGTCGACGCGTACTGGCCCGACCAGGCCGTGGCGGTCGAGCTCGACACCCGGGCGCCGCGCCAGGACGAGGACGCGCTGTGGTCGGAGTACGCCCGCAAACGGGAGCACTTGGAGCGGATGGGCATCACCGTCGTCCACATCACGCCGAAGAAGCTGCGGGACTCCGTGGAGCAGCAGGCCACCGTCGTACGGACCGCGCTGATGGCGTCGGCCGACCGCGACCCGGCGGCATACGTCGTGGTGCTGCCCAGATAACGCGCCCGGCGCGCCGGTTCCGGCGCGGCCGTCCGTCAGGACGGAAGCAGGAGGGAAGCAGGAGGGGAGCTCAGGGGCGGGGCCCGGACGAGGATCACGGGTCCCGCCCCTGGGCGTGCGGGGCCTCAGCCCTTTCCGCAGAACTCGGCGTCGATCACCGCGGACCGGTCGCCGTCGGGGCCGTTGAAGTTGAGCGCCAGCGCGTGGCGGCCGTCCCCGGTCGAGACCGCCGCGGACGACGAGCCGTGGATGTCGCCGCCGTGGCCCCAGACGACCGTGCCGCAGGCCGTCCTGATGGGCTCCAGGCCGAGTCCGTACCGCTGGCCCGGCGCGTCGTCACCCTTGGGAACGGTCGTCCTCATCTCGGCGAGCTGCCGCGCGGGCAGGAGCTTGCCGCGCAGCAGGGCCGTGTAGAAGCGGTTCAGGTCGGCCGAGTCGGAGATCATCTCCCCGGCCGGGCCGGCCACGGACGGGTTGAGCTCGGTGACGTCGTGGATCTTGGCGCCGGGGGCGTCGGAGAGCTTGTTGTACGCCCGGGAGCCGGGCTTCGGCATCGTCGGGTCGGTGCCGGGGACCGTGGTGGCACGCAGGCCGAGCGGTTCGATGATCCGCTCCCTGACCTCCTGGCCGTAGGGGTTGCCGGTGATCTTCTCGATGATCAGGCCGGCCAGCACGTAGTTGGTGTTGGAGTAGTTCCAGGCGGTGCCGGGCTCGAAGTCCGGCTTGTGGCGCATGGCGATGGCGACCAGCTGTTCCGGGGTCCAGTCGTCGTAGCGGTGGTCGAGGAACTCCTCGGTGAACACCTTCTGCCGGAACTCCGGGTCGGCCGTCACGTCGGCTATGCCGCTGGTGTGGTTGAGGAGCCGGCGCACCGCGATCCGGTCGCCGTCGTGGCCGTGCCCCTGAACGACGCCGGGCAGCCACCGCCCGACCTTGTCGTCCAGGGAGAGGCGGCCCTCGGCCTCCAGCTGGAGGAGGACCGTCGCGACGAAGGTCTTGGTGATGCTGCCGACGCGGTAGCGGTCGTGGGCGCCGCGCGGGGTGTTCTTCGCCAGGTCGCCGAGGCCGGCCGCGGCGTTCCACCGGCCGTGGCGGTCCTTCGCCTGGACGCTCACGCCGGGAGCGTCCTCGTTCAGGGCGGCGGCCATCGCCCGCCGGGTCGCGTCGTGCCGGTCGCCTTTGCCGGGGGGCGCGGCGAACGCGGGAGCCGTGAACGCGCCCGCCGCCATCGTCACGGCCAACGCCACCGCCACACCCGTCCGTCTGCTGAGCACTGCCATTCTCATGTCCCTCCGGTCCCCTGCGGTCGTCACGGTCGTGCGGCCGGGGAGACCCGCGGGCCCGGCGCCGGGTTGAGCGGAGTCCTGAGGTTGAGCGAGTTTCGGCCCATCCGCAGATTTCAGGCCTCCCGCGGGTCAGGTCTTCCGCGGGTCAGGTCTTCCGCAGGTCAGGCCTCCCGTGGGTCAGGTCTTCCGCGGAGCTCAGCCCTTCCGCAGGACCAGCTCGGTGTTGCGGTCGCCGTCCGTACCGCCCAACGCGGGCTTCGCGCCCGGGGCGTTGAAGGACAGCTCGCGGTAGAGCGCGGCCAGGCCGGTCTGGGAGAGGTCGTCGAAGTCCGTGCGGTGCGGGGCGGCGGATTCGATGAGCGTGGTGAAGAGGGAGATCGTGCCGTCGTGGTTGTCGGTGAGCTCCACGACCCGCGCGAGCTGCGGGAAGTCGATGTGCGACGCGGTGGAGACCTCCCAGAACGAGCCGTGCGGAGTGCGGTGCGGGGTGATGGCGTTCTTGTGGCTGTGGCCGTTCACCCAGGCGAGCACGGAGCGGTACCGGCCGAGCAGCGCGACGATCTCGTCGCCGCCGTGCCGGGCCTCGCCGGGGTGCGTCGGGTCGTCACGGAGGTTGCGCATGGTCCTGCTGGTGTGGTGGCTGAACACGACGACGTGGGACGGCCCGCCGTCGCGCCGCTCGTTGGCGGCCAGCTCCCGCTCAAGCCAGCGCAGTTGGCCGGTGCCGAGCGACCCTTCGTAGTGGCCGCCGGGGTCCGTGCTGTCCAGGCTGATGCCGAGCACGTCGTCGCTGATGCGGAAGGAGTAGTACTGGGTGGCGTCGGCCAGGTTCTCCTGGGTGTAGCCGTGACCGACGGGGCCGGGGCCCTTGTGGGCGGGGTCGAGGTGCGCGCGGAGGTATTCGGCGGGGGTGAAGGGCGCCCTCGACGCGTCGGGGGTGACCGACCGCATGCGG
This sequence comes from Streptomyces sp. NPDC040622, assembly GCF_055593965.1. NCBI lineage: Bacteria > Bacillati > Actinomycetota > Actinomycetes > Kitasatosporales > Streptomycetaceae > Streptomyces > Streptomyces sp. NPDC040622. Next base: position 426,077 of record NZ_JBVIXD010000009.1, on the reverse strand, counting down.
CGCGCCTCGCTCCTGAGCAGCTCCTTGAAGTGCGCGCCCTTGGGGTCGCGGCCCTTCTTGACCGCCTTCCACAGGGCGGCCCCGCGCGTCTCGTCCAAGGACATCAACTTCTTTCCCCCGGTGGCGAATTCGGTGAAGTACGGGTCGCGGGGCGCCCAGCAGCCGCCGGGCAGCGCGTCGTGGTTGCCGACGGTGGAGTACCAGGGCAGGCCGAGGCCGGGGCTGTTGACCTCGCGGATCGCGGCGTCGAGGAAGCCGTGCAGGTGCGGGAAGCCGAGCCGTTTGTCGGCGTCGCGCAGCTCGTCGTCCGGGTGCCAGTACAGGTTGAGGCCGCTGGCCTGCACGCCTTCGTAGCGGCGCGGGTCGCCGGTGTTGGGGGTGATACGGCCGCCGCTCATCACCTTCAGGAACCAGTCCAGTTCGGAGCGGGAGTTGTTGTCGGTGTTGTCGCCGGTCGTCACGACGCAGTGCAGCGGCGCGCCGGTGGCGGGCGCGCCGCGCAGGGCGTTGACCCGCTCGACCAGGGCGACCGCGCCGGCCACCGACAGGGACTCGTGGGGCCGCCAGGCGCTCGCGGTCTGGGCCCGCAGGTACTCGTACCGCAGGGGGTGCTGTACGTCGACGAGGTGCAGGTCGGTGAATTGCACGAAGGCGGCGAGCGCGGTGCGCCGCCCCTCGCGGCCCGCCTTCGCCGCCGCGAGGTCGCCGCGCACGACACGCGGCCAGGCGGGCCCGTCGCCGAGCCGCCGGTAGCCGGTGGCGCCCCGCGGGGCGGCGACGGTGAGCAGGGTGGTGCCGTGCTCGTAGGGCGCGAGGGGGGCGGCGGGGGCGGGGCGGGAGCGCGGGATCGTGGCGTGCCCCGCGGGCGCCGCGTTCCCCGAACCGGCGCCCGGGCCGAGGGCGTAGCCGATCCCCGCGGAGACGGTGACGGCGCCGGTGGCGGCCAGGAAAGCGCGGCGGTCGAGTCCGGCCGCGGCACCGGCCACGGCGGAGGCCGCGTGGGCCGTCGCGGTGACGGCGCCGGTGGCGGCCGAGGCGGTTGCGGTGGCGACAGAGCGTATGCGCGGCATGGCGCGGTCTCCCCGGGTGCGAACGCGACGGCAGTGGTCGCGGGGGGCCCGGGCCCGGTTGCGGCCGGCGAACTCCCCGCTCGTACTGGATCGTTGGCAGCGGGGATGGCCTGCGCGTGAACGAGACCGCAACGGGCAGCGCCGATCACCGTACGTGGATCAGTCGGTACCCTGCGCGGTCACGCGCCTTCCTCCGGACGGAGAGGAAGCGGTCACTCCACGTTCACCTTCCGGGGAAGGGAAGGCGGAACGGAGGGTCAGCGCACCGGACCCGTGGCACCGGCGTGGCCGTCGGCCGGACGGGTGCGCCACAGCTCGAGTCCGATGTCGACGAGCCCGACGCGGTCGAGGTCCGGCACGGCCTCCAGGGGGTGCCAGGCGGCGAGGTCCGTGGACCCCCCGGTCTCGTGGCGCAGGGCGCCGCCGGTGACCCGGCCCTCGTAGACGATCCGCAGCCCGTGGAAGTCGGCGACGGCGCCCAGCCGGCGCGGGTAGCGGCGGCGCAGCGAGTCGACGCCGAGGAGGACGACCGGCTCGACGACGTATCCGGTCTCCTCGTCGGCCTCCCGGATCACGGTGTCGTAGGGGTCCTCGCCGTGGTCCATGCCGCCGCCGGGCAGCGTCCAGCGCTTGCTGCCGTCGCCCGCGACCCAGCGGGCCAGCAACACCCGCCCGTCGCGTACGCATACGGCGTAGGCCGCCACCCTCAGTTCTTTCTGCACGCCGTCGACGCTAGGCGCTCCGCCGGAGGTCCGCTGCGGAACCGCGGTCCGGCCACGGCCGGTCGCGCCGTTCCCCGCGCCCCCTTCAGGGGTACTCCTCCCGCACGGCATATCCCCTATACGCCGCCTTGTCCGCCATGACGCATGGCGGAATTGCGTCACGCCCTGATCACAGCTCGGACAACTCTCCCCAAACAGCTGTCACTTGCGTAAGGCTGAGCGGTCATCCGGTACCGGAATACGGACCTTCCCGTATTCCGGGGCCGTATCGACCCTCTTCCCGACCTTTACGTACAGGGATGCCGATGCCCAGATCCAGTTCCAGCGCCAGACGCGCGCCCCGTCTCGCGATAGCCGTCGGTCTGACCGCCGCGCTCTGCGCGACCGGGGCCGCCCCTTACGCCTTCGCGGCGGACGAGTCCCCCGCGCCCGCCCCCAAGTCCGCGGACGGCAAGCTCGGCGCCGCCGACGCCGGCCTGCTCACCGACGCCAAGGCGGCCGGCGAGAAGACCGTCACCATGATGGTCGCCACCGCACCGGGCGCCACCGAGCGGGTCGCTGGTCAACTCGACGGCGTCAAGGGCGGCTCGGTGGGCCGCACCGACGACAAGCTCGGCTACGTCCGCGCGACCGTGCCGACCGCCAAGGCCGACGCAGCGATCAAGTCGGCGTCGAAGCTGTCGTCCGTGCACGCCATCGATCTGCGTCACGAGATCGAGCTGGACGACCCGACCCCGGCCGCCGACCGCGCCAAGGGCGCGAAGCCCGCGGCCAGGGGCACCTACCCGGGTCCGGACAAGAGCACCCCGGCGAAGAACCCGTACAACCCGTCCGCCGAGACGGGCGCCGTCGACTTCGTGAAGAAGCACCCGAAGGCGGACGGCCGGGGCACCACCATCGGCATCCTCGACTCCGGCATCGACCTGGGCCACCCGGCGCTGCAGAAGACCACGACCGGCGAGCGCAAGATCACCGACTGGGTGACCGCGACCGACCCGATCGTGGACGCGGACGGCACCTGGCGCCGGATGACCAACCCGGTCACCGGACCGGTCTTCACCTGGGACAGCGAGACGTGGAAGGCCCCGGCGGGCTCCTTCCAGGTCAACCGCTTCCGCGAGTCGGCCACCACCGGCGGCGACGCCAAGGGCGACCTCAACCGCGACGGCGACACCACCGACAGCTGGGGCGTGCTCTACGACCCGGCCGCGGGCACGGTCCGCGTCGACCTGAACGACAACAACGACTTCACCGACGACGAGGTGCTCAAGCCGTACAAGGACGACCACCAGGTCGCCTACTTCGGCAAGGACGACCCGGCGACCGACGTCGTCGAGCGCGTTCCCTTCGTCGTCGAGATCCGCAAGGACGTGCCGACCGACCCCTACGGCGGCGACTGGGTCGGCAAGAAGGCCGACTTCGTCAACATCGGCGTCATCGAGTCCGAGCACGGCACGCACGTCGCGGGCATCACCGCGGCCAACGGCCTGTTCGGCGGCAAGATGAACGGCGCGGCGCCCGGCGCCAAGCTGGTCTCCTCGCGCGCCTGCACCTGGACCGGCGGCTGCACCAACGTCGCCCTCACCGAGGGCATGATCGACCTCGTCACGAAGCGCGGCGTCGACATCGTGAACATGTCGATCGGCGGCCTCCCGGCGCTCAACGACGGCAACAACGCGCGCGCCGAGCTCTACAAGCGCCTCATCGACACCTACGGCGTACAGCTCGTGATCTCCGCGGGCAACTCGGGACCCGGCGCCAACACCATCGGCGACCCCGGCCTGGCCGACAAGGTCATCTCGGTGGGCGCGGCCATCTCCAAGGAGACCTGGGCGGCCAACTACGGCTCCCGGGTGGAGAAGAAGTACGCGATGATGCCGTTCTCCTCGCGCGGTCCGCGTGAGGACGGCGGCTTCGCGCCGATCATCTCGGCGCCCGGTTCGGCGATCAACACCACGCAGACCTGGCTGCCGGGCGCCCCGGTCACCGAGGCCGGCTACCAGCTGCCGGCCGGTTACTCGATGCTGCAGGGCACCTCGATGGCCTCCCCGCAGGCCGCGGGCGCCTCGGCGCTGCTGCTCTCGGCCGCCAAGCGCGAGCACATCGACCTGACCCCGGCGAAGCTGCGCACGGCGCTGACCTCGACCGCGAGCCGCATCGTCGGCGAGCAGGCATACGCGCAGGGCACCGGCCTCATCGACGTCGTCGACGCGTGGGAAGCCATCGAGGACGACGCGACGGCGCACACGTACACGGTGAAGGCCCCGGTCGACACCGCTCTGGAGCAGGAGCTGAAGAAGCCCGGCACCGGCATCTACGACCGCGAGGGCGGCCTGAAGACCGGCCAGAAGCGGACGTACGACGTGACGGTCACCCGCACCTCGGGCCCGGACCGGGGCGTCCGCCACGAGCTCGACCTGGTCAACAACCACGAGAACACGTTCAAGCTGCTCGGCAAGGACGAGGTGGCGCTGCCGCTGAACAAGCCGGTCACCGTCAAGGTCCGGGCGCAGGCCAAGACGGCCGGTCTGCACAGCGTGATCCTCACCGTCGACGACGAGCGCACCGAGGGCGTCGACCAGCAGATCATGTCGACGGTCGTCGTCTCGACGCCGCTCGCGAAGCCGTCGTACACCTTCTCCGAGTCGGACGCGACGCAGCGCAACAGCACGCAGTCGTACTTCGTGACGGTCCCCCAGGGCGCCAAGTCCCTCGAGGTCTCCCTCGGCGGCCTGAAGGGCAAGAGCCAGACCCGCTTCATAGCGGTGCACCCGTACGGCGTCCCGGTCGACTCGACCTCGTCGATCGTGTGCTACCCGAACTACGAGAACCCCGCCAACACCTGCCGCCCCGACCTGCGTTCGTACCCGGACCCGCAGGCCGGCGTCTGGGAGGTCGAGGTCGAGTCGCGCCGTACGTCGCCGCTGCTCGACAACCCGTACAAGCTGAACGTCGCCGCGCTCGGCGTCGCCTTCGACCCCGCCGTGCAGACGATCCCGGAGGCGAAGGTCGGCACGCCGGCGCCCGTCTCCTGGAAGGCCACGAACAACTTCGCGGCCGTCGACGGCAAGCTGAAGGGCGGCACGCTCGGCTCCGCCAAGTCGGCGCGTCCCAGCATCAAGCAGGGTGAGACGCAGACCACCGAGGTCGTCGTGCCCGCGGGCGCGGAGCGTCTCGACGTCGCCATCGGCTCGCCCGCGGACGTCGCCGCCGACCTGGACCTCGCCGTCAAGAAGGACGGCGTCGTCGTCGGTTCGTCGGCCGAAGGCGACTCGGAGGAGTCGGTGAGCCTGACCAAGCCGGCCGCCGGCACGTACACCATCGAGGTGGCGGGCTACTCGGTGCCGACCGGCACGACCGCGTACGACTACCGGGACGTCTTCTTCTCGGGCGCGCTCGGCCAGATCACCGTCGACGAGTCGAAGCCGGTGAAGCTCGCCAACGGCGCCACGGCGCAGGTCGACGCGAAGGTCGAGGCGAAGGCCCCGGCCGCCGAGGGCCGTGAGCTGTTCGGCGAGGTGTCCCTGCTCAACGCGGGCGGCACGGTCGCGGGCAGCGGCAGCGTGAAGGTCGAGAAGGTCACGCCGTAGCACCTGCCGTCACACCTGCCCGCCCCGGCGAGCAGGACGGACAGCACCGAGGAGTCCCGCCGGCCCGCCCTTCCGGGCGGTGCCGGCGGGACTTCTCCGCTCCCGGGGGCGCGGAAGCAACGGCCGCGGTCAGGGCCTAGTCCCCGGGCCCCGGCCCGCCCCCGCACCGGATCTTCTCCGAGGCCGGCAGGGCCTTGAGGATCATCGTGCGCAGGCGGTCGCGCTCCTTGCCGACGGCCCAGTTGGCGGGCTCGGCCGAGCCCTCGGTGACGGTGATCAGGACGCGGTCGCCCTCCTTCAGGCGCGGGTCCACCTCCCGGTCCATGGGGAACCTGACCGTGCCGGCGCCGGACGCCGGCTTGAGGTAGCGCGTCACGTCGAGCGTGACGCGGTCCTGGAGGCCGCCCGGCACCGGGTCGACCGCCGCGACCGTGCCCTCCACGATGAGCCGCGAGCACGCGACGAAGCCCTCGGGGCTGAGGTCCGCGGCCCCGCCGCCGTTGTCGTCGCCGCCCCGCTCGTGGTCGGACGCCGCACCCTGCGCCTTGCCCGAGTCGCTGTCGCCCGCACCCGGCCCGCCCTCCACGGCGAGCCAGGCGAGGCCGCCGATCATCCCTGCGGCCACCGTCGCGGCGAGGGCGGTCAGGGCGACGGGGAGCAGGCGGCGGGCCGTACCGGGGCGGGGCCGCAGCGGGACGACCCGTTCCGCGGGCGGCGCCTGTTCGGCGGCGAGCGCGTCGCCCACGGCGCCGAGCCGCTCCCTGAGCAGGGCGACGTCCGCCAGGGCTGCCGTGTGGGCGGCGGCGAAGTCGGGGTCGCGCAGCGCCTCGTCCGGCACCGGCTCGTCCGTGATCGCGAGCATCAGCGCGTCGAAGTCCTTCTCCGGCACCGTCACACCACCTCCCCTTCGTGCAGCCGCGCCCGCAGGAGCCGTACCGCCGTGTGCAGCCTGCTCTTGACCGTGCCCTCCGGTATGCCCAGCTCGTCCGCGATGGCCCGCACCGGCAGATCCGCGTAGAACCGCAGGACCACCACCTGGCGCTGGGCGTCCGGCAGCTCGCCGAGGCCCTGGGCGACGGCCAGCGAGGTGGCCCGCGCCTCCGCGCCGTCCTCGTCGGTGGCCTCCCGCCACAGCACCGCGAGCCGCTCGCCGAGCCGCTCCTGTCTGCGCCGGGCCCGGTGCCAGTCCATGGCGAGGTTGGAGGCCACGACGGCCGCCCACGCGGACACGTCACGCGGCGCCTCGCGCCCGTCCGCCGCCCGCTCCAGGAGCTTCAGCCTGACCTGCTGCACCCCGTCGGGCAGGTCCGCGTGCGGCACACCGCCGAGCGCGAGCACGGCCCGGACCCGGTCCTCCTGGGCGGCGTCCAGCGGATCCGCCGCCCCGCCCCCCGCCGGCGACGCCCGGCGCGCCTTCCTGCGCGGCAATGTGCCCCTCCCGTCCCCCGCGTTTCTCCCCCGGCCCTGTCGTCACGTCTCCTGCGCGGCGACGGCAGGAGTGTGACGACAGGACCTATGACGCGGAAGGCCCCCGAAACGTTCGCCGTAAATGTGGCGTCCCGCACCTCGGACAATGGATTGGACAACGAAGCCCTGGACAGACGCATCATTGAGCCACCCCCCACAGACCGGCCGAGGTCACGAGGCCGCACAACACGGAGGAAGTCCCAGTGAAGGTCGGAATCGTCGGAGCCACCGGTCAGGTCGGCACGGTCATGCGCAAGATCCTCGCCGAGCGGAAGTTCCCCGCCGACGAGCTGCGCCTGTTCGCCTCGGCCCGCAGCGCCGGCACGGTCCTGGACGGCGTGACCGTCGAGGACGCCTCCACGGCGGACTACACGGGCCTGGACATCGTGCTGTTCTCGGCCGGCGGCGCCACCTCCAAGGCCCTCGCCGAGAAGGTCGCCTCGCAGGGCGCGGTCGTCATCGACAACTCCTCGGCCTGGCGCCGCGACCCCGAGGTGCCCCTGGTGGTCTCCGAGGTGAACCCGCACGCGATCAAGGACCGCCCCAAGGGCATCATCGCCAACCCGAACTGCACGACGATGGCCGCGATGCCGGTCCTGCGTCCGCTGCACGCGGAGGCGGGCCTCGAAGCGCTGGTCGTCGCCACCTACCAGGCCGTCTCCGGCTCCGGCGTGGCCGGCGTGGAGGAGCTCTTCGGCCAGGTGCAGAAGGTCGGCCAGGACGCCCCCAAGCTCACCCACGACGGTGCGGCGGTCGACTTCCCCGAGCCCGACAAGTACGTCGCGCCCATCGCGTACAACGTCCTGCCGATGGCGGGCTCCGTCGTCGACGACGGCCTGAACGAGACGGACGAGGAGCAGAAGCTCCGCCACGAGTCCCGCAAGATCCTGGAGATCCCCGGCCTGAAGGTCTCCGGCACCTGTGTGCGCGTCCCGGTCTTCACCGGCCACTCCCTCCAGGTCAACGCCCGCTTCGCGCGTCCGCTGAGCCCCGAGCGCGCCACCGAGATCCTCTCCTCCGCCGTCGGCGTCGTCGTCACCGAGGTGCCGACGCCGCTGGAGGCCGCGGGCAAGGACGACGCGTTCGTGGGCCGCATCCGCCGTGACGAGACCGTCGAGAACGGCCTGGCCTTCTTCATCTCCGACGACAACCTCCGCAAGGGCGCGGCGCTGAACGCCGTCCAGATCGCGGAGCTCGTCGCCGCGGAGCTCAAGGGCTGATTTCCGCCCGTACGGCCAGTCCGTAGGGCCAGTCCGTACGCCCGAGGGGGCGGTCACTGTTCGCCGGTGGCCGCCCCCTTCGCGCACCCGGTGGACCGCGCGTGCCCGGAGCGCCCCGCGCACGCCACCGCCACCAGCGCGAGCCCGGCGAGCCCGCCGCCCAGCCAGAGCACCGCGCCGGCGCCCCGGCTGTCCGCGACCCGGCCGCCGGCGAAGGCGCCGAGGGCGATCGCCAGGTTGAACACGCCCGCGAAGAGCGCCGACGCGGCCTCGCGGGCGTGCGGGGCCGCGGCCATCACCCAGATCTGGGCGGAGACCGAGACCCCGCCGTACGCCAGTCCCCACGCCACGAGCAGCGCCACCGACGCGGCGAGCGAGCCGCCCGCGGGCACCATGAGCAGCACCACGGCGGCGAGCCCCGCACTGATGGTGAGCAGTGCCCTGCGCGGGTCGCGGGCCGCGACGGCGCCGCCCGCGAAGTTGCCGACGATGCCGGCCGTCCCGTAGGCGAGGAGCAGCCCGCTGATCAGGCCCGCGCCGATGCCGGGCACCCGTTCCAGGACGGGCCGGATGTAGGTGTACGCGGCGAAGTGGCCGGTGACCAGGAGGGTGACGGCGAGGAGCCCGGCCCGCAGCCTGCCGTTGCGCAGGAGGCCGGGGAACGCGCCGAGCCTGACGCCCTCGTCCGCGGGCAGCCGGGGCAGGACCGCGGCGAGCAGCACCGCGACGCCGAGGGCGAGGACCGCGAGGGCCGCGAAGCCCCAGCGCCAGCCCGCCAGTTCGCCCAGGAGGGTGCCCGCGGGCACGCCGAGCACGGAGGCGACGGCGATCCCGCTGAAGATCACTGCGGTGGCCCGGCCCGCCTCCGCCTCGCGGACAAGCCGGACGCCGAGACCGGCCGCGATGGCCCACACGCCGCCGATGCAGACGCCGACCAGGACGCGCGCGGCGAGCAGGACGCCGAAGGCGGGCGCGAGCGCGGAGGCGACGTTGGCGGCGGCGAGCAGCCCCATCAGCAGGTACAGGACGGTGCGCCGGTCCGCGCGGCGGACCGCGACGGGCAGCAGCAGGGCGGCGAGCGCCGCGACGACGCCGGGCAGGGTCACGGCGAGGCCCGCGGTGCCGTCCGAGACGTCCAGGCCCGCGCCGACGGAGGTGAGGAGTCCGACGGGGAGCATCTCCGTGGTGACGACGGAGAAGGTGGCGGCGGCCACCGCGAGGACGGCGAGACGGCCCCGGGGCCGCCGCAACGCGACGAGACGCGTGGCGATATGAGTGCTCTGTGACATGACATCCACCCTGTGGGGGTGTCCGCCCGGGAACAACGGCGAAGATCTCATCCTTGTATGAGCCGGACTGATCGATCGACGATACGGAGACCGCGCGCCATGAGCGGACCGGGGACAGGTGCGGGACTGGAGCTCCGCGAGCTGGAGTGTTTCCTGGTGCTTGCCGAAGAGCTGCACTTCGGGCGGACCGGCGAGCGGCTGTACGTGTCGCAGAGCCGGGTCAGCCAGCTGCTCGCCGCCCTGGAGCGACGGATCGGCGCGCGCCTGGTGGAGCGTACGAGCCGCCGGGTCGCCCTGACCACACTGGGGGAACGTTTTCTCGCCGAACTCAGGCCTTCCTACGAGGAGTTGACGGCCGTGGTGGAGCGGGCGAGGTCGGCGGCGCGAGGGGTGGAGGGCACCCTGCGGATCGGCTTCCAGGGGACCGCGGACGCACGGCTCATGACGGCCATCGCGGCCTTCCAGGAGCGGCACCCCGCGTGTGTCACGGAGATCGTGGAGATCCCCTTCTCGGACCCGTTCGGGGCGGTGCGGCACGGGGGCGTGGACGCGGCGATCGTGCTGCTGCCGGTCGCCGAGCCGGACCTGGTGCTCGGCCCGGTCTTCTCCAGCGAACGCCAGACCGTCGCCGTGTCGGTGCGGCACGCCTTCGCGGGGCGGGACTCGCTGACCGCCGCGGAGCTGACCGGGACCCCGCTGATCGCGGCGGCGGCCCCGGCGCCCGCGTACTGGCGCGCGGCCCAGGCCCCCTCCGACACCCCCGCCCCCGCGGTCCGCACGCTCCAGGAGGGCCTGACCCTGGTGGCGGCGGGCCGGGGCGCGATGCTGCTGTGCCGCCCGACGGCGGACTACCACGGCCGCAAGGACGTCGTCTTCGTCCCCGTCGACGGGCTGCCGGACTCGGTGCTCGGCATGGTGTGGCACCGGGACGCGGAGACGGCGCGGGTACGGGAGTTCGCGCGGGCGGTGGGGCCGGGCCCGCGGCGCTGAGTCAGGGCCTGCGCACCTCGAAGTGGAAGCAGCCGTACTCCACGGCGCGGACGTGCACGAGGGCGACGCACGGGTCGGCGAAGGCCTCGGCGAACGCGGCGTCGAAACCCCGCTCCCCGCTCTCGGGGTTCTCGGGGTTCTCGGGGTGCCCGGGGATCTCCAGCAGGCGGCCCCCGACGATGCGCCCCCGGGTGTCGTAGCGGCGGACCGTGCGCAGGGCGCCCGCGCGCGAGAAGGGGTAGCCGGCGCGGTCCGGCGCCGGGCCCTCGCAGGGGTCGGCGTGGATGAAGACGGGGCCCTGCTCGTCGTAGGCGCCGGGGTGCGCGCCGGTCCCGGCGGCCCAGCGGCGCAGCGGCGCGTACGAGACGAGGGCGATGCGCTCGCCGGGGGCCACGGGCCGCAGGCAGCAGCGGAGCGGGGCGCCGCCCTCCTCGTCGACGAACGGGACGGGGGGCCGCCCCGCGTCGTCGGCGTCACGGAGCTGGGCGAGGGTGGCGGGGTCGATGGGGCGGGGGGTGTAGGTGGTTTTCGTGTGCGCGGTGTTCGCGTGCGCGGTGTTCGCGTGCGCGGTGTTCGCGTGCGCGGTGTTCGCGTGCGCGGTGTTCGTGAGCGCGGTGTTCGCGTGCGCGGTGTTCGCGTGCGCGGCAGTCGTGTGCGTGGTGGCCATGGGTCGACCCTCGCGCGCGGGCGAGGCGCAAGCTGGCGGATTACGGACATCGAGTCCGCGGGGGAAGCACCGTGCCACTCGCCTCCCGCGTCACCTCACGCCCCACGACCCCCGCCCGTTCAGTTCCGTCACGTCCGCGCCCGTCGTCCTGCGGTACGCCGCGTTCAGCTCGCCCAGTTCCTCCTGCGTCAGGACGTCCTCGACGCGGTCGAAGCCGTCCGGCGCGCGTTCGGCGACGGCGTGCAGGACGCGGTCCGCCGGCATGTTGCGGTTGGCGAGGACGAGCGCGTTGACCGGCTCCCTGCGCACCGTCTCGTAGGCCCGCAGCCCCGCCTCGCGGTCCGGCGCGGCGTGGACGAGGCAGCGGGCGAGGACGCGGGCGTCGAGGATCGCCTGGGAGCCGCCGTTGGACCCCACCGGGTACATCGGGTGCGCCGCGTCGCCGAGCAGGGTGACCGGGCCGCGGCCCCACTGGGCCAGCGGGTCCCGGTCGACCATCGGGTACTCCAGGATGTGCCGGGTCGCGGCGAGCAGCGCGGGGACGTCCAGGTCGCCGATGCGCCAGCCCGCGTAGTGCGGCAGGACGTCGGAGAGCCGCCCGGAGCGGTTCCAGTCGGCGGGCCCCGCGACGCCGTGGTGCCGCGCCGGCGGAAACCGCACCTCCGCCGCCCAGTTGAGCAGGTCCCTGCCCCGCTCCTGGACCCGCCGCGAGATCGGGTAGACGACGAGCTTGGCGGTGGCGTTGCTGCCCGCGACCGCGACGGTCCGCCCGCCGAGGACGGGGTGCCACTCGGCGGTGCCGCGCCACATCCGGATGCCGTTCCACCGCGGCGGCCCCTCGCCGGGGTGCAGCACGGCCCGTACCGTCGAGTGCAGCCCGTCGGCGCCGACCAGGGCCCGCACCCGCACGCCGTACTCCCTGGCCCGCCCCATGTCCCGCAGGATCACCCGCAGCGCGCCGGACTCGCGGTCGGCGAGCCGCACGAAGGCGGTGCCGGTGCGCACGGCGTGGTCGCCGAGCCGGTCGCGGACGGCTTCCAGGAGGAGGAGTTGGAGGGTGCCGCGGTGGATGGAGTACTGCGGCCAGCGGTAGCCGAGGGCGAGGCCGCGCGGCTCGGCCCAGATCCGGTTGCCGTGCCGGTCGAAGTGGACCATCGCCTCGGGGGCGACGGCGGTCGCCGCGAGCTCGTCGCCGAGGCCCAGCTCGGTCAACTCCCGCACGGCGTGCGGCAGGAGGTTGATGCCGACGCCGACGGGCCGCAGCTGTTCGGTGGCGTCCACCACGCGGACGTCGATGCCCGCCTCGTGCAGGCTGAGCGCCGCGGTGAGCCCGCCGATGCCGGCGCCCGCCACCAGTACGTCGGTCATGGCCGTCGCGCGGCCGGACCGGCGGCGACCGGTCTCTCGATCCCCGGCATCTCCCACATCCCCCCGTTCTCCCGACGGTCCTCGTGGCCGTGGTCGGCGGCCCGCACGGACCGGTGCGAACGCGCGGAGCGTAACCGCACCGCAGCGGGAGAACAATGGCCCGGGCGGCCATCCACGGGCGCATGGAAGGATGGCCGGAAACACCACAAGTCGCACCCCACGAAGACCCGAGACGCCGTCCCCACGGGGACGGTACGTCGTACCCGAGGAGATGACCGCGTGCCCGGCACCAATCTGACCCGCGAAGAGGCGCAGCAGCGGGCGAAGCTGCTCACCGTTGACTCGTACGAGGTCGATCTCGACCTCTCCGGCGCGCAGGAGGGCGGCACCTACCGGTCCGTCACCACGGTGCGCTTCGACTCCGCGGAGGCGGGCGCCGAGACCTTCATCGACCTGGTGGCCCCCGCGGTCCACGAGGTCGTCCTGAACGGCCACGCGCTGGACGTCGGCGCGGTGTTCCGCGACTCACGGATCGCGCTCCGGCACCTGCACGCGGGGCCGAACGAACTGAAGGTCGTCGCCGACTGCGACTACACCAACACCGGTGAGGGCCTGCACCGGTTCGTCGACCCGGTCGACCAGCAGGCGTACCTGTACACGCAGTTCGAGGTGCCCGATGCCCGCCGCGTCTTCGCCTCCTTCGAACAGCCGGACCTGAAGGCGACGTTCCAGTTCACCGTGAAGGCGCCGAGCGGCTGGACGGTGATCTCCAACTCGCCGACGCCCGAGCCGAAGGACGACATCTGGTCGTTCGAGCCGACGCCCCGCATGTCGACGTACGTCACGGCCCTGATCGTCGGCCCGTACCACTCGGTGCACTCCTCCTACGAGGGCCCGAACGGCCAGTCGGTGCCGCTCGGCATCTACTGCCGCCCCTCGCTCGCCGAGTTCCTGGACTCGGACGCGATCTTCGAGGTCACCCGGCAGGGCTTCGACTGGTTCCAGGAGAAGTTCGACTACGCGTACCCCTTCGCCAAGTACGACCAGCTCTTCGTCCCCGAGTTCAACGCGGGCGCGATGGAGAACGCGGGCGCGGTGACCATCCGCGACCAGTACGTGTTCCGTTCGAAGGTGACGGACGCGGCCTACGAGGTGCGCGCCGCCACGATCCTGCACGAGCTGGCCCACATGTGGTTCGGCGACCTGGTCACCATGGAGTGGTGGAACGACCTGTGGCTGAACGAGTCGTTCGCCACCTACGCGGAGGCCGCCTGCCAGGCGTACGCGCCGGGCTCCAAGTGGCCGCACTCCTGGACGACGTTCGCCAACTCCATGAAGACGTGGGCGTACCGCCAGGACCAGCTGCCCTCCACGCACCCGATCATGGCGGACATCCGTGACCTGGACGACGTCCTGGTCAACTTCGACGGCATCACGTACGCCAAGGGCGCCTCGGTCCTCAAGCAGCTCGTCGCCTACGTCGGCGAGGACGAGTTCTTCCAGGGCGTGCAGGCGTACTTCAAGCGCCACGCGTTCGGCAACACGCGCCTGTCCGACCTGCTCGGCGCGCTGGAGGAGACCAGCGGCCGCGACCTGAAGACCTGGTCGAAGAAGTGGCTGGAGACGGCGGGCATCAACGTGCTGCGTCCGGTCGTGGACGTCGACACGCGCGGCGTCATCACGTCCTTCGCCGTCAAGCAGGACGCCCCCGCGCTGCCCGAGGGCGCCAAGGGCGAGCCGACGCTGCGCCCGCACCGCATCGCGATCGGCTTCTACGACCTGGACGACGCGTCCGGCAAGCTGCTGCGCACCGACCGCGTCGAACTGGACGTCGACGGCGAACTGACCTCGGTGGACGCCCTGGTGGGCAAGCACCGCCCGGCGGTGATCCTCCTCAACGACGACGACCTCTCGTACGCGAAGGTCCGCCTGGACAGCGAGTCCCTGGCCTTCGTCACCGAGCACATCGGCGACTTCGAGGCGTCGCTGCCGCGCGCGCTGTCCTGGGCGTCGGCGTGGGACATGACGCGGGACGCGGAACTCCCCATGCGGGAGTACCTGAACCTGGTCCTGTCCGGCATCGGCAAGGAGTCCGACATCGGCGTCGTGCAGTCGCTGCACCGCCAGGTGAAGCTGGCCCTCGACCTGTACGCGGCCCCCTCGCGCCGGGACGCGGCGCTGGCCCGCTGGACCGAGGCCACGCTGGAGCACCTGCGCTCCGCCGAGCCGGGCAGCGACCACCAGCTGGCGTGGGCCCGCGCGTTCGCCGCGACGGCCCGCACCGACGCCGACCTCGACCTCCTCGAGGCCCTGCTCGACGGCTCGGAGTCGGTCGAGGGGCTGGCCGTCGACACGGAGCTGCGCTGGGCGTTCGTGGCGCGGCTCGCGGCGACGGGCCGGCTCGACGAGGCGGGCATCACGGCGGAGCTGGAGCGGGACAAGACGGCGGCCGGAGAGCGGCACGCGGCGGCGGCGCGGGCGGCCCGGCCGACCGCGGAGGCCAAGGCCGAGGCATGGGCCTCGGTCGTCGAGTCCGACACCCTGCCGAACGCGATCCAGGAAGCGGTGATCGACGGCTTCGTCCAGACCGACCAGCGCGAACTGCTCGCCCCCTACGCGGAGAAGTTCTTCTCCGCGGTCAAGGGCGCGTGGGACTCCCGCTCCCACGAGATGGCGCAGCAGATCGCCACGGGCCTCTACCCCTCGCTCCAGATCTCCCACGAGACGCTGGCCGCGACGGACGCGTGGCTCGCGTCGGCGGAACCGTCGGCGGCGCTGCGGCGGCTTGTGACGGAGTCCAGGGCGGGGGTGGAGCGGGCGCTGGGGGCTCGGGGCGCCGACGCGTAGCCCTCTGGCCGGGCGGGGGAGCGGATCTCGGGCTCCCCTGCCCGGGCGGGGCCCCCTTGGCGGGGTGCCCTTGGCGGGGCCCCTTGGCGGGGTGCCGGTCTTGTGTCGGGTGCGGGTCCGCTGTGGCTTGTCGCGCAGTTCCCCGCGCCCCTGAACACGGGGCCTCGTCCGTCCGGTGCGGGTCCGCTGTGGCTTGTCGCGCAGTTCCCCGCGCCCCTGAACACGGGGCCTCGTCCGTCCGGTGCGGGTTGTGTGTGGCTTGACGCGCCGGTCCCCGCGCCCCTCAACACGGGGCCTCGTCCGTCCCGTGCGGGTTGTGTGTGGCTTGACGCGCCGGTCCCCGCGCCCCTCAACACGGGGCCTCGTCCGTCCCGTGCGGGTTGTGTGTGGCTTGTCGCGCTGGTCCCCGCGCCCCTGGGGGCTGCCTCCCCCGGGCCTCCGGACGGCTTCGGTAATGGGCGGGTGGGTGGGGAAGCCCCCGCGCGGAGCGCGGGGACCGGCGAGAGGCGTCGCGGGGGGATAGGGATTCCGCGGCCACACAGGGGGGCGTTAAGAGGCGTCGCGGGGGGAAACCGTTACTGCGCCCGCGAAGGGACCGCCTCGCGGAGGGACGTGAGGACCCGCGAGACCGCCGCCCCCGCCGCCGCCCCCCGCCGCACCGCGGCGATGACGTGCCGGGACGGGTGGTCCTCGGAGAGCTCACGCATCACCACCCCGCCCCGGCTCACCGCCGCCATCCGCGGCACGAGTGCCACCCCCATCCCCGCCTCCACCATCGCGAGGATCGCCGTCCAGCCGGACGCCGAGTGGGCCTGCTCGGGGGTGAAGCCGGCCCCTTCGCACGCCGCCCGCGTGATCTCGGACCAGGGCCCGCTCCCGCCGAAGATCCAGGGCTCGCCCGCCAGGTGGGAGAGGCGCAGGTCCGCCACCGACGCCAGCCGGTGACCGGTGGGCAGCGCCACGTCCAGCGGGTCCGCGAGCAGCGACTCCCGGGTGAAGCGGGCGTCCGCGTCGCCCGCCGCGGGGGCCTGGACGGCCAGGGAGAGGGCGATGTCCACCTCGCCGGCCGCGAGGAGTTCGTAGGCCTGGGCCGCCTCGGTCTCCCGCACCCGTACGGAGATGCCGGGCGCCGCCTCCCGCAGCGCCCGCACGGCAGGTACGACGAGCGCGGGCACGGCCGTCGAGAACGCCCCGACCCGCACCTCCCCCGCCTCGCCCTGCGCGTAGGCGGTCAACTCGGCGTCGGCCCGCTCCAGTTGCGCGAAGACGGCCTCCGCGTGCCGCAGCACCAAGTGGGCGGCGTCGGTGAGGCGGACCCGCCGGCCGTGCGCCTCCAGGAGCGGTACGCCCAGCTGTTTGGCGAGGTTGGACAGCTGCTGGGACACTGCGGACGGCGTCATCTGCAGCGCCTGCGCCGTCGCCGTCACGGTGCCCCGCTCGCTCAACGTGCGCAGGATCTGCAGCTTCTTGATGTCCCACTCGCTCATGAGGCCAACGTACCGACTGGTCAGAAGCAGGGAACCCACCGGCCGCGCCCCCTTACTTCGCGCGGGCCGCGCCGAGCACGACCCCGCCCAGGATCAGGCCCATGCACAGCACCTGCAGCCAGCCCATCGCCTCCCCGATGAGGGCGAAGGAGAGCAGGGCGACGCAGACCGGCTGGAGGTAGTAGACGACCCCGGCGCGGGCCGCTCCGATGATCGATATCGCCTTGTTCCAGGCGAAGAAGGCGATCGCCGACGACACCACGCCGACGTAGAGGAGCGGGGAGACCGTGCCGAGGGTGGGCGCGAAGCCGCCCTGGACGACGTAGCTGACCACGAAGACCGGCAGCAGCATGAGCGCGCCGAGCACGAACGTCGAGAGGAGGAAGGGGAGCCCTTCGATCTCGGCTGGCTTGCGCTTGAGCAGCGCGCTGTACGAGCCGAAGGAGAAGGCGCCCGCGATGACCCACAGGTCGCCGACGGCGAAGTCCATGTCGAGGGAGCCCTTGCTGACCAGGAGGAGCACTCCGGCGCAGGCGACGAGCATGCCGGTCACGCGCCGCGCGCCGAGCCGGGTGCCGCCGAGGCGTTCGTAGACGGCCATCAGGACGGGCGAGGCGGCCATGATCATGCCCATGTTGCCCGCGGTGGTCGTCATGCCGGCCTGGTTCACCAGCGTGTTGTAGACGGTGACGCCCAGGAGGGAGGCGAGGAGCAGGAACCCCAGGTGCTTGCGGAGCACCTTGCGCTGCCGCCAGGTCTGGCGCGCCGCGAACGGCGCGACCGCCGCGATGGCGATGATCCAGCGCCAGAAGGCGTGCTGGATGGGCGGGACGGAGTCGTGCAGGGCGCGGGAGGTGACGAAGCTGCCCGACCAGACGACCGTGGCGAGGGCCGCGAGGGCGAGGCCGACGCCGATGGGGCGGGCTGCCGGATGCGCGGTCGGCGCGGTGCGAGTGGGGGTCTGGTCCAGGACTGCCACGAGGTATCCCTTGTCTCTCTCCCCGCTGTGGCGGGGCGTCTCGGTGAGGTGCGGGACCACCGTGACACCTCGCCACCCATCAGGTCCATCGAATCTTTTCGCTGACTCTTTAAAGGAAAACTGAAGAGTTGGGGGGGAAAGGGGGAGGGCCGGGGAGAGGTCAGGATCCGGACCGCTCGGGAGGGGAGGACCGCTCGGGGGGGCCGCTCGGGAGGCCACTCGGGGGCCTCCCGAGGCGGGGGAACTAGACCAGCCCCCACTCCCCCAGCGCCGCCTCCACTGCCCCCGCATCCGCGTCCGCACCCTCCGCCGCCCATGCCACGTACCCGTCGGGGCGGACCAAGAGCGCCGTGCGGCGGCCGCTCGACCAGTGCGCCGGCACCGCGCGGCCCGTCGCGTGCCGCTCGCCCTCCGGGGTGATCAGGACGAACTCGCCCGCGCGCAGGGCCTCGTAGAGCCGGCCCTCCGCGAGCGCCACGTCGGGGACCCGGCGCCCGACGAGAGGGTGGGCGCCCTTCGGGGCGGGGTAGGCGATGCCGACGCCGGTGACCTGGCCCGCCATCCTGGCGCTCGCCGCGGGCACCCTGCTGACGACGGTGCCGAACGCGGCCCGTGCCGCGCGCGTCCACACGCGCTTGGCCATCGCGAGGCGGACGAGTCCGCCGCTGCTGCGCAGCACCGCCTTGCCGACGGGGTGCCGTTCGGCCTGATAGGTGTCCAAGAGGCCGTGCGGGGCGCGGCCCTCCACGGCGGCGGCCAGTTTCCAGCTCAGGTTCGCGGCGTCCTGCAGCCCGGTGTTCATGCCCTGGCCGCCGGCCGGGGAGTGGACGTGCGCGGCGTCCCCGGCGAGGAAGACGCGGCCCACGCGATAGGCGGGCGCCTGCCGCTCGTCGCTGTGGAAGCGGGACATCCAGCGGGCGTCGTGCATCCCGAAGTCCCGGCCGAGCGCGGCCCGGACGATCTCCTTGACCTCGTCGAGGCCGAGCGGCTCGCTGTCGGGGACGTCGCGTGCGCGGTTCCAGCCGATGACGCGGTGGTAGCCGTCGGCGAAGGGCGCGATGAAGGCGAAGGCGTCGCCGACCGCGTTGACGGTGAGCAGCCCCTCGGGGCGCTCGGCGAGCCTGACGTCGGCGAGGACGAGCGAGCGGATGACGGACCGACCGGGGAAGGGCAGGCCGACGGCCTTGCGGACCCCGCTGCGCAGGCCGTCGGCGCCGACGACGTAGGCGGCACGCAGGGTGCTCGACCCGCCGCCGGGGGCGCGGAGTTCGAGGGTCACGCCGTCGGCGTCCTGGGCGAGGCCGGCCACTTCGGTCTCGTACGCGAAGCGCACCCCGGCCTCGGCCGCGCGCCGCTCCAGGACCCGCTCGACCTCGTACTGCGGCAGGACCAGGACGTGCGGGAAGCGCGTGGGGAGGCGGCCGAGGTCGAGGGTGAGGCGGTCGAAGAGGCGGAGTTTGCCGAGCGGCTCCCCCATGGCCTCCAGCTCGTCGGCGAGGCCCCGCGCGTCGAGCTGCTCCAGGGTGCGGGCGTGCACGACCATCGCCCGCGAGAGGTTGCTGATGCCGTGCGGGCGCTTCTCGACGAGCGTGACGGGGACGCCCGCGGTGGCGAGGTCCCCGGCGAGCAGCAGCCCGGTGGGGCCCGCGCCGACGACCACGACGGTGCCGATGGCCGCGTTCCCGCCCCGGGAGGTCGCGATGGTGCCGGTGGTGCCGGTGGTTCCGGTCGTGCCGTTCATGGCCGCCTCCTGATGCCCACACCTGTTGGTCAACGCTTGTTGGCCAACGTAGAGCCCGCACCATGGACTGTCAACACATGTTGGCCTACGCTTGTTGGCATGACGGAGAGAACCCCCGGAACCCCCGGAACCCCCGGAACCGCCGTGGACGCCCCGCCCCGCCGCTCCGACGCCACCCGCGCCGGCATCCTCGCGGCGGCCCGCGAGCGGTTCGCCGCGGACGGGTACGAACGCGCGACGATCCGCGCCATCGCCAAGGACGCGCGCATCGACCCGTCGATGGTCATGCGCTACTACGGCAACAAGGAGGGGCTCTTCGCCGCGGCGACCGCCGTCGACCTGCGGATGCCGGACTTCTCGCGGGTGCCCCGCGCGGAGGTCGGGCAGGTGCTGGTGACCCACTTCCTCGCGCTCTGGGAGGGCGACGGGGTGCTCACCGCCCTGCTGCGCGTGGGCATCACCAATCCGGCGGGGGCGGAGCGCATGCGGGCCGTCTTCGCGGAGCAGCTGCTGCCGGTGGCGCGCGCGACGTGCCCCGACCCGGGTCAGGCGCCGACACGGGCGGCCCTGTGCGCCGCCCAGGTGCTCGGCCTGGCCCTGACGCGGTACGTGCTCGGCTTCCCGCCCGCGGCCGCGCTGAGCCGCGAAGAGATCACGGGCTGGCTGGCGCCGACGCTCCAGCGCTATCTGACGGCCGAGCGGCCGTGAAGCACGCCGAGGGCGCCCTCCTGCGACGTCCGTACGGGGTACGGGTGTACGTCGCCGGAGGGCGCCCTCGGCGTGCGGAGTCGTGCGAGTGGGGTGCGGCCCTCAGCGCGTGGCGCTCGGGACGCAACCCCGGCAAGCGGCCCCGGAAGGCGTGTCAGCCCTGCTTCTGCTTGCGGGACTTGTCGCCGACCATCACGAGGCCCGCGATCACCAGGAACAGCACGATGGGCGCCGCGACATAGAGGCCGAGCGTGTCGATGACGCTCAGGCCGGGGCCCGGGTCGTCGCCGTCGTCGCGCGCGGCAAACGCGGGGGACGACATGAGCAGCATCATCAGCGTCGTGCCGGAGGCCAGGGCGCCGGCGCGCAGTGCGTTCTTCTTGTCCACGGTGCCAACGTAGCGAACTCCTAAACGGGGTGCGCGCCCGGGGGTGCCGTACGGGGGCTTTCGGCCGGTCCGGCCCCCTCCCGTCCCGCCCCTTCCCCGAACACCGTCATGAACGCGTGCAGGCGCGGGGAGGCGGCCAGTTCCTCCAGGGTGACGGGGCATCCGGCGGCGTCGGCGACGGGCAGCCGCCAGTTGGGGTACTGGTCCCAGGTGCCGGGGAGGTTCTGCGGGCGTCGGTCGCCGACCGCGTCGGGCAGCCAGACGCCGATCATGCGGGCCGGAGTGGCGAGCAGGAAGCGGTGCAGGGCGCGGATCTCTTCCTCCTCGCGGCCCGTCCCGCCGGACAGCATGCCGAGCCGGGAGAGCAGCCCGAGCCACTCGCGCACGTCCCTGCGCGCAGCCGCCTGCTCCTGCGCCACGGGAACCGTCAACAGGCCGAGCTCGTCGCGGAGTTGGACGTACTCCCCGGTCAGCCTTGCGGCGGTCGGGGGCAGGTCGTGGGTGGTCACGGTGGCCACGCAGTCGGCGCGCCAGTCGGCGGCGGGCAGCGGACGGCCCGCCCCCGGCCCCTCGCCCGCCCAGTCCCGCTCGAACCAGAGCACCGAGGTGCCGAGCACGCCGTGCTCACGCAGGGTCTCGCGGACGCCGGGCTCGACGGTGCCGAGGTCCTCGCCGATGACGAGGGCGTCCGCGCGGTGCGCCTCCAGGGCGAGCACGGCGAGCATCGCCTCGGCGTCGTAGTGGACATACGTTCCCCCGGTGGGGTCGCTGTCCTCCGGGACCCACCAGAGCCGGAAGAGGCCCATGACGTGGTCGATGCGGAGCGCGCCCGCGTTCCGCAGCAGGCCGCGCAGGAGGGCGCGGTAGGGGGCGTACCCGGACTCGGCGAGGCGGTCGGGGCGCCAGGGCGGCAGGCCCCAGCCCTGGCCGCGCGCGTTGAAGGCGTCCGGCGGGGCGCCGACGGTCATGTGCGGGGCGAAGTACCGCTGCTGGGCCCAGGCGTCGGCACCGCCGGGGTGCACGCCGACCGCCAGGTCGTGGACGAGACCGATGTCCATGCCCGCGTCGCGCGCGGCGCGCTGGGCGGCGGCCAGCTGGCCGTCGGTGAGCCAGGCGAGACGGGTGTGGAAGTCGACGCGGTGCATCAGCTCGCGGCGGGCGCGGGTCGTCGCGGGCGAGGCGGGGTCGCGCAGGGCGACGGGCCAGGAGTGCCAGTCAGGACCGTAGGCCTCGGCGAGGGCGGACCAGGTGGCGTGGTCCTCCAGGGCGGGGCCCTGCTCGGCGAGGAAGGCGTGGTAGGCGGCGCGGCGGCCGGGGCCGAGGGGCACCTCGTGGAGCAGTTCGAGGGCCTCGCGCTTGAGGGTCCAGACGGCGTCGCGGTCGATCAGCTCACCCTTGCCGAGCACCGCCTCGCGCAATCGGGCGGCCCGCTCGCACAGGACGTCGGCCCGGTCACGGGCCTCGCCCCGCAGGTACGCGAACTCCGGGACGGCCTCGACGCGCAGGTGCACGGGGTCGGGGAAGCGACGGGAGGAAGGGCGGTACGGGGAGGGGTCGCTGCCCGGGCCGTCGGGGACGCCCGGCACGGCCGCGTGCAGCGGGTTGACCTGGACGAAGCCCGCACCCAGGGCGCGGCAGGACCAGTCGGCGAGCTCGGCCAGGTCGCCGAGGTCGCCCATGCCCCAGGAGCGCCGGGACAGCAGGGAGTAGAGCTGGACCAGGAATCCGTGCGCGCGGCGCCCGGGGGTCCTGACCCGGCGGGGGGCGACGATGAGGTGGGCCTGGGCCTCGCGGCCGTCGGGGCCGCGCACCCTGATCCGGTGCAGGCCCGGCGGCAGCCGTACGGGAAGCCGGGGTTCGCCCGTCGCGTCGCCGCGCGGCGGGGTCCGCCACTCCTCGCTGCCGCCGTCCTCCAGGTCCACCCGTACCCACGTGCCCGGTGCCAGCCCCGCGAGCGGCGGCGGGGCGGCGGTGGGCTCGGCGGTGGCGGCCGGCGCGGCCGCGGGGCCGTCCGTCCAGGCCACCACTGTCGGGGGCAGCAGCCGCGCGGACATGTGTGCCTCGCGCGCGGCGAGCGCCGACCGGACCGCCGCCGGGCTGCTCGCGTCCACGTCCAGCGCGGCGAGCGCCGCGATCACCGCGGCGTCGGCGGCGCGGACGGTGCGCCCTGGCGACGGGGAGTAGGAGGTCGCCACCCCGTACGAGGCGGCTAACCGGGAGAGGGGCATCAGACCCCCATGTAGTCCAGGCCCGAGGCCATGCCGGTGGCAGTGGGCTCGCTGGTGAGGGGGGCGGCGTCGGTGAGGGGCGGCTCGCTGGTGAGCGGCGCGTAGTCGGCGAGGGGCGGCTCGCTGGTCAGCGGCGGCTCGAGGCAGCCGCAGGAGCAGGAACCGTCGAGGCCGGAGTCGGGATCGGAGACCTGTTTGGAGAGCGCGGAGAGCAGAAGGTTCGCTGAAGCGGCCACGTGAAGCTCCTTGTTCAGGGGGCAGGTCTCGCCAGCCCTACCCAGTGCGCGGAGTCGCAGACGTATTCGGCACCCCAACGTGACCCTGGTCACATTCCACGCCTGCTGCGGAAGTTGTTGCACCGTCGTCCCTTCTACCCCGGAAGAACCGCCTCCGACCCCGTGGCGACCCCGGAAGATGTCCGCCGCCGCGCTCCACCGCGCACCCTCGTCCGGAAACCGCGCACCCCTCGTCCGGAACCGGACCGCCCGCGCGTTCCGACCCCCCTTCTCAGGGAAAGCGCGCGGGTTCCGCGAAGAATCACCCGACCGGTATCGGGTCCCGTTGACACCCCCGCCGCCCCAGTGGTGGGCTCGCTCCACACGTGACGCGAGGGACCGCGAGGACCCCCGGGAAACCAGGACAGGGGCGAGGACCGTGCAGCTGCGGCGCAGGAAGGGCGCGGCCGCCATCGCGGTCGCCGTGATCGCGGGCGCGCTCGGCGGTGCGCCCGGCGCCCTGGCCGCCCCGGGGACGCCGGACGCCCCCGCCGCCTCCCCTGGCGACGGCAGGGACGACCGCACCGGCGACGCCTCCCTGCCGTCCGTCTGGCCGCGCCCCCAGTCGATGGACGCGGCGGGCGCCGCCGTCACCGTGGGCGACGATGTCGTGCTGGTCACCCCGGGCCCCGGCGGGGCGGGCGGCAAGGGCGACGAGAACGTCAGGAACGGCGCGGACGGCAAGAACGCGGCGGACACCGACCCGTACGCCCTGCGGGCCCTGCGCACCCTCCTGCACGACACCGGTGCGCGGCGCGTCACCGAGGTGCGCGACGGCGACCCGGTGCCCGCGGGCACCGCCCTCGTGGTGCGGGCGGGAGGCGCCGGCGCCGACCGGGCGCTGCGCTCCCTGGGCGCCCGCGAGCGCGGCGACCTGCCCTCGGGCGGGTACCGCCTGGCCGTCGGCCGCGTCGGCGGGCGGGACACCGTCGCCCTCGCGGGAGCCGGCGAGGACGGTCTCTTCCACGGCGTGCAGACCCTGCGGCAGCTCACCGGCACGGCGAACGGCGCCCGCTCCGTGCCCGGCGTACGGATCCGCGACTGGCCGGGCACCGCCGTGCGCGGCATGACCGAGGGGTTCTACGGCACCCCGTGGACCCGCGAGCAGCGCCTGGCCCAGCTCGACTTCATGGGGCGCACCAAGCAGAACCGCTACCTCTACGCCCCCGGCGACGACCTCTACCGCCAGGCACGGTGGCGCGAGCCCTACCCCGCCGAGCGGCGCGCCGACTTCCGCGCCCTGGCCGAGCGCGCGGCGGCCAACCACGTCACGCTCGCCTGGGCGGTCTCCCCCGGGCAGGCCCTGTGCCTGTCGTCGGCGCGGGACGTCAAGGACCTCAACCGCAAGATCGACGCCATGTGGGCGCTCGGCGTGCGCGCCTTCCAGCTGCAGTTCCAGGACGTCAGCTACAGCGAGTGGCACTGCGCCGGGGACGCAGAGACGTTCGGGTCGGGGCCGAAGGCCGCCGCGAAGGCGCAGGCCCGGGTGGCCAACGCGGTCGCCGCGCACCTCGCCGAGCGCCACCCCGGCGCCGAGCCGCTGTCCCTCCTGCCGACCGAGTACTTCCAGGACGGGTCGACTGAGTACCGCGCGGCCCTCTCGCACGACCTGCACCACGCGGTCGAGGTGGCCTGGACGGGCGTCGGCGTGGTCCCGCGGACCATCACCGGGCGCGAGCTCGCGGGCGCCCGCGCCGCGTTCGGCCCGCACCCGCTGGTCACCATGGACAACTACCCCGTCAACGACTTCGCGCAGGACCGCATCTTCCTCGGCCCCTACACCGGCCGCGAGCCCGCCGTCGCCACCGGCTCGGCCGCCCTCCTCGGCAACGCCATGGAGCAGCCGTCCGCCTCCCGCATCCCCCTGTTCACGGCCGCCGACTACGCCTGGAACCCGCGCGCCTACCGCCCCCACGAGTCCTGGCTCGCCGCCATCGACGACCTCGCGGGCGGCGACCCGGGGGCGCGGAGCGCACTGCGGGCCCTCGCGGGCAACGACGCCTCGTCCGTGCTCGGCGCCGACGAGTCGGCGTACCTGCGCCCGCTCCTGAGCGCCTTCTGGCAGGCCCGTACGACGACCGACCGGGCGCGGGCCGACAGCACCGCCCGGAGCCTGCGCGCCGCCTTCACCGTGATGCGCGAGGCGCCCCGGCGGCTGGCGGGCACCCCGCTCGACGACGAGGTGCGCCCCTGGATCGAGCAGCTCGCGCGCTACGGCGAGGCGGGCGAGACCGCGGTCGACCTGCTGGGCGCGCAGTCCGCGGGTGACGGCGCGGGCGCCTGGCGGGGCGTGCGCACGCTGACGCGGCTGCAGAAGGAGCTGGGGAACAGCGGCGTCACCGTCGGCAAGGGCGTCCTGGACCCGTTCCTGACGCGTACCCGGAAGGCGTACGCGACGTGGGCGGGGACCGCCGCCGAGCGGGCCTCGGACGGGGCGGCCGCCCACTTCGGCCGCGACCGCTCGCTGGCCGCCGTGACGGCGCTGACCGACCCCGGCACCACGGGCGGCGTCGAGGCGCACGTCCCGGGCGAGGGCTGGCGGCGGGTCGGCGCGCTCTCCAGGAGCGGCTTCACGGAGATCGACCTCATGGAGAGCGACCGCACGGAGAGCGACCGCACGGAGGCGGGGGACGACCAGGGCGACACGACGGGTGCCGGGCCCGCCCGCGGGGGCCTGCGCGCCGACGCGGTCCGCGTCACCCGGCCCGGCCGCTCCACCGGCGGCGACGGCACGGGCGCCGTCCACCACCTGGTCCCCTGGTTCGGCGACGGCCCCGCCGCCCGCCTCTCGCCGGCCCGTACCGAGGTCGACGCGGAGATCGGCGGCGGTCCGCGGCGGGTCGTCGCCCGGCTGCTCTCGCTGCGCCCCGGCGACGTCACGGGAAGGCTCCGGGCGAGGGCGCCCGGGGGCATCGAGGTGCGGGTCCCCGAGCGGTCCACGCTGCCGCGCGGCACGGAGGTCGAGGTGCCCCTCGACATCCGCGTGCCCAAGGGCACGCGCGCGGGGACGTACGAGATCCCGGTCACGTTCGGCGGCGATACCCGCACGGTGTCGGTCCGCGCCTACCCCCGTACCGCCGGGCCCGACGTGGCGCGCGGCGCGAGGGCGTCGTCCTCGGGCGACGAGACGGCGGACTTCCCCGCGTCGGCTGCCGTCGACGGCGACCTGAAGAGCCGCTGGTCCTCCCCCGCCGAGGACGGCGCGTGGTGGCAGGTGGAGCTGGCGGAGCCGGTCAGGCTCGGCCAGGTGGTGCTGCGCTGGCAGGACGCGTACGCCTCCTCCTACCGCGTGCAGACGTCCGCCGACGGCCGGACCTGGCGCACGGCGGCGACCGTGCGGGACGGCAGGGGCGGCCGCGAGGCGGTCCGCATGGACGCCCGGGACACCCGTTACATCCGTGTCCAGGGCGACGGGCGGGCCACGCGGTACGGCTACTCCCTCTGGTCGGTGGAGGCGTACGCGGTCGCCGAGAAGTAGCCCCGGGGCGCGCCCCGCGGGTCACACACCGGCGACCGCCCGCGCGTCACCGCGCACACCGTCCCCACGTACGACGAAGGCCCGGATCGAGTGCTAGGCGGAAATGCCGTCGATCCGGGCCATCGCGTCCTCCGCGCCGAACGGCTGCAAGTACGGCAGCCAGCGCGGATCCCTGTGTCCGGTCCCGATGATCCGCCACGCGAGGCCCGAGGGCGGCGCGGGCTTGTGCCGCAGCCGCCAGCCCAGCTCCATGAGGTGCCGGTCGGCCTTGACGTGGTTGCAGCGGCGGCAGGAAGCCACCACGTTGTCCCAGGCGTGCTGGCCGCCCCGGCTCTTGGGAATGACGTGGTCGACGCTGGTTGCGACGCCACCGCAGTACATGCACCGACCGCCGTCGCGGGCGAAGAGCGCCCGCCTGGTCAGCGGAACGGGTCCCCGGTAGGGGACCCGGACGAACCGCTTGAGGCGGACCACGCTGGGTGCGGGGACGGTGCGCGTCGCGCTGTGCATGAAGGCGCCGGATTCCTCGAGGCAGAGAGCTTTGTTCTCCAGGACGAGGACGAGCGCGCGGCGGAGCGGTACGACGCCGAGGGGCTCGTACGACGCGTTGAGGACCAAGACATGCGGCACGGCGGATGCCTCCTTGTACGCCGGCGGCGCGTGGCTCGCGCCGGGACGATCTGCACCAGTCTCCCCTCATGCCTGGTCGTAGCGCCAGCATGTCCCCGTAACGGCCTTGAAGTGTTTTCGACCACAGCGGGTGCGGGACGGAGACGTCACGTGGTTCTTCCCCAGGTGAGCACCGTCTCTCCCGCGGACATCACAACAATCCACCCACGATGCCCCGTTAGTGTGGTGATTCTGCCCGGTATCCCCGATCCGTCTCCGCCGAGACCCTTTCCACCCGGGCAGGCCGCGACACCTGGAGGTACCCGCAGTGTTCCTGTCCGTCCTGTCGGCAGCCGGAACGGACCCGGACGACAAGCCGACGTCGAAGCCGCCCTCGTTCGAGGACGCCCAGGAGAGCGCCACGAACGCGGCGAGCTGGGTCGAGCAGAACTGGTCCACGTGGCTCGGCATCGGCCTGCGCATCGTGCTGATCGTCGCGATAGCCCTCGTCCTGCGGGTCCTGGTACGCCGCGCCATCACCAAGCTCATAGACCGCATGAACCGCACGGCGCAGGCCGTGGACGGCACGGCGCTCGGCGGCCTCCTGGTGAACGTGGAGCGCAGACGCCAGCGCTCGCAGGCGATCGGCTCGGTCCTGCGCTCGGTGGCGTCGTTCCTGATCCTCGGCACGGCCGGGCTCATGATCCTCGGCACCTTCGACATCAACCTGGCGCCGCTGCTCGCCTCCGCCGGTGTGGCGGGCGTCGCGATCGGCTTCGGCGCCCGCAACCTCGTCACGGACTTCCTCTCCGGCGTCTTCATGATCCTTGAGGACCAGTACGGCGTCGGCGACTCCATCGACGCGGGCGTCGCCTCCGGCGAGGTGATCGAGGTCGGCCTCCGGGTCACCAAGCTGCGCGGCGACAACGGCGAGATCTGGTACGTCCGCAACGGCGAGGTCAAGCGCATCGGCAACCTCTCGCAGGGCTGGTCCACGGCGGGCGTCGACGTGACGGTCCGCCCGGACGAGGACCTGGAGAAGGTCAAGGCGACGCTGGCCGAGGTCGGCGAGACCATGGCCAAGGACGAGCCGTGGAACGAGCGGCTGTGGGGCCCGGTGGAGGTCCTCGGCCTGGACAGCGTCCTGCTGGACTCGATGGTGGTCCGCGTCTCGGCCAAGACGATGCCGGGCAAGGCCCTGGGCGTCGAGCGGGAGCTGCGCTGGCGCATCAAGCAGGCGTTCGACGAGGCGGGCATCCGCATCGTGGGCGGCCTCCCGCTCGCGGCGGAGGAGGCGGCGGCCGACCCGTCGGCAGCCGTGGCGGCCCCCTCGGCCTACGCCTCGGCGACCTCACCCCAGTCCCTGGCGGCCTCCCCCATTCCCCCGCCGCCACCGAACCTGGCGAAGTAGCGGCCTGTACGCGACGAGGGGCACCCGGACGGTTCCGGGTGCCCCTCGTGCGTATGTCCGCCACTCGTTCGTCTGCCCCCGCCCAGGTGCCCGAACGGCCTGCGCAACGCACCCCGTGCAACACCCCGCCCCCACAGGTAACGACTTGGTTGCCGCGGGGGCGCCCGCTATTGACGCCCCATTCACGCCAGCCGTACGGTCCTCACGAATTGGAAAGTTTCCTAACAGTTAGCCGCTACGGTCACAGCCGGCCGTGAGAGAAGGCAGGTGTCGTCATGGCAGCAGCGGGCAGCACTCCGGGGACCCCGGGCACGCCGAGCGTCCTGCGCGCCATGAACGACCGGGCGGTGCTCGACCTCCTGGTCGCGCACGGCCCCCTCACCCGCACCCGCATCGGTGAGCTCACCGGCCTCTCCAAGCCCACCACCTCCCAGCTCCTCGGCCGGCTCGAAGCCGCCGGGCTCGTCCACACCACGGGCAGCCTCAGCGGGCGTCCCGGCCCCAACGCCCTGCTGTACGAGATCGATCCGGGCGCCGGGCACGTCGCCGCGCTGTCCGCCGACCCGACCGGGATCACCGCCCTCGTCGCCGACATCACCGGCACCGTGCTGGGCCGGGCCCGCGTCGAGGCCGTCGCCGTCGCCGAGGACGTGCGCCACCGCACCGCACAGCTGGTCACCGAGGCCGTCGACGAGGCGCTGCGCCAGGCGGGCCTCGGCCACGACGACCTGCGGGCGGCGGTGATCGGCACCCCCGGCGCCATCGACCCGCACACCGGCGCCCTGCGGTACGCACCGCACCTGCCGGGCTGGCACTCCCGCACCCTGCGCGACGACCTCGCCGCGGTGCTCGGCACGCCCGTCGACATCGAGAACGACGTGAACCTCGCCGCCGTCGCCGAGCAGTACGAGGGCGCCGCACAGGACTACGACAACTACGTCCTGACCTGGCTCGACGAGGGCGTCGGCGCCGCCATCGTGCTCGGCGGCACCCTGCTGCGCGGCGCGACCGGCGGCGCGGGCGAGATCGGCTACATGCCCCAGCCGGGCGCCCCCCTGGTGCGCACGGGACCGGAGGACCGCGGGGGCGGCACCGGCGGCTTCGAGAGCCTGGTCTCCGCGTACGTCGTGCGCGAACTCACCGGCGGCGGCGCGACGTTGGAGGAGGTCATGGGCGACGACACCGCGCTCGGCGAGGTCGCACGGCGCATCGCCACCGGCATCGCCGCGGTCGTCGCCGTCGTCGACCCCGAACTCGTCGTGCTCTCCGGGTCGGTGGCCCAGGCGGGCGGCGACAAGTTGCGCGCCCGGGTCGAGGAGGAGCTCACCGGGCTCGCGCTGCCCCGCCCGCAGATCCGCATCAGCGAGCTCGCCGGCGACCCGATCCTCACCGGCGCCCTGCGCTCGGCCCTCACCCAGGCCCGCGACCAGGTCTTCGACACCACCGCCTGAAGCACGGCCCCCGCACCGCACACCCGCACCCCACCTCCCCGCAAAGGAAGTCCGCCATGCCGCGATGGCGCATGCCCACCTGCGCGTCCGCGGCGCTCGCCGCAGCCGGTCTGTTGCTCTCCGGCTGTGCCAATCCGAGCGTCGGCAGCGCGAACGACGACCCGACGAAGCCGGTCACCCTGAAGTTCTGGCACGGCTGGGCGACGCCCGGCGAGGTCAAGGCCGTGGACGACAGCATCGACCGCTTCGAGAAGCTGCACCCCAACATCCACGTGAAGGCCACCGGCAACGTCTCCGACGAGACCATCAACCAGGCCCTGCGGGCGGGCGGCGACAAGGCACCGGACGTGGTGTCCTCCTTCACCACCAACAACGTGGGCCAGTACTGCGACTCCGGGATGTGGGCGGACCTCGATCCGTTCATGAAGAAGACCGGCCTCGACAAGCGCAAGACGTTCCCCAAGACGCTGCTCGACTACACGAGTTACCGCGGCAACCAGTGCGCGCTGCCGCTGCTCGCGGACGCCTTCGGGATGTACTACAACAAGGACGCCTACCGGAAGGCGGGCATCGAGCGGCCGCCGCGCACGATGTCGGAGTTCAAGAAGGCCGCCGAGAAGCTGACCGTGCGCAGCGGCAGGAACTCGTACAAGCAGGTCGGGTACATGCCCAACTTCCGCTTCTACCAGAACAGTCCGGACCGGCTCTTCGCGCAGTGGGGCCCGGAGTACTTCGACGCCAAGGGCGACGCACGGCTCGCCGACGACCCCAAGACGTACAAGTTCTTCAAGACGGCCCGTCAGCTCGCCGAAGCCCAGGGCGGGTTCAACGACCTGGAGCGTTTCCGGCTGACCTTCGGCGACGAGATGTCCAGCCAGAACGCCTTCCTGACCGGCAAGGTCGCCATGCACCTGGACGGCGAGTGGCGCGGCCTGATGCTCAACGAGGCGAAGGCCACGTTCGACTGGGGCGTGGCGCCGCTGCCCGTGCCGGACGACCAGGCCGACACGTACGGGCGCGGCT
Organism: Streptomyces sp. NPDC040622; assembly: GCF_055593965.1. Classification (NCBI taxonomy): domain Bacteria; kingdom Bacillati; phylum Actinomycetota; class Actinomycetes; order Kitasatosporales; family Streptomycetaceae; genus Streptomyces; species Streptomyces sp. NPDC040622. The sequence goes on along the minus strand of NZ_JBVIXD010000009.1, from coordinate 395,069 downwards.
TCATCACCGGCACCGTCGCCGGCATCGCACACAGCAGCAAGCACCAGAACGCCGCCTGGGAACTGGTGCGGTTCCTGACCGCGGACACCCGGCAGGTCGTGCACTTCGCGAACGCCATCCACAACGTGCCCTCCACGTTCGCGGCGCTCAAGTCCCCCGACCTGGACGCCGATCCGACCTTCCGGACCTTCTTCGACATCCTGGAGAACAAGCACAGCAAGGCCCTGCCGCCCTCCGTCAACGGCGGCGCCTACGTGGTCTCGCTGCAGGACTTCGGGTACTCCGCCGAGGCCGGGCGCTTCGGTGACCTGCGCAAGTCCCTGAAAAAGCTCGACGAGCAGATCGACGCCGACACCCTCCAGTCGAAGAGCTAGCTGAGGACCCCGTCATGGCAATCTCCCTCTCCAACCCGGCGCGCCGCAGACTGCGCACGCTCGGTTTCCTCTCCCCCTGGCTGGTCGGCTTCAGCGTCTTCTTCGCGTACCCGCTGATCGCCACCGTCTACTTCTCGTTCATGCACTACAACCAGATCAAGGAGCCCACCTTCGTGGGCCTGAGGAACTGGAAGTACGTGTTCGAGCAGATGCCCCTGTTCGGGCCCGCCCTGTGGAACACCCTCTGGCTGGTCGTGATCATGGTGGCCGTGCGGGTGGTCTTCGGGCTCTCGCTCGGGCTGCTCATCACGAAGATCAAGACGGGCGCGGGCCTCTTCCGCACCGCCTTCTACCTCCCCTACCTCGCCCCGCCGGTGGCCGCCACCGTCGCCTTCGTCTTCCTCCTCAACCCGGCCACGGGCCCGGTCAACGAGATCCTGGGATCCATCGGCATCTCCGGGCCCAACTGGTTCAACGACCCGGACACCGCCAAGCCCTCGCTCGTGCTGCTCTCCCTGTGGGGCATCGGCGACCTGATGGTGATCTTCATGGCGGCGCTGCTCGACGTGCCCAAGGAGCAGTACGAGGCCGCCGACCTGGACGGCGCGGGGGCCTGGGCCAAGTTCCGCTACGTCACCTGGCCCTCGATCACCCCGATCGTGATGTTCGCGGTGGTCACCGGCGTCGTGCAGACCATGCAGTACTACACACAGGCCCTGGTCGCGGGGAAGGTCGCCTCCGGCGTCAACATCGGCCCCGGCTCGGTGATCCAGCCCGGCTACCCGGACCACTCGACCCTCACGGTCCCCCAGCTCGTCTACTCGATGGGCTTCCAGAACTTCAACACCGGTGCGGCGTGCGTTCTCTCGCTCGTGCTCTTCGCCATCGCCATGGCCGTGACGATGCTCCTGATGCGCAAGCGCTCCGGGCTGCTCTCGGCGGAGGACTGAGGACTCATGACCACTACGACTCTCAGCGCGCCCACCGCGCCCGAACGGACCGCCCCGGCCCGGGGCCCGGCCGCCGCCCGCGCCCGCCGCAAGCGGATCCTGCACTGGATCGCCGTGCACAGCGTCGCGATAGCCGTCGCGCTGCTCTTCGTCCTGCCGTTCGTCTTCGTCTTCCTGACGTCGGTGATGAGCGACTCACAGGCGATGAGCGGCGACCTGTGGCCCGATTCCTGGCACTGGTCCAACTACAAGGCCGTGTTCGACACGCCGGGCTTCCTCGACTGGTGGCGCAACTCGCTGATGTACGCGGGCCTCGGCACCCTCTTCACGGTCTGCTCGGCGATCCCCGTGGCGTACGCGCTCGCCAAGTTCCGCTTCCGCGGCCGGCGCACCGCGATGCTGCTCGTCATCTCGACGATGATGCTGCCGCCGCAGGTCATCGTGATCCCGATGTACCTGGTGTGGGCCCAGCAGTTCCACCTGTCGGGCACGCTGTGGCCGCTGATCATCCCGATGGCGTTCGGCGACGCGTACTCGATCTTCCTGCTGCGGCAGTTCCTCCTGACCATCCCCAAGGAGTACATCGAGTCGGCGAAGGTCGACGGCTGCGGCGAGTTCCGCACCATGGTCAAGATCGTCGTGCCGATGGCCAAGCCCGGCATCGCGGCCATCGCGCTCTTCCAGTTCTTCTACTGCTGGAACGACTACTTCGGCCCGCAGATCTACGCGGCACAGAACCCCGGTGCGTGGACGCTGAGTTACGGCCTCGAATCGTTCAAGAGCGCCCACAGCGTCAACTGGAACATGACCATGGCCGCGACGCTGCTCGTCATGGCACCCGTCATCATCATCTTCTTCTTCGCACAGAAGGCCTTCGTCGAAGGCGTCACCCTCACCGGAGTAAAGGGCTGAGAACCGATATGAAGCTCGCAGTGGTCGGCGGAGGGTCGACCTACACCCCCGAACTCATCGACGGTTTCGCGCGGTTGAGGGACTCCTTGCCGATCGAGGAGCTCGTCCTCGTCGACCCCGCCGCCGACCGTCTCGAACTCGTCGGGGGCCTGGCACGGCGCATCTTCGCCAAGCAGGGGCACCCCGGCCGCATCGTCACCACGTCCGACGTGGACGCGGGCGTCGCCGACGCCGACGCCGTGCTGCTCCAGCTGCGCGTGGGCGGCCAGGCGGCCCGCAACCAGGACGAGACGTGGCCCCTGGAGTGCGGCTGCGTCGGCCAGGAGACCACCGGCGCGGGCGGCCTGGCGAAGGCCCTGCGCACCGTGCCCGTCGTCCTCGACATCGCCGAGCGCGTCCGGCGCACCAACCCGAACGCCTGGATCATCGACTTCACCAACCCCGTGGGCATCGTCACCCGGGCGCTGCTCCAGGCCGGGCACAAGGCGGTCGGCCTGTGCAACGTGGCGATCGGCTTCCAGCGCAAGTTCGCCAAGCTGCTCGACGTCGCCCCGGGCGAGGTGCACCTCGACCACGTCGGCCTCAACCACCTGACGTGGGAGACGGGCGTGCGCCTGGGAGGTCCCGGCGGCGAGGACATCCTGCCCAAGCTGCTCGCCGAGCACGGCGCCGCGGTCGCCGAGGACCTGCACATGCCGCGCGAGATCGTCGACCGGCTCGGCGTGGTGCCCTCGTACTACCTGCGCTACTACTACCAGCACGACGCGGTCGTCGAGGAGCTGCGCACCAAGCCGTCCCGGGCCGCCGAAGTGGCCGAGATGGAGCGCGAGCTGCTGAAGATGTACGGCGACCCGGCGCTGGACGAGAAGCCGGAGCTGCTCGCCAAGCGCGGCGGCGCCTTCTACTCGGAGGCGGCCGTGGACCTCGCGGCCTCGCTGCTCGGCAACGGAGGCAGCCCGTACCAGGTGGTGAACACCGTCAACAACGGCACGCTGCCGTTCCTGCCGGACGACGCGGTCATCGAGGTGCAGGCCACGGTCGACGGCACGGGCGCCACGCCCCTGGCCGTACCGAAGCTGGACCCGCTGTACGCCGGGCTCATCGCCCACGTCACCGCCTACGAGGACCTGGCCCTGCGCGCCGCCGTGCACGGGGGCCGCGACCTCGTCTTCAAGGCGCTGCTCGCCCACCCCCTGGTCGGCCAGTACGCGTACGCCGAGCAGCTCACCGACAGCCTGATCGCGCACAACCGGGAGCACCTGGCGTGGGCGTAGGCACGAGTGTGCTCGCGATCGACGCGGGCAACAGCAAGACCGACGTCGCGGTGGTCGCGGCCGACGGCACGGTCGTCGGCACGGCCCGCGGCGGCGGGTTCCAGCCGCCGCAGGTCGGCGTGGAGACCGCGGTGGACGTGCTGGCGGACGCGGCCACGCGGGCGTTCGCCGAGGCGGGCGTCGACTCCGTCGGCCATGTCTCCGCGTGTCTGGCCAACGCCGATCTCCCCGTCGAGGAACGGGAGTTGGCCCAGGCCCTGCGGCGGCGGGCCTGGGGGCCCTCCGTCGACGTGCGCAACGACACCTTCGCCATCCTGCGGGCCGGACTCCTTGAGGACGCCGAGCCGCGCGGTGTCGCCGTGGTGTGCGGCGCGGGCATCAACTGCGTCGGCATGCTGCCCGACGGGCGCACCGCCCGCTTCCCCGCCATCGGCCGGATGTCCGGCGACTGGGGCGGGGGCGGCGGCCTCGCCGAGGAGGCCCTGTGGCACGCGGCGCGCGCCGAGGACGGCCGCGGCCCGGCCACCGCGCTGCGCGAGACGCTGCCCGCGCACTTCGGCCTCGACTCCATGTACGCACTGATCGAGACGCTGCACCTGGGCCGGGTCGCCCCGGTCAGGCGGCACGAGCTGACCCCGGTGCTCTTCGCCACCGCGGCGGCCGGCGACGCCGTGGCGCGCTCCCTCGTGGACCGGATGGCGGACGAGGTGGTGGCGATGGCGACCGTGGCCCTGCGCCGCCTCGACCTGCTCGACGAGGCCGCCCCGGTCCTGCTCGGCGGCGGTGTCCTCGCGGCACGCCACCCGCAACTGGAGGACCGCATACGGGTGTTGCTCACCGACCGCGCCCCCAAGGCGGTCCCCCAGGTGGTCGCCGCCCGGCCCGTGCTCGGCGCGGCGCTCCTCGGCCTCGACCAGGTGGGGGCGCCGACCGGGGTCCACGCGCGCGTGCGGGAGCAGTACGAGAGCGGCGCGACCGGCCGCTGACGCGGTTCCCGCTCCGCAGGCGCGGGGCGGGAACCGAACACCTCTCAATCTCGTGTTCCAGGGCAGGGATCCGTACAAGATCGAGTCAATGCCTGTGCGGATGTCAGTCCCTGCGGCAATACTTGCGGCCGAGCACTTCTTCCCGCGCCGCGCGCGGCCGGGCGGAAGCAACCGTCCGGAGACCCGAGGGGGAGGTCGAGGTCAAGGTGACATACCCGCCGAACGGCAGCGCTGTGCCACCGGGTCCGCCCGGACCGGCACCAGGCCTGTCCGGACAGGCCCCGGGACGGACCGCGCCCGCGATGCCCGCCGTGCCGCCGCAGGCGCCGGGCCCGCCACCCGCGCCGCCCCGGCCGGACCCGCCCGCCGCCACCGGGCGGCGCACCGCGTGGTCCGAGGGCGTCGACCGGCTGCGCGCCTCGGCGACCACCGAGCCGGGCAGGCTGCGCATCATCGGGGCCGTCCTCGCGCTGCTCGTCGTCGCGTTCGGCGCCGTCACCACCTGGCAGATGACCGACCGTTCGGCCGCCGCGGACGACGTGCTGCACCGCAGCCAGCCGCTGAGCGCCGACGCCGCGGCCATTTACCGCTCGCTGGCCGACGCCAACACGGCGGCCTCCAGCGGCTTCCTCGCGGGCGGCCAGGAGCCCGCGGCCGTCCGCGCGCGCTACGAGCGGGACATCGAGCGGGCCTCCGACAAGCTGGCCAAGGCCGCGTCGAACGCCGGCTCGGACTCCACGTCCGCCGCCTCCGTGGGCAAGCTGAACAAGCTCCTGCCCGAGTACACCGGCCTGATCGAGCGCGCCCGCGCCAACAACCGCCAGGGCCTGCCGCTCGGCGGCGCCTACCTGCGGTACGCGAACGACAAGATGCAGAACCAGATGCTCCCGGCCGCCGAGAAGCTCTACACCTCGGAGAACGAACGGCTGGCCGCCGACTACGGCAAGGCCAAGCCGTACCCCTGGTTCGCCATCGCGCTCGGCGTCCTCGCGCTGGCCGCCCTCGGCTGGGCCCAGCACCGCAACTACCGGCGCACGAACAGGGTGTTCAACCACGGCCTGCTCGCCGCGACCGCGGCCGCCACCGTCGTGCTGCTCTGGCTCGTCGTCGGCCACACCGTCGCGCGCTCGGGTCTCGGCGACTCCTACGACCACGGCGTGCGGTCGCTGAACGTCCTCAACGACGCCCGCATCAGCTCCCTGAAGGCCCGCGGCAACGAGAACCTGACCCTGGTCAGCCGCGGCGCCGAGACCACCGAGGTGGCCGGCGAGGCGCAGGACAAGTTCGACGTCGCCTACCGCTCCCAGATGAAGCAGCTCGGCGGCGCGGAGAGCGGCCTGCTCGGCAAGGCCGTCGCGCTCGCCGACGACGCGGACGGCAAGGACCCCGTCGAAGAGGCGGCGAAGAACGTGGGCGTCTGGAAGGACCGCCACAAGGTGGCCCGTGCCAGCGACGACTCGGGTGACTACAACGGCGCGCTCAACAAGGTCATCGGCGCCAAGGACGACAAGCCGACCGGCGAGTGCTTCGACAACGTGGACGCGGCCCTCGACCGGGCCCTGGCCCATGAGCGCGACGAGTTCCAGCAGGCGGCGAAGGACGGCAGGGGCGCCATGAGCGGCCTCCCGGTCGGCGCGGCCGTCCTCGCGGTCCTGGCCGCGGCGGGCGCCGTGCTCGGCGTCGGCCGCAGGCTTTCGGAGTACCGGTGATGGAGCCAGAGGTGAGAGGGGGCGCGCAGACGATGCGGACGCGACGCGGCACGGCCGGGCTGCGCGGCTGGGGCGGGGTGGGGGCGATGGGCCTGGCCTGCGCCCTGGCCGGATCGCTCGTCCTGGCCCTGCCGGACAAGCACGACTCCGACGACAAGGCGGGCAAGGGCCTCGGCGGCCCCACCACCACGGTGGCCGCGCCCGCGCGGGCGGACGCGGACGACTGCAACGACCGCAGCCTGCCCCCGTCCGACAAGGACGGCCCGACCATCGACAAGATCAAGAACCGCGAGGTCAAGAAGCTCGTCGTCGGCGTCGACCAGAACAGCTACCGCTGGGGCTACCGCGACCCGAACAAGAAGGGCGGCGAGCTGGAGGGCTTCGACATCGACCTCGCGCGCGAGATCGCCCAGGAGATATTCGGCGACCGCGACGCCGTCGTGTTCCGCGCCATACCCACCAACCAGCGCATCCCGGCGATCCAGAGCGGCCAGGTCGACATGGTCGTCCGCACGATGACGGTCAACTGCGACCGCTTGAAGGACGTCGACTTCTCCACCGGGTACTTCGAGACGGGCCAGCAGGTCCTCGCCCCCAAGAAGTCCGACATCACGGGCTACAACCCGACGCTCGCGGGCAAGAAGGTCTGCAGCGCCTCCGGCTCCATCGCCGAGGAAGAGCTCAAGAAGAAGAACTACGGCGCCGACATCTCCACCACCGTGCCCAACCAGCTCGACTGCCTCGTGCGGCTCCAGCTCGGGGAGGTGGACGCCGTGGTGACCGACAGTGCCCTCGCCGCGGGACAGGCCGCGCAGGACCCGACGGTCGAGCTCAAGGGCAAGGAACCGTTCACCACCGAGCACTACGGGGTGGCGATGAAGAAGGGCTCGGACGACCTGGTCCGCCGGGTCAACAAGGTCCTCGACGACTACCGCGAGAACGACGGCTGGAAGAAGTCCTACGACCACTGGCTGAAGGCCGCCCTCGACCAGCCGGCGACCCCGCCGGCCGCCGACTACCGCGACTGACCCGGAGCCGGCAACCGACCTGGTAGGACTGGAGAGTTACCACCGAGCCTCACGGCGAGGACACACGACGACGTACGGCGACACACGGCGACACACGGCAACACAGAGCGGAGAGGTGATCGATGAGCGTCGCGGGACCCCCCGGTCCGGTGATGGACCGGGACGAGGTGGACCGTGCGCTGGCGCGCCTCGACGCCGAGCACGAGGCGATCGAGACCTCGCTCCTCGCCCTCCAGGACCACGCGGGCCGCCGTCTCCTCGAAGGCGCCAGGCTCACCGGCGTCACCGAGGAGCGCTGGACGGACACCGAGAGCCGGATCACGCTGCTCTGGGCCTACTTCGACGCCTACGCCGGTGCGCTGCGCGCCGCCCACGAGGTGCGCGAGCGCAGGCGCTGGCCCGGCCGCGACGACCTCGCCGAGCTCACGGAGCTGTTGCGCGGCGAGTCCGTGACCGTCGCGGGCGGCTCCGCGTCCGGGGCCTCCCCGGCCGTCACGGGCCCCGCCAAGCTCACCGAACGGTTCACCCTCGAAGAGCTGGTGACCCGTATGAACGACCTGTACGCCCACTCCCTGGACACGGTCGTCGCCGCCGACGCGGTGTGGTCCGCGCTGCCCGCCCGCATCGACCTGCTCGCCGCGGAGCTCGGCCGCACCCGCCAGCTCGCGCACTCCGTCGGCGTACGCCCCGGCGAGCACCCCGCGGGCGACGACCTGGAGCGGATCACCCGCACCCTGACCGCACTGCGCGAGCAGGTGGTCAGCGACCCGCTCGCCTTCTGGCAGCGCGCGCAGGGCAGTTCGGCGCCGGGCGGCGGCCGCCCGCACACCGACCGCTACGACCACGAGGCCCGCGCGCTGGAGGAGGTGCGCCGCGAGATCGAGGCGGTGCTCACCGTCCGCCAGGACGCCGAGGCCCGCCTCGGCAGGCTCCGTGACGTGCTCTCCCGTGCGGACCGCACCCTCGCCGAGGCACGCTCCGCGCGCGGCGAGGTCCTCGCGAAGATCGCCGCCTCCGAGGTGCCCGCCGTCAGCGGACCGCCGACCGCGCTGCAGGAGCAGCTCGCGGCCGCCGCCGAGTACCGCAGGTACGGACAGTGGCACCGCCTCTCGCCGCTCCTGGAGTCCCTGGAGCAGCGGGCGGAGGACGAACTGCTGCGCGCCCGCGCGTCGTTGACGGCCGTCACGGCGCCGCTCGCGGTCCGCGCGGAGCTGCGCGGGCGGCTGGACGCGTACAAGGCGAAGGTCGCCCGGCACGGCCACGCCGAGGACCCGTTCCTGATCGAGCGGTACGACGCGGCGCGGCGGATGCTGTGGAGCGCGCCCTGCGACCTGCGCGTGGCGGAACAGGCGGTCCTGCGCTACCAGCAGGCCGCCGCCGAAGCGCTCGTGCCGCGGGTACCGCAGCAGGGCGGGCCCACCGACCGGACGGGGGAATCGTGAGCCAGCGGGAGTGTCAGCGGCCCGGATGCACGGGGTCGTACGAGGACGTCGGCGGCGGCGAGCTGTACTGCGACACCTGCGGCCTGGCCCCGGTCGTCGCGCCGAACGGCATGGTGGGTTCGTCGCCGACGGGCATCACCGCGGGCGGCAGGGGGTCACGGGGCTCGGGCAGTGCGAGCGCGCGCTCCTCGTCCCGTTCGTCGTCGCGGTCCTCCAGGTCGTCGCGTTCGCAGTCGTCGCGGCGCTCGGTGTCGGGGCGGCTCTCCCGTTCCCTGTCCGGCGGTTCGACGTCCCGTTCGGTGTCGGTGCGCAGCTCGGGCTCGGCGGCCGGGTCGTCGGCCCGCGGGCGGCTCGGCGTCGGTCTGGTCACGGTGCCGGACGTGCCGCGCCCCGACCCGCGCGGCGCGGTGCAGGAGAACCCCGAGGTGCCCGAGCGGAAGCGATTCTGCTCGCGCTCGGACTGCGGGGCCCCGGTGGGGCGTGCGCGGGGTGAACGGCCGGGCCGCACCGAGGGGTTCTGCACCAAGTGCGGCCACCCGTACTCCTTCGTGCCGAAGCTGGCCGACGGCGACATCGTGCACGGCCAGTACGAGGTCGTGGGCTGCCTGGCGCACGGCGGCCTCGGCTGGGTCTACCTTGCCATCGACCGTGCGGTGTCCGACCGCTGGGTGGTCCTCAAGGGCCTGCTCGACACGGGCGACCAGGACGCCATGGCCGCCGCGATCTCCGAGCGCCGCTTCCTCGCCGAGATCGAGCACTCCAACATCGTCCGGATCTACAACTTCGTCGAGCACCTCGACCAGCGCACCGGCTCCATGGACGGCTACATCGTCATGGAGTACGTCGGCGGCAAGTCCCTGAAGGAGATCGCCAACGGCCGCCGCACGCCCGCGGGCAAGCGCGATCCGCTGCCGGTCGAGCAGGCCTGCGCGTACGGCATCGAGGCCCTGGAGGCGCTCGGGCACCTGCACAGCCGCAACCTCCTGTACTGCGACTTCAAGGTCGACAACGCCATCCAGACCGAGGGCCAGCTCAAGCTCATCGACATGGGCGCGGTCCGCCGCATGGACGACGACGAGTCCGCGATCTACGGCACGGTCGGCTACCAGGCCCCCGAGGTCGCCGAGACGGGCCCCTCGGTCGCCTCCGACCTCTACACCGTGGCGCGCACGCTCGCCGTCCTGGCCTTCGACTTCCAGGGCTACACGAACGTCTTCGTGGACTCCCTGCCCGACCCCGACCACATCGAGGTCTTCCGTACGTACGAGTCCTTCTACCGCCTCCTGGTGCGGGCCACCGACCCGGACCCGGCCCGTCGCTTCGCCTCCGCGCAGGAGATGGCCGAGCAGCTCACGGGCGTCCTGCGGGAGGTCGTGGCGCTGCAGACGGGGCTTCCCCGGCCCGCGCTCTCCACGCTGTTCGGGCCCGAGGTGAAGGTGACGGACACGGAACTGTTCGCGGAGCTCGCCGGGGAGGTGTCCCACCTCGGGGCGCGCACCGGGACGGCCTCGCGGAGCGGGAGGGCGCTGCCCGAGGGCACGAGCACCGCGGGCCCCGAAGGGGCGCCCGGCCCCAACGGCGCCACAGGGGTCACGGGAGCCTCAGGAACCACAGGAACCGCGGCCCTCTCAGGGATCGTCCGGGTGGTCGACGCCCCCGCCACGTCCCTCGCGCTGCCCGTGCCCCTCGTGGACCCGGGCGACCCGAACGCCGGCTTCCTCGCCGGTCTCATCGCGTCCGCGCCCGCCGAGCTGATCACCGCGCTGGGGTCGGCGCCCGCCGACTCCCTGGAGCTGAAGCTGAGCGGACTGCGTGCCCGGCTCGCGATGGGCGAACTCGCGCCCGCCGCCGAGGCCCTGGCCGATCTGGAGCGCCGCCACCCGGACGACTGGCGGGTGGTCTGGTACCGGGGCGTGGCGTCGCTCGCGACCGGCGACTTCGAGAACTCGGCGCTCTCCTTCGACGCGGTCTACGACGCGTTCCCCGGCGAGCCCGCGCCGAAGCTGGCGCTCGGCGTGTGCGCCGAGGTCCTCGGCCAGCTGGACAACGCGGCCGAGTACTACCGCCTGGTGTGGACCACCGACCCGAGCTATGTGAGCGCCGCGTTCGGCCTGGCCCGCGTGCAGCTCGCCGCCGGTGACAGGTCCGGCGCCGTACGCACCCTGGAGTCCGTGCCGGAGTCGTCCATCCACTACACCGCGGCCCGGGTCGCGGCGGTGCGGGCGCGGCTGCGGCAGCGCATGGCGTCGGGGGCCGCGGCGCCGTCGGGCACCGCCTTCCTTGACGACCTGACGGCCGCGGCGGGGCAGATCGAGGCCCTCGCCGGCTTCGGTCTCGACGCGGTGCGCAGGGAGCGGTTGTCGACCGAGGTTCTGGGGACGGCGCTCGACTGGGTACTCTCCGGTAGGCACTCTGGTCACGTCTCCGCGCCACCGGCCTCCACCGGAACGCGGACCGTCTTGCTCGGCAGCGACCTGGACGAGCGCGGTCTCCGGTTCGGTCTGGAGCGTTCGTACCGGACACTGGCCAGGCTCGCTCAGGGTGGCGAGGAGAGGATCGAACTGGTGGAGCGGGCCAACCGTTTCCGCCCCCGGACGTGGGTGTGAGTATGTCGCAGATGCCCCAGCTGTCCGCCTGCCCCAGCTGTGAGGAGCCGCTGGAGTCGGGCGACCTGTATTGCGGTGCGTGCGGGTTCGACCTGTCGGCGGTGCCGCCCCGGCCGGACGCGTCCCCGAACGGGTCCGCCGCCGGGTCCCCCGGATCCGCGGGGACCGCCGCCGCGGAGGCGAAGGCCGAACGGTGGCCCGTCGCGCCGGACGTCGACAGCTCCGACGTGCCGGTGCCGACCCATCTGCCCACGGACCTGCAGGGCACGGACTCGGCGGGCGGCGAGCTCCCCGAGAGGCCGGCCGCCCCCGCGGAGCCCGACGAGTACCCGCTGCCCGCCCCGGCCGCACCCGCGCCACCTGTGGCCCCCGCGGCCGAGGCGGCCCCCGCCGACCCCCGTACGAACGCGCCCGACCCCACGCCCCCCGCGGGCACCAAGCTCTGTGTGGCCTGCCGCTCGGGCCGGGTCGACCCGGACGGGTACTGCGAGAACTGCGGGCATGCCCAGCCGCGCGAGCGCGACCACATGGAGCAGGAGCTCGACGCGGTCGCCGCGGTCAGCGACCGCGGCCTGCGCCACCACCGCAACGAGGACGCCTTCGCGATCTCCGCGGCCGCGCTGCCCGACGGCTCCCCCGCCGTCGTCGCGATCGTCTGCGACGGCGTCTCCTCGGCGACCCGCCCCGACGAGGCCTCGCTCGCCGCGTCCCGCGCCGCCAACGAGGCGCTCCTGGAATCGCTGCCGCGCGGCACCCACCCGCAGCAGGGGATGCACGAGGCGATCCTCGCGGCCTCCGACGCCGTCAACGCGCTCGCGGCCGAGCCCGCCGCGGCCCGCGAGCACAGCCCGCACCAGAACGCGCCCGCCTGCACCCTGGTCGGCGCGGTCGTCGCGGGCGGCCTGCTCGTCATCGGCTGGGTCGGCGACAGCCGCGCCTACTGGGTGCCCGACGACCGCGAAGGACCCACCGTCCGGCTGACCGAGGACGACTCGTGGGCCGCGCAGATGGTCGCCGCGGGCCTGATGAACGAGGCCGAGGCGTACGCCGACGAGCGCGCGCACGCCATCACGGGCTGGCTCGGCGCGGACGCGTACGAACTGGAGCCGCACACCGCTTCCTTCAAGCCGGACCGTGCGGGTGTAGTGGTGGTGTGCACGGACGGGCTGTGGAACTACGCCGAGGGCGTGGCGGAGATGGCCGACGCGGTGCCCGCCGACGCCGCGGACCGGCCGCTGCACAGCGCCCAGGTCCTGGTCGGTCACGCGCTCGACGGCGGGGGCCACGACAACGTAACAGTGGCCGTCGTCCCGTTCCCGTTCGTGCCGCAAGGGGCAGGATCGGCCTAGGGCGCACGCGCACGCGCACGAGCGCCAGCACAACGGACGCATGCCCGCCCATGGGCAGCCCGGCGGACCAGGGGGGAAGCCGGCGTCCGGACGTCTGAGGATCTGAGGGGGAGCAGTTCCATGGCCAACTTCTCGAAGTCGAACGTGCCGCAGTTCTCGGTGGACGTGTACCAGAACGAGTACCTCCCGGACGGTGGACGGGAGGTCAACGCCATCGCCACGGTCAGCTCGACCGGCGGTGGAACGATCGGTTCCGCGGTGGGTGCACCGCATCTGTACTCCGCGGGACAGAGCCCGGACGCCGCCGTGGCGGTCATGGTCGACTGCTCCGGCTCGATGGACTACCCGCCGACGAAGATGCGGGGCGCGCGGGACGCCACGGCCGCCGCGATCGACGCCCTGCGCGACGGCGTGCACTTCGCGGTGATCGGCGGCACGCACGTCGCCAAGGAGGTCTACCCGGGCAGCGGCCGCCTCGCGGTGGCCGACCCGCAGACCCGCGAGGCGGCCAAGCAGGCGCTGCGCAGGCTGAGCGCGGGCGGCGGCACGGCGATCGGCACCTGGCTGCGGCTGGCCGACCGCCTGCTGTCCTCCGCCGACGTGGCCATCCGGCACGGCATCCTGCTCACCGACGGCCGCAACGAACACGAGTCGCCCGACGACCTCAAGGCCGCGCTCGACTCCTGTGCGGGCCGTTTCACCTGCGACGCCCGCGGCGTCGGCACGGACTGGGAGGTGAAGGAGGTCACAGGGATCGCCTCCGCGCTGCTCGGCACCGCCGACATCGTCGCCGACCCGGCCGGGCTCGCCGCCGACTTCACGCAGATGATGGAGGCGGCGATGGGCAAGGAGGTCGCCGACGTCAGCCTGCGGCTGTGGACGCCGGTGGGCGTGGAGATCAAGTTCGTGAAGCAAGTGGCGCCCACGGTCGAGGAGTTGACCGGCCGTCGCACGGAGGCGGGACCGCGCGCCGGGGACTACCCGACGGGGTCCTGGGGCGACGAGTCCCGCGACTACCACATCTGCGTACAGGTGCCGAACGCGGAACTGGGCCAGGAGATGCTCGCGGCCCGGGTCTCGCTGGTCGTGCCGCAGGGCGACGGCAGCGTGCAGACCCTGTCGCAGGGCCTGGTGCGGGCGGTGTGGACGGACGACATGGCGGCCTCCACCTCGATCAATCCGCAGGTCGCGCACTACACGGGCCAGGCGGAACTGGCACAAGTCATCCAGCAGGGACTCGACGCCCGCAAATCGGGAGATGTCGACGGAGCGACGGCGAAACTGGGCCGCGCCGTCCAGCTCGCGAGCGCCTCGGGCAACGCCGATACGGCGAAACTGCTTTCGAAGGTGGTGGACGTCGTGGACGCCGCGGCAGGTACTGTTCGATTGAAGGCGAAGGTCGCCGAGGCCGACGAGATGACACTCGAGACCCGGTCGACGAAGACGGTTCGCGTGAAGAAGCAGTAGAGCGCAGCAGGACCGCAGCAGGACCGACGCAGGACCAGTGACGCGGCGCACGGGCGCCGCGGAGCGACCACGATGTACGGCCCTCGGGCCGGAGAAGGAGAGGGGGAAGCGCCGACATGCCGACCTGCCCGAACGGACACCAGTCGGGTTCCGACGACTGGTGCGAGGTCTGCGGTCACCGCATGGCCGGTACCGTGCCCCCGCCGCCTCCACCGCCCCCCGCGGCCGGTTACGGCTATCCCCCGCCGCCGCCCGGCCAGGACCCGGGCTTCCCGCAGCCCGCGCCGGGGCGCCCGCACCTGGCCGCCGTGCCGGACGCGGCCCCCGAGGCGGAGCTCTGCCCGCAGTGCCGCACGCCCCGCGAGGCGAACGCGCCGTTCTGCGAGGAGTGCCGCTGGAACTTCCTGACGAACACGGCGACCTCGTACACGCCCGCCGCGCCGAACCCGCCGCTGCCGCACACGTACGGCGGCCCCGGCCAGGGCGGCCCCCCGCCGCAGCAGTTCCAGCAGCAGCCCCCGCCGGGCTACGAGTACCAGGGCTCGCGCCCCTCCCAGATGAACCGGCCCGCCGAGCCGATCCCGCCGTTCGGCAACGGTGGCGGCCAGCAGAGCCCCGGACCGCAGGGTCCGCAGGGTCCCGGGCAGCAGGGCCCCGGCGGTCCGCAGGGCCACCCCGGCTCCGGCTACCAGGTCCCCGGCCAGCAGGGTCCCGGTCAGCAAGGTCCCGGTCAGCAGGGCCGGCCCGGCTACCCGGCCCCCGGCCAGCAGGGTCCGGGTCCGCAGGGCCCCGGCCCTCAGGGCCAGCCCGGCCAGCCCGGCCAGGTGCCGCCCAGCGCCCCGCAGGCCTTCCAGCAGCCGGGTCCGCCCGCGCCGCCCGCGTTCCCGCAGGAGGGTGGGGCCCCGCAGGGTCCGCCCCCGCCGCCGCCCGGCCCCGCGTTCGGCGGCGGAGGCGACGACTGGGTGATCTCGCCGCCCTCGTCCGCGGACCGGCAGGAGCCGTACCAGCCGGACTCCTACCAGCCGGACTCGTTCCAGCAGGAGCCGTTCCAGTCGGACCCGTTCCCGCAGGGCGGCGGGCAGCCGCAGGCTCCCCAGCCCCAGCAGGGGCCCGGCACGTGGACGGTGACGATCGGTCCCGACCGCGAGTACTTCATGGCGATGATGCAGCGCAGCGGCCCGGAGGCGTCGGGCCTGAACCTGCCCGCGTACTCGCCGGAGCAGCAGCGCCCGCTGGCCGGCAACCAGATCAGCATCGGCCGCCGCAGGCACTCCACGGGTGACACCCCGGACATCGACCTGTCGGTGCCGCCGGAGGACCCGGGCGTCTCGCACCAGCACGCGATGCTGGTCCAGCAGCCGGACGGCAGCTGGGCGGTCGTCGACCAGAACTCGACGAACGGCACCACGGTCAACGGCGGCGAGGAGCCCATCCAGCCGTTCGTCCCCGTACCGCTCCACGACGGCGACCAGGTGCACGTCGGCGCCTGGACGACACTCACGGTCCGCCGCGACTGAGCCCGTTCACAGGGGCCAGACGTACGGCCCCTCGGGGTCGTCGAGCCAGGCCCACTCGTACGGTCCGCTCACGGTGACACCGAAGCGCTCGCGCACCGGCCGGCCCTCGCGCTGCCACAGCGCGAGGGCTTCGTGCGGGTCGAGGCTGCCCGCGGTGAGTTCGAGCAGGAAGCGGAAGAGCTCGTTCTGCAGGGCCCTGCGCGGCAGCCCCCCGATGTGCTGCTCGTGCGGGGTCCGGGTGCCGCCGCGCAGCGGCACGAAGTAGGCGGGCGTGTGCAGGAAGCGCCCCTCGGCGTGCTCCGCGTCCCGCACGGTGAGCGCGATCAGGCCGGTGGCCAGCGGCGTCAGGATCCGGGCGCCCGGCCTGCACTGGGCGAGCCAGGCCCTGGGCACCGACGGCAGGGTGCAGGTCGCGATGATCCGGTCGTACGGGGCGTACCGGGGGCAGCCCGCCGCCCCGTCGCCGGTCACCACGGCCGGGCGGTATCCGGCGGCCGCCAGGTGCCGCCGCGCGGACTCGGTGATCTCCGGGTCCAGGTCGACGGTCGTGACGTGGTCGTCGCCGAGCCGGTGGGCGAGCAGCGCGGCGTTGTATCCGGTGCCCGCGCCGATCTCCAGGACGTCGCAGCTCTCGCCGTCGGGGATGTCCAGTTCGTCGAGCATCTTCGCCATCAGGGACGGCTGGCTGCTGGAGGAGACGAGCTCGCCGTCGCGCACCCGGGTCGCGAGCGGGGCGTCCGTGTAGGCGCCGCTCAGCCAGCGGGTGCGCCGCCGGTCGTCGGGGTCCTCGCCCCACAGCCGCTCGTACCCACCGCCCGCGCTGACGTAGTAGTAGGGCACGAACAGGTGCCGCGGGACGGCCGTGAACGCCGCCCGCCAGGCCGGGGCGTCCCGCCAGGCCCCGCTCGCCTCGATCTCGCGCACCAGCGCGGCCCGGGCCTCCGTGACGCGTGCAGGGTCGGGTTCCATGGGTCCACTGTGCTGCGCGGAGCCCGCCGATGCGAGTGGCCGAACCGGGACGGATCAGGATGATCCCGGAGAAGGATGCGGGAAGGACGCGGGAAGGACGTGGCGAAGGGCCCGGCCATGGTCCGGGGATGGTCCTAAGCCTTCCGTACTCGGCCGCCCCGTCTGAGACCATGGACAGTGTGAAAGAGATCCCACGCGGCACGCTTCAGGAGCAGACCTTCTACGAGCAGGTCGGCGGCGAGGAAACCTTCCGGCGCCTGGTGCACCTCTTCTACCAGGGGATCGCGGAGGACCCGCTGCTGCGGCCGATGTACCCGGAGGAGGATCTGGGACCGGCCGAGGAACGCCTCGCGCTCTTCCTGATGCAGTACTGGGGCGGCCCCCGCACCTACAGCGACAACCGGGGCCACCCGCGCCTGCGCATGCGGCACGCGCCGTTCACGGTCGACAGGGCCGCGCACGACGCCTGGCTGAAGCACATGCGCGCGGCGGTCGACCAGCTCGGCCTCTCCGAGGAGCACGAGCGGACACTGTGGAACTACCTGACGTACGCGGCGGCGTCCATGGTCAACTCCGAAGGCTGACGCCCCGCTGACATCTGATCCCCTCCCGCCCCGTCCGCCCCACCCTTAACTGCTCCACTCCGTCCGTCAGTGCCGGCCCTCTGAAAGCATCCACAGGGCCGGGGGGGGCGGCACAACGGCACGGAACATATGCGCGCGGGCATACGCGCGCGGGCATACGCGCGCGGGCGCGGGCGCGGGCGCGGGCGCGGGCGGGGCACGGGGGTCCACGGGGTGACGGGATTTCGTACTTCTGACGGCGTTCCGCACCGCGAACGAGGAACTCGGCACCACGATCGTCATCGTCACCCACGACCAGGCGGTCGCCTCCGAGGTCCGCCGCACGGTCGCCATCCGCGACGGCCGCACCTCGACGGAGGTCCTGCGCCGCACGGAGGTCGGCGCCTCGACGGGCCAGGAGTCCCTGATCTCCCGCGAGTACGCGATGCTGGACCGCGCCGGCCGCCCCCAGCTCCCCGCCGAGTACACGGCGGCCCTGGACATGCGGGACCGCGTGGCGCTGGAGCTGGAGAGCGACCACATCGCGGTATGGCCGGACGAACGCGACTGACCGCACGCCCACTCGATCGCTGCACGACCCCTGCACGACCGACCGCGCGGCCGCACCCCGGGCTCACGCAGGCGTGACGGTGAGCCCTCCGACGCCCGCGCGGCGCACCGCGACGGACCCGTAGGCGGTACGCAGCCGCAGCCACGCTCCCGAGGAGAGCAGGCTCAGCGCGTCCCCGCGCAGGAAGCCCAGGGACTGCGCCGCGTGCGCGGCCCGCACCGGCAGCCCCGTGTCGCCGACCGTGCGGGACCAGATCTCCCGTCCCACCCGGTCGAGTTCGGCCCGCACCCGCCGCTCGGCGGGCAACTCCTCGATACGGGACCGGAATTCGGCAACGGCCTGCTTCACCAGCGCCCGTATCACGTCCGGGGCGGGCAGCCCCGGCTCCTGCCGCCAACCACCCCGGGGCGGCAGCACACCCGCCCACGGCGGACCGGTGACGGCCGCCGGAACGTCGGCGACCCCCCGCGCCGCTTCGGACTCCACCGACTCACCGACCCGCTCCAGGAACTCCCCGGCGGAGACGGTGACGTCGAGCGCGGTGTCGAGGCCGTGCTCGTACGGCTTGACGAGCCGTGCCGTACGGATGACGAGCACCTCGAACGACGGCGGCCGCCCGAACACGGCGAGCGTGTCCCCGGCGGCCTGCAGCCGCACCGCGGCCGCCTTGTCGTAGTGGATCAGCCGGGCCAGGAAGGCGGCGAGGTCCGCCGCCTCCCCGGCATCGGCGAAGTGGAGCCGCGCGGTCATGCGGCCAGCGCCCCCGAGCCACTGTCGGCGCTGTCGGCGCTGTCGTCGACGTACTCCTGCAGGAACGACCGCTCCTCGGCGGAGATCCGCCGGGGCCGCTGCGCCTCCAGGTCGAAGGGCACGACCACGGTGGAGGCCCGCACATACAGCTGATCCGCGTCCTTGACCTCGTACGCGATGGTCAGCGACGCCGCACCGATCTTCGTCACCCACGACTCGATGGTGACCGGCGCGTGCCGGTGCACCAACGGCCGTACGTAGTCGATCTCGTGCCGGGCCACGACCGAGCCGCCGGAGAACGACGGGGACCCGTCCCCGGGCGCCAGCCGGAACATGAAGTCGATGCGCGCCTCCTCCAAGTACCGCAGGAAGACGACGTTGTTGACGTGCCCGAAGGCATCCATGTCCGACCAGCGCAGCGGGCACTCGTATATGTGTCGAGCCACAGTCGCCTCAGCCCCGGGTGAGCTTCTTGTAGGTGGCGCGGTGCGGCCGGGTGGCGTCCGCGCCCAGTCGCTCGACCTTGTTCTTCTCGTACGACTCGAAGTTGCCCTCGAACCAGTACCACTTGGACTCGCCCTCGTACGCCAGGATGTGCGTGGCGACCCGGTCGAGGAACCACCGGTCGTGGGAGATCACGACAGCGGCACCCGGGAACTCCAGGAGCGCGTTCTCGAGGGAGGACAGGGTCTCGACGTCCAGGTCGTTCGTCGGTTCGTCGAGGAGGAGCAGGTTGCCGCCCTCCTTGAGGGTCAGCGCCAGGTTGAGGCGGTTGCGCTCACCGCCGGAGAGCACACCGGCGGGCTTCTGCTGGTCCGGCCCCTTGAACCCGAAGGCGGAGACGTACGCCCGCGAGGGCATCTCGACCTGGCCGACGTTGATGTAGTCCAGCTCGTCCGAGACGACGGCCCACAGCGTCTTCTTCGGGTCGATGTTGGCGCGGCCCTGGTCCACGTAGGAGACCTTGACCGTGTCACCGATCTTGATGCTGCCGGAGTCCGGCTGCTCCAGGCCCTGGATCATCTTGAACAGCGTGGTCTTGCCCGCGCCGTTCGGGCCGATGATGCCGACGATGCCGTTGCGCGGCAGGGAGAAGCTGAGGTCGTCGACCAGGACCTTGTCACCGAAGGCCTTCGAGAGGTGCTCGACCTCGACGACGATCGAGCCGAGGCGCGGGCCCGGCGGAATCTGGATCTCCTCGAAGTCCAGCTTCCGCATCTTGTCCGCCTCGGCGGCCATCTCCTCGTAACGCGCCAGACGCGCCTTGGACTTGGCCTGCCGCCCCTTGGCGTTCGACCGCACCCACTCGAGCTCTTCCTTCAGACGCTTCGCACGCTTGGCGTCCTTCTGGCCCTCGACCTTGAGACGGGACTGCTTCTTCTCCAGGTACGTGGAGTAGTTGCCCTCGTAGGCGATGGCGCGGCCTCGGTCGAGCTCCAGGATCCACTGGGCGACGTTGTCCAGGAAGTACCGGTCGTGGGTGACGGCGATGACGCAGCCCGCGTACTGCGCGAGGTGCTGCTCCAGCCAGTTCACCGACTCGGCGTCGAGGTGGTTGGTGGGCTCGTCGAGGAGGAGCAGGTCGGGCGCCTCGATGAGGAGCTTGCAGAGCGCGACGCGACGCTTCTCACCGCCGGAGAGGGTGGTGACGGGCCAGTCGCCGGGCGGGCAGCCGAGCGCGTCCATGGCCTGCTCGAGCTGGGCGTCGAGGTCCCACGCGTTGGCGTGGTCCAGGTCCTCCTGGAGCTTGCCCATCTCCTCCATGAGCGCGTCCGAGTAGTCGGTCGCCATGAGCTCGGCGACCTCGTTGAAGCGCTTGAGCTTGCCCATGATCTCTGCGGCGCCGTCCTGGACGTTCTCCAGCACGGTCTTCGACTCGTCGAGGTGCGGCTCCTGCATGAGGATGCCGACGCTGTACCCGGGCGAGAGGAACGCGTCCCCGTTGGACGGCTGCTCGAGCCCGGCCATGATCTTCAGCACCGTGGACTTACCGGCGCCGTTGGGGCCCACGACACCGATCTTGGCGCCAGGAAGGAAGCTCAAGGTGACATCGTCGAGGATCACCTTGTCGCCGTGCGCCTTGCGCGTCTTGCGCATGGTGTAGATGTACTCAGCCAAGAGAAACCGTCCGGCAATCAGTGAGTGGGCAGATACACCCCATCTTGCCTGACGGCCACCTCCCGGAGGAAACCCGTATCAGCGGGTGGGCCTGAGCTGGGGCTTTGACGTAGACATCGGTAGCCGGGCTGTCACTGTCGGTCGATCTGGACTGTCACTGCCGGCCGGTGGTCGTCGGCCTCGGGCAGCGTCACGCGGCCCGGGGAACGGCCCGGACCGCGCAGCCACTGCCGCGCGCCTCACTCGTCGTCTCTCACCCGTCGGTTCTCACTCGCGGTTCTCACTCGCGGTTCTCACTCGCGGTTCTCACTCGTCGGCGGAGGGCTCCGACGGGTCGTCCTTCTTGCGGAGGAAGAAGACCGCCGCGCCACCGATCACCACGAACACCACCGCTATGCCGATGATCAACGGGGTGTTGCTGGAGCTGCCGGTCTCGGCCAGGTCGCCGCTGCCTGTGGTGGTGCCGCCCGCCGACGCGGGGCTCGGCTCGGAGACGGGCTGCGCCTTGGTGTCGACCGTGTCGCCCTCGGTCCGGCAGTCGAGCACGCCCTTGAAGCGCTTCTCGAAGCCGCCCGGCCCGTTGATCGTGAAGTCGTAGGGCTGGTCCTCCTGCAACGGGATCGTCACGGTCTGCGACGCACCCGCCGCGATGGTGTGCTCGAAGCCCATCAGCCGGAACGTGAACGGCTCGTCGCCCTTGTTGCTCGCGGTGATGTCCACACCGCCCTTGGCACAGTTCTTCTCCGCGGAGAGCGCGGGCGCCGCGCCCTTCTCCGCCCAGTTCGCCGTCGCCGTCGCCGACACCGTCGACTCGCTGGAGCCCGCGAGGATCTGGGTCTGGCTGCGGGTCTCGGAGGTGAAGGCGCGGCCGACCGGCACCGTGGTCGACGCCTGCACGGACAGCGCGGCCACGCCGTCGGGGGCGTCCTTCGGCACGTCGAAGTAGAGGCGGCTGCCGTTGGCCGCGGACTTCACGCGCTTGCCGTCCTTGTCGACGACCTGCACGCCGCTGGCCTCGGAGTCCGCGGGCGGCGTCACGGTCACCGAGTCGGCGTCGGTCCGCACGGTGACCGGGCCGAGCCGCTCTCCCGCGCGTCCCGACACGGCGGGCGGGGCGAGCGTCAGGGACGCCTTGGGCTCGGCGCTGTCGCGCGCGCTCTTGTAGAGGTAGTCGGCGAGCTTCTCGGCCTGGGGGTCGACGGCGTCGACCTCGGCGCCGTCGGAGTACCGCCAGATCGCCACCTGGGTGCCGGCCGCGGCGCTCTGCCCGGTGAGGGAACGCACCCCCGCCTTGCGGGCCAGTGCCGCGAGGTCGTTCACCTGCGGGTAGGAGTGCTGCAGGATCCAGCGGATCTTGCCCGCTTCGCGGTTGCCGTTCAGCGAGGTGCCGCTCCAGGAGGTCTCCTGGTACTTGGCGTCCTTCTGCGTCGGGTTGAGGATGTCGACGCAGTACGTCTGCAGGGTGCCGCCGCCCTCTACGGACATCTCGAAGAGTCCCGCCGGCACCTGCTGCGAGCTGCCGTTCTCCCGGATGACGGCCTGGTCGAACGTCTGCAGCCCGCCCAGCGTCGCGACCGCGCCGCCCTGGTGCTGCGGCGCGTCTTCCACCGTGGCCGCGCCGGCGGCGGTCACCGTGCCCACCACGGCCAGGCCCGCCGCCATGGTCACCGCGGCGAGGCGGGCGGCGCCTCGGCCACGTATCGATGACGCGGAAGCTGCGGACAACGCAGAAAACGCAGAAAGCACTGAATTCCCCTCCGGGCGGGACCCGTTCACACGTTGGGGGGTGGTCCCGCCAGCAGACTGAAAGCGACAGGAACACCTGCCACCTGCATGGCAGCACCTGCCAACTGCCCCGTGAGCTACGTTCGGCATCCTAAGGAAACCGCGCATCACGAGCCCCACCCATCCCATCCGACAGCGGATCCGACTCGGAATCGTTATCCCCAACACCCGCTCCGAGCTGGGCTTATCGACAAATCAACGGCATTCATTCGCCGATATGCCGCACATCGGTCGCCCGCCCCCGGCTCCGTCCTGACGCCGCGTCACCCCACCGGCTCGGGCTCCTTGGCCCACAGCCCGGCGTCGGTATCGGCCCGCTCCGTCGCCGGTTCCGTCAGCGCCGCGTTGCCCTTGACCACGCGGCGGAACGCCGCCGTACCGCGCGACAGGTCGTGCCCGACGGCCGTCGCCTCGATGTCCGCCGACGTCCAGTGCTGCCCGCCGCGCTCCTCGTCCCGCACCTTCAACCGGCCCTGCACGATGACGGGTTCGCCCACCGACACCGACCCCTGCACGTTCGTGCCCAGCGCCCGCCACGCCCAGACCGTGAAGAAGTTGGTGTGCCCGTCCGTCCACGTGTTCTTCGCGGCGTCGAAGTACCGCGATGTCACCGCGAGCCGGAACCGCGCCACCGGCCCCGAAGGCAACTCCCGGTACACCGGCGTCGTCGCCACATTTCCCACGACCGTCACCAAGGTCTCGTTCACGCTGCACCACTCCCCCGCCTCGTCCGCTTCGCCGCCGCGCCTTCCGCGGCTGCGATCTCAGACTGCACCGGCCGGGCGGATCCCGCTGAGGCCTGTGGGCTACCCCCCGGTTGTGGATAACTCCGTCACTCCAAAGGGGCACGTTCAGACACCCAAAGGGGGGTGCGCGGGCGGGACCGGGCCGCTCGTTCGGGTGCCTGAGCGGGTCGTTCAGGTGCCTGAGCGGGGCGTTCGGGTGCCTGAGCGGGGCGTTCGGGTGCCTGAGAAGCTCGTTCAGGTGCCTGAGCGGTTCCCCGCAGCCACGCCCTCACCCCACCGGCGCCCCGGTCACCCGGACGTACTGCTCCCGAACCTCCCGGTACCGCAGCAGCTCCGCCGCGACCGGGTCGAGGACTCGCGCCCGTCCGCACCCGGCCGCCGCCTCCCGCAACCGCCGTTCCGCCTCGTTCCCGTACCGGCGCGCGGGTCCCCGCGCCGCCAGCCGGCTCGTCCACTCCACGCACGGGCCGCCCACGATGCCCGCCAGCATCAGCAGGGCGGGCACGCCCAGGTTCGGGGTGGCGACCCCGACGATCTGGCCGACCAGCCAGAGCCCGCCCACGATCTGGAGCAGCGTCATCGCCGCCTGCGCGAGGACCGCCACCGGCCACCAGCCGGGCCGCGGAGGGCGTCCGGCCGGCACGCCCACCGTCACCGCGAGCTCGTCGAGCGCCTCCGGCAGCCCCTCGGCGCCGCGCGCCGCGGACTCCCGCACGGCCTGCCCCCAGGGCGTGGGCAGGCCTGTCGCCGCCTCGTCGGCCACGGTGCGCACGGCGTGCTCCACCCGTTGGCGCGCCGTCGCCTCCTCGTCCGCGGGGGCCTGTCCGGTCGGCGTCGGCAGGCCCTGCGGGGAGCGCTGGGCCTCGTACCACCGCCAGAGCCTGAACCACGGGTCGCCGCACGCCTTGCCGGCGTTCCTGCGCCAGGCCCGCTCCGCCGCGTCTCCCGCGGCGGCCGCGCCCACGGCGTCCGCGAGCCGGTCGGCGAACTCCTCGCGCGCCTCCTCGCTGAGCCCGATCCGCCCGCGGTTGCGGCCCGCCTGCGGCCCGGTCACGTACACCGGACGCAGTCGTTCCGCGGCGGCGTCCAGGTCCGCGGAGATACGGCGCGCCGCGGCTCCCCGCTCCTGCGTGAACTGGCCGAGCGTCTCGCGCAGTTCGCCGATGCCGTCGCCGGTCAGCGCGGAGATCGCGAGCACCGTGGCGCCCGGTTCACCGTGCTCGCCGAGCGCGACGCCGTCCTCGTCGAGCAGCCTCCGCAGGTCGTCGAGTACCTGGTCGGCGGCGTCTCCGGGGAGCCGGTCGATCTGGTTGAGCACGACGAAGGTGACCTCGGCGTGCCCGGCCATGGGCCGCAGATAGCGCTCGTGGAGCATCGCGTCGGCGTACTTCTCCGGGTCGACGACCCAGATGACGGCATCGACGAGGGCCAGGATCCGGTCGACCTGCTCGCGGTGCTCGCCGACCGCCGAGTCGTGGTCGGGCAGGTCGATGAGCACCAGCCCCTGGAGTTCGTCCGCGCCGGGCCCCTGGAGCGGGCGGCGGCGCAGTCGTCCCGGGATCCCGAGCCGGTCCAGCAGCCCGGCGGCGCCGTCCGTCCAGCTGCACCCGATGGGCGCCGCGGTGGTCGGCCTGCGCACACCGGTGTCCGAGATCATCACTCCGGCGAGGGAGTTGAAGAGCGTCGACTTGCCGCTGCCCGTGGCGCCCGCGATGGCGACGACGGTGTGCCGTTCGGAGAGCCTGCGGCGGGTGGCGGCCTCGTCCAGGACCCGGCCGGCCTCGGCGAGCGTGCCGGTGTCGAGGCGGGTGCGGGAGAGCCCGACGAGTTCGCGCAGCGCGTCGAGGCGGGCGCGCAGGGGCCCTTCGTAAGAAGCGGGGGCCCCGGAAGGAACAGACGGAGCCGAAGGAACGTACGAGCGAACTCCGGCGTCCGCCTCCCCGTCCGCACCCCGCGGCCCACCCGCGACGCGACGCGCGATGAGCCCGTCGTCCCAGGCCCGCCCAGACTCATCGCGTGCGGAGTCACCGTGTGCGGACTCACCGCGTGCGCTCCCGTCGCGCGTCTCGCGTTCGCGACCGGTGCGGTCTGCGCGACCGGCGCGGCCTTCATGGTCTGCGTGGTCTGCGTGATCAGCGCGGCCTTCATGATCTGCGTGATCGGTGTGGTCTGCGTGATCGGCGTGATCAGTGACGGCGGTCACCGCGGTCACCTCTCCTTCTGCAGTACGGACAGGGCGGCGATCAGCTCGGCCTGGGGTTCGGGATGCACCTCTAGGGCGTCCAGCGGGGCGAGTCTGCGCTCCCTTTCGGCCGTGAGGACCTTCTCCAAGTAGTCGGTCAGCAGGCGTCCGCCGCGGTCGCGCAGCCGGACCGCGCCCTGGGCGCCGATCCGTTCGGCGAGGACCTCCCCGGCGGACCGCGCACGGCGCCCGCCGAGCAGGGCGGTGGCCAGCAGCGCGGCGACGACTTCCGGGTCCGGGAGCGCGTTCTTGTCGACCCGCTCCAGCCCGCGGACCTCGTCCTCGGCGTACTCCTCCAGGACGCGCCGCCATCTGCGGACGGCCATCCCGATGCGGTGCTCGGCGCTCTCCACGTCCGGGTCGCGGTCGGCGAGCTCCGGGGCGCCGGCCGCGGGTTCGCGCCGCCAGGCCTCGTCGATGCGCTCGTCGGCAGCGGTGACGGCGCACAGCAGCAGCGCCTCCAGGCTCTCGGCGATGGCGTCGAGCAGCTCGCCCGCCCCGCAGTCCAGCGGATAGCTGCGCCAGCGCTTCAGGGCGCCCCCGGCGAGCACACCGCCCGCCTGCAGCCGCCTGCGCACGCGCGCGTGTTCGTTCTCGTACGCCTCGTCGACGGCGGAGGTGAGCCGCAGCGCGGCCGCGTACTGGGCGGCGACGGCGCCCGCCAGCTCCGGCATCCGGGAGCTGAGGGAGCCGATGACGCCGTGCGCGGTGCGGGCGACGGCCTGGGCGCGGGCGGTGGGCTCCTGGACGCGGTGGCTGAGCCAGGCGCGCAGCGGGGCGACGGCGGTGGCGGGGAGCAGCCCGCCACCGCCCGCGGACTCGGGCAGCTCGGGCACGGTGAAGCGCGGTACGTGGCCGAGTCCCGCCTTCGTGAGCAGCGCCCCGTACTGCCGCGACACCTCGGTGACCACCTGGTGGGGCACGCGGTCGAGGACGGTGACGAGGGTGGCGTCGTGGTCCTTGGCGGTGCGCAGCAGATGCCAGGGCACGGCGTCGGCGTACCGGGACGCGGTGGTCACCATGACCCACACGTCGGCCGCGGAGATCAGCTCGGCGGCGAGAACGCGGTTGTCGGCGACGAGCGAGTCGATGTCGGGGGCGTCGAGGAGCGCGAGCCCGCGCGGGAGGCTCGGCGCGGTCTCGATCCGCAGGGCGCGCTCCTCCTCGCCGACGATCGCGGTGATTTCCTCGTCACCGTCGCCCTCGCCGTCCTCGTCGTGGCCCTCGCCGGGGTCCTGGCGGGGCACCCACACGCGCGTGAGGTCGGGCAGGATGCGCATCCCCGAGAACCAGTGATGATCGTCCGGATGGCAGACGAGCACCGGCGTACGCGTGGTGGGACGCAGCACACCGGCCTCGCTGACCTGCCGCCCCACCAGGGAGTTCACGAGGGTGGATTTGCCGGCACCGGTGGATCCGCCGATGACCGCGAGAAGGGGCGCTTCGGGCGCCTTGAGCCGGGGCACGAGATAGTCATCGAGCTGTGCGAGCAGCTCGTCCCGGTTGGCACGCGCGCGTGGCGCCCCTGGCAGGGGGAGCGGAAAGCGTGCGGCGGCGACACGCTCGCGCAGGGCGGAGAGTGCGTCAAGCAACTGAGGCCGTACGTCCAAGGTCACCACATGCGAAGAATGCCCAATTTTGACGGCTTTCTGAAGCATATGGGAGCCTCTGCGCGCCGATCAGACACAGGGGATGGAAGGGGCGACCGGGGCGCAGGCATAACGAGTGCACAACACCCGGGGCGTGAGACGCCAAAAGCGATGCGAGATTCGCACCTGCCTGCGATTATCAGGACCGCTTCACCGAACCTCCACATCACGGCGCGGAGGTGAAGCACCAGGGACAGGGACCCGGGAGCCCTATCCTTGTCCCCGGCAAGGTCACGGATCACCCCCACGTCCGGACTCCGCCACCCGGCCACACCCGGCCCCCGTAGCTCAGTGGATAGAGCAGGCGCCTTCTAAGCGCTTGGCCGCAGGTTCGAGTCCTGCCGGGGGCGCTTCTGTCCAGCCCAGTTCGGCCCTCCACCCCGGAGGGCCTTTTTGCTGGTCAGGGCAACGTAGCGGGTTGTGGGTAGCGGACGCGTAAGCGCCGGACCGCCCCCAGGTCAGAGTGGGGAGGGTCCGGCGCTGTCCGGTTGTCACCGGGTTTCTGCGGGTCGCTGTGTCGAATACGTGTCGAAGTTCCTCCGGGCGGATCAGTCGCCAGGACCCAGGTCGAGATCGGGGAGATCCCCGACGGCCTCCATCCGCCGCTTGAGGTCCGGGAGCTGGCCCTCGATGCAGCCGGCGCAGAACGCGAGCAGGACCGGAACGCTGTTGCCCGCACAGCAGCGATGCACGGCCACAGTGGGGTCAGGGAGCATCTGTCTGCTCCATCGGGGTGGCCGTCTCGAAGATGTTGTCCAGCGCAGTCAGATAACCCGCCGTCAGCGGTGCCGGGCCGACGCGGCGCAGGTGCAGCACTGGAGACAGGGCGGGAGTGAGCCCATCTACGGGAGTGATGACCAGAAGTTCGTCATCGGCGCGGTAGAGGTCGGCCCGTAGCCCAGGATGGGTTACCAGCTTGACCCCAGGGACGTCTACCAACGAGGGGAAGACATCCATCAAGGCCACGTGCTGGCCGGAGCCAGCAGGAGTGGCGATGCGAACCCGTACACCGGCCTCAGACTTCGCGACGAGAATCGCGTGCAGGTCGAAGACAGCGTTGGTCAAGAAGATCAGGTTGGAGATCGCGAGGTCGATCACGCTGGATGCTTCAAGCAGCGTTCCACGCCACAGACCGTGTGGAACGGCGCCGCGACTCGGGTAGCAGGCCATCAGCTCGTCACGGGGACTCACACTGGAACGATGCCGCTCATCGAGCATGGGCCACAAGTAGTACGGGTCAATGCGAAGCACCTTGGCCACTGCGTGCGCGTTCCGTGCGTGAGGGATGCGCGTTGTTGTGATCCACCGATCCACGCTCTTCGGGTCTATCCCCAAGTGGCTTGCCAGCCCTTCCGTGGTGACGTTGGCAGCGACCATCGCCGCTCGCAAACGCTCGTTCGCGAGCCCTTGATCTTCTGCCAGAATTGAAGGGGATCGATTCGGCATGGCTTCGACTCCTTCGAATCGGTCAGGCCGCGTCCGCTGCAATCGGGCGCGGCCCTTTTCCTTCCCGCTCGTCAAGCCTCAGGATCTTGTTTGCCCCAACGGGCAACGGTCGCACGGGAGATGTTCGTGAGCTCAGCAATGCGCCGGTAGGGGACGCCGGCATGGACGGCCTGGACGACGAGGGGCCGCAAAGCGGTATCCAGGCGGTCCAACTCAGCTACGAGCCGCAGACGCTGCGCGCCAGGAGCCATCAGCCCCCGCACGGCCTCAGCGCGGGCATCTTCCGGGGTCCCCGCGGGGGCATGTGCAGTGGGCACGGCCGTTACGCGAAGTTGGTGCTGCTGAACACCCTTGCTGCGGTGACGAGTTCGCCGAGTGGACATGACTCGATAGTCTCGATTCGTCTCGTGTGAGACAACCTGTCTTGTCAGATCCGCATATGCCAGTTCGTGACGGAGTCAAACCAGCAGGTCACGACGACACAGACCAAAGGGGCGGGCCGCGAAACGAGCTGCGCGGACAGAGTTTCCCTACTCAATCAAGGCTCGCTGCGCTCGCGGCCGCCAGAGTCAGCCGCGAGCTTCAACCACCTCTGGCCTGGGTCTTCCGTCCCTGGTGACGCGGGAGAAGCCCGCCGGGTACCGCCGCCGCGATCCGACCTAGGGAGGGAAGAAGAACCAGCAGCATCCGTAGGCCCGAGAAGCGCACGCCGAAGAACACCCCCATCAAGACCACCAGGCACGCGCCACCCAACGAAGTCGGGATCGATCCAAGGACCGAGGGGCCGCGCACAGCGCGGGGGCGCCGGCCGGCCGCCGCCCGCCGCTTCCATGTCTCCGCCACCAGCTGCGCGCGCCGTCCGTCCGTCGCCCCGGCAGCGGCCAAAACCAAGCACGGAGCCATAGGGCACAGGGGATTGCCGCACAGCAGGCCAGGGACAGCTTTGTGTTACCGATAAGGCCGGATCGCGGCGGCGGTACCCGGCGGGCAAACCCGCTACCTGGGTCGTTGCCCCGTGGCTGGGGCGGTCGGCTCCACGGCTTTAGGCAGCCACCATGGGGCGAGCCTCTAAGATCATGGCCCCAACGTCGTGCTTTAACGGGCAGGTCCACAGACTGCCCGACTCGCGATGAGCTTACGGGGCCATGATCACTCGCCCCATGGCAGCTCCCGCCCAAAGCCGCTCCGCCGACCGCATGCCCCCTGCTGGCGCTGGTCAGCAGTAAAGATATGGCAATGAGATGGTCAAGCTTCTCCCATTCCCCGCTTCCTGCTGGGTGGTTCCGTTACGCTCGGTTACCGAAGGTACAGCGTAGCGACCGAGCGTAACGGAACCACCCAGCAGGAAGCGCTCTAGGCCTCAATGAGTGGTTACTGAACGCGATATTCGCAGGTGGCGGTGGTGTCACGCTCTTCTGCTGCGGTCGCGTGGGCAAGAAAAAACCTGACCCACGAGGGGTCAGGTGGTTTGTGCCTCCAACGTACGGTGCGCCGGTCCTAGTGTCAACTTCCCTGACGCCATTCAGTGACGCCTTGTAGTTACCAATCTACAGGACGTGCATATTTCTGTACCGGATCGCTTAGCTGGTGGGTGGGGAAGTCTTGCTGCGAAAGTTGCCGCCACCAGTGTCTCCCAACCCCATCACTAGCAGCGCCGCGAAGGTCGCCAGCCAGGTAGTTGCGGGAAGGGTTGACTAGGCCGACGGGAACCCTCTTGCGCGCCTCTCGTAGCGGGTAGCTGAGGTCGCTGTCGTTCGAGATCACTACGGCAGCGTCTACAGCCTGCGTAAGTACGTCAATCAAGAGGTGAGATGCGACGTTGACGTCCGATCCCTTCTCCTCGCGATTGGCGAATGAGGCCATGAACACCGCGGAATTGCACGGCGTGCCGCCGTTCTGAACCATGATCGGCCACTGGGGAGCGACTAGCTGGGGGCGCCCGTGGCTGTCCTTGATCGCCAACGGTGCTTGCTTGACTCGGTAGACGTACTTGCCGTACTCGATGTAATCCACGCTGCCGGCGGCAACAAGTGCCTTCAGGTAGATGTCCTGGTCACGGTGCCCAGAAGCGTTGGTAGTCGCATCGATACGAGCGGTGCAGTAGACGATCCGCGCGACACTCGCCGCTGGCCAGTCGGTTCGTTGGGTAACCAAAGCGGTCGCCAAGCTGCGGATATCGAGCCAGCGCCATCCCGCCACCCCGCGACCGCACAGACCTCTACCGCCGTAGTAGAGGTTGTAAGCGTCTACGTACACTCCTACGCGCATCAACACAAGTTAGCACCAACGAACTCACCGACCAGGCCATCGCGTTGACCCGCCTTCACGATTCCATACGCGGTCGGTCTCTGACATCCACGAGTGACATCAACAGCAGGAGACGGGTGCGAATCACAGGGCACCGTCCCGGAGTGACAGGGTGGCACCGACCGCGTCGGCCAGGCTCGCAATGACCGCGCGGCGGAACTTACAAGGCGGTCCTCGACCGGTTCGCCGAGCCCGATCCGGAACGCTGCTGTACCGCAGCGAAGTACAGCAACCTCAGCAACCGATCACGTCCGTCAGCGTCCTCGTGGGGCCATCGCGTGACCGCTATAACCACCGCCGACCGTTCCACTTAGAGCTACGGATCAGGTGTTGACACCGATCCGTAGCTCTTCCTTTCGCCGACGCACAGCCATGGACGAGTACGAACGTCTGCCGACCATCTGGGCAGCTGAAGAGCACCTCGGCCCAAGACCCGATGCGCTGAGCTTGGCTCAGTCTGAGTCTTCGTCCTTGCGACGCTTGCGATTGCGCTCGTACTTCTTGACCGCCTCAGGTGCGCCTTCTGAAGGCCAGGGCTTACAGCTGCGGAGCTCGTAGGTCACCGTCGTGACGCCGTTCTCCTTGGTCCGATGAGGGACGATGTCCCATCCAAGGACGAACCGCAGTTCACGCAACCGCTTCTTGGGGTCTCCCTTGTGCGTGTCCCGCGCCACGATCTGGATCAGTTCGGCAGGCGTGAACTCCCCCTTTTCGGCGAAAGCCTTGAGCAGCTCTCCGATCCGCTCCCAGGGGTTGGGCCGGTGGATCGCCCGCGCCAGAGCATCGCCGTAGGGGTCCAGGCTCTTGAAGAATGCCTTCTTGCCGTTGTTGTGCGACTGACAGAGCGGTTCCAGGTTGTCCAGCTCCGTCTTGCCTCCCCAAGAGCGGGGCACGATGTGGTCGATCTGGAGCTTGGTGTCCTTCGGCCCCAGACCACACATCGCACAGAAGCGGCCCTTGATGGTGAAGACTTCGGCCTGGAGCTTGGGGGAAATCTTCGCGTTGTCGCCGGCAGGCGTCTCGCTCCAACCATCAAGCTTGTAAGCCCACTTGCCATCACCTTCGCGGCGGTAGGACTCGACCTTGAAGTGGTCACGCACTTCACGGAGCCGACGCTGGGTGTGCACGTTGCCCTTGCCGAAGACCTCGCGGGACCGCTCAATCCACTCATCCATGGTCGGCGGGTCGTTGCGCCGCTTCAGCAGGAAGCGAGCAGCCTCGGCCGTCTCCCGGCTCGTGAACAGGGTGTCGATCTCTGCACTGTCCCACTCGGGCAGCGGGCGTTCGGTCGGTTCGTTCTCGTCCGTCATCAAGGACCCCCTCCTCGCCGTCAGCCCCTGCGGCCGACAACGAGGAAGGTACAGGGCGGCATGTCAGCACGACAAGGCGTTTAGCCATGCCGCACACCCTTACAGTGACGCTGCTTGGTGCCATGACCTGCGTGTTTCTGTAATCTGTGCCGCCGGAAAATTTGCCTCCTCCAGCAGATTCCGGCGGCGAGATTCTGCCTGGATAGATGCCGGCCGCATGACCAGACAACTAGCTGTCGCTCTAACGGGAGGCCGTCCTTGAAGGCCTCGAGCGCTGCGTGGTCGAGCTCGGCAGGTGTCGTGGGGCGGAACGTTGGCCGTCCAGGCAGAACCGGCAACGCCCGTCCGATCGGGCCAAGTTGTCAGTGGGTGCTGGTAGATCTTGGAGCATGACTCTTCCTGTCACCTCGAAGCCGCACGTGGCGTTCTCTGACCTGGAAACCGCAGACCTGATCGTCGATGCTCTCTACGCGGGCGGCACGAGTGGCAATACGGGCGATGAGCCGATCTCCAAACTCATAAAGGGGGTTGGCAACCAGGGTGGATTTCGCTACGTCGGCTGGCCGACCAAAAACAACGTAAAGCTGGCCGTGCTCTACACAAGCGGGGGCGAGGTGGACTGGCCAGATCATCTGGATGTAGAGACAGGCACCTTCACGTACTACGGCGACAACAAGAAGGCCGGCCAAAGCCTCCACGGCACACCCCGAGCAGGAAACGTTCTCCTCCGAGACGTATTCACCGCCTCCCACGGAACCGCAGCCGACCGTGCCCAGGTTCCTCCATTCTTCCTGTTCGAGAAGGCTGGACCGGGGCGTTCGGTTCTCTTCCGCGGGTTGTTGGCCCCGGGCAGCCCCACCCTCACGTCAGACGATGAACTGACTGCCATCTGGCGAGCCACTGCCGGTCTGCGCTTCCAGAACTACCGGTCCCACTTCACCGTCCTCGACCACAGCCTGATCCCCCGCAGCTGGATTCAGCACCTTCTCGCCGGAGGGGATCCCATCGGCGATGGGTGCCCGGAAGTATGGCGCGCCTGGGTCGAGGGCCGGGTGTACCGCCCAATGCTGGCTCCGGCAACGACTGTCATCCGTTCCAAAGCTGATCAGCTCCCGAACGACTCCGCCGGAACAGCCATGCTGGAGGAAATCAGGGAGTACTTCCGCGGCCGCGAGCACGACTTCGAAAGTTGCGCTGTCGCCATCTGGCGGCTGATCGCTCCAAACACAGGGCCGGTCGACGTCACGCGCCCCAGCCGGGATGGAGGACGAGATGCCATTGGAACGTACGGGCTTGGGCCGTCCTCTAGCCGAATTGCGATCGACTTTGCCCTCGAAGCCAAGTGCTACGGGACTGCTAGCTCAGTTGGGGTCCGGGAAGTCTCGCGTCTGATCTCCAGGATCAGACACCGGAACTTCGGCGTCCTGGTGACCACGTCGTACTTCCACAAGCAGGTCCAAGAAGAGGTCCATGAGGACGGCCACCCCATCGTGCTCGTGGCCGGTCGGGACATCGTCGACGCCCTGCGCCAGGACGGCCGTACCACGGTCGCTGCTGTCCGGCAGTGGCTGGATCAGAGCTTTCCGAGGCCGTAGTCGTCGTCTCACGTGACACGCGGACTATTTGTGGACAGACACGGCTAGACAGCCTGCCCCTAGGGCCCTGAACTGCTGAAACGCGTGTGCCGCTAGAGCCCTTTCGCGTGCACACGCCCTCTGAGTGTCAGACCGCTGGCCAAGGAACTACCCTCGGGCCCAGATGGGGCAAAGTTGTTCAGCCGGTGACGGCAGCCCGGCCGAGCTTCTCGAGCACGTCCTCAGGAGACAACTGCGAGTCTCGCAACTTCTCGTATCCGGCAACGACCTCACCCGGGTCCAAGCCTGCCGCTTGCGCCTCGCTCCGCAGGTCAGCAAGGTCGATGGCATCCCTAAGCGCCTGCTTCGCGGCCTCGGCATCCGCGTGCTGTAGCCGCTTGGCCGCTTCCTGCTGACCACGCTTCCACACGTACCAACCTCCGCCGGTTCCGCCTAGAACGAGGGCACCCGCGGCGGCGAAGAAGAGAATGGGCATCTCAGGTCCTTTCGTTGCCGCTCACAGGCTGCCAGGTCCGTGCCACCATCGCGGGCACATCAGAGGAAGACAGAAGCCGTGGCTCCGATCCCAACTACCCGACTTCGCTCTTACTGTGGTGCTCACACCCGAGCGCCCTTCCGGGCCGTCACGGGGCCGTGGAAGGACGCTCGTTGGTGACCAGCGCTGGCAACTACCCAACTCAACAGCAGTTCAGAGCGGTGATCGTGTAGACGGTCGCAGGTCACGGCCGCCTTTAATCAATTGTGGCTGTGCAGACACACGATCACCGGGAGTCTGAATGCAGAACCGCCGATGATGCGCGATGCTCCTCGCAGACAGCCCACCAGGTCTCGCCGCCCTTGTCTCTGACCCGGACACTCCAGCGCGCCTCGCGTGGACACGAAGAACCACCCCACGCACAGTGCTGCATGCGAGATCGGGTCCCTACAGCATGCAGCTCTGAGTTCCAGTCGACCGGGCCCTCAATAAGTTCCACGATGCAAGTGAACCGTGTCCGACCCTGCCGCCGCAGTCGAATACGTGTCGAAGCCGACATCCGACCGAACCCAAGGTCCAGGAAGCGCCAGGTCAGAAACAATGCACCAGACATCACGCTAAGCGCCTTCTAAGCGCTTGGCCGCAGGTTCGAGTCCTGCCGGGGGCGCCCAGTCCATCCCTGTCAGGCCCTCCTCTCCGGGAGGGCCTTCTTGCTGGTCCGGGGAGACTAGCGAGCGCTACGTAGCGGGCGGGTAAGTGCCGGACCGGTTCCAGGTGATCGCGCGGGGACGGTCAGCGGCTCACTTCTGGACCGGCGGGCACGTGCCCGTGTCCTCGCCGATGGAATTGATCTCCGCGTTGGGGCGCGGGTCGCCCGCGTAGTTGACCTGGTCCGTGCACTTCTTGTCCGAGTCCTTCGGGGTACCCGCCGCGCCGCCGGACTTCTGCACCGGCGGGCACGTGCCCGTGTCCTCGCCGATCGAGTTGATCTCCGCGTTGGGGCGCGGGTCGCCCGCGTAGTTGACCTGGTCCGTGCACTTCTTGTCCGAGTCCTTCGGCGTGCCCGCCGCGCCGCCGGACTTCTGCACCGGCGGGCAGGTCCCCGTGTCCTCGCCGATCGAGTTGATCTCCGCGTTGGGGCGCGGGTCGCCCGCGTAGTTGATCTGGTCCGTGCACTTCTTGTCGGACTTGGCGGGCGTGCCGGACGACTTGCCCTTCGACGAGTCGGACTGGGGGGTGCTCGTGGCCGACGATGAGCTGCTCGCGGAAGAGGACGAGTTGCCGGTGCCGTCGCCGTTGCATGCCGTCAGGGACAGGCCGAGGGCCACTGCCGTCATGGTCAGAACCGAGATCTTCCGGGTGCGAGTGCGCATGGTGGTGACTTTCCTCTGTGTGGGGGCTCCCGCTCCTGGGAGCGGACTGGCTAGTGCGTCGGCGACTGTTCGTCCGTGTCGCCTTCTGTCCTCTCAGACAGTCAGTTTGGTTGAGCCAGTTGCATATTGATCGTTCTCAGGACACGTTCGTGACATACCGGTGGCCGCGTCGTGAAGTACGCGGCGGGCGTGGCGTGCCGAACGCTCGGCGGCACGCAGCCGGCCCTTGTGCGGCGACGTCACTCACGTCATCCACCTCGTCCACCCCGGCCACGTCGTCAGGGGGTTCCTTGCGCAGCCCTTCACTCATACGGTGGCCGGATGGAGTCGATCAGGAAGTTCCAGGTCACCTTCGACTGTGCGGAGCCCGAGCGTCTCGCCCGGTTCTGGTGCGAGGTGTTGGGGTACGTCGTGCCGCCGGCGCCGGAGGGGTTCGCCACGTGGGACGACTTCAAGCGCTCCCAGCCGCCCGAGGAGCGGGACGCGTGGTTCGCCTGCGGCGACCCCTCAGGTGTGGGCCCCCGGCTGTACTTCCAGCGCGTCCCCGAGGGCAAAGCCGCCAAGAACCGGGTGCACCTCGACGTGCGGGTCGGCACCGGTCTGGTCGGCGAGGAGCGGCTCGCCGCGCTCGAGGCCGAGTGCGCCCGGCTGGTCCCGCTCGGCGCGGTGCACTTGCGCACGCTGTACGACGGGGAGGACTCGTGCATCCCGATGCTCGACATCGAGGGCAACGAGTTCTGCGTCGACTGAGCCGAGCGTACGGGATCGGGACGACGGCGCTAACGGGAACTCCCCCCGCGCATCCGACCGTTGAACCGGGTGAAGCCGGCGGCGCCACCGGCCTCGCCAGCTGCCTCACGCTCGCCTCATACCTGCCTTACACCCGCCTCACACCCGCCCCACAC
The DNA here is from genome assembly GCF_055593965.1 of Streptomyces sp. NPDC040622. Taxonomy (NCBI): domain Bacteria; kingdom Bacillati; phylum Actinomycetota; class Actinomycetes; order Kitasatosporales; family Streptomycetaceae; genus Streptomyces; species Streptomyces sp. NPDC040622. Next base: position 358,651 of record NZ_JBVIXD010000009.1, on the reverse strand, counting down.
CCGACTCGTCACCTCCCGCACCGACTGCCGGGCCAACCGCCGCGCCAGCCCCCCACGCCGGCGCCTGCGCCGGCTCCAAGCCGCCCCTCACCCTCCGTACAACGCCTCGATCTCCGCCGCGTAGGCCGCCGTCACCGCGTGGCGTTTGATCTTCAGGGAGGGGGTGAGCAGGCCGTTGTCCTCCGTGAACTCGCCGCCGACTATGGCGAACTTGCGGATCGACTCGGCCTTGGAGACCGCCAGGTTCGTGTAGTCCACGGCCTTTTGGACCTCGGCGATCATCTTCGGGTCCTGGGCGAGTTCCGCGAGCGGTGTGTCCTTGGGACGCTTGCGTACGGTGAGCCAGTGCGCCACGGCCTCCGGGTCCAGCGTGACCAGCGCGCCGACGTACGAGCGGTTGTCGCCCACCACGATGCACTGGCCGATCGGCGCGCGGCTGCGCAGGCGGTCCTCCAGGACGGCGGGCGAGACGTTCTTGCCGCCGGAGGTGACGATGATGTCCTTTTTGCGGCCGGTGATGGTGAGGTAGCCGTCGTCGTCCAGCGCGCCCAGGTCGCCGGTGGCGAACCACTCGTTCGTCAGGACGGCGTCCGTCGCGGCCGGGTTGTTCCAGTACGAGCCGAAGACGATGCCGCCCTTGATCAGCACCTCCCCGTCGTCCGCGATGCGCACCGCCGTGCCGGGTACGGGCAGTCCGACCGTGCCGGGGCGGGGCTTGAGCGGTGGGGTGATGGTGGCGGCGGCCGTCGTCTCGGTCAGGCCGTACCCCTCGTAGATGATGATTCCGGCGGCGTAGAAGAAGAGGTTGAGGTTGCGGTCCAGGGGCGAGCCGCCGCTGATCGCGTAGCGCAGGCGGCCGCCGACCTCCTTGCGGACGCGGCGGTAGACGAGCAGTTCGTACAGCGCCCAGCCGGCGCGGAGGCCCAGGGAGGGACCGGGGCCGTTCCTGTCCAGGAACTTGTTCAGGTACGCCTCGCCGAAGCGCACCGCGATCCGCTCGGCGCGGTCGAAGGAGGCGGCCCGGCCGATTTTCTCCGCGGTCGCCCGGCCCGTCTCGTGGATCTTCTCGAAGAGGTACGGGACGCCGACGACGAACGTCGGCCTGAACGCCCTGAGCTCGGGACGGAGTTCGTCCGGTTTGATGCTGGGGCAGTGGCCCAGTTCGATGCGGGCCAGCATGCAGGCGATCTGGATGCTGCGGCCCAGGATGTGGGCGAGCGGCAGGAAGAGGAGCGTGGAGGCGACCTGTCCCGTGATCTCCTTGAAGATGGGGTGCAGCAGGTCGACGGTGTTCGCCGCCTCCGCGTGCAGGTTGCCGTGCGTGAGGACGCAGCCCTTGGGGCGGCCCGTGGTACCCGAGGTGTAGCAGACCGTCGCGATGGAGTCCGGGGTGAGCGTGGAGCGCCGCTTCGTCACCTCCTCGTCCGACAGGTCCCGCCCCAGAGCCGTCAGTTCGGCCATCGCGCCGCCGTCGATCTGCCGGATGCGCGGCCGGCCGCCGTCCAGGGCTGACACCGCCTCCTCGACCGTCGCCGCGTTCTCCGCGTTCTCCACGATCAGGTGGCGGGCGCCCGAGTCGCGGACGATCCACTCGATCTGCTCGGCCGACGACGTGGCGTAGATGGGCACGGTCTGCCCGCCGGCCGCCCAGATCGCGAAGTCCAGGACCGCCCACTCGTAGCGGGTGCGCGACATCAACGCGACCCGGCCACCGGGTTCGAGGCCGTCCGCGATCAGCCCCTTGGCGGCTTCCGTCACTTCGCGCGCGAAGGCGGCGGCGGTGACGGGAAGCCACTTTCCGCCCGCCCCGCCCTGTTTGCGGCGCAGGACCACGGTGTCGGGTGCCTCGACGGCGTTGGTGAACGGGATGTCGGCCGTGCTGCCCGCCGTGGCCGGCGCCACGAGCGGGGCGGTGCGGGCCTCGCGCACGGTGCCGTGCTCGTCCCTGACGAGTTCGACCTCGGCGCGCTCCGCCAGGTCGCTGCGGCGCTGTGCCCTTCTCAGATCCTTGCGTACGCCCATGTCAGCTCCCGGCTTCCGGTTCCCGGCTGATGTGCAGGTGCGGAGGTGCAGAGGTGCGGCAGTGCTGAGGTGCAGAGGTGCGGCAGTGCTGATGTGCAGAGGTGCGGCAGTGCTGATGTGCAGAGGTGCGGCAGTGCTGATGTGCAGAGGTGCGGCAGTGCTGAGGTGCGGGTGCGGAGGTGCAGGTGTGGCGGTGCAGGCCTGAGTGCGGGCGCGCCTCGGTGGCCGTGCGCCCACTACTTACTCATGGGTCAACTTACTAACACGTAAGGAAAATTCAATGGGCCGGGCAAGATCGAGACGGACAGGACGGGAAGGCCCCCGGCGCTCACCCACCCCGCCCCACCCCCTCCCTCATCTGTCTCACCCCTCTCACCCGGCCACCGGCCCCCAGACCTCCCCCGCCAGAACCCGCCCCATCCCCACCCACACCATGTTCATCAGCCGCAGCGTGACGCCCTCCGGGGACTGGTCGGGGTGGCGCGTCATCCAGTCCGTCAGGGAGTCCGCCGCGCCCACCAGCGCGTGGGCCACGAAGTCGGCGTCCTCGTCGGAGAGCCGGGCGTCCGGGCCGCTCTCCGCGATGCCCGCCCACACCAGACCCGCCACCTCCGCCATCACCGCGCGGCGCGCGTCCGCCACCTCGGCCGCGATCGCCTCGCTCAGCTCCGAGGCCTGGCGGTGCAGCACCACCCAGCTGTCGCGATGCTCGGCGACGAAGGTGAAGAAGGCCAGGAGGCCTGCGTGCAGCCGGAGTTCGGGCGCCGAACCGCTCGCCGTCGCCGCGCCCTGGAACGCCCCGACCAGGCGACCCGCCTCGCGCCGCAGGCAGGCGAGGAAGAGACCCTCCTTGGAGTCGAGGTACAGGTACACCATCGGCTTGGAGATTCCGGCGAGTTCGGCGATCTCGTCCACCGAGGCGCCGTGGTAGCCACGCTTGGCGAAGACCCGCACCGCCACGTCGACGATCTGGCGCTCGCGTTCGGGGCGCGGGACCCGGCGCCGGCGCGCCCCGGGAGCGCTCGGTGCGGCGGGCGCGCCGAGCGCGTCGTCGGATGTGTCGCTCACCCTTGTCAGCCTCCCTCGTTCCGACTTACCTTACTCTTTAGTAAGTTTACTTCAGAGTAAGGAGATTGCCGTGGCGGACGACATCAGCAGGATCGCCGAACTCGACTTCGCCCGTGTCACTCCCGAGGAGTTCGCGCGCATCGTGAAGGGCCTGTCCGGCAGGGAGATCGCCGAGATCGCCCGCGACGGCGCGCTGCGCGCCCGTGTCCTGAAGGAGGTCTTCGGGCGCATGGAGCGGCAGTTCAAGCCGGAGGCGGCGGCCTCTCTGACGGCCCTCATCCGCTGGAAGGTCACGGGCAGCGACGGCAACGAGGACGTCGTGTACGAGACGGACATCGCCGACGGCACCTGCACCGTCCGCGAGGGCCGCTCGAACGCCGAGCCGCGGGTCACCCTCATCATGGCCGACGCCGAGTTCCTCAAGCTGGTCTCCGGAAACGCCAGCCCCGTCACGATGTTCATGATGCGCAAGGTCAAGATCGCGGGCGATGTGGCCCTCGCGGCCGGACTCACGCGCTACTTCGACATCCCCAAGGCCTGAGGAGCGGCACGCCATGGCCTTCTCCCTCGAACTGACCGAGGAACAGCGGGACCTGCGCGAGTGGGTGCACGGCTTCGCGGCCGGCGTCGTGCGCCCGGCCGCCGCCGAGTGGGACGAGCGCGAGGAGACTCCGTGGCCCGTCATCCAGGAGGCGGCGAAGATCGGGCTCTACGGCTTCGAGTCGCTGGCCGACCTGTTCGGCGACCCCTCGGGGCTCTCGCTCCAGATCGCCAACGAGGAGCTGTTCTGGGGCGACGCGGGCATCGGGATGGCCCTCTTCGGCACGTCGCTCGCCGTCGCGGGGATCTTCTCCGCGGGGACGCCGGACCAGCTGGCCGAGTGGGTGCCGCAGTGCTTCGGGGACGAGGACGCCCCGAAGGTCGCGGCGTTCTGCGTCTCCGAGCCGGAGGCGGGCTCCGACGTCTCCGCGATGCGCACGCGCGCCACGTACGACGAGGCGCGCGACGAGTGGGCGCTGGCCGGGCAGAAGGCGTGGATCACCAACGGCGGCATCGCGAACGTGCACGTCGTGGTGGCCTCCGTGGACCCCTCCCTGGGCGCGCGGGGCCAGGCGGCGTTCGTCGTGCCGCCGGGGACCCGGGGTCTTGAGGCGGGCCGGAAGATACGGAAGCTGGGGCTGCGGGCCTCGCACACCGCGGACGTCTTCCTCGACGACGTGCGGGTGCCGGGGCACTGCCTGCTGGGCGGCAAGGAGCGGCTCGACGCCCGGCTGGCCCGCGCCCGGGAGAGGGCCCGCGAGAGCGCGGGGGGAAGTACGGGTGGCGGTACGGGTGGAGGTACGGGCAGGACCGCGGGCGGCGGCGGTTCGCGTGCCGGTTCCGGCCGGGAGCGCGGGCAGGCGGCCATGGCCACGTTCGAGGTCAGCAGGCCCACGGTGGGCGCGCAGGCGCTGGGGATCGCCCGGGCCGCGTACGAGTACGCCCTGGAGTACGCGGGGGACCGCGTCGCCTTCGGGCGGCCCATCGTGGAGAACCAGTCCATCGCCTTCGCCCTCGCCGACCTGCGCACCGAGATCGAGGCCGTGCGGCTGCTGATCTGGCAGGCCGCGTGGATGGCGCGGAACGACAAGGTCTTCGACGCGGGACAGGGTTCGATGTCCAAGCTGCGCGCCGGGGAACTGGCCGTCGCCGCCAGTGAGAAGGCCGTTCAGGTGCTGGGCGGCGCGGGATACAGCCGGGAGCATCCGGTCGAGCGGATGTACCGGGACGCGAAGATCTACACGATCTTCGAGGGCACCAGCGAGATCCAGCGGCTCGTGATCGCCCGGGCGATCACGGGACGGCACATCCCTTAGCCGACGGCACGTTCCCCCGGCCCGCACGGCGCGCGCGCCGCTGACGGCGGGCAGGTTCTGGCGGAACCTGACCGGGTCCGTGGAGCGCACGTCCTTCCGCTTCCCCAACGACCCGGTGCGGGCGGAGCGGGAGTTGTGCGGCGGGGCGCGGCCGTGCCGTCGTACCGCATGCGGTACGGGCGGCCCGAGGGCCCGTCCGGCGGATCATGCCGGGCCCGTGGTGCCCGTCGCCGCCCGTCGCCGTCCGTCGCTAAATGCCTCGACATCGGGCGCGGTGATCAGGGACGCTTCGCGCGATGACAAGAATCGACGACACGCCGTCCGCGTGGGACGAGCGCACCCAGCTCACCACGTTCCTCGACTACGCACGTGACACCGCCCGCACCAAGTGCGAGGGCGTGTCGGCGGAGAACGCCAACAAGGCGCTCCTGCCGGGCTCGCCGCTGATGACCATGAGCGGAGTGATCAACCACCTCCGCTGGGTCGAGTACCACTGGTTCCAGGTGGTCTTCCTCGGCGAGGAGGACCAGGGCCCCTGGACCGACGAGGACCCCGACCGCGAGATGCGCATCGCGGTCGACTTCCCGCTCGCGCAGTTGCTCGACGAGTACGCGGAACAGAGCGCCCGCTACCGCGAACTGGTCGCCGGGAACGGCCTGGACGAGAAGGCTCGGGGAACCGTCCGCGACGGCCTCCACGTCGACCTGCGCTGGATCCTCCTCCACCTCACCGAGGAGACGGCCCGCCACAACGGCCACCTGGACATCCTGCGCGAGATGCTCGACGGCACGACCGGCGACTGAATCCCCCTCGCCCCCGCCGGACAGGCGGGGGTCCGTGACGGCAGGCCCTAGCCCCGGATCTCCCCCCGGGGCTCCCCGGGCGACTCCGCGTCGGACGCGTGCGTGTCGTCGGTCAGGCGGGCCGCCCGGTCGATGGCCTCGGTCAGGTCGCGCACCTGCTTGTCGCGGGTCGGCAACGCGTGTGCCTGTACGGAGAGTTCGGCCAGCGACGGGGTGGCGGGCAGCGTCGCGTCGTGGCGTTCGGAGAAGTGGCCGGCCGGGGCCGCCGCGCGCAGGCCGTCCGCGAAGTACGCGGCCGTCGCCGTGGTGCGAAGGCCCTCGTCGGCCTCGCGCAGCGAACCGTCGAGGTCGGCGGCCTCGATGCGGCCCGACTCCTCGTGCGGGGCGCGGCTGCCGGGGTCGAGCCAGCGCACGCTCGCCGTGGCCAGGTGGCCGGCCGCGCCGGGCTTGGCACGCACCGCGTACAGCGCCGTGACCGTGTGTCCCGGCCCGACCTCGCCGCCGTCCACTGAGTCGTCGCGGAAGTCGTCGTCGGCGACGGCACGGTTGTCGTAGCCGATGAGGCGGAACCGCTCGACGGTCGCCGGGTCGAAGGAGACCTGTGCCTTGGCGTCGCGGGCCCGCAGTTCGATGTGGGCGGGGAGTTGTTCGCAGAAGACCTCGCGGGCGTCGTCGTCGTTCGACACGTACGTGGTGTGGCCGTCGCCCTTGTCGGCGAGGCGCTCCATCAGGGCGTCGCCGTAGTCGCTGCCGACGCCGACGCCGAAGAGGGTGATGCCGTGCTCGGCGCGGGCGTCGGAGATCCGTTCCAGGATGCCGTCGGCGCTGGTGTCGCCGGTGTTGGCGAGGGCGTCGGAGAGCAGGACGACCCGGTTGGTGGCGCCCCGCTTCTTGCCGCGTACGGCCGTGTCGTAGCCGGTGGTGATGCCCGCTTCGAGGTTGGTGGACTGGGTGGGCTCCAACTCGTCGATCGCGTCGTGCGCGCGGGAGCGGCCCTCGCCCGGGGCGCCGAGACGGGTCATCGGCAGGACCGTCTCCGCGGTGTCGCTGAAGGTGACGAGCGCGATCGAGTCGTCGGGGCGCAGCCGGTCGGTCATGAGGCCGAGCGACTTCTTGGCGAGGTCGAGGCGGCCGGGCTCGGCCATGGATCCGGAGACGTCGATGACGAAGGTGAGGGCGGCGGGCGGCCGTTCCCGTGCCGTGGACCCGCCTCGGGTGGCGAGGCCGACGCGCAGCAGCGACCAGCCGTCGTCGCCCGTGCGGGCACCGTCGACGCTCACCGAGAAACCGTCGCCGTCGGGCCTCGGGTAGTCCTGGCGGAAGCTGTTGACGAACTCCTCGGGGCGGACGGTCGCCGGGTCGGGCAGGCGGCCCTCGGCGAGGGTGCGGCGCGCGAAGCCGTACGAGGCGGTGTCGACGTCCAGGGCGAAGGTGGAGAGGTGGTCGGGCGGCGGCGCGGCGTCCTCGCGCGCGCCGTCCCGGTCGCCGGGACTCGCCCCGCCGGTGCCGGGCGAGGCGGGCGCGGGGAGCGCCGCGGCGCCGCCTCGCCTGCTCTTGTCGTCGCCGGTGGCGCGGTGGGTGTCGCCGCCGCCTCCGTCGCAGCCGGCCAGCAGCAGGCCACCCGCCACGGCCACGGCGAGCAGCCCGCGCCGTGCCTTCCATGACCGCGTACGACAGGCCTGGGCCTGTGCATTACGGGACCGTGGCGTACGGGTCCGTGTCCTCCGGGTCCGCATCTCTCCCCCTCGCGTCGTCGTCGGCTTACCTGCCTGTGACGCGATGGGTCCTCCGAACGATCGCCCGGAAGCGTTGCGGAACCGTCTCGATGCGGCTACGACGCCGTCGCCACGGCACTCCGTACCGCGCTCACGACACCACGTCCTTGCGCGCGAACCCGCGGAAGGCCAGCGCGAAGAGGACCAGCGCGTACGTCACCGAGATCGCCGAGCCCTGGATCATGCCGCCCCACTCCGGCTTCGGCTGGATGGCGTCGGCCCAGGCGAACTGCCAGTGCGCGGGCAGGAAGTCGCGCCAGTCGCCGAGCGCGGTGACCGCGTCGAGGACGTTGCCCACGATGGTCAGACCGACCGCGCCGCCGACCGCGCCCAGCGGGGCGTCGGTCTTGGTGGAGAGCCAGAACGCGAGGCCCGCGGTGACCAGTTGGGACACGAAGACGTACGCGACGACGACGGCGAGGCGCTGAACCGCCGTGTCCGCGGGGAGCGCGCCGCCGGTCGGGATCTCCAGCGGCCCCCAGCCGTACGCCAGGGTTCCGACGACGAGGGCGACGACGGGCAGCAGCACCATGGCGGCGGCGCTCAGGCCGAGCCCGACGGCCATCTTCGACCAGAGCAGCCGGGCCCTCGGCACGGGCGCGGCCAGCAGGTAGCGCAGGGACGACCAGCTCGCCTCGGAGGCGACGGTGTCCCCGCAGAACAGCGCGACGGGGATCACCAGCAGGAAGCCCGCCGACACGAACAGGCAGGTCGCGGCGAAGTTGGCGCCGGACGCGGTGGCCGTGTCCATCAGCGTCACCCGGCCGCTGCGGGACTCGGGCGAGCCGCCGGCCACGGCGAACGCGATGACGAGCACGATCGGCAGCAGCGCCATGATGCCGCCCATCACGAGCGTGCGGCGCCGCTTGAGCTGGCGGACCGCCTCGACGCGCAGGGGCAGGGTGCGCCGGGCCCGGTAGCCGGGGGCGGTCGCCCGCTCCGGGGACGCGGCGGGTGCGGCGGGGCGCTCGGGCGGTGCGGTGGCGGTCATGCGGCGCCTCCTCCGATCAGGGTCAGGAACGCGTCTTCGAGGCGGCGGTGCGGGCCCATGGACTCCACCGGCACGTCCAGGCGCACCAGTTCGGGCAGCAGCCGTACGGCACTGGCGTGCTCGGTGCCGTCCAGGCGCACCAGGAGCCCGTCGTCGGCGCGGGCCGCGGAGGCGACGCCGGGCAGGGCCGCGACCTTCTCGACCAGCGGGTCCGTGATGGCGGACGCGAGGCCGACGAGCAGCGTGTCCCCGGAGCCGATGATCTCGGCGACCGGTCCCGCCTGGACGAGCCGGCCGCGGTCCATGACGACCAGGTGCGTGCAGGACTGTTCGACCTCGGCGAGGAGATGGCTGGAGACGATGACGGTACGGCCGCCGCGCGCGTACCGGATCATGACCTCGCGCATCTCGCGGATCTGCGGCGGGTCGAGGCCGTTGGTCGGCTCGTCGAGGATCAGCAGGTCCGGCAGGCCGAGCATGGCCTGGGCGATGGCCAGGCGCTGGCGCATGCCCTGCGAGTACGTCCGCACCGCGCGGGCCAGGGCGTCGCCGAGTCCGGCGATCTCCAGCGCCTCTTCCAGGTGGGCGTCGTTCGCGGGGCGCCCGGTGGCCTTCCAGTACAGCTCCAGGTTCTCGCGGCCCGAGAGGTGCGGCAGGAATCCCGCGCCCTCGACGAACGCGCCGACCCGGGAGAGGACGGGCGCTCCTGGCCTGATGGCCTGGCCGAAGACGCGGATCTCGCCCGCGTCGGGCCGGATGAGGCCCATGAGCATGCGCAGGGTGGTCGTCTTGCCCGCGCCGTTGGGCCCGAGGAGGCCGAGGACCTGGCCCTTCTCGACGGTGAAGGAGACGTCACGGACCGCGTACCGGTCGGTGGACTTCGCGTACCGCTTGCTCAGGTCGGTGATCCGCAGCGGCACGTCGGCGAGGGCCGGGTCGGGCGCGGGGGCGCTGGTGCGCCGCCGTGCGGTGACGAGCAGGAGGAGGGCGAGCACGGCGCCGGCGGCCGGCAGCCACCACACCCAGGAGGGCAGCGAAGCGGCGGCGGTCCGCACGCCGGGCGCCGTCGGGACCTTCAGGTCGCCCTTGAGGGAGACGGTGTACTTGGCGGGGCGGATCGGCGAGGCGTACCCGAGGTCGGTGGAGGTGAGGACCAGACGCAGGCGGTGGCCCTTCTGGACCTCGTGGTCGACGGCGGGCATGCGCAGCTCGACGTCCTTGCCCTGCTGCGCGCCCTCGACGCGCACCGGCGCGACGAGCTGGGAGGGCAGCACCTTCTGCTTGCCGTCGGGCCCGACGTCGTACACCTTCGCGAACAGCACCGCGTCGTCGGACGTGGACTTCACGTGGGCCCGCACGGTCGGTGTGCCGGTGATCCGCAGGTCCTTGTCCAGCGGCTTCGAGTCGAAGCGGGCGTGCTGGCCGGGGAAGTCGACGGAGACGCCGACGCCGAGCGAGGCGAACTGCGAGAGGCGGCTGCCGCCGACGCCGGGGAGCCCGGAGATCGCGGGCGGGCTCGCGCCCGCCGGGTTGTCGAAGGTCTGCTCGCGCCCCTTGAGCTCCACCGCGCGCGGGCCGCTCTCCAGCCCCGGGTAGGTTTCGCCGCTCGCGCCGCGCTGCTGGGCCGCCCCGTCGGTGGAGTCGACACCTCCGGTACGGGTGACGCGGAACACCGGGCCCGTGCCGGTGCTCTTGTCGTCCTTGAGGTAGCGGTCGAACCAGGAGGTGACGCGCTTCTGCACGCGGCCCTGCTCGCTGTCGCCGCCGTCGTGGCCGCCCGCGATCCAGTCGACCGAGACGGGGGCGTGGTTCGCGCGGACCGCCTTGGCGATGGCGTCGCCCTGGGTGAGCGGGAAGAGCGAGTCGGTCTGGCCCTGGGCGAGGAACGTCGGCACCTTGATGCGGTCGCCGACGGCGGCGGGGCTGCGCTCGGCGAGCAGCTTGTGCGCCGCCGCATCCGGCTTGCCCGCCTCGGCGACCCGCTCGTACATGGCACACAGCCGCTTCTCGAACTTGTCGCAGCCGCCGCCGGTGTTGATGAAGAGCCCGGCCCACAGCTTCTTGAAGACGCCGTCGGGGAACAGGGCGTCCGCGAGGTTCCAGTAGGTGATCTGCGGGGCGAGGGCGTCCACGCGCGGGTCGTGCCCGGCGGTGAGCAGCGACACCGCGCCCGCGTACGAGGCGCCGGTGAGACCGACGCGCGGGTCGCCGTCCTTGTCGAGGCGCACTTCGGGGCGGGTCGCCAGCCAGTCGATCAGCTTCGAGACGTCGGCGACCTCGCCCTTGGGGTCGTTCAGGCCGATCTTGCCGGTGGACTTGCCGAAGCCGCGCGCGGACCAGGTCAGGACGGCGTACCCGTCCTCGGCCAGCTTCTCCGCCTGCCCCTGCACATCGGCCTTGCTGCCGCCGAAGCCGTGCCCGATGAGGACGGCGGGGCGTTTGGTGTCCGGGGAGCCCGCCGTGAAGTACGAGGTGTCGAGCCGGGCGCCGCCGGTGTCGACCGTGCGGTCGGAGCGGTGCACGGCCGGTCCGTCGTCCGAGGCGACCGCCGTCCATGTGCCCACGCCGGCGAGCACCGCGACGGCGGCCACCGCGGCGAGGAGCCGGCGCGGCCCCCGTGGCACGGGGAACCTGGCCCTGGGCAGTCGTAGATCCATGCCGTCCACCGTACGGGCGCCGGCCGACGACCGGGGCCCCCGCCGGTCTGAACCGACCTGCCTCCCCGGGGAGTAGACTCCCCGCCCCGCGTACCGCGATCGTGGTACGCATGGAGATCCGCCCCGCGACGACCGTCGCCGAAGTGACCGCCGCCGAGTACCTCTTCGACGGCCCCGCCCGCCCCGGGGCGACCCGGCGCTTCCTCGCCGCACCGGACCACCACCTCCTCCTCGCCCACGACGACGAGGGCGCCCCGGTCGGCTTCGTCAGCGGCGTGGAGACGGTCCATCCCGACAAGGGCGTGGAGATGTTCCTGTACGAGCTCGCGGTCGCCGAGCGCTTCCGCCGCCGCGGCGCGGGGCGCGCCCTGGTCACGGCGCTGGCGGCGCTCGCGCGGGAACGGGGCTGTTACGGGATGTGGGTCGGCGTCGACACGGACAACGACGCGGCCCTCGCGACGTACCGCAGCGCGGGCGGCACGGACGAGGGCCGGTTCGAGTCGGTCAACTGGGACTTCGGCTGAGGCTCACGGCACGCACCTCTCAGAACTCACCGCACGGGCCTGTCAGAACTCGCCGCACGCACCTCTCAGAACTCGCCGCACGGGCCGGGCCCGCCCGCCCGCCCGCCACGAGGCGGACTAGGACTCCTCGGGCACGCTCACCAGCCACCGCGTCTCCCGCCTCGGCCGCAGGTACAGCGCCCAGTACAGCGTGGCCGCCACCACGATCCCGCCGGTCCACCCGAGGTAGGCCACCTCCTGCCGGCTCAGCACGTACGCGAGCACCGCGATGAGCACCACGGGCACCGCGGGCCACAACGGCATCCGCCAGGCCGCCGTGTGCCCGTGCGAGCCGCGCCGGGCGAGCAGTGCCGCGACGGCGACCAGGAGGTACATGCCGGTCACGGAGACGCCGGTCACGCCGTACAGGGTGTCGAGGTTGACGAAGCACAGGAGCGCGCCGGGGACGCCGACCAGGAGGGTGGCCACCCAGGGGGCGCCGGACGCGCCGAGCCTGGACAGGGCCTTGTTCACCGGCGAGGGCCACGCCTTGTCGCGGGCCGACGCGAACAGGACGCGGGAGTTCTGGATGACCATGACGATGCCCGCGTTGATGATCGCGAGGGCCACGCAGAGGCTGACGAAGGTGCCCACCGCCGAGCTGGACCAGGCCGTCACCATCCCGCTGATGTCGCCCTCGGTGAGCGCCGTCAGGTTCTCGGCGCCCATGGTGATGGCGATCACCGGCACCAGGATGATCACGGAGGAGATGGCGAGGGTGGCGAGGACGGTGCGGGCGACGTTGCGGCGCGGGTTCTCCATCTCCTCGGAGAGGTAGACGGCCGTGGAGAAGCCCTGGGTGACGAAGAGGGCGATGGCGAGGCCGGAGACGATCAGCATGGCCGTGACGGTGTCGACGCCGCCGGGCCCCGAGCCGGACCCGGAGGCCACCGACAGGTCCGCGAGGCTGCCCACGCCCCGCTCGGCGTGCGTGAAGCCGAGGACGGCCACGACACCCGCCGCGACGACCTCAAGGACCAGGAAGATGCCGGTGATCCACGCGTTGGCGCGCAGGTCGAGCAGGCCCGCGAGGGTGGCGAGGATCATGACGCCCGCGCCCGCGTAGGAGGGGTCCAGATGGACGACGGGGGCCAGGTAGTCGGCGGTGCCCATGGCGATCACGGGCGGCACGATCATCACGACGAGCAGCGAGAGGACGAAGACGAGCCAGCCGGCCAGGCGTCCCGCCATCGTCGAGACCATCGCGTACTCGCCGCCCGCGCTCGGGATGAGGGTGCCGAGCTCGGAGTAGCAGAACGCGACGCCCACGCAGAGCAGCGAGCCGATGGCGATGGTGAGCGCGGTGGCGGTGCCGAGCGAGGAGAAGAGGTCGGGGACGACGACGAAGAGCGTGGAGGCGGGCGTCACGCACGACAGCGTGAGGAGGGTGCCGCCGACGACGCCGATGGAGCGCTTGAGCTTCTGGGGGTCGCCCGGCACTGCTGTCGGCGCTGCGGGGGCCTTGGCGTCGGCGGAGGGGGGCGGGCGAAGCGTATCGGTCATGAAGCGCGGTTCCGATCGACTCGTACGGCAGGAGTGCGGCGGGAGCGCTATCGCCTCCGAAGGCTGCTGAGCTGCGTCTTTCTGTGGCTCCCGGCGCGTCATCGAACCCCGGCGGCAACCGGAACGTCAACGGTCATTTACCTACGGAATCCGCAGCGGCACCGCACCCCAAGTCGCCTCTCTTTCCCAAGAGTTTGCCGCTTGAGGTCTCAATGAACATGCCGACAGCGACTATGACCTTGTTATTGCAGGCGTATGAACGCGGAAGCTTTCGGTGCCCGAATTGCACCCTGTGCACGGGAACCGCAAGAGCGGCGTCAAAAAAGAATCAGGGCCGTCCGGATTCCGGACGGCCCTGCTCCGTGCACGCTCCACGAACGGTCACACGGCGGTGACCGAGCGCTTCCTCAGTGGTTGCGCGGGAACCCGAGGTCCACCCCGGCCGGCGCGTCCGAGGGGTCCGGCCAGCGCGTGGTGACGACCTTGCCGCGCGTGTAGAAGTGCGTGCCGTCGTTGCCGTAGATGTGGTGGTCCCCGAAGAGGGAGTCCTTCCAGCCACCGAATGAGTGGTAGCCCACCGGCACCGGGATCGGCACGTTCACGCCGACCATGCCCGCCTCGATCTCCAGCTGGAAGCGGCGGGCCGCGCCGCCGTCCCGGGTGAAGATCGCGGTGCCGTTGCCGAACGGCGAGGCGTTCATGAGGGCCACGCCCTCCTCGTACGTGTCCACGCGCAGCACGCACAGGACCGGGCCGAAGATCTCGTCCCGGTAGGCCTTCGCGGTGGTCGGGACGCGGTCGAGCAGGGAGAGGCCGATCCAGTGGCCGTCCTCGTGACCCTCGACCGTGTGACCGGTGCCGTCCAGGACGACCTCGCAGCCCTCGGCCGCCGCGCCCGTGACGTAGGAGGCGACCTTGTCGCGGTGGGCGGCCGTGATGAGCGGGCCCATCTCGGACGTCGGGTCGTTGCCGGGACCGATCTTGATCTTCTCGGCGCGCTCCTTGATCTTGGCGACCAGCTCGTCGCCGACCGCGCCGACCGCGACGACCGCCGAGATCGCCATGCAGCGCTCGCCCGCGGAGCCGTAGGCGGCCGAGACGGCGGCGTCGGCGGCCGCGTCCAGGTCGGCGTCCGGCAGGACCAGCATGTGGTTCTTGGCGCCGCCGAGCGCCTGGACGCGCTTGCCGTTGGCGGAGGCGGTGGCGTGGATGTGCCGGGCGATCGGCGTGGAGCCGACGAAGGAGACGGCCGAGACGTCCGGGTGCTCCAGGAGACGGTCCACGGCGACCTTGTCCCCGTGCACGACGTTGAAGACACCGTCGGGCAGACCGGCCTCGCTCAGCAGCTCCGCGATCTTCATCGACGCGGACGGGTCCTTCTCCGAGGGCTTCAGGATGAAGGTGTTGCCGCATGCGATGGCCAGCGGGAACATCCACATGGGCACCATGGCCGGGAAGTTGAACGGCGTGATGCCCGCGACGACGCCCAGCGGCTGGCGGATGGAGGAGACGTCCACGCGCGAGGCGACCTCGGTCGACAGCTCGCCCTTCAGCTGCACGGTGATGCCGCAGGCCAGGTCGACGATCTCCAGACCGCGGGCGACCTCGCCGAGCGCGTCGGAGTGCACCTTGCCGTGCTCGGCGACGATCAGCTCGGCGATGGCGTCGCGGTTGGCGTCGAGCAGCGCGCGGAACGCGAAGAGGATCGCGGTGCGCTTGGCGAGCGAGGACGTGCCCCAGGTCCTGAAGGCCTCACGGGCGGAGGCGACGGCGGCGTCCACCTCGTCGGCCGACGCGAAGGCGACCTGCGTCGTGACGACACCGGTCGCCGGGTCGGTCACCGGCCCGTACGCACCCGACGCACCTTCAACGGTCTTCCCACCGATCCAGTGATTGACGGTCTTCGTCATGACAAGCATCCCTACTCTCACAGGTGGCGGCGTCGGGCAGTGACGTGCCGGTCGTACTCTTCCCTGGCCCTGACCGCGGACACCCTGGTCGCGGTCTCGGCCACGGGCACATCCCACCACGCCTGCGCCGGGGGCGGGCCCGACACTGTGTCTGCCGTTTCCGTCTCCACATAGACACATGTGGGACGGTCTGCGTCGCGCGCCTCGCGCAGCGCCCCGCGCAGGTCACGGACGGTTTTGGCGCGCAGCACCCGCATCCCGAGCGAGGCGGCGTTCGCCGCGAGATCGACGGGCAGCGGCTCCCCGGTGTACGCCCCGTCCGGCGCCCGGAAGCGGTACGCCGTGCCGAACCGCTCGCCGCCCACCGACTCCGAGAGCCCGCCGATGGAGGCGTAACCGTGGTTCTGCAGGATGACGACCTTGATCGGGACGTTCTCCTGGACGGCTGTGACGAGCTCCGTCGGGTTCATCAGGTACGTGCCGTCGCCGACCAGTGCCCACACCGGCCGCCCGGGGTCGGCCAGCGCGACGCCGATGGCCGCGGGGATCTCGTATCCCATGCAGGAGTAGCCGTACTCGACGTGGTACTGCCGCGGCGAGCGGGCCCGCCACAGCTTGTGCAGGTCACCGGGGAGCGACCCGGCGGCATTGATGATGACGTCCTCATCGGTCACCACCTCGTCCAGCAGCCCGATGACTTGGGCCTGCGTCGGGCGCACGTCCGGCTCGTCCAACTGGAACGCGGCGTCCACGCGCTGCTCCCAGCGCTCCTTGTCACCGGTGTACTCGGCGACGTACGCGGCCTCGACGCGGTGGCCGCGCAGCGCCTGCGTCAGCGCCTGAAGGCCGGCGCGCGCGTCGGCGATCAGCGTGGCGCCCGCCATCTTGTGGCCGTCGAACGGCGCGATGTTGAGGTTGAGGAAGCGCACCCCGGGCCGCTCGAAGAGCGTGCCGGACGCGGTGGTGAAGTCGCTGTAGCGGGTGCCGACGCCGATCACCAGGTCGGCGGCGCGGGCCAGTTCGTCGGCGGTGGCCGTGCCGGTGTGCCCGATGCCGCCGACGTCGGCCGGGTGGTCGTGCCGCAGGGAGCCCTTGCCGGCCTGGGTGGCGGCGACGGGAATCCCGGTGGCGTCGGCGAACTCCTTCAGCGCCTGTTCGGCCGCGCTGTGGTGGACGCCGCCGCCCACGACGGCCAGGGGGCGCCGGGCCTCGCGCACGGCGGCCGCGGCGGCGGCCAGTTCGGCCGGGTCGGGGGCGGGCCTGCGGACGGTCCACACCCGCTCGGCGAAGAACTCCGCGGGCCAGTCGTACGCCTCGGCCTGCACGTCCTGCGGCAGCGCGAGCGTGACGGCGCCGGTCTCCGCGGGGTCGGTGAGGATCCGCATCGCGGCGAGCGCGGCGGGGATCAGGGCCTCGGGCCTGCTCACGCGGTCGAAGTAGCGGGAGACGGGCCGCAGGCAGTCGTTGACCGACACGTCGCCCGCGTACGGCACTTCGAGCTGCTGGAGCACCGGGTCGGCGGGCCGGGTCGCGAAGGTGTCGCCGGGCAGCAGCAGGACGGGCAGGCGGTTGACGGTGGCGAGCGCGGCGCCGGTGACGAGGTTGGTGGCGCCGGGGCCGATGGAGGTGGTGACGGCGTGGGTGGAGAGCCGCCCCGACTGGCGGGCGTAGCCGACGGCGGCGTGCACCATGGCCTGTTCGTTGCGGCCCTGGTGGAAGGGCATGTCCTCGGCGTGCTCCACGAGCGCCTGCCCGACTCCCGCCACGTTGCCGTGCCCGAAGATGCCCCAGGTCGCGCCGATCAGTCGTCGGCGGGTGCCGTCCCGCTCGGTGAACTGCCGGGCCAGGAAGCGTACGAGCGCCTGCGCGGTGGTGAGCCGGACGCTCACCTCGGGTCCCGTCGGGGTCTGCGTCATCGATATCCCTCCGTGTGGTGCTCGGGGTGGAAGCAGATCCGCCACTCCCTCTCCTGCCCGGGCCCCGCCATCACGTTCAGGTAGTACATCGCGTGCCCCGGCTGGGCGACGGACGGGCCGTGCCAGCCGTCGGGCACCAGCACGGCGTCCCCGGTGCGGACTTCGGCGAGGACGTCGGTGCCGCCCTCCCTGGACGGGAAGACGCGCTGGTAGCCGAATCCGTCGCGGCCGCCCGGCGCCTCGATCTCGAAGTAGTAGATCTCCTCCAGTTCGGCCTCGACGCCCGGACGGTGCTCGTCGTGCTTGTGCGGCGGGTACGAGGACCAGTTGCCGCCGGGCGTGATCACCTCGACAGCGATCAGCCGGTCGCAGTCGAAGGCGTCGGCGGAGGCGAAGTTGCGCACCTCGCGGGCGGTGCCGCCGCTGCCGCGGCTCTCGACGGGTACCTCCGGCGCGGAGCCGTAGCGGGCGGGGAGTCGACGCTCGCACTTCGCTCCTGCCAGGGCGAAGCGGCCTCCCGCGCCGGAGGCGATCTGGATCCGGGCATCACGCGGCACGTAAGCGAAGTCGGAGACTCCGCTGAACACGCTCTCGCGGCCCAGCAGTTCGATGATCCCGTCTGCTGTCTGCACCGTACAGCCGCCGGTCAGCGGGAGCACGATCCATTCACTCTCCCCGGTGGCGAAGGAGTGCCGGCCGCCCGCCTCGATCTCGACGACGCGCAGCTGCGAGTAGGTCCAGCCGGCCCGCTTCGGGTCGATGGAGAGGGCGTACGGACCGTCGACCGCACTCCCCTTCGGTACGTACGTCATGTGGGCCTCCTCGGCCTGTCCGCCCCACTACAGCAGTCCTACGGCGGTGTCCACGGCACCCGCCACGTCCCCGTCGGGCGGATAGAGCAGCGCCCGGCCGACGACGAGTCCCCGCACCGTGGGCAGTTGCAGGGCACCGCGCCACTTCTCGTACGCGGCGTCCTGATCGTCGCCTATGTCGCCCCCGAGCAGCACGGCGGGCAGCGTCGAGGTCTCCATGACGCGGGCCATGTCGTCGGGGTTCTCGGTGACGGGAACCTTCAGCCAGGTGTACGCGGAGGTGCCGGCGAGCCCGGAGGCGATGGCGATGGACCGGATGACGGCATCGGCGCTCAGGTCGTTGCGGAGCGGGCCCGTGCCGTCGCGGCCGGTGAGGAACGGCTCGACGAAGACCGGCAGCCGCCGCTCGGCCATCGCGTCGACGACACGGGCGGCGGAGTACAGGGTCCGCAGCGACCCCGGGTCGTCGTAGTCGACGCGCAACAGGAGCTTGCCCGCGTCGAAGCCGAGCCGGTCCAGGTCCTCGGGCCGGTACCCCGTGAACCGGTCGTCCAGCTCGAAGGCGGCCCCGGCGAGCCCGCCCCGGTTCATCGACCCCATGACGACCTTGCCGTCGAGGGCGCCGAGGAGCAACAGGTCGTCGAGCACGTCGGCACTGGCGAGCACGCCGTCGACGCCGGGCCGCGACAGCGCGAGACAGAGCCGCCCGAGCAGATCCCCCCGGTTGGCCATGGCAAGCCGGTCGCTCCCCACCCCGAGGGACCCCCGAGCGGGATGGTCGGCGGCAACGATCATCAACCGCCCCCGCTCCCCCAGCAACGCCCGCCGCTCCCGCCGCAGGGCGGCTTCGGCGATGGCTTCGGGGTGGTGGGCGCGAACGCGGACGAGCGCCCCGACATCGACAGCGCTCACGACATCTCCAGTCCCTCGGACATGTTCAGCCCCTCCGGCGTTCGAGGAGCGGGGTCCGGGGCGGAGCCCCGCGCGCGGCGCCCCCGTCGGGCCAACACGGTCACGTGACGGCCCCCGCTTCCACCGCCAAGGCGACCTCGCCGGCAAAAGGCATGGCAGAAGAGCACTCCAACCGCGAGGCGACGATCGCCCCCGCCGCGTTGGCGTACCGCATGATCCGTTCGAGATCCCACCCGGCGAGCAGCCCGTGGCAGAGCGCCCCGCCGAACGCGTCCCCCGCGCCGAGCCCGTTGAGGACCTTCACCGGCAGCGGCGGCACGTGCGCGCGCTCCCCCGCGCGGTTCATCGCGAGCACTCCCTCGGGGCCCTGCTTGACGACGGCGAGTTCGACCCCCGCATCGAGCAGCGCCCGCGCCGCCGCGAGGGGTTCGCGCTCGCCCGTGGCGATCTCCACCTCGTCGAGGTTGCCGACGGCGACGGTGGCGTGCGCGAGGGCGGCGGCGTAGTGGGGGCGCGCCGCCTCGGGGTCGGCCCAGAACATGGGCCGCCAGTCGAGGTCGAAGACGGTGGTGCCGGACCGCGCCCGGTGCGCGAGCGCGGCCAGCGTCGCCGACCGGCTGGGCTCCGCGCAGAGCCCCGTGCCCGTCATCCAGAAGATCCGCGCCGCCGCGACCGCGTCGAGGTCGAGCTCGCTCGCGTACATCTCCAGGTCGGGTGCCTTCGGCAGCCGGTAGAAGTACAGCGGGAAGTCGTCCGGCGGGAAGATCTCGCAGAAGGTGACCGGCGTCGGCAGGCCGGCGACCGCGCTCACCCAGCGGTCGTCGACGCCGAACTCCCGCAGCGCGCCGTGCAGATACTCCCCGAAGGGGTCCTCGCCGGTGCGGGTGACGACGGCGACGCGGCGGCCGAGGCGGGCCGCGGCGACCGCGACGTTGCTGGCCGAGCCGCCGAGGAACTTGCCGAACGCGGTCACCTCGGCCAGGGACACCCCCGCCTGCAGGGGGTACAGATCCACCCCGATCCGGCCCATCGTGATGACGTCGTACGGATCGCTCACCCTGCACGTCCCTTCATCGCCCGCCAGGACCCCAGGTCTATTCCCGCGCCGGGAACCCTGTCAACATTTGTCCTTACATTCGGACCACTGCTTGACACTCTTCCGAGGCGGCCTGGACGCTGGCCGACATGACGACGCTGTCTCGCATCCGCATCGGTTCGGCGCCCGACTCGTGGGGCGTGTGGTTTCCCGAGGACCCCCGGCAGGTCCCGTGGCGCCGCTTCCTCGACGAGGTCGCGGAGTCGGGCTACGAGTGGATCGAGCTCGGCCCGTACGGATATCTGCCCACCGACCCGGCCGAACTGACCGCCGAGACGGCCCGCCGCGGCCTCAGGGTGTCCGCGGGCACGGTCTTCACGGGCCTGCACCACGGCCCCGCCGTCTGGGACAGCACCTGGGCGCATGTGGCGGACATCGCCGCGCTCACACAGGCCATGGGCGCCGAGCACCTGGTGGTCATCCCCTCGTTCTGGCGCGACGACAAGTCCGGCGAGGTCCTGGAGGACCGCGTCCTCACCCCCGCACAATGGCGTGAACTGACCACCCAGACCGAGCGCCTGGCCCACGAGGTCCGCGAGCGCCACGGCCTGCGCGTCGTGGTCCACCCGCACGCGGACACGCACATCGACACCGAGGAGAACGTCACCCGTTTCCTCGACGCCACCGACCCCGACCTCGTCTCGCTCTGCCTGGACACCGGCCACTACGCCTACTGCGGCGGCGACAACGTCAAGCTCATCGAGACGTACGGCGAACGGATCGGCTATCTGCACCTCAAGCAGGTCGACCCGGAGATCCTCGCGGAGGTGCGGGCCAGGGAGGTGCCGTTCGGGCCCGCCGTGGCGCGCGGCGTGATGTGCGAGCCGCCGGCCGGAGTGCCGCCCCTCGAACCCGTCCTCGCCGCGGCCCAGCGCCTCGGCGTCGAGCTCTTCGCCATCGTCGAGCAGGACATGTACCCGTGCGCGCCCGACGAGCCGCTGCCGATCGCCCGTCGCACCCGCTCCTACCTCCGGTCGTGCGGCGCCTGAAGGACCGGCCGCGCGCCTCCTGCGCGCCGGGGTGACGCGCTCCCCGCATGCGTCTCTTCTGTCACAAACACTCCCTTCCTGTCACACATGTCTCGCGTACGCGGGTCTTGCGTCACAGGCAGTCGACAGGCACCCACCGGTGGTCACGCTGCGTCGTTCACCGGGCACAGGCTGAGTGATCGCCGCGCGCAGCGCCCAGCTCCCCCGTCGGCCCTTTCGGGCCGCCCTGGGCGCGCGCAGGGAGGTGCCACCGATGACCGACCGCAGGCTCTGGTCGTACAAGGAGATCGCCGCGCACATCCGGGTGCAGCCCGACACCGTGCGCTCCTACCGCAAGCACGGACTGCTCCCCGACCCCGACCACGTGGAGGGCGGCAAGCCCTACTGGTACGCGGACACCATCCGCACGTGGGTCGCGGCCCGTCCCGGCAACCGGGGCCGCAGAGGCTGACGTCGCGGCCCCACCTCGTTGAGAAATACCCCCTAGGGGTATAGTCTCGGGTGTGCCAGGAGGTCACCGGGACTCCGGGGCCCCCTCCCGCACGCTACGCCGCATACGTACACATCCCTCCCCGAGGAGAACGACATGAGCGCCCAGACCGAGCTCCCGCAGGCCGAGACGTCCGGTTCCTGCTGTTCCCCCAGCGGTTCCTGCCACTCCGGGTCCGCCGAGGCCCCACAGGGCGCCGTCACCACCATGTACGAGGTCACGGGGATGACCTGCGGGCACTGCGAGGGCGCCGTGTCCGACGAGATCTCGGAGATCGCGGGCGTCAGCTCCGTCAAGGCCGTCGCCTCGACGGGACAGGTGACCGTGGTCTCCGAGGCCGCCCTCGACGAGGACGCCGTGCGCGCCGCCGTCGACGAGGCGGGCTACGAGCTCGTCGGCGTCAAGGCCTGAACCCCGCCCGCGGCCGCGGTGTCCGACCGGCCGTCCGCCGGGTACCCCGGGCCCTGAGGTGTCGGCGCCGACACCTCAGGGCCCGGCGCCGTCCCACCACCCCGGAAGCCACGAAAGAGCCATGACGGAAGTCTCCAGCGCCACGAAAGCCCCCGACGCCCCGGCCGAAACCTCCGCGGTGGAACTCGCCGTCGGCGGCATGACCTGCGCCTCCTGCTCGTCCCGCATCGAGAAGAAGCTGAACCGCGTGGAGGGCGTGACCGCCACGGTCAACCTCGCCACGGAGAAGGCCAAGGTCGAGTACGCCGACGGGGTCGAGATCGCCCAGCTGATCGCCCTCGTCGAGAAGCTGGGCTACACCGCCGAGGAGATCGTCCCGCCCGCGCCCGACCCGGACGACGGCCCCGCGGCCCCCACCACCGCCGACATCACCGAGCCCGACACCCTGCGGCAGCGCCTGACCGTCTCCGCGGTCCTCGCGCTGCCCGTCGTGCTGCTCGCGATGGTCCCCGCCCTGCAGTTCGACTTCTGGCAGTGGCTCTCGCTGACGCTGGCCGCGCCCGTCGTCGTCTGGGGCGGACTGCCCTTCCACCGGGCGGCGTTCACCAACCTCCGGCACGGGGCCGCGACCATGGACACCCTCGTCTCCGTCGGCACCCTCGCCGCCTTCGGCTGGTCGCTGTGGGCGCTGTTCGTCGGGGACGCCGGGATGCCCGGCATGCGGCACGGCTTCGACTTCACGGTCGCGCCGGGCGACGGCGCCTCGACCATCTACCTCGAAGTCGCCGCGGGCGTCGTCACGTTCATCCTGCTCGGGCGCTGGCTGGAGGCCCGCTCCAAGCGGACGGCGGGCTCGGCGCTGCGCGCCCTGCTCGAACTGGGCGCCAAGGACGTGGCGGTGCTGCGGGACGGCACGGAGGTCCGGGTGCCGGTCGGGCGGCTGGCCGTCGGGGATCGTTTCGTCGTACGTCCCGGGGAGACCGTCGCGACCGACGGCACCGTCGTCGAGGGCTCCTCCGCCGTCGACGCCGCCATGCTGACCGGCGAGTCCGTGCCGGTCGACGTGGCCGCCGGCGCTGCCGTGACCGGCGGCACCGTGAACGTCGCGGGGCGCCTGGTGGTGCGGGCGACCCGGGTCGGCTCGGACACCTCACTGGCGCGGATGGCGCGCCTGGTCGAGGACGCGCAGACCGGCAAGGCCCAGGTGCAGCGCCTCGCCGACCGGATCGCCGGGGTCTTCGTGCCGGTGGTGCTGCTCATCGCGATCGGCACGCTCGGCGGCTGGCTGGGCGCCACGGGCGACGTGACCGCCGCGTTCACCGCCGCCGTCGCCGTCCTGATCATCGCCTGCCCCTGCGCGCTCGGCCTCGCGACGCCGACGGCCCTGATGGTCGGCACGGGCCGCGGCGCCCAGCTCGGCATCCTCATCAAGGGCCCCGAGGTCCTGGAGTCCACGCGCCGCGTCGACACCGTCGTCCTGGACAAGACGGGGACGGTGACGACGGGACGCATGGAGCTGACGGACGTGCACACCGTCGCCGTCGCCGGGGACACGGGAGACGCGGGAGATTCGGGAGACGCGGGAGGCACGGAGGGCTCCCTGGAGGAGCGGCGGTTGCTGCGGCTCGCGGGCGCCCTGGAGCACGCCTCCGAGCATCCGGTGGCCCGCGCGGTCGCGGCGGGCGCCGCCGGCCGCCTCGGCATCGCCGCCGGGGAGTTGCCGACGCCGGAACGGTTCGAGAACGTCGCGGGGTCCGGGGTGCGCGGCACGGTGGAGGGGCACGAGGTGCTCGTCGGCCGGGAGCGGCTCCTCGCGGACGCCGGGGTGAGCGGACTCGACGCCGTGGCCCGGCTCAGGGACGCCGCGCAGGCCGCGGGGCGCACGGCGGTCCTGGTGGCCTGGGACGGCGCCGCACGCGGCGTCCTGGCCGTCGCGGACGCCGTGAAGGAGACGAGCCCCGAGGCGGTCCGCGAGCTGCGCGCGCTCGGCCTCACCCCCGTGCTGCTCACCGGCGACAACCAGGCCGTCGCCGGGACGGTCGCCCGCGCGGTCGGCATCGACGAGGACGCCGTGTTCGCGGAGGTCCTGCCGCAGGACAAGGTCGACGTCGTACGGCGGCTGCAGGGCGAGGGCAAGGTCGTGGCGATGGTCGGGGACGGCGTGAACGACGCCGCCGCGCTCGCCACCGCCGATCTGGGCCTGGCGATGGGCACCGGCACGGACGCGGCCATCGAGGCGAGCGACCTGACACTGGTGCGCGGGGACTTGCGGGTGGCGGCCGACGCCATCAGGCTCTCCCGGAAGACCCTCGCCACCATCAAGGGCAACCTCTTCTGGGCCTTCGGCTACAACGTCGCCGCGCTGCCGCTCGCCGCGGCCGGTCTGCTGAACCCGATGATCGCCGGCGCCGCGATGGCGTTCTCCTCGGTCTTCGTGGTCACGAACAGCCTGCGGCTGAGGACATTCACATAACCCCTTCACAAGGCCGTTTCAGCATCCTCACCCGCGTCACAGAATTCCCATATGGCAGGTCTTGCGCATGTACGCGACATATGCAAGAGACGCAGATCACACTGATTCACACGTAACCATTGGGGGAAGTCGCGAGTCTAATGGGGCGATGCAGGAAGATGTCTTGGGGGACGTCTTCCGACATCAGGGGACATCTTGGGGGATGTTTCCTGGAAATTGCGTTGCCGGGGCACGTGCACCGGGGAGCTTTGAGCGGCCCTCCCGTACGTACGCGTCCCGGCAGACCGCAGGGCAACCACAGACGCCCGGCCGGATCCCGTGGGGGGAATCCGCACCGGGAAAAAGGGAAGCGCCCCGACCGTCGACCCGTGGGGGGATCGGCGGCGGGGCGCTTTCCGCTATGTGCGCGCTGTCAGCGGCCCTCGACCGGCACGAAGTCCCGGAGGACCTCGCCCGTGTAGATCTGGCGCGGGCGGCCGATGCGGGAGCCCGGCTCCTTGATCATCTCGTGCCACTGGGCGATCCAGCCCGGGAGACGGCCGAGCGCGAAGAGCACGGTGAACATCTCGGTCGGGAAGCCCATGGCCCGGTAGATGAGGCCGGTGTAGAAGTCGACGTTCGGGTAGAGCTTGCGCTCGACGAAGTAGTCGTCGGCCAGCGCGTGCTCCTCCAGCTTGAGCGCGATGTCGAGCAGCTCGTCGGACTTGCCGAGGGCCGAGAGGACGTCGTGCGCCGCCGCCTTGATGATCTTCGCCCGGGGGTCGAAGTTCTTGTAGACGCGGTGCCCGAAGCCCATGAGCTTCACGCCGTCTTCCTTGTTCTTCACCTTGCGGATGAAGGTGTCGACGTCGCCGCCGGAGGCCTGGATGCCTTCCAGCATCTCCAGGACCGACTGGTTGGCGCCACCGTGCAGCGGGCCCCACAGGGCCGAGATGCCGGCGGAGATCGAGGCGAACATGTTCGCCTGCGAGGAGCCGACCAGACGCACGGTGGAGGTCGAACAGTTCTGCTCGTGGTCCGCGTGCAGGATCAGGAGCTTGTCGAGCGCGGAGACCACGACCGGGTCCAGCTCGTACTCGGCGGCGGGCACCGAGAAGGTCATGCGCAGGAAGTTCTCGACGTAGCCGAGGTCGTTGCGCGGGTAGACGACCGGGTGGCCCTGCGACTTCTTGTACGCGTAGGCCGCGATCGTCGGAAGCTTGGCGAGAAGGCGGATCGTCGAGAGGTGACGCTGCTTCTCGTCGAACGGGTTGTGGCTGTCCTGGTAGAACGTCGACAGCGCGCTGACCACGGACGACAGCATGGCCATCGGGTGGGCGTCACGCGGGAAGCCGTCGTAGAACCGCTTGACGTCCTCGTGCAGCAGGGTGTGCTGCGTGATCTCGTTCTTGAAGGTGGAGAGCTCGTCGACCTTCGGCAGTTCGCCGTTGATCAGCAGGTACGCCACCTCGGTGAAGGTGGAGCGCTCCGCCAGCTGCTCGATCGGGTAGCCGCGGTACCGGAGGATGCCCTGCTCACCGTCGAGATAGGTGATGGCGGATTTATAGGCGGCGGTGTTGCCGTAGCCGCTGTCCAGGGTCACCAGACCGGTCTGGGCGCGGAGCTTCCCGATGTCGAAGCCCTTGTCGCCCACGGTCGACTCGATCACCGGGTAGGTGTACTCGTCGTCGCCGTACCGCAGTACTACACCGTTGTTAGCGTTCTCGCTCACGTCATCCCTCACCGACGTTGTGCCTCTTCTTCGAGGTGCCCTGACTGTCTCTACCATCCCCCATTTGGCCCTGGAGAGTGCACTCGGGGTCGACCATTGGGCCAATTGGCGGCACTCAGTGCCGCCAACCTGCTCATCCTGCCCCCTTCGCCCCGGTTCCGGAAGTCCTGTGTGACGTTTCCGACTCGTTTGATCGATCAAAACGGCCGGGACCTGCTCCGCGACGCCCGGAAAGCCGGAAATCCAGGGCCGTACAGCGTCTGCCCGCGGAGACCGTCCGTACCGCCTGCCCCAGAGCCTTGCGCGAACCGACCAGAACGACCAGCCTCTTGGCGCGGGTCACCGCGGTGTAGAGCAGATTCCGCTGCAGCATCATCCAGGCCCCGGTGGTGACCGGGATCACGACCGCCGGGTATTCACTGCCCTGGGAGCGGTGGATCGTCACGGCGTAGGCGTGCGCGAGCTCGTCCAGTTCGTCGAAGTCGTACGGGACTTCCTCGTCCTCGTCGGTACGGACGGTCAGCCGCTGCTCGTCCGGGTCCAGGGCGGTGACGACGCCCACCGTGCCGTTGAAGACGCCGTTCTGCCCCTTCTCGTAGTTGTTGCGGATCTGGGTGACCTTGTCGCCGACGCGGAACACCCGGCCGCCGAACCGCTTCTCGGGCAGGTCGGGCCTGGCGGGCGTGATGGCCTGCTGGAGGAGGCCGTTGAGGTTGCCCGCGCCGGCCGGGCCGCGGTGCATGGGGGCGAGCACCTGCACGTCGCGGCGCGGGTCGAGGCCGAACTTCTTGGGGATGCGGTGCGCGGCGACGTCCACCGTCACGCGGCCCGCGTTCTCGGTCTCCTCCTCGACGAACAGGAAGAAGTCCTTCATGCCCTGGGTGATGGGCGGGACACCGGAGTTGATGCGGTGGGCGTTGGTGACGACGCCGGACTCCTGGGCCTGCCGGAAGATCCGGGTGAGGCGGACGGCGGGGATCGGGCTGCCGTCGCTGAGCAGGTCGCGCAGCACCTCGCCGGCGCCGACGCTGGGCAGCTGGTCCACGTCGCCGACGAAGAGGAGGTGCGCGCCGGGCGGCACGGCCTTCACCAGCTTGTTGGCGAGCAGGAGGTCGAGCATCGAGGCCTCGTCGACGACGACCAGATCGGCGTCGAGCGGCCGCTCCTTGTCGTACGCAGCGTCTCCCCCGGGCTTCAGTTCGAGCAGGCGGTGCACCGTGGAGGCCTCCGCGCCGGTGAGCTCGGCGAGGCGCTTGGCGGCGCGCCCGGTGGGGGCGGCGAGGACGACCTTGGCCTTCTTGGCGCGGGCGAGCTCGACGACTGAGCGGACCGTGAAGGACTTGCCGCAGCCGGGACCGCCGGTCAGGACGGCGACCTTCTGGGTCAGGGCGAGCCGGACCGCCTCCTCCTGCTCGGGCGCGAGCGCGGCGCCCGTGCGGGCGGCGAGCCAGGGCAGGGCCTTGTCCCAGGCGACGCCCTGGAAGGCGGGCATGCGGTCGTCACCCGTCCGCAGGAGACGCAACAGCTGTGCCGCGAGCGACAGTTCGGCGCGGTGGAAGGGCACGAGGTAGACGGCGGCGATGTCGTCGCCGCCGTCCGGGTCGGGGAGCGGCTCGCGGACGACGCCCTCCTCCTCCCCGGCCAGTTCGGCCAGGCAGTCGATGACGAGGCCCGTGTCGACCTGGAGGAGCTTCACCGCGTCGGCGATGAGGCGCTCCTCGGGGAGGTAGCAGTTGCCCTGGTCGGTGGATTGCGAAAGGGCGTACTGCAGACCGGCCTTGACGCGCTCCGGGCTGTCGTGCGGGATGCCGACGGACTGGGCGATGCGGTCGGCGGTGAGGAAGCCGATGCCCCAGACGTCGGCGGCGAGGCGGTAGGGCTCGTTCTTCACGACGGAGATCGAGGCGTCGCCGTACTTCTTGTAGATGCGCACGGCGATGGAGGTGGAGACGCCGACTCCCTGGAGGAAGACCATGACCTCCTTGATGGCCTTCTGCTCCTCCCAGGCGGCGGCGATCAGCTTCGTCCGCTTGGGCCCGAGCCCGGGCACCTCCACCAGCCGCTTCGGCTCGGTCTCGATGACGTCGAGGGTGTCCACGCCGAAGTGGGTGGTGATCCGGTCGGCCATCACGGGTCCGATGCCCTTGATGAGGCCGGAGCCGAGGTAGCGGCGGATGCCCTGGATGGTGGCGGGCAGCACCGTCGTGTAGTTCTCGACGGTGAACTGCTTGCCGTACTGCGGGTGGGAGCCCCAGCGGCCCTGCATCCGCAGCGACTCGCCGGCCTGCGCGCCGAGCAGCGCGCCGACGACGGTGAGCAGGTCACCGGCGCCGCGTCCGGTGTCGACGCGCGCGACCGTGTACCCGGTCTCCTCATTGGCGTACGTGATGCGCTCGAGGACCCCCTCGAGCACCGCCGTCGTGGCAGCTGGACTCGACATGATCCGACGCTACCGCCCGGCACCGACAGCGCGGCCCGCGCCTGTGGACAACTTCGCCCGCGGACGCCGTCGCCCGTGGGCAACTTCGCCTGCGAACACCCCGGTGAACACCTTCGAAGGGGCCCGGTCCACAGACCGGGCCCCTTCGGGTTCCCCTCCCCTGCCAGAACTCGCGATCCCCCCGGATCCCCCGGATCCCCCCAGATCCTGGTTCCCCCCTCATAAGCTCTGACGCCCAATACGACACACGTGGTGCCCGAAGGGTTGCACGGCGTTGCCCACGAATTTTTCGACGGCTTCCAGGTGCTGACAAAGCGGGGCAGACGTAGCGTTTGACGCATGAGTGAAGATTCCCAGTCCTTCGAGCAGGACGTGCTGAACGAGCTCGGCGACGACAGGCTCCAGGAGATCGCGGGTCTGCTCGGAACGGACGCCTCCGGAGCCCAGGACGTCGTGGGCACCACGGTGTCCGCGCTCTCCGGCGACCTCCAGGGAAAGGCGGCCGACCCCGCCGAGGCCGACGAGGTGCGGCAGGCGATCGACGAGGTCGGCGCCGCCGGGCCCGCTCCGGGCGAGCAGCCCCTGCAAGGAGTGGCGGCCTTCGGCGGCCTCGGCGGCCTCGCGGCGGGCGGGATGATGTCCGGCGTCCTCGCGAAGATGAGCAGGCCGGTGGCGAACGCGGTCTCCAAGAAGACCGGCATCCCCGCACCGACGGTCACGCGCGTGATCGAGATGCTCATCCCCGTGGTGCTCGCGGTGCTCTCCAAGCGGGCGGCGAGCACGAAGACGGCCGGCGGCGCGGCCCCGAAGGGCTCCGCGTCCGCCTCCGGCGGCCTCGGCGACCTGCTCGGCCAGATCCTGGGCGGCAAGAAGTAGCGGCAGTCACGCCACGGGGCACGCGTACGGCGGGACCGCTCCGCACGCGTGTGGACTCCTCAGGCGTGCTCACTGCCCACTGCTCACGCGTGCGTGCGGAAGCGCTCCGCCGTCTCGCGCAGGACCTCGCCCCCGTCCCGCGCCCACAGCTCCTCGTTGAAGATCTCGACCTCGACCGGCCCGTCGTGTCCCGCGGCCTCGACGAGCGCGCGGAAGGCCCGGAAGTCCACACTGCCGTCGCCGAGCTGTCCGCGCCCGAGCAGCACGCCCGCGGGCAACGGCGTGATCCAGTCGGCCAGTTGGAAGGCGTGCAGCCGGCCGCCCTCCCCCGCCCGCGCGATCTGCGCGGGCGCCCGGTCGTCCCACCAGACGTGGTACGTGTCCACGACCACGCCGACCTGCCGCGCGGGGAAGCGTTCCGCGAGGTCGAGGGCCTGGCCGAGGGTGGAGACCACGCAGCGGTCCGAGGCGAACATCGGGTGCAGCGGCTCGATGGCGAGGCGCACGCCCCGCTCCTCGGCATAGGGCCCGAGGACGGCGAGTGCCTCCGCGACGCGCTCGCGCGCGCCCGCCAGGTCCTTGCTGCCGTGCGGCAGGCCGCCCGAGACCAGGACCAGGGTGTCCGTGCCGAGCGCCGCCGCCTCGTCGACCGCCGCGCGGTTGTCGTCGAGGGCACGCGCGCGTGCCGCCTCGTCGATGTCCGTGAAGAAGCCGCCCCGGCACAGGCTCGTCACCGTGAGCCCGGCGTCCCGCATCAGGCGTGCGGTGCGCTCGACCCCGTACTCCTGGACCGGCGCCCGCCACAGACCGACCGAACCGATGCCCTCCTTGACGCAGCCCTCGGCGAGTTCGGGGAGCGACCACTGCTTGATGGTCTCCTGGTTGATGCTCAGCCGCGACAACGGGACGGGGCTCGGCGGTGCGGGGCTCGGCGGAACGGTCACTGGGGCACTCCGTGGACGGTGAGCAGGGAGCGCATGCGGGCGGCCGCGAGCGCCGGGTCGGGGAACAGGCCGAGGCCGTCGGCCAGCTCGTAGGCGCGGGCCAGGTGCGGCAGCGAGCGGGCCGACTGCAGGCCGCCGACCATGGTGAAGTGCGACTGGTGCCCGGCCAGCCAGGCCAGCAGCACGACGCCGGTCTTGTAGTAGCGGGTCGGGCTCTGGAAGAGGTGGCGGGACAGCTCCACGGTGGGGTCGAGGAGTGCGCGGAAGCCCTTCGCGTCCCCGGTGTCCAGGATCCGCACGGCCTCGGCGGCGACCGGGCCCAGCGGGTCGAAGATGCCGAGCAGCGCGTGGCTGAAGCCCCGGTCGTCCCCGGCGATCAGCTCGGGGTAGTTGAAGTCGTCGCCCGTGTAGCAGCGCACCCCCTTCGGCAGGCGGCGGCGCAGGGCGATCTCTCGGTCGGCGTCCAGGAGCGAGACCTTGATGCCGTCGACCTTGTCGGGGTGGGCGGCGATCACCTCCAGGAAGGTGTCCGTGGCCGCGTCCAGGTCGGCCGAGCCCCAGTAGCCCTCCAGGGCGGGGTCGAACATCGGGCCGAGCCAGTGCAGGATCACCGGCTCCCGCGCCTGGCGCAGGAGGTGGCCGTACGTCTCCAGGTAGTCCTCCGGCGACGTCGCCGCGGCGGCGAGGGCGCGTGAGGCCATCAGGATCGCCCGGGCACCCACGGACTCGACGAGGGCCAGCTGCTCCTCGTACGCGCCCCTGACGTCCGTCAGGGAGGCGGGAAGGGCCAGTTGGTCGGTCCCCACGCCGCACGCGACGCGCCCGCCGACGGCCTTGGCCTCCGCGGCCGAGCGGCGGATCAGCTCGGCCGCGCCCGCCCAGTCCAGGCCCATGCCGCGCTGGGCGGTGTCCATGGCCTCGGCGACGCCGAGGCCGTGCGACCAGAGGTGGCGGCGGAAGGCGAGGGTGGCGTCCCAGTCGACGGCGGCGGGGCCGTCCGGCGAGACGTCCGCCAACGGGTCGGCGACCACGTGGGCGGCCGAATAGACGACGCGGGAGGTGAGCGGGGGCCCGCCGGCGGCCGTGCGCGGCGGCTCGCTCCTGGGGCGGTACGCGCGCGTGGCGCCCCCCGCGGCGGGCAGCAGGACGGTGGTGCTCACAGTGCGATCTCCGGTACGTCGATGCGGCGGCCCTCCGCGGAGGACTTCAGGCCCAGTTCGGCGAGCTGCACGCCGCGCGCGCCCGCGAGAAGGTCCCAGTGGTAGGGCGCGTCCGCGTAGACGTGCTTGAGGAAGAGCTCCCACTGCGCCTTGAAGCCGTTGTCGAAGCCGTCGTCCTCGTTGTCGGGGACCTCCTGCCACTGGTCGCGGAAGGCGTGGGTGGCGGGCAGGTCCGGGTTCCAGACCGGCTTGGGCGTCGCGCTGCGGTGCTGGACGCGGCAGTTGCGCAGCCCGGCGACGGCGGAGCCCTCGGTGCCGTCGACCTGGAACTCCACGAGCTCGTCGCGGTTGACGCGCACCGTCCAGGAGGAGTTGATCTGCGCGACGGCGCCGCCGTCCAGCTCGAAGATGCCGTACGCGGCGTCGTCGGCGGTGGCGTCGTAGGGCTTGTCGCCCTCGTCCCAGCGCTGCGGGATGTGCGTGGCGGTGAGCGCCTGGACGCTGCGCACCCGGCCGAACAGCTCGTGCAGGACGTACTCCCAGTGCGGGAACATGTCGACGACGATGCCGCCGCCGTCCTCGCTGCGGTAGTTCCAGGACGGGCGCTGGGCGGGCTGCCAGTCGCCCTCGAAGACCCAGTAGCCGAACTCGCCGCGCACCGACAGGATGCGGCCGAAGAAGCCGCCGTCGATCAGCCGCTTCAGCTTGAGCAGCCCCGGCAGAAAGAGCTTGTCCTGGACGACGCCGTGCTTGATGCCCGCACGCTCGGCGAGCCGGGCGAGTTCGAGGGCGGAGTCCAGGCCGGTGGCGGTCGGCTTCTCGGTGTAGACGTGCTTGCCCGCGGCGATGGCCCGCTTGATGGCGTCCTCGCGGGCCGAGGTGACCTGCGCGTCGAAGTAGATGTCGATGCCGGGGTCGGCGAGGACCGCGTCGAGGTCGGTCGAGACGTGTTCCAGGCCGTGCTGGGCGGCGAGCGCGCGCAGCGCGTGCTCGCGGCGGCCGACGAGGACGGGCTCGGGCCACAGCACGGTTCCGTCGCCCAGATCCAGCCCGCCCTCTGCGCGCAGGGCGAGGATCGAGCGGACCAGGTGCTGGCGGTGACCCATGCGTCCGGTGACGCCGTTCATGGCGATGCGCACGGTCTTGCGTGTCACGAAAGTCCCTCCGTAGCTGCGTAGCAAGCGCTTTCTATCCAAGGGCAAGCTAGCCTGCCGGACAAGGTGGGGACAAGGGCTTCGGTCGAGGGCGTGGCGGAAGTCGACGAGACGGGTGACCGGAGGACGACGAGATGACCGTGACCCTGGCGGACGTGGCGGCACGCGCGCAGGTCTCCCCCGCCACCGTCTCCCGCGTGCTGAACGGCAACTACCCCGTGGCCGCGGCCACCCGCGAACGCGTCCTGCGCGCCGTGGACGACCTCGACTACGTCCTGAACGGCCCCGCGAGCGCGCTCGCCGCCGCCACCTCCGACCTGGTCGGCATCCTCGTGAACGACATCGCCGACCCCTTCTTCGGGATCATGGCCGGCGCGGTGCAGTCGGAGATCGGCGGGCCCGGCGGGCGGGCCGGCGGCGAACGCATGGCCGTCGTCTGCAACACCGGCGGCTCCCCCGAGCGCGAACTCACCTACCTCACGCTCCTTCAGCGCCAACGCGCCGCCGCCGTGATCCTCACCGGCGGCGCGATCGAGGACGCCGGGCACGCCGCCGCGATCGCCGGGAAGCTGCGGCGCCTCGCCGAGGCGGGCACGCGGGTCGTGCTGTGCGGGCGGCCGCCGTCGCCGGACACCGAGGCGGTGGCGCTCACGTTCGACAACCGGGGCGGCGGGCAGCAGTTGACGGAACACCTGCTCGGCCTCGGGCACCGCCGCGTCGGCTACATCGCGGGCCCCGAGGAGCGCACGACCACCAGGCACCGCCTGGAGGGCCACCGCGCCGCACTCGCCGCGCGCGGCGTCGAGGACGACCCCGCGCTGACGGTCCACGGCCCCTACGACCGTCGCTCCGGCTACGACGCGGCCGTCGAACTCCTGCGCCGCGCCCCCGACCTGACGGCCGTGGTCGCCGCCAACGACACGGTGGCCCTCGGCGCGTGCGCGGCCCTGCGCGACAAGGGCCTGCGCATCCCGGACGACGTGTCGGTGGCGGGCTTCGACGACCTCCCCTTCAGTATCGACGCCGTCCCCGCGCTGACGACGGTGCGCCTCCCCCTGCACGAGGCGGGTGCCCGCGCGGGCCGCATCGCCATGGGCAAGGAGAAGCCGCCGCCCGGCGGGGTGGCGACGGTGCACGGGGAGCTGATGGTGCGGGGGTCCACGGCGGGGCCTCGGTAGGGGGCGGTGGGGTGCCGCCTTGGTGGGGGCGGATGGCGGGGACCGCCTCGGACAGGGGTGGGCCCCGGCATGAGGCCACGGGTCCCCGGCCCGCACCGCTCGTTCGGCGCCGTCCTGGTGGGGCAGGACCGGCGGCTCCCGCTGCGCGAGCGGCCCGCCCGACGGCGCGGGCTTGACCACACCGGCATGCCGCCTACTGTCGGGACCATGAAATTCGCCTTCTCCACTCTCGGTGTACCCGGCCTGCCCCTTCCCGACGTGCTGCGACTCGCCACGGCCCACGGCTACCACGGCGTCGAGCTCCGCGCGCACCCCGAGGAGCCGGTGCACCCGGGGCTCGGGCTCGTGGAACGGGCCGACGTGGCCGCGGAGTTCAAGGCGGCGGGCGTCGAGATCCTCGGCATCGCCGGGTACGCGCAGGTGGCGGCGCCCGGCGACGACGAGCCCGTCCTGGAGGACATCCGGTCCCTCGTCACCCTCGCCCGCGACCTGGGCGCCCCCTTCGTCCGCGTCTTCCCCGGCGGCGGCGACGAGCAGAGCACGGACGAGGCCGACGCGACGGCCGCGCGGCGCCTCGGCACCGCCGCCCGGTACGCGGCCGACGCCGGCGTACGCATCCTCGTGGAGACCCACGACTCGCACCGCACGGGCGCCGACGTCACCCGCGTCCTCGGCACGGTCGGCCACCGCCAGGTCGGCGCGCTGTGGGACCTGATGCACACCTGGCTCGGCGGCGAATCGGTCACCGACACCTTCGCCGCCCTCTCCCCCTACCTCGGCTACGTGCAGGTCAAGGACATCGCCTCAGCCGACGACACGACACCGCTGGCCCTCGGGGCCGGGGTCCTGCCGCTCGCCGAGTGCGTGGCGCAGCTCGGCGCGGAGCACTGGGAGGGGTGGCTGTGCTGGGAGTACGAGAAGCGCTGGTACGAGGACGCGGCACCGCTGCCCGACCTGCTCGGCCCGGGCCACGAACTGCTGTCGCGCCTGGTGAACCGCTCGGCGTGACACCGCCGCCTTGGACGGTGCGGGGTGGGGGGCCTCCCTGCGCGGGCGGGTGCGGGTGTGTTGTGGCTGGTCGCGCAGTTCCCCGCGTGGGCTGGCCCCTGGGCCTTGGGCGGTGCGGGGTGGGTGGGTTCCTCCCTGCGTGGGCGGGTGCGGGTGTGTTGTGGCTGGTCGCGCAGTTCCCCGCGCCCCTAAAGACCACCCGCCGTTGCGGGCCGTGCTGCGTGGGCGGGTGCGGGTTGGTTGTGGCTTGTCGCGCAGTTCCCCGCGCCCCTAAAAGCCCACTCGCCCCTGCGGGGCTTATTCAGCACCGATGACCGGCAGTCGCACGCGCGCCGGAGGGGGCGCGGGGGTATGTGCGCACGGAGCACCGAGCGGACTGTGGCGTCTTTGTTCTTGAGGCGTGGCGCAGGGATAGCGAGTACGTACATACCCCCGCGACCCCGCCCCACGAACCGGACGGAAGGCGAACCCCACCCGCCCCAACTTCCGGAAATACGACGCGAGGCGGGAACCCGCCCGACCCCCCGCTCGTCCAACCGGCACGCTGCCGGTGAGTCTCCGCAAGGCGGTGTCGGCATCGCTGCTGGCTGCGAACGCTGACCACCCTCTCCGCCGCCTGCGGTCGGCAGCACGCCGTCACCGGTGCGCCCCCCTTCCACAGCGCCGGTGGCGGCCCTCCCTTGACCGGCAGAAATCTTCGGGATATCCGTAGCTCCTGAAAGTTTCCTCCGGCCCGCAGGAGCCCACGTGTCCCACCCCCACGACCGCGACGCAGACCGCGACCGCAGGCTCCGCGCCCTCATCGCCACCATGTCCCTTCAGGACAAGGTCGGCCAGCTCTTCGTGATGCACGTGTACGGCCACACCGCCACCGCCCCGGACCGGGCCGACATCGACACCAACCTCGAGGAACTCGGCGTACGGGATGCCGCCGAGCTCATCGCCCGCTACCGTCTCGGCGGCATCATCTACTTCGGCTGGGCCCACAACACCCGTACCCCGCACCAGATCGCGGACCTCTCCAACGGCATCCAGCGGGCCGCGACGGAAGCCGCCCTCCCCGTCCCCGTCCTGATCGCCGTGGACCAGGAGCACGGCGCCGTCGCCCGCATCGGCGCCCCCGCGACCCTCCTCCCCGGCGCCATGGCCCTCGGCGCCTCCGGCTCGCACGCGCACGCCCGCGAGGCCGCCCGCATCGCAGGCGCCGAGCTCCACGCCCTCGGCATCCGCCAGGACTACGCCCCGGACGCCGACGTGAACATCGACCCCGCCAACCCCGTCATCGGCGTACGCTCCTTCGGCGCCGACCCCGAAACCGTCGCCGGCTTCGTGGCGGCCCAGGTCGAGGGGTACCGGAGCGCGGGCCTCGCCACCGCGGCCAAGCACTTCCCGGGGCACGGCGACACGATGGACGACAGCCACACGGAGCTGCCGCACATCCACCACACCCGCGAGGAGTGGGACCGCCACGACGCCCCGCCGTTCCGCGCGGCGATCGCCGCGGGCGTCGACTCGGTCATGACCGCGCACATCGTGGTGCCCGCCCTGGACCCGTCCGGCGACCCCGCGACGCTCTCCCACCCGATCCTGACGGGGATCCTGCGCGGGGAGCTCGGCTTCGACGGCGTGATCGCCACGGACTCGCTGGCGATGCGCGGCGTACGGACGAAGTACGGGGACGACCGCGTGGCCGTGCTCGCGCTCAAGGCGGGCGTGGACCAGCTCCTGAACCCGCCGCGGCCGGAGGTCGCGTGGAACGCGGTGATCGAGGCGGTCGGCAGCGGCGAACTGACGGAGGACCGCATCGACGAGTCGGTCCTGCGCGTCCTGCGCATGAAGGCCGACGTGGGCCTCCTGGCCGAACTCCTGACCGGCGCGACCACCGGCGCGACCACCGGCACAGCCACCGGCGCAACCACCGCCACCGCCACCGCCACCACGACCGCCACCACGACCCCCGCCCTCGTGGACTCGACCGTCGGCACCCCCGCCCACCTCACCGCCGCCGACCGCATCGCGGAGGCAACGACCACCCTCCTGAGCAACCCCGACGGGCTCCTCCCGCTGTCCCCCGACACCCGCCCCGACGTCCTGGTCGTGGGCGCGGACCCGCGCTCGCCGTCGGGCACCACGGGCCCGCCGACCACCGTCCTCGCGGACACCCTGACCGGCCTCGGCTTCCGGGCGACGGCCCTGCCCACCGGGACGGCGCCCGACGGGACGACGATCGAGAAGGCGGTGTCAGCGGCCGAGGGCCGGGACGCGGTCCTCGTGGCGACGTACAACGTGACCACCCACGCCACCACCGCACAGGACAACACCCAGGCGGCCAACACCGACCTGGACACCACCACCGAGTCCGACACCGACACGAGCACCAGTGCCAGCACCAGCACCCATGCTCGCGCCCACCGGGCGACGGACCCGACCGGCGACGGCGACGGCCAGGCCGCCCTGGTCGAGGCGCTGAAGGCGACCGGCGTCCCCGTCGTCACGCTCGCGATCCGCAACCCGTACGACGTGGCGCACCTGCCCCCGGTCGACGCCGCCCTCGCCTCGTACTGCTGGACGGACGTCGAACTGCGCGCCGCCGCACGGGTGATCGCGGGCCGGGCCGCGCCCCAGGGGCGGCTGCCGGTGCCGGTACGGCGGGCGGAGGACCCGGCGCAGGTGCTGTACCCGATCGGGCACGGCCTGACGTACTGACCCGTACGCAGCACCCCGGGCACACGACCCCCAAGAGACCCAAAGCCCCCCGCACACCTGGCGTGCGCCCGCTTCGACGGGTCACGCTGGGTGCACGTGTCGGGGGGTTGGCCATGAATGCCTGCACCACAGGGTGGCCGCGTGCGGCCGTGTGGGTGTGCTGCACGCTGCTGCTCACCGTCACGCCGTCCCTGACAGGCTGCCAGAAGCCCGACACCTCGGGCTCCGGTCCACGTCCGGGTTCGGACCTGGGCGCGTCACGACGAACGTCCGACCGAACCACTCCCGCCGCCACGTCCCCCACCGGTTCCGGCACGGTGTTCCTCTCCGTCCGCGCGTGCAGTTCGCGGCGCGGGAAGGCGTTCACGGAGGTGCCGTGCGGCAGCGAGCGGGCGGCCGCGCGGGTCGTCGCGCGCTACGACGGCAAGGTCAGACAGGGCCCCTTGTGCCCCGCGCGCACGGACTTCGTGCTGCATATCAGCGAGAGCAGGCCGGCCGTCGACGAGAACGGCGACGGCGAGGTCCCGCAGGGCTACGCCTGCATGCGCAACCTGGAGCCGCCGCACCCCGGCGACCCCGGTCGCGGCGGCGGCCCGCGGACCGTCGTCGGGGACTGCGTGTACGGCGCGGGGCGCGGCGAGGTGCGGGAGACGGCCTGCGACGGCTCCGGCAAGCGGCGCCCCGAGTACCGCGTGACGTCGGCGGAGCGGGACCGGTCGGGCTGCGGGACCGCGACCGCGCTCTACGTGACGCTGGGCGGCGCGCGCCCGGTCGGGTGCGCGGCACGGGTCTGACGCACGGGTGTCACGACGGTGGAGGGGGCCGGCGCATCACCATCGCACCGGCCCCCTCACTTGACCTCGCCTCAGCTCACCTCAGCTCAATTCGCCTCGGCTCGGCTCGCTCACGCCGTCACGGCCGCAGCGTCATCTCCTTCTTCACGTCCCGCCGGTCCAGCTTCTTGTCGTACGGAGCCAGCGGCTCGTCCGACGGCGAGGACACCCCGGCCCATGTCTGGATCCGCTCCGTCGCCTTCGCCTTCTGGCCGGCGACGAGCTGCGAGACCGTCGCGCCGTGGTTCGCGCCGGGTGCGACGAAGACGTGGCTGTCGTGCTTGGCGCCGCGCGCGGGACGGAACTTCTCGGCGCCGTACGGGTCGTACTCGCCGTAGACGTACATCATCCGGTGCGCGTCGTGCCGCACCCACCGGTCCACGTCCTGCATCGCGTACGGCTTGAACTTCATCGGGATCTCGCGCGGCACGAAGTTCCGCGGCGGCTGGTACCCGTACCGGCTCAGGTCGCCGAGCCAGGGCTGCTTGATGGTGGGCGCGCCGAGCTCCGTGCCCGCCTGGTAGTAGTACGGCGTGTAGGGGGTGAGGCCCTGGTCGGCGTAGGAGGACCAGCCGCCCACCGAGTCGACGTAGTCGAAGAGCGCCTGGTCGGTCATGGTGGCCGCGTCCGGGATCTGCCCGCAGGCGGTGGCGGCGGGCTGGTACTGCCAGAAGCCCCACACGAGGTCCATGACGACCGCTTCGAAGGCCTTGTCCAGGGTGCCGACGGTCTTGAAGGTGTAGCCCTCGGTCCCGGCGAGGGCCGCGAGCTTCGCCGACAGCGGTTCCCTGCGGACCAGCGCCTCGCGCTGCACGGCCTGGATCCTGTCGCGGCACTCCTTGGTGCCGACGCGCGCGAGGAACCTGTCGTAGGCCGAGTCCTCCTTGTCGACGACGTCGTTGGGCGCCACGTAGGAGACGATGCCCGCCATGTCACGCGGGTAGAAGCGCTCGTAGTAGGTGGCCGTCATGCCGCCCTTGGAGATGCCGGTGGCCAGCCACTTCTTGCCGTAGATCGGCTTGAGCGCCTGGTAGATGCGGTGCTGGTCGGTGGCGGCCTGCCAGATGTCGAGCTTGGTCCAGTCGGCCGGCTCCGGGCGCGAGGGCGTGAAGAAGCGGTACTCCATGGAGATCTGGTTGCCGTCGACGATCTGTGTCGGCTCGCGGCGGCTGGGGCTCGTGGAGACGCTGTAGCCGCTGGTGTAGTACACCGTGGGGCGGCTGGTGTCCTTGTGCAGCACCGTCAGGCGCTGCTTGAAGGTGCCCTTGGACGGGTGCCGGTGGTCCACCGGCTGGGTGTAGTTGAGGACGAAGAACCGGTAGCCGGGATACGGCTTCTCCTCGATCAGGCTCATGCCGGGTATGGCGAGCAGCCTGTCCTTGATGTCAGTACTGGTACCGCTCGTGGTGCTGGTACCGCTCGTGGTGCTCTTGGTACTGGTGGTGCCCGGTTCCGCGGCTGTGGCCGCCCCGGACGTCGCTCCGGCCGCGCCCACCGTGCCTATCAGCACGACGAGCGACAGCACCCATCTGAGCGCCTTGCGCATGCACCCTCCCCTGTCGACACAGCAATGCCCCGGAACCTAACGGAGCAACTGGGTCCGCACCAGAGGGGAGTTGGCGGCGCCGCGGGGCGGCATCAGCAGAGGATCCAGCCCGAACTGACCCCGCGCCCGCCGATCTTGCCCTTGACCCACACGCAGCGGTGGCCCGCGTGGACGGTCACGGGGCCCGCGCGGTGGGTGTACCTGCCCTTGTCGCGGGCGGGGCGGCCACCGCGCGCCTTGACGCTGACGGACATGGTCTTGCGGGCGCCGGGGTTCTTGGCGAGGGCCACGGCGCAGATGTAGCCGCGGGACTTGAAGACGTCGACCCGGCCGGTGCTGAAGGGGAGCGTACGCACCTTGCGGCCCGCGCAGCCCTTGTTGGCGGCGGCCTCCGCCGACGCGGTGCCGGGGCCCGCGAGGGCGAGCAGGACGGCGGCGGCGAGCACGGCGGTGCCGAGCGTCAGCCACCGTCGTGTGCGACCTCTGCTCCCACCACTGCTCACGGTTGCCCCTCCCGCCACTTCGGCCTCAGCGTACTGATGTACGGACGCAGTCCACAGCCCGTGCGGTTGCGCGTTCTCCCGGCTTTTGCCGTCGGGTCCCCGGGCCCTCTCCGTCCGGTCCTCAGGCCGCTTCCACCGGCTCGCCCACGAAGGTCCGCCAGAGGCGCGCGTAGCGCCCGTCCAGCGCGAGGAGTTCCTCGTGCGTGCCGTCCTCGGCGACCCGGCCGTGGTCCATCACGACGACGCGGTCGGCGCGGGCCGCGGTGGTCAGGCGGTGGGCGACGACCAGCGTGGTGCGCCGTCCCGCGATGCGGTCGGTGGCCTGGTTGACCTGCGCCTCCGTGGCGAGGTCGAGCGCGGCGGTCGCCTCGTCGAGCAGCAGGACGTCGGGGTCGACCAGCTCGGCGCGGGCCAGCGCGATCAGCTGGCGCTGTCCCGCGGAGAGGTTGCGGCCCCGCTCGGTGACCTCGTGGAGGTAGCCGCCGTCCAGCGTGGCGATCATGTCGTGCGCGCCGACCGCGCGGGCGGCGGCCTCGACCTGGGCGTCGGTGGCGTCGGGGCGGCCGTAGGCGATGGCGTCGCGGACCGTGCCCGCGAAGAGGTACGCCTCCTGCGGCACGACGCCCAGGCGGTGGCGGTACGAGGTGAGGTCGAGGGAGCGCAGGTCCGTGCCGTCCACCGTGACCCGGCCGCCGGTGGGGTCGTAGAAGCGGGCGACGAGTTTGACGAGCGTCGACTTGCCCGCGCCGGTCTCGCCGACGAAGGCGACGGTCTGGCCGGCGGGTATCCGCAGGCGTACGTCGCTGAGCGCCTCCTCGGGCGCGCCATCGCCGGTGGCCGCGTACGCGAAGTCGACGTCCTCGAAGGCGATCTCGCCGCGCAGCGAGAGGACCTCCATCGGCTCGTCGGCGGCCTTCGTCGACGTCGGCTCCTGGAGCAGCTCCTGGATGCGGCCGAGCGAGACGGTGGCCTGCTGGTAGCCGTCGAAGACCTGGGAGAGCTGCTGCACGGGGGCGAAGAACAGGTCGATGTAGAGGAGGTAGGCGACGAGCGCGCCGGTCGTCAGCGTGCCCGCCTCGACCCGCCCCGCGCCCACGATGAGGACCGCGACGACGGCGACGGACGACAGGAACTGCACGAACGGGAAGTAGACCGAGATGAGCCACTGGCCGCGGATGCGGGCCTGGCGGTAGCTGTCGCTGTTGCGGGCGAACCGCTCGGCGCCCGCCCTCTCGCGCCGGAAGGCCTGCACGATGCGCAGCCCGGCGACGGACTCCTGGAGGTCGGCGTTGACCACGGAGACCCGCTCGCGCGCCAGTTCGTACGCCTTCACGCTGGACTTGCGGAAGAAGTACGTGCCGACGACGAGCAGTGGCAGCGTGGCGAAGACGACGAGCGCGAGCTGTACGTCGATGACGAGCAGGGCGACCATGATGCCGAAGAAGGTGACGACGGAGACGAACGCGGTGACGAGCCCGGTCTGCAGGAACGTCGACAGGGCGTCCACGTCGGTCGTCATCCGGGTCATGATGCGCCCGGTCAGCTCCCGCTCGTAGTAGTCGAGGCCGAGCCGCTGGAGCTGCGAGAAGATCTTCAGGCGCAGCGAGTAGAGGACCCGCTCGCCGGTCCGTCCGGTCATCCGCGTCTCGCCGGTCTGCGCCGCCCACTGCACGACGACGGCGGCGAGCGCGAGCCCGGCGGCGGCCCAGACGGCGCCGAGCGCCAGCCGGTTGACGCCCTCGTCGATGCCGTGCCGGATCAGGACCGGGAGCAGCAGCCCCATGCCCGCGTCGACGGCGACGAGCAGCAGGCTGAACAGGAGCGGCACGCCGAATCCGGCGAGCAGCCTGCGCAGCCCGTACGACTCCTCGGGCGTCACGGCCCGCGCCTCGTCGATGCCGGGGGTGTCGTTCGCCGGGGGCAGCGCGTCGACCTGGGCGAGGAGCTCGGGTGTGGAGGGCATCCCGGCGAGCGCGGCGTCCTTGGGCTCGCGGTCGCCGGTCCACAGCGCGGGCGTGATGCCGCGCTCGGCGTCGAACTCAGCGTCGAGCTCGGCGCGTACGGAGGTGTCCTCGGGCAGGTCGGCGGGGAGCGTGTGGCCCGGCGAGACGCCGCCGAGCTCGTCGGGGTCGGTGAGCAGCCGCCGGTAGAGGGCGGAGCGCTCCGCCAGCTCCTCGTGCGTGCCGAGGTCGGCGAGGCGCCCGTCGTCGAGGACGGCGATGCGGTCGGCGAGGCCGAGGGTGGAGCGGCGGTGGGCGATGAGGAGCGTCGTGCGTCCGGCCATCACGGCCCGCAGCGCCTCGTGGATCTCGTGCTCCACGCGCGCGTCCACCGCGGACGTGGCGTCGTCGAGGACGAGGAGGCGGGGGTCGGTGAGGATGGCGCGGGCGAGTGCGATGCGCTGGCGCTGGCCGCCGGAGAGGGTCAGGCCCTGCTCGCCGACCTTGGTGTCGTACCCCTCGGGCAGGTCGGATATGAAGCCGTGGGCCTGGGCGGCGCGCGCGGCGGTCTCGATCTGCT
The DNA here is from genome assembly GCF_055593965.1 of Streptomyces sp. NPDC040622. Lineage (NCBI taxonomy): Bacteria > Bacillati > Actinomycetota > Actinomycetes > Kitasatosporales > Streptomycetaceae > Streptomyces > Streptomyces sp. NPDC040622. Next base: position 315,825 of record NZ_JBVIXD010000009.1, on the reverse strand, counting down.
CGCGGGTCGCCTCGGGGTGTCCGTAGGCGATGTTGGCGCCGACGGTCTCGGAGAAGAGGAAGGAGTCCTCGGGCACGAGTCCGATGGCGGACCGCAGGGAGTCCAGGGTCAGCTCGCGCACGTCGTGGCCCGCGACGAGGACGGCGCCGTGCGTCACGTCGTAGAAGCGCGGCAGGAGCAGCGAGACGGTGGACTTGCCGCTGCCGGAGGAGCCGACGACGGCGAGGGTCTCGCCGGGGCGTATCTCGAAGGAGAGGCCGTCGAGGACGGGGCGGTCGTCCTCGTAGGCGAAGGAGACGTCGTCGAACTCGACGGTCGCCGGGGCGTCGGCGGGCAGCTCCTTGCGGCCGTCCGCCATGCTCGGCTCGGTGTCGATGAGTTCGAGCACGCGCTCGACGCCGGCGCGGGCCTGCTGCCCGACGGTCAGGACCATGGCGAGCATCCGCACGGGTCCGACGAGCTGGGCGAGGTAGGTGGAGAAGGCCACGAACGTGCCGAGCGTGATCTCGCCCTTGACCGCGAGCCAGCCGCCGAGGGCGAGCATGGCGACCTGGCCGAGCATGGGGACGGCCTGGAGGGCCGGGGTGTAGCGGGAGTTGAGGCGGACGGTGCGCAGCCGCCCGGCGAAGAGCTTGCGCCCGACCTCGCGGAGCTTCCCTGTCTCCTGCTCCTCCTGCCCGAAGCCCTTCACCACGCGTACGCCGCTGACGGCGCCGTCGACGACCCCGGCCACCGCGGCGGCCTGGGCCTGCGCGTACCAGGTGGCGGGGTGCAGACGGGAGCGGGAGCGGCGGGCGATGACCCACAGGGCGGGGGCGACGGCGAGGGCGACGAGGGTGAGCGGCAGGGAGAGCCACGCCATGATCCCCAGGGAGATCACGAAGAGCAGGATGTTGCCGATGGTCATCGGCAGCATGAAGAGCAGGCCCTGGATGAGCTGCAGGTCACTGGTGGCGCGCCCGACGACCTGTCCGGTGGAGAGCTCGTCCTGGCGCCGTCCGTCGAGCTTGGTGATCGTCCCGTACATGTCGGTGCGCAGGTCGTGCTGGACGTCGAGGGCGAGGCGGCCGCCGTAGTACCGGCGTATGTAGGTGGCGATGTAGACGAGGACGGCGGCGCCGATCAGCGCGCCGGCCCAGGGGCCCATGGAGCGCCCGCCGCCGTGGCCGTCCTGGCCGATGACGTCGTCGATGATCACCTTGGTGATCAGCGGCACGAGGGCCATGACGGCCATGCCCGCCAGTGAGGACCCGAGCGCCAGCACGACGTCCTTCGGATACCGCCACGCGTATCCGGTCAGCCGTTTCGCCCAGCCGGATTTCTCCCGCTCGACGCCACCCCGTTGCTCCGCCACGTGTTGCCTCCCGTCGACCTGACCTGCCGAGAGGCCCAACACGGGGGGTGCGGGATTTCATCCCGCCGCAACAAAGACAGGTCTTTGGACTGACGACCTGGGGCCCGGACGTTCCTCGGACACGCGTTCGATCAGGTGGTGTGCGGGCCGTCCGTGAGGCCGGCCCGCACCTGCCAGGATCACCCCAGATGCGTCGGCGCGAACATCCGCAGCAGGGCCGGGAGCACCACTACGGAGGGGCCGGGCTCGGCCAGCGCCTTCGCCAGGTCGTCCCGGAGCGTCTCCGGCGTCGTCCGCACGCCGGGCACCCCGAAGGACTCCGCGAGCTTGACGAAGTCGGGCCGCGAGAGCTCCGTGGCGGTCGCCTCGCCGAAGGCGTCGGACATGTACTCGCGCAGGATGCCGTAGCCGCCGTCGTCGACGATCAACCAGGTCACCGGCAGGTTGTACTGCCGCGCCGTGGCCAGTTCCGCGATCGAGTACATCGCGCCGCCGTCGCCGGAGACCGCGAGGACCGGGTGCGAGGGGTCCGCGGCCGCCGCGCCCAGCGCCGCGGGGAAGCCGTAGCCGAGGCCGCCCGCGCCCTGCCCCGAGTGCATGGTGTTCGGGCGCCGCGCGTCGAACGCCGACCACGCCCAGTACGCCAGGATCGTCATGTCCCAGAAGGACGGCGCCGCGTCCGGCAGGGCCTCGCGGACGGCGGCCAGCACCTGCTGCTCCAGGGTGAGGTCCTGGGCGGCGATCCGCTCGCGGACCTTCCCGAGGACGGCGGACACCCGCTCGGGCGCCGTGGGGTCCTCGCGGGGCGTCTCGATCGTCTCCAGGAGCGCGGACAGGGCGATGCGGGCGTCCGCGTGGATGCCGAGGGCGGGGTGGTTGGACTCCAGCTTCCCGGCGTCCGCCTCGATCTGGATGACCCGGCCGCGTGGCGTGAACGTGTGGTAGTTCGAGGAGAGCTCGCCGAGACCCGAGCCGATCACCAGGAGAACGTCCGCGTCCTCAAGGAAGTCGGTGGTGTGGCGGTCCTCCAGCCACGACTGGAGCGAGAGCGGGTGCTCCCAGGGGAAGGCGCCCTTGCCGCCGAAGGTCGTGACGACGGGAGCGTTCACCAGTTCGGCGAGCGCGAGCAGTTTGCCCGAGGCGTCCGCGCGCACGACTCCGCCGCCCGCGATGATCGCCGGGCGCTCGGCGCGGGCGAGCAGGTCGGCGGCGACCGCGGTCAGCTCGGGGCGCGGCACGACCTCCTCGGGCGTCGCGTCCATCGCGGTGACGGCCGGCAGCGTCGTCGCGGCGAGCAGCACGTCCTGCGGGATCTCCACCCAGACCGGGCCGTGCGGTGCGGTGAGCGCCGACTCCCAGGCCGCGGCGATCGCGGAGGGGATCTGCGAGGCCGTGCGGACCGGGTGGACGGACTTCACGACGTCGCGGAAGGACGCCTGCTGGTCGCGGAGTTCGTGCAGGTAGCCGTGGCGCCCACCGCCGAGCCCGGCGACCGGGACCTGGCTGCCGATGGCGAGGACCGGGGACGATCCCGCCGCGGCCTCCTGGAGCGCGGCGAGCGAGGTGAGCGCGCCGGGCCCGGTGGAGAGCAGCAGCGGGGCGACCTCGCCGGTGATCCGGCCGTAGGCGTCCGCGGCGAAGCCCGTGTTGTTCTCGACGCGGAACCCGACGTACGAGAGCGAGGAGCGGCGCAGCGCGTCGAACATGCCGAGCGCGTGCTGGCCGGGCAGGCCGAAGACCGTCGTGGCGCCGAGGCCCTGGAGGGTCTCGACGACGAGGTCGCCGCCGTTGCGCCCGGGGGCCGGGTTGAGGGCCGCCTCGGTCTGGGCCGCGGTGGGCTTCAGGACGACGTCGTGGTCGTGGGTCACTTCTCGCTCCCCGTCCCGCGGGCCTCCGCGATCTGGCGGGACATGATCGTGGTCAGTTCGTACGCGGTGTGGGAGGCGGCGACGGCCGTGATCTCCGCGTGGTCGTAGGCGGGGGCGACCTCGACGACGTCCGCCGAGACGAGGTTGCAGGAGGCGAGGCCCCGCAGGATCTCCAGGAGCTCGCGGGAGGTCATGCCGCCCGCCTCGGGGGTGCCGGTGCCGGGCGCGTGGGCCGGGTCGAGGCAGTCGATGTCGATGGAGATGTACAGCGGGCGGTCGCCGATGCGCTGGCGCAGCTGGTCGGCGACCTCGTCGGCGCCGCGGCGGTAGATGTCCGCCGAGGTGACGATGCCGAAGCCCATCTTCTCGTCGTCGGTGAGATCCTTCTTGCCGTACAGCGGGCCGCGCGTGCCGACGTGGGAAAGCGCCTCGGTGTCGAGGATGCCCTCCTCGACGGCCCGGCGGAACGGCGTGCCGTGGGTGTACTCGGCGCCGAAGTAGGTGTCCCAGGTGTCCAGGTGGGCGTCGAAGTGGAGGAGCGCGACCGGGCCGTGCTTCTTGGCGACCGAGCGCAGCAGCGGCAGCGCGATGGTGTGGTCGCCGCCGAGCGTCATCATGCGGGCGCCGGAGCCGAGGAGGTCGTCGGCGGCGGCCTCGATCGTCTCCACGGCCTCGTTGATGTTGAACGGGTTGGCCGCTATGTCGCCCGCGTCGGCGACCTGCGCGAGCGCGAAGGGCGAGGCGTCCTGCGCCGGGTTGTAGGGGCGCAGGAGGCGCGACGCCTCGCGGATCGCGTTGCCGCCGAAGCGGGCGCCGGGGCGGTACGAGACGCCGGTGTCGAAGGGCACGCCGACCACCGCGATGTCCGTCGTGCCGCCGACCTCGTCGAGGCGGGGCAGGCGGGCGTACGTCGCCGGACCCGCGTACCGCGGGACGCGGGAGGAGTCGACGGGGCCGCGGGGCGTCTCGTTGCTGCTCATGGAGTGCCTTCCTTCTTACGCTTCGATGCGCTTTGTGAGCGTTTATGACTCTACTGAGGTACGGGGGCCGTCTCGGCCACGGGCTCCGTGCCACGCCCCGCGAGACGCTCGCGCCAGGCGGCGAGCACCGCGGCGTCGGTCGGCCGGGTGGCGAGGGAGACGACGACGTACACGGCCAGCGAGATCAACAGGCCGTAGTAGACGGGTTCGTTGGCGAGGATGCCGTACCCCCACATCAGCCCGATGACGGAGAGCCCGCCGGCGGCGACGGCCGCCAGCGCGCCGGGCGCCGTCCCGCGCCGCCACAGCAGCCCGCCGAGGATCGGCACGAGCAGCCCGGCGACGAGCAGGTTGTAGGCGACGGTCAGCGCCTGGACGACGTCGTTGAGGGCGATGGCGATGACGATGACGACGACGCCCATGGCGAGGATGAAGGCGCGGTTGCCCTTGACCTCGTCGTGCGGCCCGTCGCCCGCGTCGGACGTCACGACGCCCCGCAGCCGCGACCAGATGTCGTTGTTGGCGACGGTCGCGCACGCGATGAGCGCGCCGGAGGACGTCGACATCACCGCGGCGAGGGCGGCCGCGAGGACCAGGCCGCGCACGCCCATGGGCAGTTCGTCCTTGACGATGGTCGCGAAGGCCGCGTCGGCGCTCGGCAGCTTCGGGTACATGACCTTGGCCGCGGTGCCGATGACGGCGCCCGCGATCGCGTAGACCAGGCAGTACGTGCCGGCGACCGTGCCTCCGTAGCGGGCGACCTTGTCGCTGCGGGCGGTGAAGACGCGCTGCCAGATGTCCTGCCCGATGAGCATGCCGAACGTGTAGATCAGCACGTACGTGAAGATCGTCTCGCCGCCGACGCCCAGCGGGTCGAAGTACTCGGTGGGCAGTTTGGCCTTCATCTCACTGAAGCCGCCCGCCTTGACCACGGCGATGGGCAGCAGGAGCAGCAGCACGCCGATGGTCTTCACCACGAACTGCACCATGTCGGTGAGGGTGATGGACCACATGCCGCCGAGCGTGGAGTACGCGACGACGATCGAGCCGCCGATGACGATCGCCACGGTGCGGTTCACGTCGAAGAGGACGTCGAAGATCGTGGCGTACGCGATGGTCGAGGTGACCGCGAGCATCAGCGTGTACGCCCACATGACCACTCCGGAGATGACGCCCGCGCGCCCGCCGTAGCGCAGGTCGAGCATCTCGGAGACCGTGTACACCTTCAGGCGCGCGATGCGGGCCGAGAAGAAGACGCTCAGCGCGAGCAGGCCGAGGCCGATGGTGAAGACCATCCAGGCGCCGGAGAGCCCGTACTGGTAGCCGAGGCCGACGCCGCCGATGGTGGAGGCGCCGCCGAGGACGATCGCGGCCATGGTCCCGGAGTACATCCACGGCCCGAGGCGGCGCCCCGCGACCAGGAACTCCGACTTGGACTTGGCGCGGCGCATGCCCCACCAGCCCATGGCCAGCATCCCTGCGAGATAGACGACGATCACTGTGTAGTCGACGGCCATAAGGGGGGCCTCCTTCGCGCACCTCGGTGGCGTGTCGTGCAGATGGGGATGAGGACCGGCCGCGGGGACATCCGCCCGTACCCGCGGCCTCCGGTCGGCACGACCTTAGGTGGCCGGAAAGCAACGCTGAAGTGTACGTTTCCTCCACTCGCCGCGATTGATCCGGATGGAACATCCACCATGACCGACCCCGCAGCCCCGCCCACCCCGCCCGTCCCGCTCACCGCGCTGCTCGCCCGCGAGGACCTGGGCCTGCGGCAGATCGCCGGGCCCGGGGCGCGGGCGGCGGGCACGGCCGTGCAGTGGGTGCACACCTCCGAGATGACGGACCCCTACCCGTACCTGCTGGGCGGCGAGCTGCTGCTCACGGCGGGCGTGCACATCACCGACCCGGCGGGCGACTACCTCGACGCCTACGTGGCCCGCATCGTCGCGGCGGGCGGCGCGGCCCTCGGCTTCGGCGTCGCCCCCGTGCACGACACGGTGCCGCGCGCCCTGCTGGAGGCCTGCGACCACTACGGGCTGCCGCTCCTGGAGGTCCCGCCGCGCACCACGTTCAGCGGGGTCGCCCGGGCGGTGTGGCGGCTGATGGCCGAGGCCAGGCACACGGAGCTGCGCCGGGTCACGGAGGCCCAGCAGGGCCTCGCCACAGCCGCGGCCCGCCCCGACCCGGTCCCCGCCGTCCTGCGCCAGCTGGCGGCGCGCCTCGGCGGCCTCACGGCCCTCTACGGACCCGACGGGACGGAGCTGCAGACGGCGGGCCACACGGAGCAGCCCGCGCGAGCGGCGCTGCGCGAACTGACCGGCGTCGTGCGCCGCACCGCGCCCGCCCCGGCGTCCGCCGCCGACACGGCCGGCCCCACCCACCTGGCCGCCTACGCGCTCGGCGGCGGCCGGGGCTTCGCCCTCGGCGTCGCCACGGACCGCCGCGAGCCGGGCGACCACACCATCGCGGGGGCCGCCGTCGTCCTGCTCTCGCTGCTCACCGGCGAACACCAGAGCACCTCCGAGGCGGCCCGTTCGACGGCCCTCGTACGACTCCTGCTCGGCGCCTCCCCCGAGGACATCGGCCCTCTCCTGGGCAGCGGTCCGTGGACCGTGGCGCACGCGCGCGGGGAGCACACCCCGCTGGCCGCGTCCGCGCTCGCCGCCGCCCTGGGCAGCGCGCTCGTGGACCCCGGGGACGAGGCGGACGTACGTCTCCTGGTCCCCGCCGACCGCGACATCGCCCCGGCCGACGGCTGGACGCTCGGCCTCTCCGCCCCGGCGGCCGTGGCCGACCTGGCCGCCGCCGACGCCCAGGCGGCCCGCGCCCTGCGCCGCGCCGAGGCCACCCGCGTCCCCCTCGTCCGCCACCACGAGAACGGTGTCACGGCCCTGATCGCCCCCGAGGAGGCCACCGCCCACGCACGCGTGCTCCTCGCCCCCCTGGCCACCAACGAGGCCCTGCCCCAGACCCTGCGCACCTGGCTCTCCCTGCACGGCAGCTGGGACCGCACGGCCCTCGCCCTCTCCATCCACCGCAACACGGTCCGCCAGCGCATCGCCCGCTGCGAATCCCTCCTGGCCACGGACCTGAACGACCCGGACGTCCGCATGGAACTGTGGTTCGCGTTGAAGAGCGCCCCGTGAGGGGCGCGGAGAACGGCGCGACCAGCCACCCCAGGGCAACACACATCACAGGGCCGGCTGATGGGACGCCGGGGCCCCGCGGCCCGAGCGACGGCACAATGGGGCCCATGTCCATACCCACCCGTGCCGCGCTCGTCGACCACCTCGTCCGCACCCGCATCGCGGGCGACGTCGCCACGCCCCGCGAGAACAACCTCAGCCACTACAGGAAGCTCGCGAACGGCGACCGCCACTACTGGCTCGGCCTGGAGCTCGGCGACCGCTGGACCGACGAGCAGGACGTCCTCGCGGTGATGGCCGAGCGCTGCGGCGTCATCGACGACCCCCAGTACCGGCACGGCCAGGACACCATCGACCCGGAGCTGACGGTCGACGCCCTGGACCGGATGGCGGCCCGGCTGCGCAAGGCGGCGGCCGGCAAGGAGCGCGTGCTCTTCGCGACCGGGCACCCCGGCGGCCTGATGGACGTGCACCGCGCGACGGCCGCGGCCCTGCGCTCGGCGGGCTGCGAGATCGTGGTGATCCCCGAGGGCCTGACGGCCGACGAGGGCATGGTCTTCCAGTTCGCGGACGTGGCGATGCTGGAGCGCGGCGCGACGCTGTGGCACACGCACTCCCCGGAGCCGATGAACGCCATCCTGGACGGCCTGGAGCGCGAGGGGCGCCCGCGGCCCGACCTCGTGGTCGCCGACCACGGCTGGGCGGGCCGGGCGGGCCAGCGCGGCCTGGACGCGGTGGGCTACGCGGACTGCAACGACCCCGCGCTGTTCATCGGCGAGGCCGAGGGCACCGTGCAGGTGACCGTGCCGCTCGACGACCACGTCACCAGCCCGCGCCACTACGACCCGATGACGGCCTACCTGCTCGACGCGGCGGGGCTGACGCCCGGGTCCTGAGCGGGGCCCGGCGTCGGGTCGAGGTACACGCGCCGCACGGCGGGGAAGCGTTCCTGAACGCGGCGCGCCATCCGGTCGCAGGCACGCTCGATCTCCGCGGCGCTCGACATGTCCCGGAAGTCGACCTTCGCGGCGACCAGGGCCTCGTTGGGGCCCTGGAGCAGCGTGGTCAGCTCCAGTACGTCCACGACGTGCGGGTCGGCGAGGAGTTCGGCGCGGACCGCGGACCGCATCCCGTGGGGCAGCGGTCGCCCGATGAGCAGCTCGGAGTTGGCGTGCCCGAGGACCCAGGCGACGTAGACGAGCAGCACGCCGATGCAGAGCGAGGCGACGCCGTCCCACACGCCGGACCCGGTGAGCTGGCCGCCGAGGAGCCCGGCCGCGGCGAGCACGAGGCCCACCAGCGCCGCCGAGTCCTCCATCACGACGGCCTTGACCGCGGTGTCGGGGGTGTGGCGCAGGTAGCGCTTGATGTGCACGCCGAAGCGGTCGGCCTCGCCGCGCGCCTGCTTGAGGCCGGTCCGCAGCGAGTAGCCCTCCAGGAGGAAGGCGATGGCGAGGACGATGTACGAGATGAGCGGGTCGCCGGGGTCCTCGCCGTGCGTGAGGGTGTGGATGCCGTCGTAGACGGCGAAGACGCCGCCGCCGACGAAGGTGGCGACGGAGGCGAGGAGCGCCCAGATGTAGCGGGCGCCTCCGTAGCCGAGCGGGTGCTCCTCGTCGGCGGGCTTGTCGCTGGCCTTCAGGGAGACGAGCAGCATCAGCTCGGTGACGGTGTCGGCCACCGAGTGCGCCGCTTCGGAGAGCATGGCGCTGGAGCCGCTGATGACGCCCGCGACGGCCTTGGCCAGGGCGATACCGAGGTTGGCGACGGCAGCGACGATGACGGTGAAGGTGCTCTCGCCGCCGCCTTCCGGCGGCTGTGACGGCTGCGGGGCGCCGCTGACGGCCTGCTCACTCATGTATCGGACGGTATGTCCGATCAGTGGGGAATGCGAACCCCGGGTCAGCGCGGGACCCGGATCACGCCTTCCTGGATGACGGTGACGGCCAGCTTCCCGTCCTGCGTCCAGATCCGCGCCTGGCCCAGGCCCCGGCCTCCGGAGGACGACGGCGACTCCTGGTCGTACAGGAGCCACTCGTCGGCACGGAAGGGCCGGTGGAACCACATGGCGTGGTCCAGGGAGGCGCCGACGACGTCACCGACGGCCCAGCCGCCCCGGCCGTGCGCGAGGAGCACGGAGTCCAGGAGCGTCATGTCGGAGACGTACGTGGCGAGGCAGACGTGCAGCAGGGGGTCCGACTCGTAGTCGGCGAGCTTGCCGTTGGCGCGGAACCACACCTGGGAGCGCGGCTCGCGGGGCTGTCCGGCGGTGGCCCAGGGCGGCGCGTCGGCGTAGCGCAGGTCGACGGCGGCGCGGGTCTCCAGGAGCCGGTCGGCGACCTCCTTGGGGAGGTGCTGCGGGAGCGTCTCGGCGGCGGTGGGGAGCGTCTCCGGGTCGAGCGCGGGCGGCATCTGCGCCTGGTGCTCCAACCCTTCCTCGTACGTCTGGAAGGAGGCGGAGAGGTGGAAGATCGGCTGCCCGTGCTGGACGGCGACGACGCGGCGCGTGGTGAAGGAGCGGCCGTCGCGGATCCGGTCGACGGAGTACACGATGGGCGCGCCGGGGTCACCGGGGCGCAGGAAGTACGCGTGCAGGGAGTGGGCGGGACGGTCGTCGGGGACGGTGCGTCCGGCGGCGACGAGGGCCTGTGCGGCGACCTGGCCGCCGAAGACGCGGGGCACGAGCGCCGAGCGGCTCACGCCCCGGAAGATGTCCTCCTCGATCTGCTCCAGGTCGAGCAGATCGAGGAGGGCTTCAAGTGCCTGGTTCATGAAGGCAGTTCTACCGGGCGTCTCTGGTGGGCGGTCTCTACAGGCCCATGTTCTTCGCGATGATCATCTTCATGACCTCGCTGGTGCCGCCGTAGATGCGGTTGACGCGGTTGTCCGCGTACAGGCGGGCGATGGGGTACTCGTTCATGAAGCCGTAGCCGCCGTGCAGCTGGAGGCACTTGTCGATGACGCGGTGCGCGACCTCGGTGTTGAAGAGCTTCGCGGATGCGGCCTCGGCGGCGGTCAGCTCGCCCTGGTCCAGAGCTTCGAGGGCGCGGTCGGCGACGGCCTCCGCGGCGTCCACCTCGGCCTGGCAGGCGGCCAGCTCGAACTTGGTGTTCTGGAAGGAGGCGACCGTCTTGCCGAAGACCGTGCGGTCCTGGACGTACTCCTTGGCGAACCGGACGGCGGCCTTGGCCTGCGCGTACGCGCCGTAGGCGATGCCCCAGCGCTCGGAGGGGAGATTGCTTCCCAGGTAGTAGAAGCCCTTGTTCTCCTCACCGAGGAGGTCCTCCACGGGGACCTTCACGTCGACGAACGCCAGCTCGGCGGTGTCGGAGGTCTTCAGGCCCAGCTTGTCGAGCTTGCGGCCGATGGAGTAGCCCTCGGACTTGGTGTCGACGGCGAAGAGGGAGATGCCGAAGCGGCGGTCCTCGGCGGTGGGCGCGGAGGTGCGGGCGCAGACGATCACGCGGTCGGCGTGCACGCCGCCGGTGATGAAGGTCTTGGAGCCGTTGAGGACGTAGTGCGTGCCGTCCTCGGAGAGCTTGGCGGTGCTCTTCATGCCCGCGAGGTCGGAGCCGGTGCCCGGCTCGGTCATCGCGAGGGCCCACATCTCCTCGGCGGAGACGAACTTCTCCAGGTAGCGCTTCTTCTGCTCGTCGGTGGCGAGCGCCTTGATGTAGGGCAGGGCGAGCAGCACGTGGACGCCGGAGCCGCCGAAGGTGACGCCCGCGCGGGCGGTCTCCTCGTACTGGATGGCCTCGAACTTGTGGGTGTCCAGGCCGGCGCCGCCGAACTCCTCGGGCACGTTGATGCCGAAGAGGCCCAGCTCGGCGAGCTTGTAGTAGAACTCGCGCGGCACCTGGCCCGCGGCGAACCACTCGTCGTGGACGGGGACGACCTCGGCCTCGATGAAGGCGCGCAGGGTCTCCCGGAACGCCTCGTGGTCCTCATTGAAAACGGTACGGCGCACGGAAAGCTCCCTCTGCCTACGGCGACTAAGCGCTTGCTCAGGGGCAGGTTACCCGGCGGTCACCAGAGCGTCCAGAGATGCACGTCACTCGGCGGCGGGCGTGACCGCCGAGGCGAACGCCCCGCGCGCGAGGCGGTGCAGGAGGTCCGACATCGCCGTGCGGCTGGGCAGGGCGTCACGGCGGCTGAGGTGGGGCGTGGAGTTCAGCAGCCCGAAGACCGCGTGCACGGCCACCCGCGCCGCGTTCTCGGCGAGGTCCGGGTAGACCTTGCGCACGACGTCGACCCAGATCTCCACGTACTGCCGCTGGAGCTGGCGGACCAGCTTGCGGTCACTGTCCCGCAGCCGGTCAAGCTCGCGGTCGTGGAGGGTGATGAGGGAGCGGTCGTCCAGGGCGAAGTCGATGTGTCCCTGGATGAGCGCGTCCAGCACCCGTTCGGGTGCCCCCTCCACGTCGGCCACACACCGCTTGCCACCGGTCAGGAGCTGCCCGCTGATGCCCACGAGCAGTTCGGCGAGCATCGCGTCCTTGCCCGCGAAGTGCCGGTAGAGGCCGGGGCCGCTGATGCCGACCGCGGCTCCTATCTCGTCGACTCCGACTCCATGGAAGCCGCGCTCGGCGAAGAGCCGGGCGGCCTCCTTCAGGATCTGCTCGCGCCGCGTGGGGGCGTCGGTTCTCGTGGCCATGAAATTGATTCTAGACAGGCCGGTTAGCGATCGTTAACCTAGAGGAAACACGTTAACGGTCATTAACCGAACCGAAGGTCGACCGAGTGCACCGAATGGACCGAGCAAGGGGGCTCGACTGATGCGGCAGGCACCAGTGCTGGCGAGCGCGGCGGATCCCGCGTCCGAGGCATGGCGGGCGAACGAGGCGGCCCACACCGCCCTCGCCGAAGAGCTGCGGGCCAAGCTCGCGGCGGCCGCGCTCGGCGGCGGGGAGCGGGCGAGGGCCCGCCATGTGGCGCGCGGCAAGCTGTTGCCCCGCGACCGCGTGGACACGCTCCTGGACCCCGGCTCCCCCTTCCTGGAGCTGGCTCCCCTCGCGGCCGACGGGCTGTACGGCGGGGACGCCCCCGCGGCCGGCGTCATCGCCGGCATCGGCCGCGTCTCGGGCCGCGAGTGCGTGATCGTGGCCAACGACGCCACCGTCAAGGGCGGCACGTACTACCCGATGACGGTGAAGAAGCACCTGCGCGCCCAGGAGGTGGCCCTGGAGAACCGCCTCCCGTGCCTCTACCTGGTCGACTCGGGCGGCGCCTTCCTGCCGATGCAGGACGACGTCTTCCCCGACCGCGAGCACTTCGGGCGGATCTTCTACAACCAGGCCCGGATGTCGGGCGCCGGCATCCCGCAGATCGCCGCCGTCCTCGGCTCCTGCACGGCCGGCGGGGCGTACGTCCCCGCGATGAGCGACGAGGCGGTGATCGTGCGCAATCAGGGCACGATCTTCCTCGGCGGACCGCCCCTGGTGAAGGCCGCGACCGGCGAGGTCGTCACGGCCGAGGAGCTGGGCGGCGGCGAGGTCCACTCGCGGACCTCCGGAGTCACCGACCACCTCGCCGAGGACGACGCCCACGCCCTGCGCATCGTCCGCACGATCGTCTCCACGCTCCCCGAGCGCCGCGAACTGCCGTGGTCGGTGCAGCCCGTGGAGGAACCGAAGGTCGACCCCCTGGGGTTGTACGGCGCGGTGCCGACGGACTCCCGCACCCCCTACGACGTGCGCGAGGTCATCGCGCGCGTGGTCGACGGCTCCCGCTTCGCCGAGTTCAAGTCGGAGTACGGCACGACCCTGGTGACCGGCTTCGCCCACATCCACGGCCACCCGGTCGGGATCGTCGCGAACAACGGCATCCTGTTCTCCGAGTCGGCCCAGAAGGGCGCCCACTTCATCGAGCTGTGCGACCAGCGCGGCATCCCCCTGGTCTTCCTGCAGAACATCTCCGGCTTCATGGTCGGCAGGGACTACGAGGCGGGCGGCATCGCCAAGCACGGCGCGAAGATGGTGACGGCCGTGGCCTGCACGCGCGTGCCCAAGCTGACGGTCGTCGTCGGCGGTTCGTACGGCGCGGGCAACTACTCGATGTGCGGCCGGGCCTACTCCCCCCGCTTCCTGTGGATGTGGCCCAACGCCAAGATCTCCGTGATGGGCGGCGAGCAGGCCGCCTCCGTCCTCGCCACGGTCAAGCGCGACCAGTTGGAGGCCCGCGGCGAGCAGTGGCCCGCCGAGGACGAGGAGGCCTTCAAGGACCCGATCCGCGCGCAGTACGAGCAGCAGGGGAACGCCTACTACGCCACGGCCCGCCTCTGGGACGACGGGGTCATCGACCCCCGGGACACCCGGCAGGTGCTCGGCCTCGCCCTGACGGCGTGCGCGGGCGCGCCGCTCGGCGAGCCCGGCTTCGGCGTCTTCCGGATGTGAGGGGCGGACGATGAGCGACTTCCAGCAAGGGACCACCTCGGGGAGAGGGACCATGTTCGACACGGTGCTCGTCGCCAACCGCGGCGAGATCGCGGTCCGCGTCATCCGCACCCTGCGGGCGCTCGGCGTCCGCTCGGTCGCCGTCTTCAGCGACGCGGACGCGGACGCCCGGCACGTGCGCGAGGCCGACACGGCCGTACGGCTCGGCCCGGCGCCGGCCGCCGAGAGCTATCTGTCCGTGGAGCGGCTCCTGGAGGCGGCGGCGAAGTCCGGCGCCCAGGCGGTCCACCCGGGCTACGGCTTCCTCGCGGAGAACGCCGACTTCGCGCGGGCCTGCGCCGACGCGGGCCTCACCTTCATCGGCCCGCCCGCACAGGCGATCTCCCTCATGGGCGACAAGATCCGCGCCAAGGAGACCGTGCAGGCGGCCGGCGTGCCGGTCGTGCCCGGCTCCTCGGGCAGCGGCCTGACCGACGCCCAACTGGCCGGAGCGGCCCGCGAGATCGGCACCCCGGTGCTGCTCAAGCCGAGCGCGGGCGGCGGCGGCAAGGGCATGCGCCTGGTGCGGGACGAGGCGCTCATCGCCGACGAGATCGCGGCGGCCCGGCGCGAGGCCCGCGCCTCCTTCGGCGACGACACGCTGCTCGTGGAGCGGTGGGTCGACCGGCCCCGGCACATCGAGATCCAGGTCCTCGCCGACACCCACGGCCATGTCGTGCACCTCGGCGAGCGCGAGTGCTCGCTGCAGCGCCGCCACCAGAAGGTCGTCGAGGAGGCGCCCAGCGTCCTCCTGGACGAGGCCACGCGCGCGGCGATGGGCGAGGCAGCGGTGCAGGCGGCCCGCTCCTGCGGGTACGCGGGCGCGGGCACGGTGGAGTTCATCGTGCCGGGCAACGACCCCTCGTCGTACTACTTCATGGAGATGAACACCCGCCTGCAGGTGGAGCATCCGGTCACCGAGCTCGTCACCGGGCTCGACCTGGTGGAGTGGCAGCTGCGGGTGGCCGCGGGCGAGCCGCTGCCCTTCGCGCAGGACGACATCAGCCTGACCGGGCACGCGGTGGAGGCCCGCGTCTGCGCCGAGGACCCGTCCCGCGGCTTCCTGCCCTCGGGCGGCGCGGTCCTCGCCCTGCACGAGCCGCAGGGCGACGGCGTGCGCACCGACTCCGGTCTCAGCGAGGGCACCGAGGTCGGCAGCCTCTACGACCCGATGCTCTCCAAGGTCATCGCGTACGGCCCCGACCGCGCCACGGCCCTGCGCAAGCTGCGCGCCGCCCTCGCGGACACGGTCACCCTCGGCGTCCCCACCAACGCGGGCTTCCTGCGCAGGCTCCTGGCCCACCCGGACGTCGTCGCGGGCGAGCTGGACACGGGCCTGGTGGAGCGCGAGGCCGAGAGCCTGGTCCCGGACGGCGTGCCCGACGAGGTGTACGAGGCGGCGGCCGCGGTGCGCGAGGACGCGCTCCGGCCCTCGGGCGACGGCTGGCAGAACCCCTTCTCCGTGCCGAGCGGCTGGCGGCTCGGGGGCACCCCGGCGCCCCTCACCCACTGGCTGCGCGTGGCGGGGCACGAACCGGTCGCCCACCGGATCCGCGCCACGGGAAGCACCGTCGGCCCCGACCGCGTCTCGGTGACCGTCGACGGCACCCTGCACACCTTCCACCGCGCGGGCGACTGGCTCGGCGGCGACGGCGACGCCTGGCACGTCCAGGACCACGACCCCGTGGCCGCCTCCCTGACCGGCACCGCGCACGCCGGGGCCGACGCCCTCACCGCCCCCATGCCCGGCACCGTCACCGTCGTGAAGGTCTCCCCCGGCGACCGGGTGAGCGCGGGCCAGAGCCTGCTGGTGGTCGAGGCGATGAAGATGGAGCACGTCATCTCCGCCCCGCACGCCGGCACCGTCGCCGAGCTCGACGTCACCCCGGGCACGACCGTCGCCATGGACCAGGTCCTCGCCGTCGTCACCCCCGAGGAGGAGCAGGAATGACCACCGACCCGCTGCACGGCCCGTCGGCCGCGGGAGACGCCACGGACGAGCCGCTGGAGCTGGCGGACGCGCCGCTCCCGATGGTCGTACCGACCCGCGGCCTGCCGGCCCGCGTCCGCATCCACGAGGTCGGCGCCCGCGACGGCCTGCAGAACGAGAAGACGGTCGTTCCCACGGAGATCAAGGCGGAGTTCATCCACCGCCTCGCCGACGCGGGCCTGACGACCGTCGAGGCGACGAGCTTCGTGCACCCCAAGTGGGTGCCCCAACTGGCCGACGCGGAGCAGCTGTTCCCGCTCCTCGGCGACCTCCCGGACGTGCACCTGCCGGTCCTCGTGCCGAACGAGCGCGGCCTGGACCGGGCCCTCGCGCTCGGCGCCCACCGCGTCGGCGTCTTCGCCAGCGCCACCGAGTCCTTCGCCAAGGCCAACCTCAACCGCACGGTGGACGAGGCCCTCGCGATGTTCGCCCCGGTCGTCGCCCGCGCCCGCGAGCAGGGCGTGCACGTCCGCGGCTATCTCTCGATGTGCTTCGGCGACCCCTGGGAGGGCGCGGTCCCGATCTCCAAGGTCGTCCGCGTCAGCCGCGCCCTGCTCGACATGGGCTGCGACGAGCTGAGCCTCGGCGACACGATCGGCGTGGCCACCCCGGGCCACGTCTCGGCGATGCTCGCCGCGCTCAACGCGGTCCAGGTGCCGACCGAGCGCATCGGCGTCCACTTCCACGACACATACGGGCAGGCGCTCACCAACACCCTCGCCGCCCTGCAACACGGCGTGACGACGGTGGACGCCTCCGCGGGCGGCCTCGGCGGCTGCCCGTACGCGAAGAGCGCCACCGGAAACCTCGCGACCGAAGACCTCGTCTGGATGCTGCACGGCCTCGGCATCGACACCGGGGTCGACCTCGTCCGTCTCAGCGCCACGAGCGCCTGGATGGCCGACCAGTTGGGCCGGCCGAGCCCGTCCCGCACCGTCCGTGCCCTCACGGCCCGCTCACACGACGAGCAGACCGACTCCCACCAGGAGCAGTGAACAACGATGGACCACCGTCTGAGCCCCGAGCACGAGGAACTGCGCCGCACGGTCGAGGCGTTCGCGCACGACGTCGTCGCCCCCAAGATCGGCGACTTCTACGAACGCCACGAGTTCCCCTACGAGATCGTCCGCGAGATGGGCCGCATGGGCCTGTTCGGGCTGCCCTTCCCTGAGGAGTACGGCGGGATGGGCGGTGACTACTTCGCGCTGGGCATCGCCCTGGAGGAGCTCGCCCGCGTCGACTCGTCCGTGGCGATCACCCTGGAGGCGGGCGTCTCCCTCGGCGCGATGCCGCTGCACCTCTTCGGTACGGAGGAGCAGAAGAGGCAGTGGCTGCCGAGGATGTGCTCGGGCGAGATCCTCGGCGCGTTCGGCCTGACCGAGCCGGACGGCGGCTCGGACGCGGGCGGCACGCGCACGACGGCCGTCCGTGACGGCGACGACTGGGTGATCAACGGCTCCAAGTGCTTCATCACCAACTCCGGCACCGACATCACGGGCCTGGTCACGGTCACCGCCGTCACCGGCCGCAAGGAGGACGGCCGTCCGCTGATCTCCTCGATCATCGTGCCGTCCGGGACGCCCGGCTTCACGGTCGCCGCGCCCTACTCCAAGGTGGGGTGGAACGCGTCGGACACCCGGGAGCTGTCCTTCTCCGACGTCCGCGTCCCCGCGGCGAACCTGCTGGGCCAGGAGGGCCGCGGCTACGCCCAGTTCCTGCACATCCTCGACGAGGGCCGGGTCGCGATCTCCGCACTCGCCACCGGCCTCGCCCAGGGCTGCGTGGACGAGTCCGTGAAGTACGCCAAGGAGCGGCACGCCTTCGGCCGGCCGATCGGGGCGAACCAGGCCATCCAGTTCAAGATCGCCGACATGGAGACGCGGGCGCACATGGCGCGGATCGGCTGGCACGACGCGGCCTCCCGCCTGGTCGCGGGCGAGCCCTTCAAGAAGGAGGCGGCCATCGCCAAGCTCTACTCGTCGACGGTCGCGGTGGACAACGCCCGCGAGGCCACACAGATCCACGGCGGGTACGGCTTCATGAACGAGTACCCGGTCGCCCGCATGTGGCGGGACTCCAAGATCCTGGAGATCGGCGAGGGCACGAGCGAGGTGCAGCGCATGCTGATCGCACGGGAGCTGGGCTTCGCGAGCTGAGGCGGGCTTCGTGAGGCGGGCCGGCCGGGGGCGGGGCGTGTGACGCGTGGGGCCACTGGACGCGAACTTAGCTTAGGTTAACCTAAGCGCTGGTTCCGGCCAGTCGCCCCACCGCCGTACGTCACGAAAGCTGAGATCCGCATGCCCCAGGCCCGCCTCTTCCAGCCCTCCCGCCGCGGCCTCCTCGCCGCCGGCGGCGCCCTCGGCCTGACCGCCGCGCTGGCGGCCTGCGGCGACAAGAAAAAGGACGGGACCGCCGGGAGCGGGGACGCCGGCGGCGGCAAGAAGGGCCCCTGGAGCTTCAAGGACGACCGGGGCAAGACCGCCAGGCGCGACGCGACGCCCGGGAACATCGTGGCGTTCACCGGTGTCGCGGCGGCCCTGTTCGACTACGGCATCGAGGTCAAGGGCGTCTTCGGCCCGACGACGACCGACGGCGGCAAGCCCGACGTGCAGGCCGGCGACATGGACGTCAGCAAGCTGACGGTCATCGGCAACACCTGGGGCCAGTTCAAGATGGAGAAGTACGCGAGCCTCGCCCCGGACCTGCTGATCTCCACGATGTTCGACGCCAAGGGCACGCTCTGGTACGTCCCCGAGGAGGACGCGGACAAGATCCTGCAGCTCGCGCCGAGCGTCGGCATCAGCGTCTACGACCGGCAGCTCACGCACCCGCTGCAGCGCATCCAGGCGCTCGCCGAGTCGCTCGGCGCGGACGTGAGGTCCGACAAGGTCGTCAAGGCCAAGAAGCGCTTCGAGGACGCCTCCGAGCGGCTGCGCAAGGTCGCCAAGGCGCACAAGGACATCAAGGTCCTGGTCGGCTCGGCGAGTCAGGAGCTGTTCTACGTCTCCGGCTCGAACCTCTCCGTCGACCTGGAGTACTTCAAGGCGCTCGGCGTGAACATCGTCGAGCCGCCGGAGAAGGCCAAGAAGGAGTCCGGCGGCTGGTTCGAGAATCTCAGCTGGGAGAACGTCGACCGGTACGACGCCGACCTCATCATGATGGACAACCGCACCTCGGCGATCCAGCCGGCCGCCCTGGACAAGTCCAAGCCGACCTGGCGCGAACTTCCCGCGGTCAAGGCCGGACAGGTCGTCCCGCGCGTCACGGAGCCCATCTTCTCCTACGACAAGTGCGCGCCGATCCTGGAGGACCTGGCGGACGCGATCGAGAAGGCGAAGAAGCTCAAGTAGGCGCCCTCGCCCCGATTCCGGCTCGCTCAGCCACCGCCGCCGCTGCCACCGCCACCGGCTCCACCGGCCGCCCCCTCCACGTACGGAGGGGGCGGTTTCGTCTTCTGGTCCGTCTTCCGGCCCGGAGACCAACCCAACAGAGACTTAGGTTAGGCTAACCTTAGTTACACACCGCGCCCCCGTCTCCCCGCGTTTCCGTCCCCGGGGGCGCGGTCAAGTCCCCTCACCTGGAGGACAGTCCATGCGCTCGCCCCTGCTCAACGACACCACCGCGGAGCGGTACCGCGCCTGCGTGACCGAGGGAGCCGAGCGGGTGGCGGCCCGACTCGCCACCACCTCCCGTCCGTTCACGGGAACCCCCGGTTTCACGCTGCGCCCCCTCGACCCCTTCACCGAGGCGGAACTGGTGCACGGCTGGGTCACCCACCCCAAGGCGGCGGCCTGGCTGATGCGGCACGCCACGCTCACCGACACCGAGCGCGAGTACATGGCGATCGCCGCCTCCGCGCACCGTGACGCGTTCCTCGGCCTGCACCACGGCGTGCCCGCGTTCCTCGCGGAGCGCTACGACCCCGCGTACACCGAACTCACCGGCCTCTACGAGCCCCTGCCCGGCGACGTGGGGATGCGGCTGCTGACCGCGCCCTACGACGCCCGCGTGCCCGGCTTCACGCGCGGGGCGCTCGCGGCGACGCTGCGCCTGCTGTTCGCCGACCCGGCGACCGAACGGGTCGTCGTCGACCCCGACGTGCGCGACACGGCGGCCCACGCCCGCAACGAGACGCTCGGCTTCCGCGCCGAGACCGTCGTCCAGAAGCCCGAGAAGGAGGCCCTGCTGAGCTTCTGCACCCGCGAGCGCCACCACGGCGCGCTCGCCTGAAAACCGACGGGCGCCCCGGAGACGGTCCTCCGGGGCGCCCGTCACCCTCACCCCGCGGGCCAGGGCACCTGCGGCGACTTGTAGTAGCCGATGCCCAGCGCGTCCCAGCGCGGGGCCTGCGCGGCGAGCCGCACCTTGTACGCGTCCCAGTCGTGCGAGGCCGCGGGCGACCAGCCGAGCTCGGCGATGCCGGGCAGCCGCGGGAACGCCATGTACTCGAGCTGCGCCGAGGTCGACAGGGTCTCGGTCCACAGCGGCGCCTCGACACCCACGACCGCGTCCGCGGGCGCGCCCGCCAGATACGTCCCCGGGTCCCAGTCGTAGGACCGCCGCACCTCCACGTAGCCCGCCCAGGACAGGCCGAGCGGGGTGTCCTTGGTGTACTTGTGGTCGAGGTAGGCGCGGTCGGCCGGCGAGAGGACCAGCCCGGTGCCGTTCTTCGCGGCGTTCACGACCTGCTCGCGCTCGGCGGCGCCGGTCCTGTCGTAGCCCCAGTACTGCGCGACGGCGCCCTGTGCGGGCTTCGCGCCGGTCAGCTGGTGCCAGCCCAGCACCTTCTTGCCGTACTTGGCGACCACCGGCTGCACCTTGTCCATGAAAGCGACGAAGTCCTCGTGGCTGGTGGAGTGCGCCTCGTCGCCGCCGATGTGGAGGTACTCGCCCGGCGTCATCGCGGCGAGCTCACGGATCACGTCGTCCACGAAGTCGTAGGTGACGTCCTTCTTCACGCACAGCGAGCTGAAGCCGACCTCGGTGCCGGTGTAGAGCGGCGGGGCGACACCGTCGCAGTTCAGTTCGGCGTACGAGGCGAGCGCGGCGTTGGTGTGGCCCGGCATGTCTATCTCCGGAACGACCTCCAGGTACCGCGAGGCCGCGTAGTCGACGATCTCCTTGTACTGCGCCTTCGTGTAGTAACCGCCCTTGCCGCCGCCGACCTGCGTGGATCCGCCGTGGGACGTCAGGCGCGGCCAGGAGTCGACGGCGATGCGCCAGCCCTGGTCGTCGCTGAGGTGCAGGTGCAGCTTGTTCATCTTGTAGAGGGCCGCCTGGTCGATGTAGCGCTTGACCTGGCCGACGGTGAAGAAGTGCCGGGAGACGTCGAGCATCGTGGAGCGGTACCCGTAGCGCGGCGCGTCGGTGACGGTGCCGCCGGCGACCCGCCACGGGACGCGCTGTCCGGTCCTCTTCTCCACGTCGGCGGGCAGTTGCTGACGGGCCGTCTGGACACCGTGGAAGAGCCCGGCACCCGTCCGGGCTGCGATGGTGAGGGAACCGGGCGCGGAGACGAGCCGGTACCCCTCGGCGCCCAGCGCCTTGTCCTGATCCGCGCCGCCGACGCGCAGCCGGATGCCGTCCGCGCCCTTGCCCGCGGTGACGGGGAGCTTGAAGCCGGTGGAGGGGCGCAGCACCGCGGCGAGGTACTCGGCGACCCGGCGCTCCTCGGGTCTGCCGCTGTCGACGCGGATCCGGGTCTTGGCGGTGATCTCGTAACCGGCCCCGCCCGCCTCGGCCTTCAGGGGCGCGGGCACGACCTGGCCGAGCGGGGTGACGGCGGGCCGCGCCGCGTCCGTGGCGTGCTCGGTGCCCGTGGCGGACGCGGCGGCGGACGAGGAGATTCCGGCGGCCGCCACGAGCAGCAGCGAGCCGATGAGGTGTGTCGTTCTTCTGTGCGATCTCACAAGCGGGTCCCTTCGACGGGCCGGCGCCGCGGTGGGGCACGTGTGCGGCGCGTCTGTGGTGGCGCCCCCGGTGCGTCACAGCGTCACGGCTGTACGGCGTCGCGGCTGTACGGCGTCATGGCCGTGTGGCGCACCCCGGTGGCATCGCAATCGAACGGTCCCCATTGGTAACCCCGTCCTCACCAGGGGTCAAGGGGTGTTGACCTTTTATCCGAGTGGTCGGTGCGAGAATCCCCGCATGGCGGAAATCATCCAGCGTGACGGCACGTGGACCTTCGACGGAGAGACGCTGCGCCTGGTCCCGGGCCGCGACAAGAACGTGTCCCTGCTGCGCAAGTCGCTGGGCGAACTGACCGTACCGCTGGCCGCGTTGGCGGGCATCGCCTTCGAACAGGGCAAGAAGTCCGGCCGGTTGAGGCTGCGGCTGCGGGACGGCGCCGACCCGCTGCTCCAGGCGACGGGCGGCAAGCTGACGGACTCCTCGGACCCGTACCAGCTGACGGTCGAACCGGACCGGTACGGCGTCGCGGAGTATCTGGTCGACGAGGTCCGCAATGCCCACCTGCTCGAACAGGTACCGGCCGCGCCCTGCGACGCGTACCTCCTCGGCGGCCCTTCCCTGCCGCTCTCCGTCTCGGCCGGTGACGGCACGGCGAGCTTCGACGGGGAGAACATCCGCCTGGAGTGGAACTGGAAGACGGAGGAGGCGAAGTCGGCGTCCGGCACGCGGTCGCTGGTGCTCGCCGACGTCACCGCGGTGGAGTGGCAGCCGGCGATCGGCCTGGAGAACGGCCACCTCCGGTTCACCGTGAAGAACGCGCCGACCAAGACCCCGCCGAAGTACGACCCGAACGCGGTCGAGCTGTGGGGCTTCAAGAAGGACCCGCTGATGGCCCTGGTCGCCGCGGCGGTCCAGGCCCGCCTGCCGCACCCCGCGGCCGCCACGGCCCCGAAGGCCCTCGCGGCGCCGGAACCGGCCGCCGCCCCGCAGCCGCCGGCCGACGACCACGACGCGCTCCTGCGCCGCCTGCGGGAGCTGGGCGAGCTCCACCAGAGCGGGATCCTCACGGACGAGGAGTTCGCGGCGGCCAAGCAGGCGGTCCTGCGCCGTATGTGAGGACGGTGCGGGAGAGGCGTACCGACCGCGCTCGCGTCACTTTCCGGTCCGTTCCGACACGACCCTGCCCGATTCCGGGCAGGATTCTTGCACAAGGTCATCCGATACCCCAGGATCGACGCATGCACGACGACCTGGTGGACCACCTCACCCGCAGCACCCCGCTCCAGCGGGGCGAAGCGCTGCGGGTCGTCCAGGACGTGCTCGCCTACTTCGACGAGACGACCGAAGCGTTCGTCCGTCGCCGCCACCGCGAACTGCAGGGTCAGGGCCTGCTGAACGCGGCGATCTTCCAGCAGATCTCGGCGGATCTCGGGTACCGCGCGGTCGCCCCGCCGGAACTCACGCTGAGACAGCTGCGCCGCATCGTCTACGGCTGACCAGGCCCGGACCACGACCGGCCACGCCATCCCTCTACGACTAGGACACCCTCCATGTGCGGAATCGTCGGATATATCGGCAAGCGTGACGTCGCCCCGCTCCTCCTCGAAGGCCTGCAGCGCCTGGAGTACCGCGGCTACGACTCCGCGGGCATCGCCGTCACCGCCCCCAAGGCCACGGGCCTGAAGATGGTCAAGGCCAAGGGCCGTGTACGCGACCTGGAGGCCAAGGTGCCCGCCCGCTTCAAGGGCACCACCGGTATCGCCCACACCCGTTGGGCCACCCACGGCGCCCCCTCCGACGAGAACGCCCACCCCCACCTGTCGCAGGACGGCAAGGTCGCCGTCGTCCACAACGGCATCATCGACAACGCCTCCGAGCTGCGCGCCAAGCTCACCGCCGACGGCGTCGAGTTCCTCTCCGAGACGGACACCGAGGTCCTCACCCACCTCGTCGCCCGCGCCCAGGCGGACACCCTGGAGGAGAAGGTCCGCGAGGCCCTGCGCCACATCGAGGGCACGTACGGCATCGCCGTCCTGCACGCCGACTTCAACGACCGCATCGTCGTCGCCCGCAACGGCTCCCCCGTCGTCCTCGGCATCGGCGAGAAGGAGATGTTCGTCGCCTCGGACGTCGCCGCGCTCGTCTCCCACACCCGCCAGGTCGTCACCCTCGACGACGGCGAGATGGCCACCATCAAGGCCGACGACTACCGCACGTACACGACCGAGGGCTCGCGCACGACGGCCTCGCCGACCACCGTGGAGTGGGAGGCCGAGTCGTACGACATGGGCGGCCACGACACGTACATGCACAAGGAGATCTTCGAGCAGCCCGACGCCGTGGACCGCGTCCTGCGCGGCCGCATCGACGACCGCTTCTCCACCGTGCACCTGGGCGGCCTGAACCTCGACGCGCACGACGCCCGCAAGGTGCGCCGCGTCAAGATCCTCGGCTGCGGCACCTCGTACCACGCGGGCATGATCGGCGCCCAGATGATCGAGGAGCTGGCCCGCATCCCCGCCGACGCGGAGCCGGCGTCCGAGTTCCGCTACCGCAACCCGGTCGTGGACCCCGACACGCTCTACATCGCCGTCTCCCAGTCCGGCGAGACGTACGACGTGCTCGCCGCCGTCCAGGAGCTCAAGCGCAAGGGCGCCCGCGTCCTGGGCGTCGTGAACGTCGTCGGCTCCGCGATCGCCCGCGAGGCCGACGCGGGCGTGTACGTCCACGCGGGCCCGGAGGTCTGCGTCGTCTCGACCAAGTGCTTCACGAACACCACGGTCGCCTTCGGCCTGCTCGCCCTGCACCTGGGCCGCATCCGCGACCTGTCGGTCTCCGACGGCAAGCGGATCATCGAGGGCCTGCGCAAGCTGCCGGGCCAGATCTCGGAGGTCCTCAAGCAGGAGGACGAGATCAAGAAGATCGCGAAGCAGTACGCGGACGCCCGTTCGATGCTCTTCATCGGGCGCGTGCGCGGCTACCCCGTCGCCCGTGAGGCCTCACTCAAGCTCAAGGAGGTCTCGTACATCCACGCCGAGGCCTACCCGGCCTCCGAGCTCAAGCACGGCCCGCTCGCGCTCATCGAGCCGGCGCTCCCGACGGTCGCGATCGTCCCGAACGACGACCTCCTTGAGAAGAACCGTGCCGCCCTGGAGGAGATCAAGGCCCGCAGCGGCAAGATCCTCGCGGTCGCGCACCAGGAGCAGGAGAAGGCCGATCAGACGATCGTCGTCCCGAAGAACGAGGACGAGCTCGACCCGATCCTGATGGGCATCCCGCTCCAACTCCTCGCCTACCACACGGCGCTGGCGCTCGGCCGGGACATCGACAAGCCGCGCAACCTCGCGAAGTCCGTCACGGTGGAGTAGTCCCCGTACGCCGTCCGGGCGATGTCTCACGCGGGTGACGCCCTCCCCCGGGCCAGGACGTGAACGACCCCCTGTGCGTGCCACCAGCACACAGGGGGTCGTTCCTCAAAGGGCCGGGGTCGCCCATTACCCCGACCCGCGCCCGTCTCGCCCGGTGGCCGTCACGCCCCGGCTCGCAGAGCGCCCCGGATGAGCCGTGAAGCGATGTGCGTGGACGACCTATATGTACCCTTCACAAGGGCACAACCCACCTCTACGCGTGAGTAGATTTATCTGTTCACAAAACCGCCCCACATGGGGAGTCGAGTGGGAGATCCACGCAACTCGCCCGGCCCTGGCGGGTGTTACGGGCCCGGTCCTGGCGGGTGTTACGGGATGACGATGACGGGCCGCTGCGCGCGCCGCGCGAGGCGCCCCGCGACAGAGCCGAAGATGCGGCCGACGATGCCGTGCGTGGAGCCGACGACGATCGCGTCCGCGCTGTACTCGCGGCCGACCTCCTCCAGCTCGTGGCAGATGTCCCCGCCGCGCTCGACGAGGATCCACGGCACCTCGGAGAGGTACTCCGCGCAGGCCAGCTCCAGGCCGAGCACTTCCGTGCGGTGGTCCGGGACGTCGACGAAGACCGGCGGCTCGCAGCCCGCCCACACCGTGGTGGGCAGCCGGTTGGCGACATGGACGATGATCAGACCCGAGCCCGAGCGGTGGGCCATGCCGATGGCGTAGGCGAGGGCCCGCTCACTGGAGGTCGAGCCGTCGAAGCCGACGACGACACCGTGCCGGAAGGCGGGATCGCAGGAGTGACGCGGTTCTTCCGCCGCACGGGGGGTCGCTGTCGGATCGGCGACCTGCCGCTTGCGGTCCGCAGGTTCGGAGTATTCGTGACCGGCCATGGGTGTCTCGGCGAAGGAGTCCTCTGTGGGAGGGTCGGCTTTTCGGGTGGTGCGAAGGATCAGGACCTGGAAGGTCGTCCGGGAATCATCTTCCCAACCCCATACCCCCAAGGGTACGGCGACACTCCTCTCCTGCCCAGAGCCTGCGAAGAGCCCCGCGCGGGGGCCGCACCGGGCCCTTGATACGGGGCCTCCCGGCGTTCACCGGAGCATGCACGAGCGTCGCCCGTATGGCAATGGTTGCTGCCTCCTACAGGCGGTTTGCCCACCCGTCCGGCGGCCACCCGGCTGTCTTCCCAGTGACCCCCGGGAGGACCACGCGT
Source organism: Streptomyces sp. NPDC040622 (assembly GCF_055593965.1). Classification (NCBI taxonomy): domain Bacteria; kingdom Bacillati; phylum Actinomycetota; class Actinomycetes; order Kitasatosporales; family Streptomycetaceae; genus Streptomyces; species Streptomyces sp. NPDC040622. Next base: position 289,559 of record NZ_JBVIXD010000009.1, on the reverse strand, counting down.
TGAACCTCCGTACGCCACCGCCACAGGGAGCACGCCGTGCCTGGACCTTCGACCGCGTCCCCACCCTCCACCCGCTTCCCGTCTTCACCCGAGCAAGCACCGCAGGAGGAACACGCCCCGGCGCACAGCCGCCGGCGACCGCCCGAGGGGGCGCGCGAACACCGGCGCGTCGGCGTGCCCGCACCCCGTAACCGGGAGCCGCAGGGCGCGCCCGCGCAGGACTCGGCGAGCGACGTGGTCCGCTGGGCCGCGTTCAGCTGCGTACTGGTCCCCGTCGTCCTCGTGGGGTACGGAAGTTCACTGGCCGGGGCGGCCGGCGCGGCGCTGGGCCTGGTGGCCGTCACCGGGGTCTGCCGGGTGCTCCTGCGGCAGTCCGAGCGGGGCGCCGCGCGAGTGCTTGCAGAACAGAACAACGGACACCGCGCGCGGCACGGCAGGACGGCTCCGGGGGCGCACAGGGGCACTCGTCAAAGTGCCGACAGTGCGCCGGTGGACTGACCGATTCACACACACGCTCCCGTAGGTTTTCAGCCAACTTCCGGGGGTCCTGGATTCCTTGGCCGAACGCCCCCTCAACCCCCGTCCGACCAGGGCTGAAAGGTGCACTCGGGCCGTGCGCACCCTACGGGGACCGGCCACGGAGCCAAGGCGCACTTCCCAGCAAGCCGCCCAAGTGCCACGCTTCGTGATCGAATGCTTTACGCCAAGTTGCCATGTCGACAATCTGCCGAGTGATGAACTGGTCACCCCGGCAGCACGGGACGCTATAGATTCGATCTTGACTGTATTACGGCGGGGGACTGGTGGAGGACCGAGGGGAAACGTGCAGGAGCGACAGGCCCAGCAAGCACGTCAGGCACGTCACGAACAGGGAGACGCGACGCCCGAGGGGGGTTTAGCACCATGAGCCACGACTCCACTGCCGCGCCGGAGGCTGCGGCTCGGAAACTTTCGGGGCGCCGCCGCCGGGAGATCGTAGCGGTGCTGCTGTTCAGCGGCGGTCCCATTTTCGAGAGTTCCATACCGCTCTCCGTGTTCGGCATCGACCGGCAGGACGCGGGAGTCCCCCGATACCGGCTGCTGGTGTGCGCCGGCGAAGAGGGACCGCTGCGGACCACGGGCGGGCTCGAACTCACGGCGCCACAAGGGCTGGAGGCGATCGGCCGGGCCGGCACGGTCGTCGTACCGGCCTGGCGGTCGATCACATCGCCACCGCCACCGGAGGCGCTCGACGCGCTGCGTCGCGCGCACGAGGAGGGCGCACGCATCGTCGGACTGTGCACCGGCGCGTTCGTGCTCGCCGCGGCGGGACTGCTCGACGGTCGCCCGGCGACCACCCATTGGATGTACGCGCCGACGCTCGCGAAGCGCTACCCGTCCGTCCACGTGGATCCGCGCGAGCTGTTCGTCGACGACGGGGACGTCCTGACGAGCGCCGGCACCGCGGCCGGAATTGATCTCTGTCTGCACATCGTGCGCACGGACCACGGCAACGAAGCGGCGGGCGCGCTCGCCCGCAGGCTCGTGGTGCCACCGCGCCGGGCCGGCGGCCAGGAGCGCTACCTCGACAGGTCTTTACCTGAGGAGATCGGCGCCGACCCGCTCGCCGAGGTCGTCGCCTGGGCGCTGGAGCACCTCCACGAGCAGTTCGACGTGGAGACGCTGGCCGCGCGCGCCTACATGAGCAGGCGCACCTTCGACCGCAGGTTCCGTTCGCTGACCGGCAGCGCGCCGCTGCAGTGGCTGATCACCCAGCGGGTGCTCCAGGCACAGCGGCTCCTGGAGACCTCCGACTACTCCGTCGACGAGGTCGCGGGCCGCTGCGGCTTCCGCTCGCCGGTGGCGCTGCGGGGTCACTTCCGGCGTCAGCTGGGCTCGTCCCCCGCCGCCTACCGGGCCGCCTACCGCGCCCGCAGGCCGCAGGGCGAGCGGGCGCTGGAGTCGGTGGCGGCGACGGCGCAGGCGGTCCCGACCCTGGTGGAGGCCGGTCCCGTGCCGTCCCAGACCCGGCGTACGGCGGCCGCGAGCGCGCTCGGACCCTCGGCCTCGGTGCCCACCGATCCCGGCAAACCGCACTCGGACGTGTACGCGCCAGGACGTGCGCCACTGCCCGGCCAGAGGAGTGCGCCGTAGGGTAAGACGCATGAACGATCGCATGGTGTGGATCGACTGCGAGATGACCGGGCTCTCGCTGACGGACGACGCACTTATCGAGGTGGCCGCACTGGTCACCGACTCGGAACTGAACGTGCTCGGCGAAGGTGTGGACATCGTGATCCGCCCGCCGGACGCGGCGCTGGAGACCATGCCCGAGGTGGTGCGCACCATGCACACCGCCTCGGGGCTCCTCGACGAGCTGGCCGGCGGCACGACGCTGGCCGACGCCGAGGAGCAGGTCCTGGCGTACGTACGTGAGCACGTCAAGGAGCCGAAGAAGGCTCCCCTGTGCGGAAACTCCGTCGGTACGGACCGCGGCTTCCTGCTGCGGGACATGGGAACGCTGGAGGAGTATCTCCACTACCGGATCGTCGACGTCTCCTCGATCAAGGAGCTGGCCCGGCGCTGGTATCCGAGGGCGTACTTCAACAGTCCGGACAAGAACGGCAACCACCGCGCGCTCGCCGACATCCGCGAGTCCATCGCCGAGCTGCGCTACTACCGCGAGGCGATCTTCGTCCCGCAGCCGGGCCCCGACTCGGACACCGCGAAGTCGATCGCGGCCAAGCACGTCCTGCCTGCGGAGTAGCTCCGCGGGACGCCCCTGTACGGGGTCCGGAAAACGTGTGCGCGAGCACCCCTTCGGACCCTGTACACTTTTTCTCGGCCGGTCGGAAGAACGACAAAAGACCGGACATGGTGGGTGTAGCTCAGTTGGTAGAGCACCTGGTTGTGGTCCAGGTGGCCGCGGGTTCAAGTCCCGTCACTCACCCTGATGGAAGAAGGCCCGGTCCGCGAAAGCGGACCGGGCCTTCTTCACGTGGTGACTCCCGCGGGGCGCGGGGCGCGGGGCACCGTGGCGGCTTCCCGCCCCCCTCTGCTCCCTGCCCCCCCTGCCCCCCCCTGCCGCCTAGCGGGCCTGAGCCGCCCCGGGCAGCCGGAGCGTCCGCGCGAAGGCGTCCAGGGGCTCCAGGGCCGCGGCGATCACCTCCGGATCGTCGTGGTGCCCGCGGAGGCAGACGTCGGGGACTCCGGGCGGCGTGTGCCAGTGGTACGACACCGACGTCATCATGAGGGAACTGTCCGCGGGATAGGAACGGGTGACCCGGACCCCGTCCCCGCCCAGGTACGGCGAGGCGAAAGCGACACTCCCGGCCCGCTGCTGCCACTCGGGGATGTCCGCGTGCGGCACGGTGAGCGCGGCGATCCCCTCGCAGGAAGCCGCGTCGGGGGCCTCGCAGTGCAGACGGGTGGCGTGCACCACCAGCGGCATGGAGGTCAGCGGGACGGGGTGGTAGATGAACGCCTCGTCGGCCTGGAGCTTGTCCCGCAGCGTCACGATCGTCTGCTCGTAGAAGCTCTTGTGGAAGCGGCGGAGCTTGCGGGTGAGTTCGATGCCGTGGACGGCGGCCAGACCGGTCAGGTGCAGGTCCAGCCATTCCTTGAAGGTCTTCTTGTCGATCTGCAGGTGGAGGTAGCCCCAGAGGTCGGGGTTGGCATCCGTGTCGACGTGGAGCGGGGCACCGAGGTCGGCGCTCCACAGGGTGCCTTCGGACATGAGGGATCTCTTTCGTCGGGGGCGCGGAAGAACGGAGCCTTCAGGCGTAGCTCCAGCGGAAGGTGCTCATGACGGCGTCGAACAGTTCCACGAGGGTGTCGTAGAAGGCGGGGTCGGAGCCGGGCGCGATCAGGGCGCTGAAGGAGAAGGTGAGGTACTGGTCGGGGTCGCTGTCCGGCACCGGCACGAAGTACTCCACCTGGCGGTGAGCGACGTCGACGCCCTGGGCGGGGTCGGCGGGGACATCCCGCTCCGAGCGCAGGGCCGCCGTCTCGTCGAGCTCCCGCACCTCGGCCCCGGGAGTCTCGGAGACGAGTGCGAGCAGGACCGCTTCCGGGCCGCGGTCGGGCCTGACCCTCGGAATTTCGATCGGCTCGGAGGCGACGATCGAGACGGGCAGCGCGACACCGTGGAGACGCTCGGTGGGGAGATAGAGGGTCATCCCCCCTTTGGCCTTGGCCCGGCGGACGACCTTCTTCATCTCCTGGGTGAGCTTCATCCGGGCCTTGGGAACGTCGTCCTTGGGAAAGCCGACGGGCAGCTGCGCGACCGCCTTGCGGACGATGCGGTCCGTCGCCTCGCCGGTCCCCGTGTGCAGCGGGATCACGTCCCAGCCGGGCGGCGGCACCAGGTTGAAGCCGTTCGGAGTCCGGCGGTGCTCAGTGGTGGCCATTGCGCTCCCGCATCCCTTCCACGACGTACGCGACGCCGACGAAGAGCGCCCACGCCGGGGCGGCGATCATGCCCGGCCAGAAACCGAAGAACAGCGAGGGCAGGAAGAAGCCGCCGCCCATGGCGAGATCCCGGGTGAGGTAGGGCGGACGGCCCGCGTACCGGGGGTACTTCGCGAAGACCCAGACGTAGTGCAGGAGGCAGCCGACGATCCCGGCCTCATAGACGTACAGGACGTCGTTCATCAGGGACTTCGGCACCAGGATCATGATCCCCAGTACCGGCAGGAACAGCGGCATTCCGATGATCAGGGTCAGCCGGAGCCGCCGGTTGGGGCCGGTGCCGAGTCCGGTACGAGCGGCTTCGGCCTCGGCGATACGGCGTGCCGAGTGCAGGTCCATGGTCGTTCCTCAAGGGTGGAGTGCGGAGGTCCGGCGGGATCCGCCGGTCCAGAAACCCGTATCGCTACCAGTGGGTGTCGGGGGCGGGCTTCAGGGTGTTGTCCTTCCAGTCCGAGTACGCCTCGTTGTACGGCTTCTCGCCGGTCTTGAACTTCTCGTCGGTCACGCTCGTCAGGTCGCTCTTGCCCAGCGCCTTGTCCGTGACGTCCATCCCCATGCCGGTCCAGGCGATGCCGAGGCCCGCCCGGTAGGACTTGTACGCCTTGTCCGCGGCGGCCCCCGCGGCCGCCGGGAAGGTGGCCTTGTTGGCCTGCAGCATCTTCGCCATGCCGGCCATCTCCTTGTCGCCGAGGTGCACCAGCGTCGACAGCGGGCTGACCCTCATCGGGTTCTTGACCACCAGGCCGACGTTCTGGGAGATGGACTTGCGCATGGCGTTACGAGCCCCGCCGATGGCCTGCCGTCCCTGCCCCTCCGGCAGCCTGGTCATCAACCGGCCCATGTCGTCCATGACGCCCTTGACGCCGCTGAGCCCTCTGCTCAGCCCGGCGGTCCGGGCGGTCTGGGCAGCGCCCACGGTGGCCTTGGCGCCGCTGGCGAGCTTCGCGGCGGCCCCGATGCCACCCACCACGAGCAGGCCGCCCACGACGTCGAAGATGACATCCGTCCAGGTGGCGTCGCCGGATGCCACCAGGAGGAGTCTGAGTCCGATCGTCAGGAGCGCGATGCCGAGGACGAGCAGATTCAGGCCGGGAATGGCGAGCGCCAGGAAGCCTGCCGCCGTCGCGATCCAGCCCATGACATCGATGAAGGCCTTGATCAGGTCCGCGTTGTCATGGGCCCAGCCCTTGACGTCGTCCCACCACGAGTCCTCGATGACGTCGTCGATCTCGTCGTTGATCTTCTTGGCGCACTCGCCGGCGTCGGTGTCGCGGTGCCCGGTGACGGTGTTCAGCCGGGTCCTGTACGTGTGCAGCGGGTCGTGATCGTCTCCGCTCACCGACGGGGTCGGCTTCTTGTCGCCGTCCGGCTTCTCGGCGGCCTTGGTCTTCTCCCGCTCGACCTCCGCGTGCTTCTCCTTGGCCTCACGCAGAATCCGGTCGGCGTCGCCCTGGTGGTCCTCCAGCTTGTTCGCCCACTTGGTGAGGTGCCCGTGGACCCGCTCGTAGCGGGAGGCCACCTCCCGCATGTGCTTCTCCAGCGTCCCGGAGTCTTCGCGCAGGCGCTGGACGTACTTGCCCTTGAGCTTGTCCTCGTCCGAGATGGCCTTGAGGTTGCGGGCCTGTTTGCGCAGCTTCTCCGCGACCGCCACCATGTGCCGGACCTCTTCCCGGATCTCCTCCGGGTCACCGGGTACGGGGTCGCTCTCGCGCAGGGGCTCCCAGTCGGCGGGGCGGGGCTTCGACGCGGTGGCGGTCACTTGCCCCCGCCCTTGCCCTTGGCCTGCTTGGCGAGCTTCTGGTCCAGGGACTCGAACGACTTCTTCGTCTCCGCGACGAGCTTGCCCGTCGATTCCAGGCCCTCGATGAGCCTGGTGCGGTAGTCGTCCCAGTTGTCGACGAAATCGCCCATGGCTTCCGCGACGTTCCCGGCACCCCAGTGCTTGTCCATGTCGTCACGACGGTTCTCGATGTTCTTGAACGTCGTCTGCAAGCTGCCGAGTTGACGTTCGCAATCGTTCAAGAACTCATAGTCGACCGTGAGATCGCTACCGGACACAGCTCTCCCTCCCGTGGCCTGACCGCTGTAGCCGGCAGGCCGCAGAGCATGTTCAGTGCATGACCTGGAGCTGCGCGATGGCGGCGTCCAGGACACTTCGGGCAATACGTGCGTCACGCCGTCGCCGGAGTGGCAGAGGCCCGGACGGAGGCAGACCGCCCACGCCATCCGTCCCGGCCCGGCGGGACTCCGGGGATCGTAACCGACGGGGCCGATCCGATCATCGGCGATGCCCCGCCGCCCGTCGCCGGGAGAGGTCCGCGCGGCGCCGCGACGGACTTCGACCGCCACCGGGAGACACTCCCCGTGACGGTCGAAGTCCGTGCGGTTTCCGGCGGCCGAGGTCCGTGACGTCCGTGATCGTCGCGGGCCGCGCCGTCCGGTCAGTCGCTGTGGCGGCGCCGGTAGCGGCGGGCCGACCAGATGCCGGCGACGAGGCCCGGCACGAGGCAGCTCAGGAGGTTCACGGTGCCGCCGCGCCCCTCCAGCGCCCAGATGCCCACCAGGAGCAGGAGGCCGGTGCAGGCAAGCGTGACCAGCACGCCGATCGCCATTTCAGTCCACCAATTGCGAGAGGTGTATGCGCGGTCCACGGTCACCACCTACTTCGTGATGAAGTGGCACTGCACCGCTTTGCGGCTGCCATTGATGAAGAGCTGCGCGCAGGCCTTTCCGTGCTTGGGCAGCGTGTGCGCACCGATCTTGTAGGTGGGGAACGTCCCCGTGTAGCACTTCTTCCGCAGCGGACCCCGCTTGATCTTGTACGTCTTGCCCGCGGTGTCGGCGTAGTGGAATTCGAGGCGCGCGTTGCAGAACCGCGAAGCGAGCGCCGCCGGGCCCACGCAGTCGACACCCGCTATCTGACTGCTGACCTTCTTGCCCGAGCCCTTGACCGAGTGGGTCAGGAAGCAGCCGGAGGGCACCTTGATGGTCACTCCCCCGTGCGAGTACGTGAAGACGCCGAGGGCCGTCGAGCCCGTTGCCGATCTCAGCACTCCGTCGGGCAGCTCCGAATAGTCGGGAGCCTTTACCTCTTGTTCCTCTTCCGGGGTCACTTCTTCACCGGGAACGTCTTCGATGACGACGTCGTCGGCGAGAACTTCACCCGAATAGTCGGACGGAATGTCGTCCGACGCGTGAGCCGGCGAAGTGCCGACAGCGATCAGAGCGGCGACGGAAACACCGGCCATGGCGGCAGCGGAAAACGCGCGCACGGGAACCCCCCATAGGTCTGCGCGGAACAGGTCGGAGGAGACCGTAACGATCTTCTACAAGCGTGTCGAACTTCGGACGGCGACTCACGCCGCGCAACGGGCTGGACGGTGCGGCCGAGCGGACGGCCCTGCCGAGGCGGCCGGGCGTCCAACGCGCCGCGCTCCAGGCACCCTTGGGCCACCGCCTCCTTGACCTGCCCTTTGCCGTCGCTTTGCCCGTACGTGTGACGAGGGTCATGGCCGGGGCCCGGGGTCCGGCGGAACACCGCACGCCTGCCGCCGCCCCGCCGCGCCCTGTCCTGTTCTGCCCCCTCCTGTCCTGTCCCTTCCTGTCCTGTCCCGTCCTGCCCTGCCCCGGCCCGGCCCGGCCCGCTCAGGACGACGCCCGCTCCACCAGTTCCGTCGGCAGGATGATCTGCGGGCGATGCGGGCGGTGGGCGCCCGGCGGGCGGGCGGACGCGAAGTCGGCGGTCTCGGCGATCTCGGCGAGCAGGACGGACGTCATCGTGCGGCCCATCTCCGTGATCGGCTGGCGCACACTCGTCAGGGGCGGGTCCATGTGGCGGGCGATCGCCGAATCGTCGAAGCCGACGAGCGCCACGTCCTCCGGTATCCGGCGGCCCGCCGCGCGCAGCACCTGCCGTGCGCCCGCCGCCATCACGTCCGAGCCCGCGAAGACCGCGTCCAGGTCCGGGGCGCGCTCCAGGAGCTCCGTCATCGCCCGGCGGCCACCCTCCTCGGTGAAGTCGCCCTGCACGATCAGCGACTCGTCGGCCGGCCGGCCCGCGCTCTCCAGGGCGTCACGGAACCCGTCCAGGCGGCGCTGGGCGCCGTACACGTCCAGGCGCCCGGTGATCGTGGCTATGGTGCGGCGGCCGCGGGACAGCAGGTGGGCGACGGCCGCCCTGGCCCCCGCGAAGTTGTCGGAGTCCACCGAAGCCAGCGTCTCCTCGGCCGACCTGCGGCCGCTGATCACCGCGGGGATCTCCAGTTGCTCCAGGAGGTCGGGCAGCGGATCGTCGGCGTGCACCGAGACGAGCAGCACGCCGTCCACGCGGTGCGCCGACAGGTACTGGGCGAGCCGCCTGCGCTCCCGGTCGCCGCCCGCGAAGGTCAGCAGGAGCTGCATGTCCGTCTCGGCGAGGGCCTGGCCCACGCCGTGCAGGATGTCCGAGAAGTACGGCTCGGCGAAGAAGCGCGACTCCGGTTCGGGGACGACGACCGCGATCGAGTCCGTCCGGTTGGCCGCCAGCGCGCGGGCCGCCGTGTTCGGAACATAACCGAGTTCGGCCACCGCCTCCTCGACCGCCGCACGGGTGCGTTCACTCACCCGCGGCGAGCCGTTGATCACTCGGGACACGGTGCCGCGCCCGACCCCGGCGCGGGCCGCCACCTCCTCGAGCGTGGGGCGCCCCCCGCTCCGTCCCCTGGGCTGACCAGTCCCCATCTGTGCCTCCCAACGACGCGAAATCTAACAGTCGCTCCACCGCCGGCCGCCCGGCAGTACCCGCTCCTGCCACCGCTCGCCGGATGCCTTCAACTCTTGGCGTCCGTCGCCTTGACACCCCCGCACAGAGCCGCGACTCTTCAAGACATCACACATGGGAGCGCTCCCACCGTACCTGGCTCTTACACGACCCGCACGTTCCCCGCCCGCGTCCGACAGCTTCAACTCGCAGTCCCATCATCACAGTTGACCAAGGGCGGTCGGCACGTCAGGGCACGAGGAGGACGCAATGCGCCACAGGACTCGCACGTACCGCAGGGTGACGGTCCTCGCGGCCGTCACCGCCCTCGCCGCAGGCCTGCTGGCCGGCTGCGCCGAGGACAAGGAGGACTCCGGCGGCTCCTCCGGGGGCGGCGGAGGCGGCGGCAAGGGCAAGACGACGCTGACGGTCGGCGTCTTCGGGGCCTTCGGCCTGCAGGAGGCCGGTCTTTACAAGGAGTACGAGAAGCTCAACCCCGACATCAAGATCAAACAGAACTCCGTGCAGCGCAACGAGAACTACTGGCCCGCGTTGCTCACCCACCTCAGCAGCGGCAGCGGCCTCTCCGACATCCAGGCCGTCGAGGTCGGCAACATCGCCGAGCTGACCACCACGCACTCCGGCAAGCTCATGGACCTCGGCAAGGTCGACGGCGTCGACAAGAACGACTTCCTGGACTGGAAGTGGCAGCAGGGCACCAGCAAGGACGGGAAGACGATCGGTCTCGGCACCGACATCGGCCCGACCGGCATCTGTTACCGCAAGGACCTCTTCAAGAAGGCCGGGCTGCCCACCGAGCGCGACAAGGTCGGCAAGCTCTGGGCCGGCGACTGGGACAAGTACCTCGCGGCGGGCAAGCGTTACCAGGCCAAGGCGCCCGACGACACCTCCTTCGTGGACGGCGCGACCGGCGTCATGGCGGCCGTGCATGCCTCGGGCAAGGAGAAGTTCTACGACAAGGACGGCGAGCTGGTCTACAAGGACAGCCCCACCGTGAAGGAGGGCTGGGACCTCGCCGCCGAGTTCGCCGAGTCGGGCCTGACCGCCAAGCTCCAGCAGTTCCAGCCCAGTTGGGACCAGGCCATCTCCAACGGTTCGTTCGCCACCATCACCTGCCCGCCCTGGATGCTCGGCTACATCAAGGACAAGGCGGGCGACAAGGGCAAGGACAAGTGGGACGTGGCCCCCTCGCCGAGGCCCGGCAACTGGGGCGGCTCCTTCCTGACCGTGCCCGAGGCCGGCAAGAACAAGGAGGAGGCCGCCAAGCTCGCCGCCTGGCTGACCGAGCCCAAGCAGCTCGCCAAGCTCTTCGACGAGCGCGCCAGCTTCCCGAGCGCCGACGCCGCCTACGACCTGCCCGAGGTCAAGGACGCCAAGAACCCCTACTTCGACAACGCGCCCGTGGGCCAGATCTTCTCCCGGGCCGCCGAGGGCGTGCCGGTCCAGCCCATCGGGCCCAAGGACGGAATCATCTCCCAGTACCTGGCCGACACCGGGATGCTCGGCGTCGACCAGAAGGGAACCGCTCCCGACGAGGCCTGGGACAAGGCCGTGAAGACGATCGACAACGCTTTGGACCAGTGACCGGGATGACGAGCGACGCAAGCACCGCCGCGCCCTCCCAGGGGGAGGAGGGCGCGGCCCCCCGCACCGGGGCCGCCGCACGGTCGGCGGACCCCGCAGAGGAGCGCCGCCGCGCACGGCGCAGCCGCCGCTACCGCTGGGACGTCAAGTGGAGTCCCTATGCCCTCATCGCCCCCTTCTTCCTCTTCTTCGTCGCCTTCGGGCTCTTCCCGCTGCTCTACACGGGGTGGGCCTCGCTGCACCGCGTGGAGCTCGGCACGCCCACCGACATGGAGTGGGTGGGGCTGCGCAACTTCTCCCGGCTCTGGGACGACGAGTTCTTCTGGAACGCGCTGCGCAACACCTTCACCATCGGGCTCCTCTCGACCGTGCCCCAGCTCCTGATGGCGCTGGGCCTGGCCCATCTCCTGAACTACCGGCTGCGCGGCTCGATGTTCTTCCGGGTCGCGATCCTCACGCCGTACGCCACGTCGGTGGCCGCGGCGACGCTGGTCTTCGTGCTGATGTTCAGCCGCACCGACCACGGAATGATCAACTGGGGGCTCGGGCTGGTCGGCGTCGACGCGGTCGACTGGCAGAACGGCGACTGGACCGCTCAGTTCGCCGTCTCCTCCATCGTGATCTGGCGGTGGACCGGCTACAACGCGCTGATCTATCTGGCGGCGATGCAGGCCATCCCGCACGATCTGTACGAGTCGGCGGCCCTGGACGGCGCGAGCCGCTGGCAGCAGTTCCGGCACGTCACGATCCCCTCGCTGCGGCCGACGATCCTGTTCACCTGCGTCGTCTCGACGATCGGGGCCACCCAACTCTTCGGTGAGCCGCTGCTGTTCAGCCAGGGCGCGAGTCCGACCGGGGGCACCGAGCACCAGTTCCAGACCCTGGGGCTCTACCTCTACGAGCAGGGCTGGTTCAACCAGCACCTCGGCCGGTCCTCGGCGATCGCCTGGACGATGTTCCTGATTCTCGTGCTGATCGGCCTCCTGAACTGGGCCATCAGCCGCCGGATCCGCAAGAGCGCGTGAGGGGATGACGTGACCACCACTCTGTCCACCGGGCCCCGCGAGCACGGCGCGCGGGACGTGAAACGCCCGCGCAAGCGGGGCGCGGGGCGCCAGCTGCACGGCGGCAAGGTGACGTACGCCGTGCTGATCGTCTTCACCGTCGGCTCGCTCTTCCCGCTGGTGTGGACCGCCATCGCGGCCTCGCGCAACAACACGCGGCTCGCCGAGACGCCCCCTCCCTTCTGGTTCGGCGGCAACCTCTTCAAGAACCTGGAGATCGCCTGGACCGACGCCAACATGGGCACGGCCCTGCTGAACACGCTGGTGGTGGCGGGCTCCATCACCATCGGCACCGTGCTCTTCTCGACCCTCGCGGGCTTCGCCTTCGCCAAGCTCCGCTTCCGCTTCCGCGGCTTCCTGCTGCTCCTGGTGATCGGCACGATGATGGTGCCGCCCCAGCTCAGCGTCGTCCCCCTGTTCATGGTGGTGGCGGATCTGGGCTGGACCGACCAGCTGCAGTCGGTCATCCTGCCCACCCTGGTCAGCGCCTTCGGGGTGTTCTTCATGCGGCAGTACCTCATGGAGGCGCTGCCGACCGAGCTGATCGAGGCGGCCCGGATGGACGGGGCCAGCAGCTGGCGGGTGATCTGGCACGTGGTCTTCCCGGCCGCGCGTCCCGCCATGGCGGTCCTCGCCATGCTCACCTTCGTCATGGCGTGGAACGACTTCTTCTGGCCGATCATCGCCCTGACCCAGGAGGGCCGGCCGACCGTGCAGGTGGCGCTCGCCGGGCTCGGCCGCGGGGCCATCCCCGACCAGTCCGTGATCATGGCGGGCGCGCTGCTCGGCACGCTGCCGCTGCTGATCGCCTTCGTCCTGTTCGGCAAGCAGATCGTGGGCGGCATCATGCAGGGCGCGGTCAAGGGCTGAGCCCTCGTTCCCATCCGCCCGACGCGTCAACTCCTCATTCCGTACGAACCATGGGAGCGCTCCTATGCCTTCGACCTCCGCCGGCCGGCCCTTTCCCTCCGACTTCCTGTGGGGCGCCGCGACCGCCGCGTACCAGATCGAGGGGGCGGCGCGGGAGGACGGCCGCACGCCCTCCATCTGGGACACGTTCAGCCATACGCCGGGCAAGGTGCTCGGCGGCGACACCGGGGACGTCGCCGTCGACCACTACCACCGGTGGCGCGACGACGTGCAGCTCATGGCGGACCTGGGGCTGTCCGCGTACCGCTTCTCGGTGTCCTGGTCGCGGGTGCAGCCCACCGGGCGCGGGCCCGCCGTGCAGCGCGGGCTCGACTTCTACCGCGCGCTCGTCGACGAACTGCTCGCGCACGGCATCCGGCCGATGGTCACCCTCTACCACTGGGACCTGCCGCAGGAGCTGGAGGACGCCTTCCCCAGCGGCTCGGCGGCGGGCGGCGGCTGGCCGGAGCGCGACACCGCGTACCGCTTCGCGGAGTACGCGGGGATCGTGGCCGGGGCGCTCGGGGACCGGGTGGACATGTGGTCGACGCTCAACGAGCCGTGGTGCAGTGCCTTCCTCGGCTACGGCTCGGGGGTGCACGCCCCGGGCCGCACCGATCCGGCGGCGGCCCTGCGCGCGGCTCACCACCTGAACCTCGCGCACGGTCTCGGCGCGCAGGCGCTGCGCGACGGGCTGCCGGGCCGGGCGCGGATCGGTGTCAGCCTCAATCCGAGCGCGGTGCGCCCGCTCACCGCGTCGGCCGCCGACCAGGACGCGCGGCGCCGGATCGACGCGCTGGCCAACCGCGTCTTCACCGGGCCGATGCTGCGCGGTGTGTACGACGACGATCTGCTCGCCGACACCGCGCGGATCACGGACTGGTCCTTCGTGAGGGACAACGACCTGCGCACGGCCCACCACCCGCTCGACTTCCTCGGCATCAACTACTACGCCCCCTCTGTCGTGTCGGCCGCCGCCGACGGATCCGACAGGCCGCGCCCCGACGGGCACGGCGCCAGCAGCCACTCCCCCTGGCCGGGCGCCGACGAGCACGTCTCCTTCCACCGGGCGCCCGGTGAACTCACCGCCATGGACTGGCCGGTGGATCCGACCGGCCTCAAGGACCTTCTCCTTGAGTACACCGCTCAGGCCCCCGGGGTTCCGCTCTACGTGACGGAGAACGGCGCGGCCTACGACGACAAGCCCGGCGCGGACGGCCAGGTCCACGACCCCGACCGCATCCGCTATCTGCACGGCCACCTCCGCGCGGTGCGGGAGGCGATGGCCGAGGGCGCCGACGTGCGCGGGTACTACCTCTGGTCACTGCTCGACAATTTCGAATGGGCGTACGGATACAGCAAGCGCTTCGGCGCGGTCTACGTCGACTACGAGACGCAGGCCCGCATCCCGAAGTCCAGCGCCCACTGGTACGCACGGGCGGCCGCCACCGGCGAGCTGCCGCCGAGCCCCGCGCGGGACTGAGCGGGCAGATCGGCCGGATCGGCCAGATCAGTCAGAGCGGGCGGATCGAGCGGATCGATCGGATCGGACAGCCCGGGAAGAGTCGGAGACGCCCGGAGCCGAGTGGCACACCCCCACTCGGCTCCTTACCTTGCGGATATGCGAAATACGGGACATTCCGCAACAGAACCGGCTCGGTGAGCCATGGGCGTACTCCGCGATCATCCTGAGCTCGCGCTGTTCCTCTGCCTCGCCCTCGGCTACCTGGTGGGGAAGCTGCGCGTCGGGCCCATCACCCTGGGCGGCATCTGCGGCACGCTGATCGTGTCGCTGCTGCTCGGAGCCTGGACCAAGGTCACCGTCTCCGACGACGTCAAGACGATCTTCTTCGCGCTCTTCATCTTCGCCCTCGGCTACATGGCGGGCCCCCAGTTCTTCGCCAACCTCAACCGCAAGAGCCTGCGCTTCTTCGCGCTCTGCGGGATCGAGCTGGTCTGCGTCCTGGCCATCGCTCTCGGCCTGGCCAAGGCCTTCGACCTGGACGTGGGCACCGCGTCCGGCATCCTCGCGGGCGCCGCCACGGAGTCCGCGGTGGTGGGCACGGCCACCGAGTCCATCGGCAAGCTGAGCGACCTCACCCAGGCGCAGATCAGCGAGTACCAGGGGCACGTCGCCACCGCGTACACCGTCTGCTACCTCTTCGGCCTGATCACCATCGTGATCTACACCAGCCAGATCATGCCGATGCTGCTGCGCGTCAACCTCCGCGACGCCTCCCGGGAGCTGTGGGAGAAGATGCGCGGGGGCGGCGGCCTGGAGGCCGACGAGCGGGCGGCCCTGCCCGGTCTGGTCGGCCGCACCTACCTGGTGACGACGGCCGACGGCCGGACCGTCGGCGATCTGGAGAGCGAGCTCGACGGCCGGATCACCATCGAGGCCGTCAAGCGCGGCAGCAAGCTCCTCACGCCCGCGCCCGGCCTGGCGCTGACCCTCTCCGACCTGGTCCTGGTGGTCGGCCGGCGCGCCAACGCCATCGAGGCAGGGCACCTGATCGGTCCCGAGACCCCCGGTATCCCGGGCGTCGACACCCCGCTCGCGAGCAACCAGGTCGCCGTCACCGACAAGGAGACGGACGGCCTCACCGTCGACCAGCTGCAGAAGGCCCACCCCGAGTTCATCAAGGACGGGGTGTACGTCACCGACGTGCTCCGCGGCGACCAGCACCTGCCCGCGGCCGGCGACACGACCCTGCACCGCGGTGACGTGCTCACCCTGGTCGGCGCCCGCTCCGGCCTGAACAAGCTGGTCACCCGGATCGGCGCGGTCGTCAAGAACGACGCCACCGACTTCATCTATCTGGGTCTCGGCATCGCGGCGGGCTCGCTGCTCGGCCAGGTCGTCGTGAAGTTCGGCGACGTCCCGATGTCGCTCGGCACCGGCGGCGGCTGCCTGATCTCCGGGCTGCTCTTCGGCTGGTTCCGCTCCCGCAAGCAGACCTTCGGCGCCTTCCCGCCACAGGCCGCCGCGACCATCAAGGACATGGGCCTTGCGGTCTTCATCGCCTGCACCGGGCTGGTCTCGGGCCCGCAGGCCTGGCCGCTGCTCAAGGAGTACGGGGCGCTGCTCCCGTTCGCCGGGATCGCCATGGTCCTGATCCCCGCGACCCTCTCCCTGATCATCGGCCGCAAGATCCTCAAGATCGAGAAGCCGCTGCTCATCGGAGCCATCGCGGGCCAGCAGTGCTCGACCCCCGCGATCACCTCGGTCACCCAGGTGGCCCAGAGCTCCGTGCCGATGCTCGGCTACACGATCACCTATGCCCTCTCCAACTTCCTGCTCCCCCTGACCGGGCCGATCCTCGTCGGCGTACTAGGAGCGTAGACAGTGATCGACTTCCTCGATCGGAACATCTTCCAGCCCCACCCCGAACTCCTCGTCTTCATCACCGTGGCCCTGGGCTTCCTCTTCGGGAAGGTGCGCTACAAGGCCATCGGGCTCGGCGCGGTCACCGGCTGCCTGATCGCCGGGCTGCTGCTCGGCGCGCAGTTCAAGGTGACGATCGACGGAACGGTGAAGAACCTCTTCTTCACCATGTTCCTCTTCGCCCTCGGCTACAAGGTCGGCCCGCAGTTCTTCCGCGGCCTGAAGAAGGACGGCATCCCGCAGGTCGTCAACGCCGTCGTGGTGTGTGTGACGGGCCTGCTCGTCTGCTGGGGCTTCGCGGCCATGCTCGGCTACGGGCCCGGCCTCTCGGCGGGACTGCTCGGCGGGGCGCTCACCCAGTCCGCCGTCATCGGTGTCGCCCAGGACGCCATCGGCAACCTGCCCGGGCTCTCCTCCGGTCAGGTCAAGGAACAAGAGAACCTCGTCGCCATCGGGTACGCCGTCTGCTACCCGCTGGGCACCATCCTGTGCGCGATGCTCCTCGCGAACGTCCTGCCCCGCCTGTACCGCAAGGACCTCGCGGCCGAATCTGCCGCGCTCGCCGCGGAGTTGGACGCCCCGGCCGACAACCCCGACCTCGGCGATGGCTACTACGAGGTGGTCCTGCGCGCCTACCGGGTCGAACGGCCCGACGTGGTGGGCCGCACCATCGACGACTTCGAGGAACAGCAGAAGGAACTGGGCCGCCGCCTCTACATCACCGGGGTGCGGCGCGACGGCGAGATCCTCCCGCACGACCAGAAGACCGTGCTGCGCGAGGGCGACATCGTGGCGATGAGCGCGATCCGCGGCGACCTCGTCACCTACGACGCCCGCACCCACGTGGGCGGCGAGGCCGACGACGTCGACCTGCTCGGCTACCAGACCGAGTCCCTGCACGTCGTCGTCTCGGAGAAGGCCCAACTCGGCAAGACGATCGGCGAGTTGCGCACGCAGCCGTTCATGGTCGGCGTCTACGTCGACAAGGTGTTCCGCGCCGGATCCGAGTTCCCCTACCGGCTCGCCACCAAGCTGGAGCGCGGCGACACCCTGATCCTCACCGGGCCCAAGCGCCTGGTGGACCCGGCGGGCAAGGAGATCGGCAAGCCCGTGCCGACGTCCTTCGCCACCGACATGGTCTGGGTCGGCCTCGGCATCTTCCTCGGCGGCTGCATCGGCATTCCCGCGCTGACCGCGGGCGGCGTGCCGATCTCGCTCTCGACCTCCGGCGGCGCGCTCATCATGGGCCTCGTCTTCGGCTGGATCCGCGGCAAGTACCCGACGTACGGCAATGTCCCGCCCGGCGCCCAGTGGTTCATGGACACGCTCGGGCTCTGCCTGTTCGTCGCGGTGGTGGGCATCAACGCGGGTCCGAGCTTCACCAGCGGCCTCTCCACGGCCGGCTGGGGCCTGCTGGTCTTCGGCGCGGTCGCCACGCTGATCCCCCTGATCGTCGGGTTCCTCGTCGGCCACTACATCCAGAAGATCCGCTTCCCGATCCTGATGGGCGTCCTCGCGGGCGGTCAGACCACCACGGCGGCGATCGGCGCGATCAACGAGCAGTCCAAGTCCCAGGTCCCGACGCTCGGTTACACGATCCCGTACGCCGTGAGCAATGTGCTGCTCACCATCTGGGGCGCCGTCATCGTCCTCCTCCACCACTGAGGCCCACACCGTCCAGCCCGTCCGCACGTCGTACGTAAGGAAGCACCGTGCCGAAGACCACGTTCACCCGCGAGGAAATCCAGTCCTTCGCCCAGCTCAGCCCCTTCGAACTGAAGGACAAGTTCATCCAGATCGCGCAGGCGGTGCAGGAGGACAAGCCGGGGCAGAAGGAGAAGTCCAGCGCGCAGATGCTCAACGCGGGCCGCGGCAACCCCAACTGGACCGCGACAGGCCCCCGCGAGGCCTTTTACGCGCTGGGCTACTTCGCCCTCTCCGAGTCGCGCAGGGTGTGGACCGCGGACAACCTCGGCGGCATGCCGGAGAAGACGGGCGCCGCGGAGCGCTTCGACACGTTCGTGCGCCGCCACCCCGACCTGCCCGGCATCGAGCTCCTGGAGAAGTGCGTCGCGTACGCCGTCGAGCGCTTCGGCTTCGACCGTGACGAGTTCGTCCACGAGCTGACCGACAGCTCCATCGGCGACAACTACCCGGTCCCCGACCGGATGCTGACGCACGCCGAGCGGATCGTGCGCGGCTACCTGGGCGACGAGATGTTCGCCAAGAAGCCGCCGCAGGACAACCTCTCGCTGTTCGCGACCGAGGGCGGCACGGCGGCGATGTGCTACATCTTCGACTCCCTGATGAAGAACGGGATCCTGAAGAAGGGCGACAAGATCGCCCTGATGGTGCCGGTGTTCACGCCGTACATCGAGATCCCCGAGCTCGACACGTACGAGTTCGACGTCGTGCAGGTCGAGGCGAGCCTGTTCACCGAGACCGGTGTCCGCGAATGGCGCTATCCCCCCGAGGAGGTCGCCAAGCTCGCCGACCCCGCGGTCAAGCTGCTCTGCGTCGTCAACCCGTCCAACCCGCCCTCGCTGGCGCTCAGTCAGCGCGTCGCGAACCAGATCAAGGACATCGTCGCCCACGACAACCCGAACCTGCTGATCGTCACCGACGACGTGTACGGCACGTTCGTGGAGGGCTTCCGCTCGATCGCCGCCGACCTGCCGCGCAACACCCTGCTCGTGTACTCGTACTCCAAGCACTACGGATGCACCGGCTGGCGGCTCGGCGTCATCGGCCTGCACGACGACAACGTCATCGACAAGATGATCACCGAGCTGCCCGACGCGGAGAGGAACAGGCTCGCCAAGCGGTACGGGACGCTGTCGCTGGAACCCGAGAAGATCAGGTTCATCGACCGCCTGGTCGCCGACTCCCGCCAGGTCGCGCTCAACCACACGGCGGGCCTCTCGCTCCCCCAGCAGGTCATGATGTCGCTCTTCTCGCTCTTCGACATGCTGGAGGAGGGCCAGGCGTACAAGGAGCGGATCCGCTCGATCGTGCAGCGGCGGCTCGACCTGCTCCTCGAGGGCGCCCAGATGAAGATCTCCGACGATCCGAAGCGGGCCGCGTACTACATCGAGCTCGACCTGCTCGCCGAGGCCGAACGCGTCCACGGCAAGGACTTCGCGGACTTCCTCGAGAAGAACTACGAGCCGGTCGACCCGCTGTTCCGCCTCGCCGAGCAGACGCACGTGGTGCTCCTGAACGGCGGCGGCTTCGACGGCCCCGAGTGGTCGGTCCGTGTCTCGCTCGCCAACCTCGACGACCTCGACTACCTGAAGATCGGCCACCACCTGCGGGGCATCTTCAACGACTACGCGGCCGAGTGGCAGGCCTCCAAGTCCTGACCGGACGATGCGATGCCCCGGCCGGGTGGGGGAACCGGCCGGGGCATCTGTATCAGGGGGCTTACTTGTATACGGGTCCCCTTGTACGGGTCCCCTTGTACGGGCCTGCTTGTACGGGCCTACTTGTACGCGCCCAGCGCCTTCGTGAACTCCAGCGGCGACTGCTCGATCGACGAGCACGTCGGCTGCGCCGAGTCGGACGCGCCGCCCTCGCAGGCCTTGTCGCGGGTCGAGGACCACATCGACAGCCGGCCCAGGCCCTTGGCCTCGGCGAACTTCACGAGCTCGGCGGCGTCGGTGGGCTTGAACACCTCGGTCGTGACGTCGTTGACACCGATCATCGGGGTGACGGCGACGGCCTGCCACGCGGCCTCCTCGGAGAGCCCGAGCGCGGACTTGACCTGCTTCTGCGTGGCGGTGGCGGCCTGCACGGCGTACTCGCCCATGTCGCCGCTGTAGGAGGGCCCGTAGTCCATGGCCATGATGTTCACCGCGTCGACCTTGACGCCGTTCTCCTTGGCGTTGGCGAGCAGGTCGACGCCGGGCTGGGTCAGTCCCTCGGGCATCACGGGCAGCGTGAACGAGACGTTCAGGTCCGGGTGTTCCTTCTGCAGCGTGGCGATCGCCTCGGCGCGGCGGGTGTTGGCGGCGGTCTCCGGCAGGGCCGCGCCCTCGATGTCGAAGTCGACCTTCGTGAGCTTGTACGTGTCGACGACCTTGCCGTACGCCTTGGCCAGGGCGTCCGCGCTGTCGCACTTCAGGCCGAGCTCGGAGCCCGCGGCGCCGCCGAAGGAGACGCGGACGTCGCCGCCCTTGGCGCGCAGGTCCTCTATCTGCGCGGCGACCTTGTCGTCGCCGAGACCGGTGGCACCGCCCCACAGGGGCTCGCAGCTGCCGCCGGAGGTGATGAACGCGAGGTTGAACTCCTTGACGCCGGTCTTCTCGGCCGTGTCGACGAGGTCGTACGCCGGGGCGAGGGACGTGTCGACGAACGGCGCGAACTTGGCCGCGGATCCGGCCGACGCGGCCTTGTCCTGCTTCGCCGGGGCGGCCTTGGTGGCCAGGGCGGTCCCGGAGAAGAGGAAGGCGCCGCCGCCGACGAGTGAGGCGGCGACCAGTCCGCCGACGACCTTGGACCGAGTGCTGACCGTGCGCCGGTGCGTGCTGCTCATCGCGTGCCTGCCTTCGCTGTGCGGGGGTGGGGGGAGTGCGATCACGCTAGCCGCGCGGGGAGCGACAAAAGGGGCAACCCCGGTCCGGGGCGGGGATCTTAGGGTGCGCTTAAGGGAGGGATCGGGGGTGGTTAAAGGTCGTCGTCGGGTGCGGGTGCGTCGTGGTTGCTCGCGCGGTTCCCCGCACCCCAAAGGCACTCGCCCGCGCCCTGTTTGGGGACTCGATCGTCCGATGCGGGGGGGGATTTCAGGGGCGCGGGGCTGTCACATGTGCGGCTCCGCCCGCGTGGGGCCACAAGCCACGGCGCACGCGCACGCGCACCCGCACCCGCACCCGCACCCGCACCCGCACCCGCACCCGAGCAAAGACCCCCGGGGAAAGACCGCTCAGCCCGCGCTGGGTGCCCGCCGGCGACGGCGGACCGTCGGACCGCGATGGCCGCGCCGCCCCTCCCCCGGCCCGCGGGAGTCCAGCTGGATCCAGATGCGAACCTCCGTGCCGCCGAGCACCGAGCTGCCCACCCGGACGTCGCCGCCCGTCGACTCGGCGAGGCGGCGCACGATGTCCAGGCCGAGCCCCGTCGACCCGTCCTCCCCGGAGCCCGCGCCCCGCGCCAGCGCGGCCTCGGGGTCGGCGATGCCCGCGCCCGCGTCGGAGACCAGGACGATCACCGCGTCCTCGCCGCTGTGCACGTCCACCGCGAACGCCGTGCCCTCACGCGTGTGCCGGAAGACGTTGCCGAGCAACGCGTCGAGCGCGGCGACGAGTTCGGGTCGGGCCACGGGTATGCGGACCGGGCGTTCGACGCCCGCCACGCGGACCTCGCGCCCCTCGTCCTCGGCGAGCGCCGACCAGAAGGCCATCCGGTCACGGATCACCTCGGCCGCGTCGCAGCCCGTTCCCGGGCCGACCGTCGCGGTCTGCGGTTTGGCGTCGCGCGCGGTGCGGATGATCGTGTCGACCTCGCGCTCCAGCGTCTCGACGGCCGTGCGGGTCTGCTCGGCGGCCGGTCCTTCGCCGAGCGAGGCCGCGTTGAGCCGCAGGACGGTCAGGGGCGTGCGCAGCCGGTGGGAGAGGTCGGCGGCCAGTTCCCTTTCGTTGGCGAGGAGTTGGACGACCTGGTCGGCCATCGAGTTGAACGCGACGGCGGCCAGGCGCAGTTCGGTGGGCCCTTCCTCGGGGACCCGCGCCCCGAGCTTGCCCTCGCCGAGGTCGTGGGCGGCGCCCACCAGGCGTTTGGCGGGCTGGACCATGCGTACGCCCAGCCGGTCCGCGACCGCCACCGAGCCGATGACCAGCGCGATGCCGACGCCCGCGAGGACCACCCACGCCGTGGTCACGCCGTTGCTGACCTCGGCCTCGGGGACGAATATCTCGACGACCGCCGTGCCCGAGCTGAGCGCGGTGGGCTGCAGGACCACGAAGCCGCCGGGCACCTCGGCGGTCCTGGCCCGGCCCTCCTTGCGGGTGGCCTCCACGGCCCGCGCCTCGGCCCGCGGGTCGCCGACCTCGAACGCGGGGGCCTTGTCGACGGCGGGGACGTACACGGCCATCCGCCCGTCGCCGCCCGCCTCGGACGAGGCGACGGCCCGGGTGAGCTCTCCCCGGTCGGTGGTGATGGAGAGGGTGGGGCCCATGCCCGCGCCGTGCCGTTCCGCGTTGGAGATGGCGCGGTCCCTCGCCATCTCCTTGACGACGAGGCCGAGCGGCACCGCGAAGGCGACCACGACCATCGTCGTGACGGCCAGGCAGACCTTGACGAGCGCCCACCTCACAGCGGTGGCTCCGGCAGCGGTGGCTCCAGCTTCACGCCGACCCCGCGCAGGGTGTGCAGGTAGCGCGGGCGCGCGGCCGTTTCGCCCAGTTTCCGCCGCAGCCACGACAGATGTACGTCGATGGTCTGGTCGTCGCCGTACGACTGCTGCCAGACCTCGGCGAGCAGCTCCTTGCGGGGCACGACGACGCCGGGCCGCCCGGCGAGGAAGGCGAGGAGGTCGAACTCGCGCCGGGTCAGGTCGAGCCGCGCCCCGTCCAGCTCGGCCTGGCGCCGCAGCGGGTCGATGGAGAGCCCGCCGACCTGGAGCACGTTGCTGGGCGGCGCCTCGCCGGCGGTGACGCGCGCACGGCGCAGCACGGCGGCCATCCGGGCCGAGAGGTGCTCGACGGAGAACGGTTTGGTGAGGTAGTCGTCGGCGCCGTCGTTCAGGAGCCGGACGACCTCCGCCTCGTCGTCCCGCGCGGTCGCGATGATCACGGGGACGTCCGTGATGCCGCGGAGCATCTTCAGCGCCTCCGACCCGTCGAGGTCGGGCAGGCCGAGATCCAGGATCACCACGTCAAAACGGAAATGGGCGACCTCGCGCAGCGCCTCCAGGGCCGTGCCGACGCTGCGCACGGTGTGCGACGCCTCGGTCAGGTGCCGGATGAGGGCGGAGCGTACGAACTGGTCATCCTCGACGACGAGCACACTTGCCATGGGCGGCACCGTACGCCATACGGAGGAACGCGGTCCTCTCCGGTACGCGGGCTCCCCCTGCGTGCAGATGTGCGGATGCCCGGCGGGACAGGGGCGCGCGGCGTGGTGCAGTATGGCCCGCGATGCACAGAGGACTCGTACACGGAATCGCCTGGTCGCTCGCCACCGGCGCGGCGGTCACGCTCTCCTGGTGGGGCGTCCACACGGTGATGTCGGGCACGGCCTACGACCCGCCGCGCGCCCTGCCGCTGGCGGCCGACGACGGCGGCCAGGACCGCGCGGAGCCACAGGCCTCCTCGACGCACCGCCCCGAGTCGTCACCGGCCGAAAAGCCCACCACGTCCCACAAGCCGTCGAAGTCCCCGAAAGCCCCCGAACCGTCCGGAACACCCTCGGGCAGGCGCACCTCGCCCCCGCCCACCAGTTCCAGCACCGGCACGGTCAAGAGCTACAACACGGACGGCGGCCGGGTCGTCTTCGATCTCGCGAAGGACTCCGCGACGCTGGTCTCGGCGACCCCGGCGGCAGGCTGGTCGGTGCAGACGTGGAAGCAGGGCACGTGGATCCGTGTGGAGTTCACGGCAGGCGCGGCCCAGGTCTCGGTCTTCTGCACCTGGCACGACACGGCACCGCGGGTACAGATCGACACATACTGACGTATCGACGTGCGGGCGTGCGGAAGCACTGCGTGACGGCGTCGGCCGTCAGCGGAAGACCGAGGGCGGCGGCGCGGGTGAGGCGACCGCGGCGGCGTCCGTGACGGCCGCCGCTCCCCCGCTGAAGCCCGCGAGCCCGCGGCCGTGTTCGACCCTGCCGGGGTGCGGGTCGCCCGCGCAGCGCCGGGTCAGTTCGGCGACGGGCAGCGCGCGGTCGGAGCCGAGCAGCACGGCGTTGCCGAAGCGTTTGCCGCGCAGGACGGCGGGGTCGGCGACGAGGGCGAGTTCGGGGAAGAGCGCGGCGGCGGTGGCGAGTTGGCCGCGCAGGTGGGCCAGTGGCGGGCCGTCGGCGAGGTTGGCCGCGTAGTACCCGCCGGGCTTCAGGACCCTGCGGACGTCGGTGAGGAATTCCGTGCTGGTCAGGTGCGCGGGGGTGCGGGCCCCGCTGAAGACGTCGGCGATGACGAGGTCCGCCCAGCCGTCGGCGATCTTGGCGAGGCCCTCGCGGGCGTCGGTGCCGCGCACCCGTATCCGCGCCTGGGGGTCCAACGGCATTTCCCGGCGGACGAGTTGGATCAGGGCGGTGTCACGCTCGACGACCTGCTGGGTGGAGCGGGGGCGGGTCGCGGCTGTGTAGCGGGCGAGGGTGAAGGCGCCGCCGCCGAGGTGCACGGCGTGGACCGGCTTGCCGGGCGGGGCCACGAGGTCGGCGATGTGGCCGAGTCTGCGCTGGTACTCGAAGTCGAGGTGCGTGGGGTCGTCGAGGTCGACGTGGGACTGCGGGGCGCCGTCCACGAGCAGCGTCCAGGCGCGCGGCCTGTCCCGGTCCGGCATGAGTTCGGCGAGTCCGCCGTCCACCTTCTCGACGACGGCCTCCCGCGCTTCCCGGGACCGCTTGTTCCTAGCCATCAGGCCATTATCCGCGTCCGGGGAGGAAGCGGCCCGACGGCGGTGCGGGGGCCGTGCGGGGGCAGGGACGCGGGGTCGTGCGAGATCGCGCGGGGGTCGCTCAGCGGCAGTTGTCGGCGGCCTCGATGGTGCGGGCGGCCTGGCCGAGCGCGGCCCGCAGGACGGCCGGGTCGGTGAGGGGGTCGCTCTCGCCGGGCGGCAGGAGCCAGCCGGTGCCGGCGACCGGCGGCTCGGGGACGACGGGCCCGGGATCGGGGTCCGTGTACACGCTCATGCCGCGCCCGAAGGTCTGGGTGCAGGCGCTGCCCGGCAGGTCCCAGCCGTCGGCGGTGCCGGGCGGCACGAGGAAGCCGAGGGTGTCGCAGCCCCCGTCGTGCAGCACGGGGCCGACGGTGTCGCCCGCCCCGCGGCGCAGGATGTCGACGGCTTCGAGGCCCTGCCTGGCCGGCACCGTCACCAGGTCGCAGCACTCGTCGTCGCAGGGCGCCGCGCCGGGGGGCGGGGCGCTGTGGTCCTGGGTGGGCCGGTGGCGCGCCGTCGTCAGGGACGCGGGAGCCGCCGGGGACGCACCGCTGTCCGTACGGGAGTCGCTGTTCTTCGTGCCGATCTCCAACAAGGGGACCCCTCCTCGCAGTGCGACAGCCGCCCGGCTCCCGCTCCTCGTTGTCCAACGCGCGTCGGCGTCAACAGGCACTGCGGCACGCCGCCGCAAAGGATGGCAGTTCATGGCGGATCTCGGGTGAGATATCCCGTTTGTAGCCAAACTCCGCGTGCCGGACCCGTCACAGCGGGTACGTTCGTGCTCCGCCGGAACAGGGGCAGCCCCACGAGAGCACGTGCGTGGGCGCGGCATCGAGTGCGCGAGCGTGAGCACGGTCCGGCATGATCCGTACGAGAGGGTCCGGCCATGGCGTCCTCCCCGATGGCATCGTCAACTCAGTCCCCACGACCGAACCTTGCCTTCCGACAGCTCCGCGGACAGCGCTCACCGGGCGAGTTCGCCTCGGCGGTCCGGCGGGCCGCCCGTGAGATCGACGAACGGGTCAGCTGCGACGCGCGCTACATCGGGCGGGTGGAGGCGGGCGAGATCCGCTGCCCCAACTACGCCTACGAACGCGTGTTCCTGCACATGTTCCCGGGCCGGACGCTGACGGACCTGGGATTCGCCCCCCGCGCCCTGGTGCGCGGACGGGGCGCGCGCGGCGACACCGACGCGCCCCCGGGCCACGGCACGCTCCACACCGGCACCACGTTCCACCAACCGACCACGATCCACTTGTACGAGTCCCATCCGTCCGGGTCCGACCCCCGCGTCTGCGATCCGTACGCGGTCCAGACCCACGAGGAGAGCGACGTGCAGCGTCGCGCGTTCATGACCGGCTCCACGGCCACCGTGGCCGCCGCCCTGGGGCCCATCGGGCTCACCCTGGGCGGCCCCGCGGAGGCCGCCGCGCTGCGCGGGCGGCGCGTCGGGGAAGCCGAGGTCGGCGCGGTCGAGGAGGCCGTGCGCAAGATCCGCCTGCTCGACGACCGGCACGGCGCCGACGGCCTCTACCGGCGCGCGTCCGCCCCGCTGCGCACCGCCTTCACCCTGCTCGACGCGGGGACCACCACCCGCCAGTCCACCTCGGACCGGCTGCACGCGGGCGCCGGCGAACTGGCCATCTCCGTCGGCTGGCTGGCCCACGACTCCGGGCGCTTCGACGACGCCCGCTCGCACTACGCGGAGGCCTTGGCCACCGCCCGGGTCTCCGGCGACGCCGCCCTGGAGGCACACGCCTTCTGCAACACCGCCTTCCTGGCCCGGGACGCGGGACGCCCCCGGGAGGCGGTGCGGGCGGCCCAGGCGGCCACGCGCGCCGCCCGCAACCTCGGTTCACCGCGGCTGCTCTCGCTCATCGCGCTGCGGGAGGCCGGGGGCTGGGCGGGGCTCGGCGACCGCGTGGGCTGCGAGCAGGCGCTGACCCGCGCCCACGGCCTCTTCGCCCGCGGGGCGTGCGACGGCGACCCGGAGTGGATGAGCTTCTACGGCCCGGCGGAGCTGGCAGGACTGGAGGCGCAGTGCTGGTCGGCGCTCGGCGAGTGGGCGCGGGCCGCGGGACACGCGCGGCTCGCCGCGGCCACGGCGGCCTCGCAGACCCCGCAGTTCACCCGGAACATCGCGCTCTACACCGCCGAGCTCGCCGACGACCTGGCCCGCGCGGGGCGCCCCGAGGAGGCCGCGACGGCGGGGCTGCGGGTGCTCGCGCTCCTCGGCGAGGTGCAGTCCTCCCGCATCCAGTCGATGCTCGCCACGACGGCGCGGGTGCTCCTGCCGCACCGCAGCACCCCCGAGGTGAGCGAGTTCCTGGAAGGGCACGCCTGTCTGCCGCGCGCCGTCTGACCGTGCGGGGGCTGACCGTGCGGGGGGGGTGATCGCGCGCGGCAGGGGCGGACGACAGGCCCTAGGAGAGGTGACCCGTCTCGTTCCACGTCTCGATGGCGGGCTCTCCGTAGGCCCAGCCGAGGACCGAGAGGGACGTCGGGTTCAGGCGGACGCGGGCGGCGAACTCGATGCCGAGACCCAGCCAGCGCGCGCCGATGACCCGCAGGATGTGGCCGTGCGCGAAGACCAGCACGTCGCGGTCGGCGCTCCTGGCCCACTCCACCACCTCGTCCGCGCGCGCGGAGACCTGCGCCAGCGTCTCGCCCTCGGGGACACCGTCGCGCCAGATGAACCAGCCGGGCCGGATCGCCTGGATGTCGGCGGGCGTCATGCCGTCGTACGCCCCGTAGTCGAACTCCATGAGCGCGTCCCACGCGGTGGCACGGTCACCGAAACCGGCGATCTCGCAGGTCTCCCGCGCGCGGGAGAGCGGGCTGGTGCGCACCTCCACGTCCGGGAGGCCGTCGTACGGCGCGCGGTGCAGCCGCTCGCCCAGGAGCTTGGCGCCGCGCCGGCCCTCGTCCAGGAGAGGGATGTCGGTCCTGCCGGTGTGCTTCCCGGACAGTGACCATTCCGTCTGTCCGTGCCGGGCCAGCAGGATGCGGGGTGCCATGGAATCTCTCCAACTCGTACACATGTCCGTTCGGCCACACGTGCCGAGAGGGACTTTTGTTGCTTTGTGCGGACAGTGGTCGCCCGCCCCCTCCATCATCACCCACCTGTGACGGAGGGCTCGTCCGTACTGGCAACCCGGTCGCGGATCTCTGCGTCTAAGACGACCGGGGGACGCCTCGACGTCCCCCGCGTGGGCCGTAAAGTGTGGCGGCGGCGTACACCGCATGAACAGAGACGATGGGGGACCGACCGGATGCCGAAGACCGACGTGCCGGGCACCACGGGCATAACCGGGCACCGGCTCCGCTGGTGGACCGAGCTGCCGCTGATCGTGCTGGTGTACGCGGCGTACTCGGCGGGCCGGCTGATCGTGCGCGGCGACGTCGCCAGTGCGGTCGACCACGGCGTGGGAATCCTCAAGGTCGAGCAGTTCCTGCGGCTCGACGCGGAGAGCCCGCTGAACCGCCTCTTCACCGCCAACGCCTGGATCGGCGTGCCCGCGGACTTCTGGTACGCCTCGCTGCACTACCTCGTCACGCCCGCCGTCCTGGTCTGGCTCTTCCGCAGCCGCGCGGTCCACTACCGCGCGGCCCGCGCGTGGCTGATGGTCTCCACCATGATCGGCCTGATCGGCTTCACGCTCCTGCCGACCTGCCCGCCCCGGCTGCTCAGCAAGGGCCACGGCTTCGTCGACACCATGGCGCAGTACAGCGACTACGGCTGGTGGGGCGGCGAGGCGAGCGCGCCCCGCGGCCTCGGCGGAATGACCAACCAGTACGCGGCGATGCCCAGCCTGCACGTGGGATGGGCGCTGTGGTGCGGTGTCGTCCTGTGGCGGTACGGACGCTCGCCGCTGACCAGGGTGGCCGCCGTCGCCTACCCGCTCATCACCACGATCGTCGTGATGGGCACCGCCAACCACTACTTCTTCGACGCGCTCGCGGGCGCCGCCGTGATGGGCGTGGGATTCCTGCTCGTACGGCCCGTGCAGCGGCTCGCGGACCCCGTGACGAACCGGCTGCGGGCCCGTTTCCTGTCGGCCTCCACACCCTCGTCCGCCACAGAGTCCACGATTGTCAGTGCCGGGTGCCAGACTTCGACGGGTGAGCGAATCCCCCGACAGCGCAAGCAAAGTGCCACCCCCGGCGCCGAGTCGAGTGCCCGGCCGGCCGACGCCGCCAGACCCGCGGACGCCGGTGACGGCGCTCCGGCACCGGCTCACTGAGCTGCGCGGCGCGGACCTTCCCCCGCGCCCGCTGGACGCCCGTGCCCTGGCCGCCCTCGCGGCCAACCCCGGGTGCAGACGCCGCGCGCTGCTCGACGGCGCGGGCGTGGACAAGACGGCGCTCGCACAGACCCTGGGCTCGCCCTCCGGCTTCGGCCAGTCCCAGTTCGCGTTCATGCGGGGCAACGCCTTCGAGGCGCGGGTCAAGGCCGACGGCGGCGCCGAGCTGCTGCGCCTGACCCACAGCCGCCTGGGCGGCGGGCCCGAGCCCGTGCCGGGCGAGGCCGCCGTGCCCGACCTGTCGGCGGCAGGCCCCGAGGGCCGCGCCGCACGCACCGCGCTCGCCCTGCGGGAGGCCACCGGATCCGGCGGCTGGACGCTCCTTGACCACCCCATGCTGGCCCTGGACGTCGCGGGCACGCCCGCCTTCCTCGAGCCGGACGCGGTGGTGGTCCATCCGGACGGCACCTGGACGGTCGTCGAGATCAAGTCCTTCCCGATGATCGACGGTTCGGCGGACGCGGCGAAGGTCGGCGCGGCCGCCCGGCAGTCCGCGGTGTACGCGCTGGCCCTCGAGCGGGTCGCCGAGCGCATGGACCCGGCTCCCCACGTCCGCCACCACGTCCTCCTGGTCTGCCCCAAGGACTTCTCGAACCTCCCCACGGCCTCCGCGATCGACGTCCGCAAGCAGCTCTCGGTGACCCGGCGCCAGCTGGACCGCCTGACCCGCGTCGAGGACATCGCAGCGGAGCTGCCGCCGGGCACGACGTTCGACGTGCGGCGCCCGGCCGCCGAGCTGACGGAGGCGGTCGAGTCGGTCCCCGCGACGTACGCACCCGAGTGCCTGGCCGCCTGCGAGCTGGCCTTCCACTGCCGCGACCGGGCCCGCGACGAGGGCGAGGTGACGTCCCTGGGCCGCGCGATCCGCGGCGAGCTGGGCGGTCTGACGACCATCGGCGAGGTCCTGGCGGCGGCCGCGGGCACGGCGGGCGACCCCGCGGACCCGGCGGTGGCGGCGCTGCGCAGGGCGGCGGGGCTGCGCAGCGAGGCGTTGTCCGGCGTGGGCGCCTCAGGGGGATCCGCATGCTGAACCGCGCGTGGGTCACCTCCCGGCGGGGACGGGATCGCAGCCGGTCGTGGGGGCTCGGGGTGCGGGTCGCCGCTTCGCGGCGGGTTTCTCCCACCCACCCGTCCTTCTGCCCGACGCACCCGGCACTGGAGGTCCGTCCATGTCGTTGATCGACAGTCTGGCCCGTCTGGAGGCGGCCACCACGGGGCGGGCGCGGCCCAGGGCCACGGTCCGGCACCGGCACGTCTCGCAGCGGCCCCTCGTCCTCGTGCCGCTCATCACCGCGGGTGAGGCGGGCGCGCCGCTCGGCGCCCTCGTGGGGACCGAACGGACCTCGCCCCGGCTCCTGGCCGTGCCGCAGCCCCGCGACCGCGACCAGCGCTTCGCCTTCCTCGCGGAGCTCGCCGAGATCGTCCTGCCGTACGTCGACTCGTTCGCGCACGACGTCGAGGCCGCCGAGCGCAACGAGACCGACCCGGAGACCGGCAAGCGCGTCAAGGTCGAGGTCGAGCTCTGCTCGGACGCCCCGCAGCTGATCGTCCCGAGCCGCGCGGGCATCGAGTTCGTGCGGCTCCTGGGCCGTTCCATGCGCTTTCGCCGCACCGCCGAACAGGACCCCGAAACGCCCTACCCGGCCCCGCCCCGCGTGCCCCTCCTCGGCCGCTGGCTGACGCACTTCGCAGAGCGCGCACGCGTCCCGGGATCGTCCCTGCTCACCGCCATGACCGAGCTGCTCTCCCGGCACTGGGCGACGGGCCAGTCCAGCCTGGAGGACCAGCACCTGGGCGCCCTGCTCGCCTGGATCGAGGCCCCGGAGGGCACCTCGGGCGCCGAGGCCGCGCTCCGCGCCGAGCTGGCCCGCGACGGGCAGGGGCAGCTGCTGTGCCCGCCCGCGGGACCGGCCACCGACCCGGCGTTCGACAACGACCTGCTCGCCCCCGCCATGGAGCGCTACGACCGCGCGCGCACCGCCCTCGCGGCCGCCGAGGACGGCGTCGAGGCCGACGAGCGGCTGGGCGCGCTGACCGCCGCCGAGCGGGAGATCCACGCCCTGATCGACAGCAGGACCCGCCCCACCTGGGACGCCGTGTGGCGCGGCCTCGACGCCCTGTGCACGCTCCCCGAGGCCGCGCACGCCCCCGACCGGTGGACCCGCGACCGCTGGTCGTTCACCGGCCACCGCGACCGCGTGACGGCGGGCGAGCCCCCGCAGCCGCGCGTCGACGACGCCGTCACGGCGGCCGGCAAACTGGCCGCGCGCGAGCGTGAACAGGCCCGCCTGGACGCCCAGGAGGCCCTCGACGACCCCCTGGTGATGGCGGGCCGCCGGCTCGCGGGCGAGGCCTTCGCCGGTGAGGTGACCGAGGTCGTGATGGCGTACACGGAGGCCAAGAGCCCCCGGCCGCGCCCGCTGGTCACCGTCCGCACGGACGACCACCCGCACCTGGGCGAGCGCACGAAGGTGTACCGCGCGCTCGGGGGCAAGCCGCAGTGCGCCGAGTTCGTGGCGTACGAGGGCGAGGGCGTCGTCGTGCTGCGCCTGACCGACAAGATGGGCCGGGGCAAGGAGCCCGACCAGGGGTCCGTCCCCGCCAAGGGCGACCGGATCTGCTGGACGCTCTTCGAGCACGAGCAGCGCGGCGGCCCCAAACTGCCCGACCCCGAGGCCACGCCGTGGACACACGGCGGGCCGCCCGGCGAGCACGCGGAGAACACCGGAAGCGCCGGTGCCGCCGCTGACGCCGGGAGTGCCGTCGCCACGGCCACCGCAGAGCTCCCCGACCCCGTGACCGCGGAGGACATCCTGTGATGCAGCTCGCCCCGCCCGCGGGCGGCACGTTCGACCCCGGCGCCGAGGCGGCGCGTGCCACGGCGGCGATCCTCCACGACACGCTGCACGGCACGCAGCGCGGAGTCGTCGTCGATTCGCCGCCCGGCGCCGGAAAGTCGACGCTCGTGGTCCGCGCCGCGCGCGAGCTGGCCGCAGCCGGCCACCCGCTGATGGTGATCGCGCAGACGAACGCGCAGGTGGACGACCTGGTCCTGCGGCTCGCCGAGAAGGATCCCGGGCTTCCGGTCGGCCGGCTGCACAGCAGCGACCCCGACCCGTACGACAAGGCGCTCGACGACCTGGCCAACGTCCGCAAGTCCACGAAGGCGGGCGATCTGGCGGGCCTGGACGTGGTCATCTCGACGGCCGCGAAGTGGGCGCACGTCAAGGCCGACCAGCTGGACGCGCCGTGGGGGCACGCCATCGTCGACGAGGCGTACCAGATGCGTTCGGACGCGCTGCTCGCCGTGGCGGGGCTCTTCGAGCGGGCGCTGTTCGTGGGCGACCCGGGGCAGCTCGACCCGTTCTCGATCGTCGGCGCGGAGCAGTGGGCGGGGCTTTCGTACGACCCTTCGGCGTCCGCGGTGTCGACGCTGCTCGCCCACAATCCGGAGCTGCCTCAGCACCGTCTGCCGGTGTCCTGGCGGCTGCCCGCCTCGGCGGCGCCCCTGGTCTCGGACGCGTTCTACCCGTACACGCCCTTCCGCAGCGGCACGGGCCACGGGGACAGGGCGCTGCGCTTCGCGGTGGC
Organism: Streptomyces sp. NPDC040622; assembly: GCF_055593965.1. Lineage (NCBI taxonomy): Bacteria > Bacillati > Actinomycetota > Actinomycetes > Kitasatosporales > Streptomycetaceae > Streptomyces > Streptomyces sp. NPDC040622. The sequence continues at coordinate 256,917 of NZ_JBVIXD010000009.1, read as the reverse complement.
GTCGGACGGTTCGGCTCCCGACCGGGTGATCGACGAGGCGGCGGAGACGGGCTGGGGCCTGCTGGAGCTGCCCGCGCGGAACACGCCGCGCACGGACCCTGAGGCGGTCCGCGCGCTCGCCCAGGTCGTCCGGCGCCTCCTGGACCGCGGCGGCGCGGCCACCTCGGAGCGCGGCCCCGACCCCACTCCGCTCACCGCCGACCGCGTCGCCGTGGGCACCGCGCACCGCGACCAGGCGGCGGCGGTGCGCGCGGCCCTCGCGGACCTCGGCGTCACGGACGTCACGGTGGACACGGCCAACCGCCTCCAGGGCCGCGAGTACGACGTGACGGTCGTCCTGCACCCGCTCTCGGGCCGCCCGGACGCCACGGCCTTCCACCTGGAGACGGGCCGCCTCTGCGTCCTGGCCTCCCGCCACCGGCACGCCTGCGTCGTGGTCTGCCGTGCGGGGGTCAGCGAGCTCCTCGACGACCACCCGTCCACGGAGCCGGTCCAGCTGGGCGTCACGGTGAAGTTCCCGGACGGCTGGGAGGCCAACCACGCGGTCCTGGCCCGACTGAGGGAACACCGCATCACTTGGCGGCCCCACTAGGGGCCGCCCCGTCAGGGGCGCGGGGGCTGCGCGAGCAACCACCCCTGACGGGCCCCCGGCCCACTTGCGCGGCAAGGGAGAATGAGAGTCGGCCGGACACCGGACGAACGCTACGCACCGTACGAGGAGGATCCACCATGGCGGAGCCCGAGCGGCCCCGGACCGAACAGCGCATGCGCCCCGCGCCCCTGCTCTTCGAGCCGGCGGAGGCGAGCACCGACCCCGAGCACTTCTTCGACCTGGAGTCGATGGAGGACCCGCGGGAGCTGCTGGCCCGCGCGACGGAGCTGACGCACGCGTTCCGCGCCGCGACGGACCGGTCCATCGAGTTCCAGGCGATCGCGGCGGCCCAGCTCGCCGATCCCCGGCGCTTCGACCGGCTGACGCTCGCGCTGATCGCGGAGCGCGCGGAGTGGACCGAGGACTACACGAAGAAGATGATCGAGTTCGGCCGTGAGCTGCTGCGGGGCGGCGTCGAGAAGCGCTAGATCACCCTCGCCCGGCATATGCCAGGGGGGCAAGGTACCTCACCCCATCCGCCGCTGTCCCGGTTTCCGGCAACTCTCAGAAATGGAACGCTCACTACCGGTACATGTAGCCGGCATGAGCAGCACTCCCCTCCACACCGCCGCACCCCCGCCCCCCACCACCGGGTCCCCCCTCGGCCCGCCCCCCGCGGGACCGGCCCACGACGCCTGTGACGTCACCGCCGCGGGCGCCGCCTGGCTCGTCTCGGCCGAAACGTATCCGCACAGCGCCCTCGCCCTCTGGCGGAGCAGGCCGAGCGCCCCCGCCGTGCTCCCCTGCGGCTCCGCCTTCGACGTGGTGAGCGTGCCCGCGGTCTTCGGCCGCCGCATGCTCGACCGGTTATGGGAGGACGGCCCCGGCTCGGGGCCGGTGGCCGCCCACCGGGGCCGCGTCCTGCTCTTCGCCGCCCCCGGCACCGCCTCGCGCCTGCCCGCCCTCCTGGAGTGGGAGGAATGGGGCCGCGCGGTCCCCTCCGTGCTCTGTCACGGCACCGGCGACGCGGTCACCGTGCCCCCGCTCACGGCCGCGGACACCCCGGGCGCCGCCTCCGGCGACCGCCTCGGATCACGCTGGCTCGTGGCCCCCGACACCCGGCATCCCTGGCTCCCGGGGCCCGAGGTGATGCTCTGGGCCTGTGTGCGTGCGGCCAGGTCGGCGGCCTCCTCCGCCGTGCGGATATCGATTTTTCCTGGCGGCGATCAGAGTGCTAAGGTCTACGACGTCAGCAGGCGCCGCTAGCTCAGTTGGTTAGAGCAGCTGACTCTTAATCAGCGGGTCCGGGGTTCGAGTCCCTGGCGGCGCACAGACGGTGAGAAGCCCCTCGCGGAAGCGAGGGGCTTCTTGCGTGTGCCCACGGGCCGGCTCCGGCTCCTCAGCCCGTCGTGACCTGCACCGTCCATGCCCCGGACGCCGTGCGCCCCTCGACCTCGACGCGTACGTCCTCGCCGGGCACCGTGAAGCTCTCCCCCGCCCGCACCGGCGCGTCCGCCAGCTGCGGATACACCGACTCGCCCCAGCAGGACTCGGACTCCGGATGGGCGTCGACGACCTCTACGGGGCCGCCGCCCGACGCCGTCTCGTTGCGCACCTCGTAGACGAGCACGCCCTCCGTGCACGTCGCGTGGTCGTTGCCCACCGAGCCGCGCGCCTCCAGGGCCAGCACCGTGCCCCGCCCGGTGCGGACCACGGCGAGCCGGGTGCCGCCGACGGCGCCGGGGGCGCGCGGCGCCGCCAGTGGGTCCAGGCTCAGCCGCTCCGTCCCTGCGCCCACGCACCGCACCTGCCGCGGCGCCAGCCAGCCGAGCTTCCATTTGTGCCAGCCGAAGAGGTCGGGGGCGAGGCCGAACTGGCTGCCCATGACGTCCCAGTCCCCGACGTAGGTGTCCCAGTCGCCCTTGCCGTCGGTCGGCCGGTGGTACAGGTCGGGCAGGTCGAACACATGGCCGGTCTCGTGGGCCAGGACGTTGCGGTCCGGCGGGTGCCGCTCGAAGACCGTGACGATGCGCCGCAGGTCGGTGCCGTCGGCCCGCATCGGCCGGTCGAAGTTCACGACCTTCGTGGCGTCCGAGTCGACGCCGGGCGCGTCCGGGTCGGCGACGAAGTAGACGACGTCGTACCGCGAGAAGTCCACGTGCGGATCGGCGGCCGCCACCGCGTCGCGCAGGTAGGCGCTGCGCCGCTGGGCGTTCCAGTCACGCTGTATGGCGTACGAGAGGGAGTTCTCCGGCATCTGGACCCACTCGCGCCGCGGATGCGGGTTCAGCTTGAACTTTCCGTACGAGGCGCGCTCGAAGAATTGGCTGGTCGCCGGAAAATAGTCGGCGGCCAGTTCCCCGGGAGTGGTCAGGGGCGGCGAGTCGGGGAAGGAGAGGAACACCATCACCGCGTTCAGGGTCCTGGTCGGGCGCGGGTAGGCGCTGTTCCAGGTGTCCAGGCCCTCCGAGTGGTGCGCGGCGGTGCGGCGCAGGGCACACGGTCCCGCGGCGGAGTCGGCGATCGCGGGTCCGGCGACCAGTGAGGTGGCGGCCAGCGCGGTCAGGGAGGTGAGCAGGGCGGCGGTGCTGCGAAGACGGGAGTTCCCCCCTCCACGGGTGAGTCCCCAAGGGGGGAGCTGACGCGGCACGTCGACCTCCGGGTGCGGAATGCGGGACACCCCACCCACCCTGTGATGTTTTGTTGAAGTTCGCCCTGTTTGTCTGGCCCTTCCGAGTGAGTACGAGGCGAGGGGACGACACCCCGACCGTTCACGGAACGTCACAACCGATCGAGTCGCGACGGAACCAGTTCAGCGGCGAGCAGAAACGATCTGCCATCGGCCTCGGGCACGCCCCGGGCCGGTGGCACGGCTGGAACAGGCCTCTGGCCAGCCTCTATGATCGGCACACTTTCCAGCGCGGGCCCGGCCTCCCCACCATCGCCCGCCGGCCGCCCGCCGCCCGACGAGACCTGTTCGAGAACGACTGCACTGCGGGAGCGAGCGGTGAACGGAACGTCCGAAGGGCCCACCCCCACGGTCACGGCGCCCGACCGAACCCGTGGCGATGTCACGGAGCGTCGCGCCGCCGAGCGGTCCGACTACCGCGGAGCCTTCGCGGCCGCACCGCTGCCCCTCGCCGTCGTCGACAGCGAGGGCCTGGTCATCAGCGCCAACGACGCCCTGGCCGACCTCTTCGGCGCGGCCCACGGCACCCTCGCCGGACGCGTCGCCGCCGAGCTGGTCGACCTGACCTCCGACGCCCGCACCTGGCACGCGTACCGCGAGGTGCTGCGCGGCCGGCAGGCCAGGCTGCGCTGCGCGCGGCGCCTGAAGCACCCCGACGGGCACTCCCTGTGGGTGCAGATCACGGTCTCGCCGATGCCGGAGCCCGCGGGGCGCGGCGAGGACGGGGCCGTTCTCCTGTCCGTCGCCGACATCAGCGCGCGCCGCGAGCTGCAGGCCCGGCTGCGCCACGTACAGATGCACGACCCGGTGACGCGGCTGCCCAACCGCAACCTCTTCTTCGAGCGCCTGGCCTGCGCGCTGGAGGCGGGCACGTACGACGACACGAGCACCGGCCGGATCGGGCTCTGCTACCTCGACCTCGACGGGTTCAAGGCGGTCAACGACACCCTGGGCCACCGCGTCGGGGACCGGCTGCTCGCCGCCGTCGCCGCGCGGCTCACGCGCTGCGCCGACCGGGCGGGATACGGCAGGGCCGGGTACGGCAGGGCGCCGGCGCCGCTGGTCGCGCGGCTCGGCGGCGACGAGTTCGCGCTGCTCGTCGAGGACTCGACCGGCACCGACCAGCTGGTGGACCTCGCCGAGACGGCACTGAAGGCGCTGCAGGAGCCGTTCGACCTGTCCGGGCAGCGGCTCTCCGTCTCCGCGTCCATCGGCGTCGTGGAGCGGCGGGCCGCGGGGACCACCACGACGGGGCTGATGCAGGCCGCCGACACCACGCTGTACTGGGCGAAGACGGACGGCAAGGCGCGCTGGACGCTCTTCGATCCCGAGCGCAACGCGCACCGCATGACCCGCCAGGCGCTGGCCAGTTCGCTGCGGCCCGCCGTCGAGCGCGGCGAATTCGTCCTGGAATACCAGCCGTTGGTGGGGCTCGACGACGAGGGCGTGCACGGGGTCGAGGCGCTGGTGCGGTGGCAGCACCCGCAGTTCGGCCTGTTGACACCGAACCGGTTCATCGGGCTGGCCGAGGAGGACGGCTCGATCGTGCAGCTCGGCCGCTGGGTGCTGCGGAGCGCCTGCCGGCAGGCGCGGCGCTGGCAGCTGGAACACCCGGAGCGCGAACCGGTGTTCGTCAGCGTCAACGTGGCGGTGCGGCAGGTCTGGGACTCGGACCTCGTCGCGGACGTCGCCGAGATCCTCGCCGAGACCGGGCTCCCCGCGCGGCTGCTGCAGCTGGAGCTCACGGAGTCCGCCGTCATGGGATCGGCCGGCCGTCCGCTGCAGGCCTTGCAGGCGCTGAGCGACATGGGTGTGCGGATCGCCATCGACGACTTCGGCACGGGGTACTCGAACCTCGCGTACCTGAGCCGCCTGCCGGTGTCCGTGCTGAAGCTCGACGGGTCCTTCGTCCGGGGATTCCAGTACGAGGAGGGCGAGGCGCACACCAACCCCGCCGACGAGGTCATCGTCGAGGCGATGGTGCAGCTCGCGCACCGGCTCGGGCTCACGGTGACCGCGGAGTGCGTGGAGACCGCGGCGCAGGCCGCGCGCTTGCGTCGGATCGGCTGTGACACGGGGCAGGGGTGGCTGTACTCCCGTCCCGTGGCGCCGGATCGTATCTCCGCGTTGCTGCGGGGCGCGCCCTAAGGGGCGCGGGGGGGCGGTACGGGGTGCGCCCCTTCCAGGGGTGCGGGGCGGGCCGGTACGGGGTGCGCCCCGTCCCGGGGCGCGGGGGACTGCGCGGCCAGCCCCCTGCGGGCCGGGTCGGGCCGGCGCGGCCACCGCGCAGACGCGTCTGCCTACGGCGGTTCGACGGCTACTGCCGGCCGTCGTGGGTTGCTCGCGCCGTTCCCCGCGCCCCTGACAAGCCCACCCGCGCCAGCCCGCACCGCGCAGACGCGTCTGCCTACGGCGGTTCGACGGCGGCTGCCGGCCCCACTGGGTTGCTCGCGCCGTTCCCCGCGCCCCCGACAGGCCCACCCGCGCCAGCCCGCACCGCGCGGACACGTCTGCCCACAGCGGTTCGACCGCGACCACCGGCCTGGCGTGGTTGCTCGCGCCGTTCCCCGCGCCCCTTACGGGGCGCGCACCACCCCCACCTACGCCGTGGGCAACCCGTATGCGTCGGCGATGAGTTCGTACGAGCGCAGGCGGATGTCGCCACCGTGCGCGTTGCCCGTGATCATCAGTTCGTCGGCGCCCGTGCGCTTGGCCAGGTCGTCCAGGCCCGTGCGGACCTGGTCCGCGGTGCCGTGGATGACGTTGGAGTTCCAGCTGGTGATGAAGTCCCGTTCCATCTCGCTGAATTCGTGCGCCTCCGCCTCCTCCGGCGTGGGCACGAGGCCGGGGCGGCCGGTGCGCAGGCGGACCATGTTCAGGGCCGCGGCCATGACCTGGCGGCGGGCCTCCTTCTCGTCGTCGGTCGCGAGCGCCGAGACGCCGATCAGGGCGTACGGGGCGTCGAGGAGCGCGGAGGGCTTGAACGACTCGCGGTAGAGGTCGAGCGCCGGGATGGTGTTCTGCGCGGAGAAGTGGTGCGCGAAGGCGAACGGCAGGCCGAGCACACCGGCGAGTCGGGCGCTGAAGCCGGACGAACCGAGCAGCCAGAGCGGCGGGCGGTGCGGGGACTGGACGCCGCCGGGCGAGGTCGCCTGGATGGGCCCGGGGACGGCGTGGATGCGCCCGTAGGGGTGGCCGTCGGGGAAGTCGTCGTCCAGGAAGCGGGTGAGCTCGACGAGCTGCTGCGGGAAGTCGTCGGCGCCCTCGTTCAGGCGGTCGCTGCGGCGCAGGGCGGCGGCCGTGGCGCCGTCGGTGCCGGGGGCACGGCCGAGGCCCAGGTCGACGCGGCCCGGGGCCATCGCCTCCAGGGTGCCGAACTGCTCGGCGATGACGAGCGGGGCGTGGTTGGGCAGCATGACGCCGCCCGAGCCGAGGCGGATGCGCCCGGTGTGCGCGGCGAGGTGGGCGAGGATCACGGCCGGGGACGAGGAGGCGACGCCGGGCATGGAGTGGTGCTCGGCCACCCAGTAGCGGTGGTAGCCGCGGGCCTCCGCCAGCTTGGCGATCTTGACGCTGGTGCGCAGCGCGTCGGTGGCGGTGCGCCCCGCGCCGACGGTGACCAGGTCGAGCACGGACAGGGGTACGGGCGCGGTGCCGTGCCGCTCGCCGCGGATGCCGTCGTCGTCCGGTCGCGCCCCTCGGTCGTCACGGGTGCCGTCGCCGGTCGGGTCCACTGTCACTGGGGTGCCTCCTGCACTGCGTACATGCGTCTCGTGGGTACGCGCGGCACAACAGGAGGGTCACTCCGTTTTATTCCCCGCACGTCGGCGCGGTCGCGCGGCTACGGTGCTGACCATGGCTGATCCCCTGAAGACCCTCGTCGACGGAGTCGAGGTCGAGGTGCCCAACACCATCCCGGACATCCGCGCCGCCCTGCCGAAGGAGCGGCGCGCCGAGTTCGACCGGGCGATCAACAGGGCCGGTGTCGACGAGATCCACTCCGTGATGCGGCACTGGATGCTGGAGGCCGTTCCCGATCCCGAGGCCGAGGCCCGGCTCGCCCGGCTGGCCTCCGACGAGGCCGAGAGGCGGAGCACGTCGTGAGCCCTCGCCATCGCCGGGGCCACCGCGTGACCTACGCGCCGCCCGCCGACGACACCCTGACCAAGATGGGGGACGCCGACACCTTCCGCGCCACCCTCGCCCGCACCGTGGGCCGCGACCCCTACGGGCACGGCTCCACGCCCGTACGGGACGACCCCGACCGCAGGGAGGCCACGGTCGAGGGCGCCATCGTCCTCTACTACGTCTCCGGTTCGGTCCAGACGTTAACGGTGGTCAGACTGATCCTCAGCCCCTGACCCGTAGCCAAAGCCCTGACCCGTACGGCAAAGCCCTGGCCCGTACGGCAAAGCCCTGGCCCGTACGCCTCAGCCCTTGACCTGGACCAGCGGCTCCTTCGTGAACAGGGCGCCCAGGTCCGGGGCGTTCACCCGGCGCCGGGCCAGGCGCAGGCCCTCCCAGACCGTGACCTGATTGGCCGTCAGGACCGGCTTGCCCAGCTCCTTCTCGAGCTCCGTGACGTACGCGGCCGTGTGCAGGGCCGTGTCCGGCAGGAGCAGCGCCTCGGCGTCGGGGTGGTCGCCCTCGCGGGCCAGCGCGAGGACCTCGTCGCGGCCCCACGTGCCGACCTCCGCCGCCGTGATGATGCCGCTCCCCCGCGAGGTCACGACCTCGGCGCCCGCGTCCTTGAGGAAGGCCGAGAAGTGCCCGGCCACGTCCTCCGGATACGTCGCCGCGACCGCCACGCGGGCCGCGCCCACCTCCCGTACGGCGTGCACGAAGGCGAACGAGGTAGAGGATGCGGGCAGGCCCGCCGTCATGGCCAGCTTGCGGACCTGGTCGTGGGCGCCCTCCCAGCCGAAGACGAAGCTGGCGCTGGTGCACGCCCACACCACCGCCTCCGCGCCGGAGAGCCGCAGTTCCTCGACGCCCGCGGCGAGCCGCTCGGCCGAGCCCATCTCCAGCAGCGCGTCGACACGGTGGGCGTCCTCGCCGATGTCCGTGTGGACGACCTGCAGCCGGATGTCGCTGCCGAGCATCTGCTCCATGCGGGGATAGTCGTCCTCGGCCGAGTTCCCCGGGTAGAGAAATCCGAGTGCCGTCACGTCCAGCCTCCTCCTTCTGCGGATGGTCCTTCGGGCAGGCCCTGCGGCGGTGCCGGCGGGTCGAGCGGACTCGCGCCCGGCCGGGCCGACGGATTGATCAGTGCCTGGTAGGGCCCTACCGCACGGGTACCCAGCCGACGCAGGGCGGACCACATCGTCACCTGGTTCGCCGAGATCACCGGCACCCGCAGTTCCGCTTCCAGTTGCGGGATGATGTCGTACGTCGGCAGGTTCGTGCAGCTGATGAACAGGGCGTCGATGCTTCCGTCCACCGCGAGGCGTGCCATGTCGGCCACGTCCCGGTAGGGGACCTTCCAGATGTGCCGGGTGAGGCCGAGGTAGGCGCGGCCCGTGACGACCACCCCCGCCTCGGCCAGGTATTCCTCCAGGGACTGGGTGACCGACCAGGTGTAGGGCGTGACGAGCGCGATGCGTCGCGCGCCCAGTTCTTCGAGGGCTTCCAGGAGCGCGCCCGACGTGGTCACGGAGCTGACCTCGCCCTCGCGCGTCATGGCCTCGCACATCGCCCGTTCGCCCGCGGTGCCGCCGACGAAGCTGCCCGACGTACAGGCGTAGGCGAGGACGTCGGGTTCTACGGCGGTCAGTGCGCGGACCGCTTCGGCGAGCGTCTCGTGCTCGCTGACCAGGCGTGCCAGGTCGAGGCTGACCTCGACGGGCACGTAGGGGGTGCGGGTCAGATGGAGCGAGATCTCGTCCGGGATCCAGCGCCAGAGTTCACGGTCGAGGGCGAAGTCGAAAGGGGCGACGACACCGACACCGCGTTGTGGGTGCGGTCCACCGAGGAAAGAGACGTCCATGAGCAGTCCCCAAGTACGAGCGTGGTTTCAGGGACCGGCCGGAGGCCGGGACGAACATTGCCGGCGACGCGCCGGGACGTCGGGACGGGGTGCCTGCGCGGGCGTACCACACAGAGTGTGCGAGTGGTCGCACGGACAGTACTTCTTCTCGCGCTGCCGGTACGGCAGTGCCTCTGTTGACGAAGGTAGGTTCGGGTGCGAGCGTGGTCAATCCGCACATCTCAGACGGCTGAACCGAACCTCTCTCCAGAGAAGCGGAATCTCATTGCGAAACGGTTTCCCCTCGATGACCGAACCGACCGTTCTAGTCCTTGACGCCGGACCCCCCGCACCCCCTCCCCGCCTGGGCAGCCTGACCGGACGCGCCCGTGTCGCGCATGCCGACGAGGCGACGCTGGCCGCCCAACTCCCGCTCGCCGACGTCCTGTTGGTTTGGGACTTCAGTTCGGACGCGGTGCGCCGAGCCTGGCCCGGCGACGGCCCGAGGCCCCGCTGGGTGCACACCGCGAGCGCGGGCGTGGACCATCTGATGTGTCCCGAACTCGCGGCGTCCGACACGCTGGTGACGAACGCCAGGGGCGTCTTCGATCAGCCCATCGCCGAGTACGTCGCCGCGCTCGTCCTCGCCATGGGCAAGGACCTGCCGCACACCCTGGAGCTCCAGCGCGAGCGCTCCTGGCGACATCGCGAGACGCAACGTATCGCGGGTACCCGCGCGTGCGTCGTGGGCTCGGGCCCCATCGGCCGGGCGATCGTCGCCACGCTGGAGGCACTCGGGATCACCGCGGCGCTGGTGGGCCGCACCGAGCGGGCCGGGGTGCACGGGCCCGGCGACCTCGACCGGCTCCTGGCCAGGGCCGACTGGGTGGTGTGCGCGGCGCCCCTCACGGACGACACGCGCGGGATGTTCGACGCGCGGCGCTTTGGCCTCATGCAGCCGTCGGCGCGGTTCGTCAACATCGGGCGCGGCCCCCTCGTCGTCGAGGACGATCTGGTGGAGGCCCTGTCCAAGCGGTGGATCGCGGGCGCGGCCCTGGACGTCTTCGAGCACGAACCGCTCTCCGCGGACAGCCCGCTGTGGACGGCGCCGGGGCTGCTGGTCTCCCCGCACATGAGCGGCGACACGATCGGCTGGCGTGACGAACTGGGCGCCCAGTTCGTCGAGTTGTACGAGGCGTGGGAGGCGGGCAGGCCGCTCGCGAACGTGGTCGACAAGAAACGCGGGTACGTCCCGGGGCACTGATCGTCCCCGCCGCGCCCGGCAGCCGCACCGACTGCCTCGCGACCGACTCACGACCGTCTCACGACTGCTCCGACTGGTTCTGACTGCTTCTCGAGGAGTGCGCATGACCGAGCTCACGGATCTCACCGCGGTACAACTCGTCGACGGCTATCGCAAGGGCGAATTCAGCCCGGTCGACGCCACCCGTGCCGTGCTGCGGCGGGCCGAGGAGACCCAGCCGGCGGTGAACGCGTTCGTGCGCATCGAGGAGGAAGCGGCCCTCGCGCAGGCAGGGGCCAGTGCGGAGCGGTGGCGGCGGGGTGCGCCGCAGGGCCTGGTGGACGGCGTTCCGGTGACGGTGAAGGATCTGCTCCTTCTGCGCGGCGGGCCGACCCTGCGGGGCTCGATGACGGTCCGCCCGGAGGGGAAGTGGAACGAGGACGCGCCCTCGGTGGCGCGCCTGCGCGAGCACGGCGCCGTCTTCGTCGGGCGCACCACGACGCCGGAGTTCGGATGGAAGGGCGTCACCGACGGCCCGCAGAGCGGAATCACCCGAAACCCGTACGATCCGACGCGCACGTCGGGCGGCTCCAGCGGGGGCAGCGCGGTCGCCGTGGCGGTCGGCGCGGGCCCGCTGTCGCTGGGCACGGACGGCGGCGGCTCGGTGCGGATCCCGGCGGCGTTCTGCGGCGTCTTCGCGCTCAAGCCGACCTACGGCCGGGTGCCGCTGTACCCGTCGAGTCCGTTCGGGACGCTCGCGCACGTGGGGCCGATGACGCGGGACGCGGCGGACGCGGCGCTGATGATGGACGTGATCTCCGGGCCCGACGTGCGCGACTGGTCCCAACTGGGGCCCGTGGCAGGGAGTTTCCTGGCCGGCACCGAGGGCGGCGTGCGCGGTCTGCGGGTCGCCTACTCCCCCTCGCTGGGCGGTCAGGTCGCGGTGCGGCCCGCCGTGGCCTCGGCGGTGCGGCGCGCGGTGGAGTCCCTCGCGGCGCAGGGCGCGTACGTCGAGGAGGCCGACCCCGACTTCTCCGACCCGGTGGACGCCTTCCACACCCTGTGGTTCAGCGGGGCGGCGCGCGTCGTGCAGCACTTCGCGCCCGCGCAGCGGGAGTTGCTCGACCCGGGGCTGCGCGAGGTCTGCGGGCAGGGTGCGCGGTACAGCGCGCTGGACTACCTCGCGGCCGTCGACGCCCGCATGGACCTCGGCCGGCGCATGGGCCGCTTCCACTCGACGTACGACCTGCTGATCACACCGACGCTGCCGATCACCGCGTTCGAGGCGGGCGTCGAGGTGCCCAAGGGTTCCGGGCACCGGCGGTGGACGGGCTGGACCCCGTTCACGTACCCCTTCAACCTCACCCAGCAGCCCGCCGCGTCCGTGCCGTGCGGCACGGACGGTGACGGGCTGCCGGTCGGGGTGCAGATCGTGGGCGCGCGCCACGCCGACGCGGTGGTGCTGCGAGCGGCGCGGGCGCTGTACGACGCGGGGGCCGGCGGTATCGCACCGCCCGTCGTGGGCTAGGCACTCGGGGACTGCGCCCCGGCGCCACCGGTCCTCCGTCGCCGGACGGCTCCACCCCCCGCTACAGCCGCCGGAAGTTCAGGGTCTCGCCCTGTGCTCCCGCCCGCCACAAGTCGTTGCAGGCCTCGGCCATCCGGTCGAGGCCTTCGACGATCTGGCCCCAGACGATGCCGGGGACCCAGCCCACGTCGCCGTTGAGGAGCAGGTTGTTCCGTTCGTAGAAGAGGGCGAGGTCGACGACCGTGGTGCCCGCCCGCACGTCGGCCCCGGGCTCGTACCCGTACGCCTGAGTGCCCAGTTCCGTACCGGAGAAGGAGAAATAGCAGAGATCGCCCGGGATGGGGGTGACCGTCGGGTTCTCCAGGGGCGGCTCGCGGTCCGCGAAAGCCGGGAAGAGGGCGTAGATCTCATTGCGCGCATACTTCGCGTGATAGACGTCCGAACCGAGCGGCAGCGCCTCCCACACCGCCGCGCAGGTCAACGGCGCCCGGTCGTCGAGCAGTTTCGCCTTGCACTGAACTCCCCGCTTGGCGAGGGAGACTTCGATGAATCGCTCTGACATGTGTCCCATGCTCCTCCCTGGGTCAAGACCACAACGATTGCATCAGGGGCCGGAATTCATCGGCATATCTTGCTTCGAGTCGGGTAGCCGCGCGCCCATGGCTCCACCACTTGGGAACAACGAGGGATTCATAGGCAGAGCGGTCCGCCGCCGCGCCCTGCTCACCGGAGCGGGCGGGGCGGCGCTGGGCGCCTTCGGGGTATCGGCATGCAGCCGGGTCCCCGACGAGGGGAAGGTTGAGGGGGGCGATCTGCTGGACCGGCTCCGCGACAGCGGCACGGTCAGGATCGGTGTCGCGGGCGAGGTCCCGTTCGGATACATCGACGAGAACGGCGAGGTCACCGGCGAGGCGCCGGCCATCGCCAAGGTCATCTTCCCCCGCCTCGGCGTGCCCAAGGTCAAGGCGGTGCCCACGAAGTTCGGTGCGCTGATCCCCGGGCTGACGCAGGCCCGGCAGTTCGACGTGGTGTCGGCGGGCATGTACATCAACCCGACGCGCTGCGCGCAGGTGCTCTTCTCCGACCCCGACTACCTCATGCTCGACTCCTTCATCGTGAAGAAGGGCAACCCGCACGGCATCAAGGGGTACGAGGACATCGCCAAGAAGGGCCTGAAGCTGGCGAGCGGCACGGCCTACGCGGAGATCGACTACGCCAAGGCCGCGGGCGTGAAGTCCGTCCTCATCCTGCCCGACCAGGTGGCGGGGCTGGACGCCGTGGCCCAGGGCCGGGTCGACGCCTTCGCCGGCACCAACGTCACCGTACGCACGGTGATCAAGAAGAACCGGCAGGTCGAGGCGACGGAACCCTTCCAGCCCGAGGTCGACGGCAAGCCGGCCTACGGCGCCGGCGGCTTCGCGTTCCGCCCCTCCGAGAAGAACCTGCGGGACGCGTTCAACAAGGAGCTGCACAAGCTCAAGGAGAGCGGCGAGCTCCTGCGGATCGTGAAGCCGTTCGGATTCACCGAGGCGGAGATGACCGATCTGACCGTGCAGAAGCTGTGCCCCCCTGCGAAGGGCGCCTCCTCATGATGTCGTCGGAGTTCTTCACGAACTGGTTCCTGCCCGGTGTCTGGATCACCGTGCAGGTCACCTTCCTCAGCGCGGCCCTCGCCTTCGTGATCGCCTTCCCGATCGGCGTGCTGCGCACGTCCCGGCTCTGGATCGTGCGCTTCCTCGCCGGGGCCTACTTCGAGATCTTCCGCAGCACGTCGTCGCTGGTCTTCATGTTCTGGATCGCGTTCACGGTGCCGCCGGTCTTCAACATCAGCTTCCAGCCGATGTTCGCGGGCGTGCTGGCGCTCGGCATCACGTACGGCGCGTACGCCTCCGAGATCGTGCGCGGCGCGCTCGCCGCGGTGCCGCCCGCGCAGCGCGAGGCGGGCATCGCGCTGAACTTCACCCCGCTGCAGCGGCTGCGCCGCATCGAGCTCCCGCAGGCCTGGCCGGAGATGATCCCGCCGTTCAACAACCTGCTGATCGAGCTCCTCAAGGGCACGTCCCTGGTGTCCCTCATCGCGGTCGCCGACATGACCTTCGCCGGTGACCTGCTACGGCTCGTGAAGAACGAGAGCGCGCCGATCTACACGCTGCTGCTCGGCCTGTACTTCGTCCTCGCGTTCATCCTCACGCGCCTCATGCGGCTCCTGGAGCGGCACGCCAAGAAGCAGATCGGGCAGACCCCCGAGAAGTCGAGCCTGTTCGGCGGGATGCGCTCCAAGTCGACGATCGATGCCGTCACCGGCACGGGGGGTGCCAAGTGAACTGGAACTGGTCGCACGTCGACGACTTCATGCCGCTCTTCTGGGACGGCGTGGAGCTCACCCTCAAGGCGCTGCTCTTCGGCACCCTGATCGCCTTCTCGCTCGGCCTGGTCTGGGCGGTGGCCCAGCGCTCGGAGAAGAAGTGGATCCGCTGGCCCGTCACGGTGGTCACGGAGTTCATCCGGAACACCCCGCTCCTGGTGCAGCTGTTCTTCCTGTTCTACGTGGTGCCGGAGTGGGGCCCCTCGATGTCCCCGCTCACCACGGGCATCGTGGGCCTCGGGCTGCACTACTCCACGTACACCTCGGAGGTCTACCGGGCCGGGATCGAGGGCGTGCCGGCCGGCCAGTGGGAGGCGGCGACCGCGCTCAGCCTCTCCAGGCGCCGCACCTGGACGACCGTGATCCTGCCGCAGGCGGTGCGCAGGGTGATCCCCGCGCTCGGCAACTACGTGATCGTCATGCTGAAGGAATCGCCGCAGATGGCCGCCATCGGCGCGCTCGACATGCTCGGCCAGGCCCAGGGCTACAGCCAGGCGACCTTCACCTACGAGGCGATCAGCGTGGTCGGTGTCGCCTTCATCGTCATCGCCTACCCGGCCTCTCTTCTTCTGCGAGTTTTGGAGCGTCGCCTTGTCCGCTGACAGCAGCACTTCCCAGGAAATCCCCAACCCGGCCGTCGACGGCAGCGAGTTGATCCGCTTCGACAAGGTCGTCAAGCGCTACGGCGCGAACACCGTCCTCGACGAGCTCGACTTCTCCGTCGCCTCCGGCAAGCACGTGACGCTGATCGGACCTTCCGGTTCCGGCAAGACCACGATCCTGCGGCTCCTGATGACGCTGGTGAAGCCGGAGGAGGGCACGATCAAGGTGGGGGGCAAGTACCTCACCCACGAGGAGAGAAACGGCAAGCTCGTCCCCGCGGGCGAGAAGCACGTCCGCGAGGTCCGCAAGAACATCGGGATGGTGTTCCAGCAGTTCAACCTCTTCCCGAACATGAAGGTGCTGCGGAACGTCACCGAGGCGCCCGTCTCCGTCCTCGGCCTGTCCAAGGACGAGGCCGACGAGCGGGCCCGCGGGCTGCTCGACCTGGTCGGGCTCGGCGACCGCTGCGACGCGTACCCGACGCAGCTCTCCGGCGGCCAGCAGCAGCGGGTCGCCATCGCGCGGGCCCTGGCGATGCGCCCCCAGGTGCTGCTGCTCGACGAGGTGACGTCCGCGCTCGACCCGGAGCTGGTGGCGGGCGTCCTCGACGTGCTCCGCGACATCGCGCACACCACGGACATCACGATGCTCTGTGTGACGCACGAGATGAACTTCGCCCGGGACATCTCCGACCAGGTCCTCATGTTCGACGCGGGCCGCGTCATCGAGTCCGGGACCCCGGAGAAGATCTTCACGGAGCCGGAGCACGAGCGGACCCGGGAGTTCCTCAGCGCGGTTCTCTGACCGCCGGACGGAAACCCCCGCCCCGGTTCATGACCTGGGCATATGCCAAGGTGGCGCGTTCCTGCTGACACGGCGGGTGCGCGTCATCCTGGCGCTCAACGGAAGCTCCGAATACGCCGGTTGACGGCTATCGTGGTAGCGAGCCCAGCTGTCCGGAACCGTTCCACGCAGGGGGAAGCCGTGGCGTTGAAGCACGAGGCGACGACGCCGTACCACTCCGTCCAGAGCGCGCTGCGGGTGCTGGAGACCGTCGCCCGGCACGGCACCGGAGTTACCTCGGCCCGGATCGCCCGCGACACCGGCCTGCCCCCGGCCCGCCTCACGCCCCTGCTCCGCATGCTGACCCGCGAGGGGTACGTCGAGCAGCTCACCGACGGAGCCGTCGGGGCGTACGTCACCGGGGAGGCCCTCAGCCGCCTCGGCTCGGCCGTCGACCACGCCGAGGCGCTGGGCGAGAAGCTCCAGCGGACCCTGGACGGCCTGCGCGACTCCATCGGCGCCGCGGTCTACATCAGCCGATATGTGGACGGCGAGGTCCGCGTCACCGACTTCGCGGCGGGTCCCCGCACCCCCGCGGTCAACGAGTGGGTGGACTTCCGCTCCTCCGCCCACGCCAGCGCGGTCGGCAAGAGCCTGCTGACCCAGCTCGACGTGAACGGCCGCAGGGACCACCTCTCCCGGCACAAGATGGCGCGGCTCACCTCCCGGACGATCACGAACGAGCGGGTGCTCCTGAACCGGCTCGCCGCGCAGCCCGCGACCGTGCCGGTCCTCGACCTCCAGGAGTACGCGGTCGGCACGGTGTGCGCGGCCGTCCCGATCACTGCGGGGTCCTCGGTGGGGTGCCTCGCGCTGTCCCTGCCGGTCGAGCACGCGCACCGGCTGCGGGAGGCCGCGGAGACGCTGAACCGCGGGGCGGCGCCGGTCCTGCTGTCCCTGGCGATCTAGAGGCGGGGCCGCGCTCCGGGCCGCGGTCAGAGGCACCCCCGTGGAGCAGGTACTATTTACGAGTCAGCAGGCGCCGCTAGCTCAGTTGGTTAGAGCAGCTGACTCTTAATCAGCGGGTCCGGGGTTCGAGTCCCTGGCGGCGCACTTGCGAATGCGAAAGGGCGTTCCCGGTCTCCGGGAACGCCCTTTCGCGTACCCCTGACACCTTGGCGCGTCCCCCTCCCCGCCCGGCGGGAGCTGCGGGGGTGCGGGGGTACAGGGGTGCGGGAAACCGCACCCTGACCCGACGGCAACCCCCATACCGCCACTGACCTGCACTTTCTAGCGTTACTTCCATGGACCTCATGACGTTCGCCCTCGCCAAGGAGCCCGCCGGCGGCATCGCCGGGTGGGCCGCCGACCTCGTGGACACCCTGGGCGGCCCCGGCGCCGGGCTCGCCATCGCCCTGGAGAACCTCTTCCCGCCGCTGCCCAGCGAGGTGATCCTGCCGCTGACCGGGTTCGCCGCGGGGCAGGGAGTCATCAGCCTGTTCTCGGCGCTGTTCTGGACGACCCTCGGTTCGGTGGTCGGCGCCGCCGCCCTCTACGGCATCGGTGTGCTGTTCGGCCGTGAGCGCATGCACGCCCTCTGGGCGAAGCTGCCCCTGGTCAAGGCCTCCGACCTGGAGCGCACCGAGGCCTGGTTCGCCAAGCACGGCACCAAGGCGGTCCTGTTCGGCCGGATGGTGCCGATCTTCCGCAGCCTGATCTCCGTACCGGCCGGTGTGGAGCGCATGCGGCTGCCGGTCTTCCTCGCCCTGACCACGGTGGGCAGCCTGGTCTGGAACTCCGTGCTCGTCCTGGCCGGCTACTGGCTTGGCGACCGGTGGGACGCCGTCGAGACGTACGTGGGGCTCCTCTCCAAGGTCGTCCTGGTCCTCGCCCTCGCCGCCGTCGCCCTCTACGTGGCGCTGCGCGTGCGCTCCCGCAACCGGCCCCGGGCCGGTGCCGAGGCCCGCCACCGCCGCGTCGACTAGGGGTCGGCTAATGTCGGTCGACGTGAAGCAGCCCGTGGCCGCCCCGTTCGTCCTCCGGGTCGCCGGTGTCCTCGTCGGCTGCCTCACGGCCCTGCTCGGGCTGCTGTACTTCGTCGTCGCCGGAGCGGCCCTCGGGGCCTTCCTGCTCTGGCCGCGCACCCGCGGCCGCGCCCACGCCCTGCTCGCGGCGGGCGCCCGCAGGCTCGCCGCCCTGGAGCGGCGGCGCCGGTCCGTCTTCTTCCGCGACAGCTTCCCCGAGCACCGCGCCTCCGACCAGCAGATCCTGCGCTACCTCGCGGCCCGTACGTACTCCGGACTGCTCTGCGCCGTCGTGGTCGGCCTGGTCGACTTCGGCGCGGTCCTCGCCGGAGTCTTCGCCGTCTCGATCACCCGGTCCCAGATGACCTGGGTGGACCTGCTCAGCCAGGTCGTCCTCGGCGGCACCCTGCTCTTCCTCGCCGTGCAGGGCCTGCGCGCCCTGACCGAGCAGGACGCCCGGCTGGCCCGCGAGTGCTTCGGCCCCTCCGAGCGGGAGCTCCTGCGGCGCCGCATCGACGAGCTCGCCACCAGCCGTGCCGCGGTCGTCCGGGCCGTCGACGTGGAGCGGCGCCGGGTCGAGCGCGACCTGCACGACGGCGTCCAGCAGCGGCTCGTCGCCCTCGCCATGCTGCTCGGCAGGGCCCGGCGCGGCCGCACCCCTGAGCGGGCCGACGCCCTGCTGGAACAGGCCCACAAGGAGGCCAGGGAAGTCCTGACCGAACTGCGCGAGGTGGCCTGGCGGGTCTACCCCACCGCGCTCGACAGCCTGGGCCTGCGCGAGGCGCTCGGCGGGGTGTCGGAGCGGTGCGCGCTGCCCGTGCGCATGGAGTACGACGTACCGGATCCGCTGCCGTCCGCCGTCGAGACCGCCGCGTACTTCGTCGTGTCGGAGGCCGTGAACAACGCCGCCAAGCACTCCTTGGCCGACGAGGTCTCCGTCCTGGTGCGCGGGGACGGCGGCACGCTCACCGTCGTCGTGCGGGACACCGGGGCCGGGGGCGCCGACCCCGCGGGTAGCGGGCTGACCGGGCTGCGCAGCCGGGTCGCCGCGCTGGACGGCACACTGCAGGTCGACAGCCCCCCAGGGGGACCCACCACCATCACCGCGGAGCTGCCGTGCGCGTAATCCTCGCCGAGGACTCGACCCTGCTGCGGGAGGGCCTGGTCCGGCTGCTCGCCGAAGAAGGGCACGAGGTCCTCGCCGCCGTGGGCGACGCCGACGCACTGCTGCGCGAGGTCGAGGCGCACGCACCCGACGTCGTCGTCACCGACATCCGGATGCCCCCCGACCACACCGACGAGGGCCTGCGGGCCGCGGTGCGCATCCGTGAACAGCGCCCCGAGATCGGCGTGGTGGTCCTCTCCCAGTACGTCGAGCGCAACTACGCGGCCCAGTTGCTGACGTCGAGCGCCGAACGCGTCGGCTACCTCCTCAAGGACCGGGTCGCCCAAGTCGAGGAGTTCCTCGACGCGCTGGAGCGGGTGCACGCGGGAGGCGCGGCCATCGACCCCGAAGTCGTACGGCAGTTGCTCATCCGCACCACGCACGTCGACCCGCTGACACGCCTCACCCCCAGGGAGCGCACGGTCCTCGAGGCCCTGGCCGAGGGCCACACCAACGCGGCCATCGGCGAGAAGCTGCACATCTCCCTGAGCGCGGTCGAGAAGAACCTCAACGCGATCTTCGACAAGCTGGGGCTGAACCGGACGACGGGGTACAGCCGTCGGGTTCTCGCGGTGCTGCGGTATCTGGAGTCCTGAAGCGGTCTGGGATTCCAGGAGTTCCGACGTCGGCGGGGTCCGGCGGGTCCGGCGGGTCCGGCGGGTCCGGCGGGTCCGGCGGGTCCGGCGGGTCCGGCGGGTCCGGCGGGTCCGGCGGGTCCGGCGGGTCCGGCGCTACGACAGTACGAACCCGTCCATGAACAGCGCCGCCGCGAGTCCCGCGGCGAGGAGCCAGGTGCCGAGCCTCGTCCGGCCTCGGCGGCTCAGTTCGATCACTCCGCCGCAGAGGATGAGCAGCAGCCCGTAGACCCCGACGACCAGCACGGAGGAACGGCTCGCGAGCCGCAGCGCGAGGACCACGGCCGCGGCGGCCATCAACAGCGAGGCGGCGGCCATGCGGGCGCGGCGGGCTCGGGCGGCGGGGGTGGGGCCCTCGTGGGGGGTGTCCTCCTGGAGGGCTTCCCCCTGAGGAGCTTCCTCCCGAAGGGAATCCTCCCGACAGGGTTCCTCCCGAAGGGCTTCCTCTTCGGTCTGCTCGGACGCGCTCATGGGTGTGGATCGTAATCGGTCATCCGAGCGGTTTTACCGACTTGTGTCCCTTCCCCACGGATCCCTCACGCCCGCAGGTACGCGAGCACCGCCAGCACCCGTCGGTGCGTTCCGTCCGCCGGCGGCAGGTCCAGCTTCCCGAGGATGTTGCCGATGTGCTTGCCCACCGCCGCCTCGGACACGACGAGTTCGGCGGCGACCGCCGCGTTCGACCTGCCCTCGGCGACCAGGGCGAGCACCTCGCGCTCGCGCGGGGTCAGCTGCTCCAGCGGGTCGCGGCGGCGGCGCAGCAACTGCCGTACGACTTCCGGGTCGACGACCGTCCCGCCCCGCGCCACCCGCGTCAGTCCCTCGACGAACTGCTCCACCTGGCCCACGCGGTCCTTGAGCAGATAGCCGACGCCCGTGCCGTCCCCGGTGTCCAGGAGCTCGGCCGCGTACGACCGTTGGACGTACTGGCTCAGCACGAGCACGGGCAACGTCGGCCGTTTCGCCCTGAGTTCGACCGCCGCACGCAGTCCCTCGTCCTTGAACCCCGGCGGCATCCGTACGTCGGTCACCACGATGTCCGGCTCGTACGCGGAGACGGCGTCCCGCAGTGCGTCCGCGTCGCCCACCGCCGCGACCGTCTCGTGCCCGAAGCGGGCGAGCACGCCCGTCAGTCCCTCGCGCAGCAGCACGCTGTCCTCGGCGAGGACGACTCTCAGGCCTCGGCCGCCGCTTGTTCCGCTCGTATGGCTTGTACCGCCTGTATCGCTTGTACCGCTTGGCAAGGGATCTCCACGGAGAGGACGGTCGGGCCGCCCGGCGGGCTGGTGACCGTCAGTGTGCCATCGAGGACGGCGAGGCGGTCCGCCAGACCCGTCAGGCCCGTGCCCCGGGCCGGGTCGGCGCCGCCTCGGCCGTCGTCGCGCACGTCGATGCGGAGGACTCCGTCGGTGTGGGCGGTGGTGATGCGGACGCGGGTCGCGCCGCTGTGCCGGCCGACGTTGGCGAGGGCCTCGCGGATCGCGAAGTACGCGGCGGACTCGACGGCTCGGGGCAGGCGGGGCAGGCGGGGCAGGCGGGGCAGGCGGGGCACGGGATTCGGTCGGGGCGGGGCCCCGCCGCCTGTTTCCGTGTCCGTGTCCGTGTCCGATTCCAGTTCCGGTTCCGGTTCCGTGTCCACCTCCGTCTGCACCTCCACGGGTATCGCGGAGCGGTCCGCGGCGTCCTCCACCGCGGCGGTGAGGCCGTAGTCGGCGAGGACCTGGGGGTGGATCCCGCGGATCAGTTCGCGCAGTTCCGTCAGGACGCGGCCCGCCTCGTCGTGCGCGGTGGCGAGCTGCCCGGCGAGCGGACTGTCCGGCGGCGCGTCGAGGCGGGCGAGGCCGAGCGTCATGGTGAGCGCGACCAGCCGTTGCTGGGCCCCGTCGTGCAAGTCCCGCTCGATCCGGCGCCGTTCCGCCTCGAACGCGTCGACGAGGCGGGCCCGGGAGCGGGTCACCTCCGCCAGGCTTTCGGCGAGTTCGGCTTCGCGCGGGGCGAGCAGCAGGCGGGTGAACGCGGCGCGGGCGGCGGCGTACGCGCCGAGCGGGTGGGCGAGCGCGAGCAGCAGCGCGGCGCCGAGGAGGGCGGTGGCGCCGGCCTCCGGATAGCTGTCGACGAGCCACAGCTTGGCGGGACGCACGCCGTTGTCCGGGCCACCGGTCAGGGCGAGGTGGGCCGGGGTGACGAGGAGAAGGGTGGGGAGGGCGGTGGTGCAGGCGAGGACGAGGAGGTCGAGGGGCCACAGGACGAGGGCGAGGAGGGTGGTGTACGCGAGCTCGCGCCAGGTCGCCTGCTCTCTGAGGCGGAGGCGGAACCAGGCGGGGATGCCGGGGGTGGTGGGGGTTCGGTGGGGTGTGGGGGCGGTCGGGGTCGAGGTGGTCTCGATGATGCGGAGGCGGCGGCGTTCGAGGGCGGCGACGGGGATGCCGGTGAGGGTGAGGGTGGCGAGGAGGGGGATGCCGATCAGGACGAGGGTGAGGACGGCTCCTACGGCGGTGAGGGCGAGGCCCACGAGGAGGAGGGCGGCGCCGAGGAGGGCGCCGGTCAACAGGTACGTGACGCTGCGCCATGCTGCGGCACCCGTCAGGTGGGCCGGACGCCGCAGCGCCCCCCACACGCTCTCGCTGGTCATGGGCCTACGGTAGGTGGGTTCTGGCCCCTGGGCTTTGGACGGTCCTGGGTGCGTTTTCGTCTTCGCCTTCGTCTTCGTCTTCGTCTGCGGGTGTGGTGTGGCTGGTCGCGCAGTTCCCCGCGCCCCTGGGGTTCGTCTGTGGGGCGGGGTCGCGGGGGTATGTACGTACTCGCTATCCCTGCGCCCCGCTGCACGAACAAAGACGCTATGGCCGGCTCGGTGCTCCGTGCGCACATACCCCCGCGCCCCCTCCGGCCGGTTGGGAGGCTGCCGGTCATCTGTGGCGGACAAGCCCCGCAGGGGCGAGTGGCCTTTAGGGGCGCGGGGAACTGCGCGACCAGCCACAACGAACCCGCACCCGCAACCCGTCCGGGCCCTCCGCGGCGGGTGGGCTTTTAGGGGCGCGAGGAACTGCGCGACAAGCCACAACGAACCCGCACCCGCAAACCGTCGAGGCCCCCGCGGCGAGTGGGCCTTTAGGGGCGCGGGGAACTGCGCGACAAGCCACGACGCACCCGCACCCGCCCGCGCAGGGAGGAACCCACCCACCCAGGACCGTCCAAGGCCCAGGGGCCAGCCCACGCGGGGAACTGCGTGAGCGGCCACGGCGGGCCCGCACCCGCCCGCGCAGGGCGACCCCACCCGCCCAGGGCCCCGCCCTAAGGGTCCAGCAGAGGTTCCCGCCCCTGCGCCCGATACCGGGCAACAAGCTCCGTCACGTCCGGCGGAGACATCCGGGAGTACGAGGACGCGTGCGGGGGGCGCCACCAGATGGGGTCTCCGCCACGGAGGAAACCCTCGCCCCGCAACACGCCACGCGCCACCTTGTTCGTCGCCGTCACCGGCATCCGGGGAACCACCCGCACGAACCGGGGCACCATCTTCGTGCCGAGGTCCGGCTGGGAGAGGAGGAATTCGGCGAAGTCCAGGGGGTCGAAGGGGACGTCGGGTGGCGGGGCCAGCGCCGCCATGACCTGGTCGCCCGCCACGGGATCCGGCACCGCGTAGACCGCGACCGCCGCCGCCCCCTCGTACCGCGCGAGGATGTTCTCGATCACCGCGGCCGCCAGGTTCTCGCTGTCCACCCGGAGGCGGTCGTCCGTGCGTCCCGCGAAGTAGAGGTAGCCCTCCGTGTCGCGGTAGAAGAGGTCGCCCGTCCAGTACCAGCCGTCCCGCTGCCGTTCGGCCTGCGCCTCCTCGTTGCGCCAGTAGCCCTCGAAGGGGTTCGGGCCGCGGTTGACCAACTCCCCTATCGCGGTGCTCCCGTTGAGGAGCCGCCCGTCGGAGGTGAAGCGTGCCGCCTCGCACTCGTGCCGCGTGCCGGGGTCGACCACGGCGAGGTCGTCCCCGGGCGCCGCGCGTCCGATCGCACCGGCCGGTGTGCCCGGGGTCCGCTGGATCGCCGCGCCGCCCTCGGAGGATCCGTAGCCCTCGACGAGCCGTACCCCGAACCGCTTCTCGAAGCGGGCCGCGTCCACCGCGCCGGCCTCGGTGCCGAAGCCGACCCGCAGCGGGTTGTCCCGGTCGTCGGCGCGTTCGGGCGTGGCCAGGATGTACTGCACGGCCCGGCCCACGTAGGTGAAGTAGGTCGCGCCGAACTCCCGTGTGTCGGCGAGGAATCGGGAGGCGGAGAAGCGGGGGCGCAGCGCCACCGCCGCGCCCGCCGCCAGCGCCGGCGCCCAGTCCGCGATCACCGCGTTGCCGTGGAACATCGGCATGCAGATGTAGTGGGTGTCCTCGGCCCGCACGCCGAAGTGCGTGACCAGGGAGTTGCCCGCCGCCGCGAGCCGGCCCTGGCTGCAGATCGCCGCCTTGGGCGCGCCGGTCGAACCGGAGGTGAAGTAGAGGAGCATGCGGCTGCCGGGTCGTACGGTCCGTGCGATCTCCGGTGTGGCGCCGGCGTAGGGCGCGAGCAGCTCCGCGTAGGCCTCCGTGTCGGTCACCAGCAGGCGTACGCCCGGGAGTTCGAGGACGTCGAGCAGCGGCAGGTGCGCCCGTTCCGTGACGAGGACCCGGCATTCGGTGTGCAGGATGTCGCGGGCCAGTTCGGCGCCGCGCCGGGTGGGGTTGATGCCCGCCACCGCCGCGCCCGCGAGCGCCGCCGCCCCCAGCCACAGGGGATATTCGGGGGTGTTGTCGAGCAGGACGCCGATGTGGGGCTCGCCGCGGCGTGGCAGGAGGTCGGCGAGGAGCGCGGCTCTGGCCGCCGCGCCCGCCGTGACTTCGTGGTGGCTCAGCTCCCCGCCGGTGTGACGGAGGCCGGTGCGGTGGTCGCCCCACCGCTCCCGGACGAGTTCCGCGACCGTGATTCCGGTGCTCTCCATGGCCGCGCACCATAATTGACGTACCGTCAGATGTGGAGAGCGCCGCGGCTTTCGCGTCGCGTCACGGCATGTCGCCGAGGACGTCCCCGGTGGCGAAGTCGTGCACCGTCGTCATGAAGAAGACGCAGAACGCCAGCATCAGGGCGAAGAAGCAGAGCAGGCCCACCGTGCCCGCCGCCATCGCGAAGGGGCGCGGCGCGTGGGCGGTTGCCGCCTCGGGGCGTCCAGGCGCGTAGTGCACGGTGACGATGTCGCCCTCGACCGTCGTCGCGGGGCCGTCCTCCTCCTCGAAGCGGACGGGGGCGCCCTCGCACGGGGTGAACTCGTACACGTGGTGCAGCGTCGTGGAGATGTGGCCGCGGTCGCCGTGACCGCTCGTCGTCGTGTACGTCCGCAGGCAGCGCGCCTCGGCCGTGTGGCCGCTGCGCCAGGCGCTGCTCACCTCGGTGGAGCGCTTGACCACCTTGGCCGCCATGAGGATCACCACCACGGCGATGACGGTGGGTACGGCGTAGAACATGAACTCCATGAGGGCCCCCGATGCCGGTCGGGCCGCCCGCACGGAACGCGGGCGACTCTGCGCACGCCGTGAGGTCGGCACGGCGTGCGCAGAACCTACCCGTGGGGTGTGGGGAAGATCCTCAAGCCTTGCTCAGAACTGGACGTCGGAGCAGGCGTAGAACGCGTTCGACGTGTCCGCGACCGTCCAGACGGCGACGATCACGTGGTGCCCGCTGCGACCGCCGGGGATGGTGCCGCTGTGCGACAGGGTCGCGGGCGGCTGCTGGCTGTTGTACGGGACGCTGAGGAACGGCGTGGTGTCCAGGGCGGACCTGGTCACGGCCTTGCTCTCGTCCCAACCCTGCTTGGTGATGTAGTACTTGAAATCGGTGGTGCGGTGGCGCGCGGTGAACTGCCAGCGGAAGGTGTAGTTCTGACCACTGCTCACCTTCGTGGTCGGCCAGGCTCCGCCCCCTGGCGCCTTGGGCGAGTTGAGCTGGTCGAAGCCGGCGATGCCCGCCGAACAGATCTTGCCGTCGGCCGGCCCCGCGGCCGGGAAGCCCTTGAGGCCCTCGACGCTCTGCGGCTCGTACTGGATGGACCCGCAGTTGCTCACCACGCCCTTGGCGCAGTTGATCTGCCGACTGGCCGGCAGATCCGTGTAGCCGTGGCTGCTGGCACCACCGGCGGAGAGCGCGAACGCGCCGACCGTGCCGAGGCCGACCATGGCCGCGTACATTTTCTTGTTTCGCATGTGCCGCTCCTGCCGAACGTGGGGAGTTCCGTGGGACGTGCGCGCACTGCGGTCTAGACCAAGCTCAGATTATTGCCGTTAGTTGAACATGTCCATACCAATCGTGGAGAGGATCCGTCCGCATCGCTCACGCGACGTTTCCACGAGTTCACCGTTGGGCCCGTCGTTCGTCGCGACCCAGGCCGCCGCCTCCTCCGGCGACCTGCCGCCCGCCAACTGCCTCTCCACCAGGCGTTGTTGGCGTACCTCTCCAGGTGAATCGAGGTACCAGCACTCCCCCATGAGCCCCAACGCCGCCCGCCAGCCGGGCAGATCGCAGGCGAGGTAGTTGCCCTCCGTGACCACGAGCCGGGCCTCGGGAGCGACGAGATGGCGGGCCGCGATCGGCTCATGGAGCGTGCGATCGTAATCGGGTACGTAGATGTCGTGCGCCGGATCGTCGAGTACCCGGCGCAGCAGCGCGACGTATCCCGCCACGTCGAAGCTCGGCTCCGAGCCCTTGCGCGCGGTGAGGCCGAGGCGCGCCAATTGGCCGTTGGAGAGGTGGAACCCGTCCAGCGGCAGATACGCGGCGCCCGCGCCGAGCCTGCCGACCAGGGCCCGCGCGAGCGTCGACTTTCCGGTGCCGGGCGGGCCCGCGATCCCGAGCACGGCCCGCGGCACGCGCTCCGTCAGCCTCCAGGCGTCGGCGGCGAGGCGGTCGAGGGGCTCGGCGTGCCGGGTGACGGGCTCGGCGTGCCGGGTGACGGGCTCGGAGGGCCCGGTCGGGGTGGTGGGCCGTGAGCCGGTGGAGTGTGGGCGCTTGGAGTGCGGGCCGGTGGAGTGCGGGCCGGTGAGGCGGTGATCAGCGGTGTTCTCCATGGCCCGTATAGAACGCCACCGTCAGGTCCTTCACCAAGGCCTTGCGCTCGTAGTCGTCCAGTTCCACGAGGCCCCTCGTGGTCAGCCGCGTCACCGTGTCCTCGACCGAGTCGACCACCGAGGTCAGCACGGTGTCGCGGTGGCGCGCGTCGAGGGCGGCGACCCGGCGGCGCTGCATCACGGCGGCGACCTCGGGGGCGTACTCGATGCGGGTCGGGCGGGCCGAGAAGATCTCCACGCCCACCGCCTCCGCGTCCGCGGCGAGCGCCCGGGTCAGCGCGGCGCCGACGGCCTCGGTGTCGCGCAGGGTGGGGGCGTCGTCGTGGAAGGCGTCGGCGGGCAGCCGGGAGAGGACCCGGGCCGTCGTCGCCTCCACGCACTCCCGCAAGTACTCCTGGTGGTCCTCCACCGCGAGCGTCGCCCGCGCGGGATCCTTCACCCGCCACACGACGAGGACCACGACGCGCAGCGCGACGCCGCCGCGGTCCACGGCCGGCATCGGCTCGCTCCGCCAGTGCCGCAGCCGTACGTCGACACGGCGGCGCAGCAGCAGCGGGTTCACCCACATCAGGCCGGTGCGCCGGACCGTGCCCCGGTAGCGGCCGAAGAGGCTGAGCACCCAGGCCCGGCCGACCCGCCCGCGGGCCAGCCCGCCGAAGCCGAAGAGGCCCAGCGTCCCGGAGCCGGCGAGCGACGCCCACTGCGCGGGGCCGAGCCCGGCACCCCCGTACCCGGAGAGACCCGAGGGACCCGAGGCCCCGGAGAGACCGGAGAGACCCGAGAGGCCTGAGAGCCCGGCCAGACCGGTCGCCCGCAGCGCCGGCTCGGGCAGCACGCCCGCCCACCACAGCGAGAGCACGCACCCGGCGACACCCGCGCAGCCGCCGAACACCCCGGCGATCCCGGGCAGCACGCGGGCGCGCCGCTCGTCGAGGGCGGGGTCGACGCCGGGCACGGGCCGCGCAGCGGGCTGGACGGTGACGGCGGGCGCGGGCCGCCGGGCCGCCCGGGGCCGCTCCCCTGCCCCGGTCCCGCGCCCGCGCCGGACCACGGCGGGCGGGAGGGGTACGCCCGTCGCGTCGTCCGGGTCGTCGCGGAAGAGGAGGTGCACGGGGATCTCGGTGGTGGCCTCGCTCTGGATCACCCGGGGCGGGCGGGCCCCGCCAGGATCGGGCGTCCCGTCGGCCCGCGAGGACTGGGGCTGTGAAGCTGCCGTCGCGCTCATCCGTGCCTCCGGTTCATTCGTGCCTCCGCGTCGTTCGTACCTGGATCGTTCCTGCCCGCACCCCGCCGCCGGCCGGATCCCGGGACACGCGCCCCGACCTCCCCCATCACCGCCGCGCACACCCCACGGCCAACCCCCGGGACACGCGCCCCGGCCTCCCCCGTGACCGCCGCGCACACCCCGCGGCGGGGTCCCGCACCTCGCACACCGGCCTCCCCCGTCACCGCCGCGCACGGCCCGCGGCGGGGTCCCGCACCTCGCACACCGGCCTCCCCCGTCACCGCCGCGCACGGCCCACGGCGGGGCCCCACACCTCGTACACCGACCTGCCCCGTCACCGCCGCGCGCGGCCCACGGCGGGGCCCCGCACCTCGCACACCGGCCTCCCCCGTCGCCGCCGCGCACACCCCACCGCCGACCCCCGGGACGCGCGCCCCGGCCTCCCCCGCCCTCATGCGCACCCGCACCGCCCCCCTCACCGGAACAGCCGTCGCCACGTCTCGGGGCCCGGGTAGCCGTCGGCCGCCGTGCCCCGCCAGCCCTGGGCGCGCTGGAACGCCTCCACGGCGCGCCGGTCGCCCTCGCTCCAGCGGGGGCCCGGGCCCTGCGCGTAGTACTTGCCGAAACCCTTCTTCACCAGGTGGGCGCCGAGCCGCTCGATCGCCGGGTGCGACCGGCCCGGGCGGAAGACGCCCAGGCCGGGGTAGGCGGGGACGGCCGCCTTCGTGCCGGGGCCGGGGCCGGGGCCGCCCGCGCCCGCGGGCGGGATGTCCCGGCCCTTGCCCTTCATCAGGTACGACCACGTCGTCGCGCCCGGCAGCCCGTCGGCGTCCCCGCCCGTCCAGCCCTGGGCCCGCTGGAACGCCTGCGTCGCCTTGCGGTCCGCCTCGCTCCAGCGCGGCCCCGGACCGGTCCGGTAGAACCGCTTGCCGCCCCGGGCGACCAACGCCTTGCCGAGCTGCGTCACGTACTTGTTGTTCGCCCCTGGGCCGAAGGAGCCCGCGCCCGGGTAGCGCGTCGTGGAGGTGCCCGACGACCCCGAGCCGCCCTGCGCGCCGCCCCGCACGCCTTTGTAGCGGTAGGCCAGATAGCGGGTCCCATACGTCCAGTAGGCATAGGGAGTGGCCTGTTTCCTGGCGTGCGGGCGGGCCTGTTCGTAGGCGAGGTAATGCGTGTGCGTGTAGTCGGTCCAGCCCCCGAAAACCGTCACGTGCGAGCCCTGCGTGGGGTTCGTCGGATTGTGGAAGAGAAGAATGTCGCCGGGTTGCAGCTGGTCCTTGGTAATGCGGTCGCCGTAGGTGCCGAGACTGCCGGTCCATTCGTTTCCCGCGAGATTCCACGCCATCGATACGAAGCCCGAGCAGTCCTGCCGGTAGCCGTCGGACCAGAACGTGTCCATGCTGTACGGCACCTTCGCGGCGACCCACTTCTTGGCCCGGTTGATGATCTCCGTCCGGGTGGTCGCCCGGTACGCAGGGGCGCCCGGCGCCCCCGACGCCGCGATGCCGGAGGCGCCGTGCAGCGGGCTCGCGCCGCCCTGCGGGGTCTCCGGTCCGTCGTCCGCCGGGAGCCTGCCGGGGCTCGCCGGTACGGTCCCGACCTGGACGGATGCCACCGCGGGCAGCATCTGGCCGCCGAGCACCGTGCCGGCCGCCGCGGCGAGGACCAGGGCGCGGCGGGCGCCGTGCGCCGCGGGATGGCCGCCGAGCGCCGGGGGCAGGGCCCGGGCCGCCGTGCGCCGCGAGTGAATGCATCCGGGGCAGTCGCAGTCGCTCTCGGGGTCGAATTCCTCGAATACCGGAGCGACCTCCATGCGATTCCCCTCACACCCCTGAAAAGAATGTCCGCGCATCTGCACGTCCGTCAGTTTCTCAACTGTCCTGGGATACCGCATGTTGACGGTCCGAATGATGGAGCGGCCCCGTTCACGGCACTCCCCCGGCCTGCCGGGGACCTCGCCGGACGCCTCCGGGTGGTCCTGAGCACCCCCGGACATCCGGTAGAGTTCTCCGGGTCAGCAGGCGCCGCTAGCTCAGTTGGTTAGAGCAGCTGACTCTTAATCAGCGGGTCCGGGGTTCGAGTCCCTGGCGGCGCACAGACAGCGAAGGCCCTCCGTTCACGCGGGGGGCCTTCGTCGTGCCCGGCCGCTACGGTTGCGCCATGGCGCGCGACATCCAGGAGCGGATCAAGAAGCTCATCATCGACGCGAGGCTGCCCTCCGGGGCCTCGCTGCCGACCGAGCCCGAACTGATGGAGCGCCTCGGCGTCAGCAGGAACTCCGTGCGGGAGGCCCTCAAGGCGCTCCAGGCGATGGGGATCGTGGAGATCCGCCATGGTTTCGGCACGTATGTCGGGCCGATGTCGGTCGCGCCGATGATCGAGGGCCTGGCCTTCCGCACGGTCGCGGGCCACTACCGGGGCGAGGACAGCCTGCTCCAGCTCCTGGAGCTGCGCGAGGCCGTGGAGACCGGGCTCATCGCACGCCTCGCGGGCCGTGTCCCGGACGGCGATCTGGCCGAACTCGATGCGCTGGTCGAGCGGATGGAGGTCGAGGCGGCGTCCTCGGAGGGCGCCGTGCGCGCCGAGACCGACCGCGCGTTTCACGCCACGCTCTACCGCGGCCTGGGAAACCTCCTGCTCGGCGAGGTCCTGGAGGCGTTCTGGGACGCCTTTCACAAGGTCAGGACGGACCTGGTGGACGTACCGCAGGATCCGAAGATCACCTGCCGCCAGCACCGGGAGATCCTGGAAGCGGTGCGTTCGGGCGATGTCCTCCGGGCTGAGCAGGCGATACGCGAGCACTTCGACAACATTCGCACCCGGTTGGGCTCATCGGCCCCAGCAGACATCTCACATCCCTCGTATGACCGGTAAACACCTTGATTCGCCCTTGCGATCATGCTGGAGGGCGTAGAACCCTGGCCTGGAGCCATCGGCTCTCATGAGGCGGACGATACGGGGCAGTTGGGGACCCGAGACGACCGCGGCGGGGCAGGGACGAGGGTCCCGTTCATGAAGCGATGTCGAGGGGGGCATCATGCAACCGGAAGGTAGCTGTTCCATGTCTTAGGGAACGGTGGCCTTCCATTGATGCGTCCGTGGAGGGCGTCGAGGGGGCCCGAACGGACGGAAGGACCAACGAACGCGCGGCGTGACCGCGTGCGGGGGGATGACTCATGACGTCGACGCCGACGGGCGCCCGACAGAACGACCCGTCAGAGACGACCCAGCTCCGGGTGCCGTCGCACAGGACGGGTGGTTTCCGCAGAATCAAGAAGACCCTGCCGCGGTACGACTACGAGCACTACAGCCGCCTCGCCGGGCCGCTGACCCAGCCCGACCCGAGCAAGCCCTACACGGTGAGGTACCGCTCGCTGCTCTCGCAGGAGCCGCACCGCATCCGCGCCGCCCTGATGCTGGGCGCGGCACCGCTGCTCTCCCTCGTCCTGCTCGCCTGGCTGCTGCAGCCCGAGCACTGGACCGAGCGGGACTACGTGGCCAACGACTGGCTGCCGGTGCTCGACATCGTCATGCTCGTCTCGATCGGCCTGATCGAGTTCTTCCGCTGCATGAACGTGCTCTCGAACGCGCACGCGACGCTCGTGGCCCGCGACCCGATACCCGTGGTCCCCGAGACCGGCACCAGAGTCGCCTTCCTCACCTCGTTCGTGCCCGGCAAGGAGCCGATCGAGATGGTGACGAAGACGCTGGAGGCCGCGGTCAGGATCCGCCACCGCGGTCTGCTGCACGTCTGGCTCCTCGACGAGGGTGACGACCCTGAGGTCAAGGAGGTCTGCCGGCGGCTCGGCGTCCACCACTTCTCGCGCAAGGGCGTGGCGAAGTGGAACACGGCCAAGGGCCCGCACCGCGCGAAGACCAAGCACGGCAACTACAACGCCTGGCTGGACGCGCACGGCGACGACTACGACTACTTCGCCTCGGTCGACACCGACCACGTCCCGATGCCGAACTACCTGGAGCGGATGCTCGGCTTCTTCCGCGACGAGAACGTCGGCTTCGTCATCGGCCCGCAGGTCTACGGAAACTACGACAACTTCGTCACCAAGGCCGCCGAGTCGCAGCAGTTCCTCTTCCACGCGCTGATCCAGCGCGCGGGCAACGCGTACGGCGCCCCGATGTTCGTCGGCACGTCCAACGCGGTGCGCATCAAGGCGCTCAAGCAGATCGGCGGCCTGTACGACTCGATCACCGAGGACATGGCGACGGGTTTCGAGATCCACCGCGCCACCAACCCGGGCACCGGCAAGAAGTGGAAGTCGGTCTACACCCCGGACGTGCTCGCGGTCGGCGAGGGCCCCAACGCCTGGACGGACTTCTTCACGCAGCAGCTGCGCTGGTCGCGCGGGACGTACGAGACGATCCTCAAGCAGTTCTGGAAGGCACCGTTCTCGCTGCCCCCGGGCCGTCTCTTCAACTACACGATGATGGTCATCTTCTACCCGATGTCCGCCATGAACTGGATCCTGGCCGCGCTGAGCTGCGCGCTGTTCCTGGGCCTCGGCGCGTCCGGCGTGAACATCGACCCGACCATCTGGCTGATGCTGTACGGCAACGCCTCGGCGCTGCAGATCGGCCTCTACATCTGGAACCGCAGGCACAACGTCTCCCCGCACGAGCCCGAGGGCTCGGGCGGTGTGGCGGGCATGGTGATGTCGGCGCTCTCCGCGCCGATCTACGCCCGCTCCCTGCTCGACGCGGCCCTGCGCCGCAAGAGCAAGTTCGTGGTGACCCCCAAGGGCGACTCGGCGAGCCCGGACACGCTGTTCGGCACCTTCCGGATCCACCTGTTCTTCATCCTGGTCTTCGGCGGATCGATGGCCGCCTCGTTCATGTACGGGCACTCCCACCCCGCGATGATCACCTGGGCCACCTTCGCCCTGCTGATCACGGCCGCGCCGATCTTCGCGTGGCGCTGGGGCATGCGGCAGGACAAGAAGAAGCCCAAGCCGCCCTCGGGCGCGGGGACTTCCACGGACCCGGCGGTCCCGCAGCAGCGCGACGCCACGGCGCCGCTGCCGCAGGCCCGGTCCGGACCGCCGGCACCGCACGGGCAGCACGCCGCCCCGCACGGGCAGCACGCCCCGCACGCGCCGCAGCAGAAGCCCAGCTGGGCCGCCTCGCCCGAGCAGACCATGCAGATTTCCCTTGGGGGACGTAAGAAATGAAAGACCGTTCCAGCCGCCGCCGCGCCCGCCGCATCGCGATAGGCGCGGCGGTCGTCCTCGCGCTGGCGGGGATGAACGGCCCGTGGCTGTGGCGCGTGGGCTCCGAGAAGTACCACGACTACAAGATCAACAAGCCGGAGTACAAGGCGGACAACGGCCACTGGGAGGTCGTGAACTTCCCCGAGGAGTACCGCCAGAACACCATTCACGCGGCTCTCCTGCACACGGGCAAGATCCTGATGGTCGCCGGGTCCGGCAACAACCAGAAGAACTTCGACAAGAAGAAGTTCGACACCCGCCTCTGGGACCCGGTCAAGAACACCATCAAGAAGATCCCGACGCCCACCGACCTGTTCTGCACGGGCCACACCCAGCTGGGCAACGGCAATCTGCTGATCGCGGGCGGCACGCAGCGCTACGAGAAGCTGAAGGGCGACATCACCAAGGCCGGCGGCCTGATGGTCGTCCACAACGAGGACCCGGACGAGCCCAAGACGATCCCCGCCGGCACCAAGTTCACCGGCAAGAAGACCGGCAAGACGTTCGTCTCCCAGGACAACGTCCTGGTCGAGAAGGCGAAGAAGGTCTTCGACCCGCAGACCGGCGCGTTCGTCCGTACCGAACCCGGTCTCGGCCGCGTCTACGTCGAGGCGGCCAGGAGCGGAGCCAAGTACGAGACCGGCACCCAGGACAACTACCGCATCCAGGGCCTGAAGGGCTCCGACACCCGCAACGTCTACGGCATGGCGGAGAAGCTCGCCCTGGACAAGAAGGACTTCCAGGGGATCAAGGACACCTTCGAGTTCGACCCGGTCGCCGAGCGGTACATCAAGGTCGATCCGATGAACGAGGCGCGCTGGTACCCCACGCTGACCACGCTCACCGACGGCAAGATCCTCTCCACCTCCGGCCTCGACGAGATCGGCCAACTGGTGCCGGGCAAGAACGAGGTGTACGACCCGAAGACCAAGAAGTGGACGTACACCAAGGGCATCCGGCAGTTCCCGACGTACCCGGCGATCTTCCAGATGGCCGACGGCAAGCTCTTCTACTCCGGTTCGAACGCCGGCTACGGCCCGGCCGACGTCGGCCGCAAGCCCGGCGTCTGGAACCTGGAGACCAACCAGTGGAAGGGCATCCCGGGCCTGAGCGACAACAAGCTCATGGAGACGTCCGGCACCGTCGAACTGCCGCCCGCCCAGGACCAGAAGTACATGGTGGTCGGCGGCGGTGGCGTCGGCGAGTCCGAGGAGTCCAGCAAGAAGACCCGCGTCGTCGACCTGACGGCGGACGCCCCGAAGTTCACGGACGGCCCGGAGCTGGAGAAGGGCACGCGCTACCCGCAGATATCGACGCTGCCGGACGACTCCGTGCTGATCTCCGGCGGCTCCGAGGACTATCGGGGACGCGGCGACTCCAACATCCACCAGGCGCGGATCTACGACGCGAAGAGCGGTGAGATGAAGCGGGTGGCCGACCCCGAGGTGGGCCGCAACTACCACTCCGGTTCGATCCTGCTGCCCGACGGCCGCGTGATGTTCTTCGGTTCCGACTCGCTCTACGCCGACAAGGCCAACACCAAGCCGGGCGTCTTCGAGCAGCGCATCGAGATCTACACCCCGCCGTACCTGTACCACGGCTCGCAGCCGTCGCTCGGCGCGGGGCCGAAGACGATCGCACGGGGCGAGTCGGGGACGTTCCCGACCCGGCACGCCTCCTCCATCAAGACGGCCCGCCTCATCAAGCCGAGCGCGTCCACGCACGTCACGGACATCGACCAGACGTCGGTCGCGCTCGACCTGAAGAAGTCCAGGGGCGAGGTCACGGTGACGCTCCCGAAGAACCGCGCCCTGGTCGAGTCCGGCTGGTACATGCTCTTCGTGACGGACGACCAGGGCACGCCCAGCAAGGCGCGCTGGGTGCACGTGCCGTAGGGGCGTTCAGCGGCGCGGGCAACCGCGCGGGCAGCCACGACAGAGCCGCGGCCGCGTCCTGCGAGTCACTCGGCAGACGCGGCCGCGGCCTCTTCGTACGTGCGCCGAACGCGCAGCTCTCCGCGCCCCTACGAGGACGCCTTCGCGAGGCCCAGCGCGTACTCGGGCCACCACTGGCCGGCCTTGGGCCCACCCCGGCACGTGCCGTCCGACTCACCGGGCCGCTTGACCCAGAGGTACGCGTCGACCAGCGGGTCGGACGTCCTGGTCGTCGGCGCCTCGCCGAGCGCGCGGCCCGGCGGGTTGCACCAGGGGTCCTTGCCCTTGTCGTAGGGGCCGTTGCCGTTGCGTGCCGTGTCGATGACGAACGGCTTGTTGCCGATCTTCGCCGAGAGCTTCTTGCCGAACTCCGTGCTGACCTCGGTGGTCTGGAAGTTGGAGACGTTCACCGAGAAGCCGTCGGCCTGCTCGACGCCGGAGCGCTTCAGGGGCTCCCACAGCGAGTCGGGGTTCTTCCACCCCGCGTTGCCCGCGTCCAGGTACACCTTGGTGTTCTTCAGGGACTTGAGCTTGCCGACGGCGCCGTTGAGCAGGTCGTAGCGCTCCTCGTGGAACTGCCCCGGCGTGCAGTTGTCCACCATGTGGAGCACCGCGTCGGGCTCCAGGATCACCGTGGCGTGGCGGTCGCCGATGCCCTTGGCGACCTGGTCGATGAACGTGCGGTAGGCGTTGCCGTCGGCCGCGCCGCCGCCCGAGTACTGGCCGCAGTCGCGGTGCGGGATGTTGTAGACGACCATCAGGGCGTCGCGGTCGGCCTGCTCGGCGGCCTCGGTGAAGCCGCGCGCCTGGTCCTCGGCGTTCTCCGGGACGATCCACTCGGCGACCGGCTGTTCGGCGATCTTGCGGAGCTGCTCGGCGTCGTCCTTCTTGCCGTCCTTCGCGTACGAGGAGACCTGCTTGGCCGCGTTGCCGTCCGGGTTGACCCAGTACGGGTCCTTTCCCTTGGGCTGCTGCTTCACCGGAGCGCTCGACGAGTCGTCCGAGTCGTCACCGGAGGAGGAGCACCCCGCAAGGAGCAGGGCGGCACCCGCGAGCGCCGCTCCCGTCCGCACCCCTCTGGCCGCGAAACCGTGCCCGCGGCCGGTGTATTTGCGGTACATCCACTCCCCCTCGGGTGCACTGTCCGAATCCCAATCCTGACACACGGACCCCCTGCCCACGAGGTCCGCCAAGGGCCGCTCGGAGAGCTGTAGGAGAGCTGTTACAGCACCGCCGCCCTGGGTAGGCACAGTCCGCGGGGAGTTGAGGAGGAAGGCCGTGCAGCACCGCGACAGCGAGCTGCGGCTCGCGCACGTCCTGGTGGAGACCGCGGACACCCTGACCGACGACTTCGACGCCGAGAAGTACCTGCAGTGGATGGCCGACCGCTCCGTCGAACTGCTCGGGGCGCGCGGCGCGGGCGTCATGTACACGGGCGGGGACGGCTCGGTGCGCCTCATTCCGTGCAGCTGCCAACAGACGCTGGTGCGGGAGCTCCTCGTGGTGCAGCACCGCGGTGGCCCGTGCCTGGAGACGTTCGGCACCCG
The DNA here is from genome assembly GCF_055593965.1 of Streptomyces sp. NPDC040622. NCBI lineage: Bacteria > Bacillati > Actinomycetota > Actinomycetes > Kitasatosporales > Streptomycetaceae > Streptomyces > Streptomyces sp. NPDC040622. The sequence continues at coordinate 220,322 of NZ_JBVIXD010000009.1, read as the reverse complement.
CCGTCCCGTGCCGCCGGTCGGGACGGGGCCGGACGCGGCGGGGGCCCGGTGGCCGGCGTTCGCCGCGCGGGCCGGCGAGTACGGCGTCGCGGGAACGTACGCGGTGCCGATGCGCTGGAACGACACCATGCTGGGCGTACTCAACGTGTTCGCGTCCCACGCCCCGACGGTGCACCGGTCCGAGCTGTCCGAGCGGGAGTTGAGGATCGCCCAGACCCTCGCCGATGCCGCGGCCATGGGCCTGCACAACCACCGCACCCATACCGAGTACCGGACGCTCACCGAACAGCTCCAGACGGCGCTGGACAGCCGTATTCGCATCGAACAGGCCAAAGGCATGCTCGCCGAGCGGTGGAACACCGGTGTGGACGAGGCATTCGAGGCGCTGCGGGGTTATGCGCGCAGGGAGCAGCAGGTCATCGACCTGGTCGCCATCCAAGTGATCAAGGGGGCGATCGACGGCGAGGCGGTGCGGCGCGGCAGGTCCGAACCTCCCTGAGAATCGCGGCCGACCTGCGGGGATCACGCAGGGAGAAGGATCCGCGACTTGGCGTCATTCCGCCTCCGACGCCCCCTAGGCCCGCGCGCATATTCGTTCTAAAGTCTGTTGCACGGCCCAAGCCCCCGGCCTTTGCCACCATTCCGCAATTCGGAATGGTCCCGAACCTCCCGCCGACGCCGGGTTTCTCCCGCAGCTCGTGCGTGTGCGGTCGAGGACCAGCCCGATCGGCGGCTCCGGGGGGAGCGGGCCGCCGATCGGGCCAGGTGGACCGTTTCCGAGGCCCTCGGACCCTTTTCCGGCCCCGCGGTCAGCGCGTCACTCCCGTGAGATACGCCGAGACGATCACGTTCGCCGTGTAGGTGCGGGTGGCCTTGTCGAAGGTGCCGCCGCAGGTGATGAGGCGCAGCTCCGCGCGCCCCTCCTCGTGCGGGCCGTACGCCTTCGTCGCGTCGAACCGCTCGCGGGTGACGACCTGGACGTCGTACACCGTGAACTCGGCGACCGTGCCGTCCTCGCGCGCCACGTCGACGCCCTCGCCGGGGCGCAGCGTGCTGAGGTCGTAGAAGACGGCGGCCTTCGTCTCGGTGTCGACGTGGCCCACGAAGAGCGACGCGCCCGGGGCGCCGGGGCGGGTGCCGCCGCCGTACCAGCCGACGGTGCCCGGCTGGTCGAAGGGCGGCGGGTCGATCGCGCCCTCGGCGTCCAGGCCGCGGGCCGTCACGGGGGCCCGCACCTTCAGCGAGGGAACCTCGACGCGCTCCGGGCGGGCGGGCGCCAGCGGCTCGTGCGCGGGCGGGAGTTCGACTCCGAGGGGGCGGCCGACCTGGGCCACGTCGCCCGTGGTGGGCCCGGACATGCCGCCGCGCAGGTCGGTGACGTCGCTGCCCCAGAACCACAGACCGATCAGGAGGACCGCCCAGGCGACGCCGGTCAGCAGCCGCCCCGATCCGGACGCACGCCCGCCGCCGGACATCGTCATGCCCCGCCCGTCACTCGGAGCGGCGCCGGCGGACGCTGCGGAACGCGACGGCGACGGCGGCGACGCCGGCGAGGATCAGGCCGATCACGGCGTGCCGGGTGCCGGGGCCCGCCTCGGTGGCCTGCGAGGAAGCGGCGGAGGTCAGCTGTGCGGTGCCGCCGCCGCCCGCGTGCACCGGGGAGACGGGGGCCGGGTTGTGCCGGACGACCCGGACCGTGCCGACGCCCTGGTGGGGGTGGCCGTCGCAGGTGACGGTGACGTCGTAGGTGCCGGAGACGCCGTCGCGGATGCGGGCGCTGCCGTTGAGGGAGTACTTGTCGCCGTCACGGCCCGTGAGGTTGGCGTCCCCCTGGAAGGCGCCCGACCCGGCCGATCCGGTCGTGCCGTCGCAGCCCGAGACGCTCACCTCCACGGACGCGCCGGGGGCGGTGCTCGACGGGGTGACGGTGGCCCGGACGGATTCGTGGTCGTGGGCCCGCGCCGCGGTGGCGGGCAGGGCGAGGGCCAGGGTGACGGCCACCCCTGCACCACGCAGAGCGAGGGAACATATGCGCATCGTGAACCTCCTGTGTACGAGGGTCACGCGCCCGGGGCGCCCCCGCCCGCCCGGCGGGGCAAACGGGGGAGGCCGCCGCGCCTGAGCGGCCGCTCAGATCCGGTCGACGAGGTCCGCGATGGAGTCCACGACGTTCGAGGGCCGGAAGGGGTGGTGGTCGATGTCGGCCTTCGTGGTCAGCCCGGTGAGCACGAGGAACGTCTCCATGCCCGCCTCCAGGCCCGCGAGGACGTCCGTGTCCATGCGGTCGCCGATCATGGCACTCGTCTCCGAGTGCGCCCCGATGGCGTTCAGGCCCGTCCGCATCATCAGGGGGTTCGGCTTGCCCGCGAAGTACGGGGTGCGGCCGGTCGCCTTGGTGATCAGGGCGGCCACGGCCCCGGTGGCGGGCAGCGGGCCCTCGGTGGAGGGGCCGGTCTCGTCCGGGTTGGTGCAGATGAACCGGGCCCCGCCGTTGATGAGGCGCACGGCCTTCGTCATGGCCTCGAAGGAGTACGTGCGGGTCTCGCCGAGCACCACGTAGTCGGGGTCGTGGTCGGTCAGGACGTACCCGATGTCGTGCAGGGCGGTGGTCAGGCCCGCCTCGCCGATGACGTACGCGGTGCCGCCGGGGCGCTGGTCGTCGAGGAACTTGGCGGTGGCGAGCGCGGAGGTCCAGATGTTCTCGACGGGCACTTCCAGGCCCATGCGGGTCAGGCGGGCCTGGAGGTCGCGGGCGGTGTAGATGGAGTTGTTCGTCAGGACGAGGAAGGGCTTGCCCGACTCGCGGAGCTTCTTGATGAAGGCGTCGGCGCCGGGGATCGGCACTCCCTCGTGGATGAGTACGCCGTCCATGTCGGTGAGCCACGATTCGATGGGCTTGCGCTCTGCCATGGGGTGCACTCCTGCGTTCTGCGTCGATGCGGGGTAACTGAGGGGCGCCGGGACAGCGCTGTGCCGACGCCCCTCAGCCTAATCAGGAAGCCACGATCTTGACCCCGGTCAATTCTTCGTGATCCGCACCCCGTCGATCACCCAGTACCAGTTGTTCCCTCCCGTGTAACGGAAGCGGACCTGGGCCGTGCGGGCACCCGCCGGGACCTTCAGGGCGATGTTCTCGACGACGGAGGGGGTGTCGGACGTGTACGTCTTCACCGCGACCGGGGTGCCGCCGTCGTAGGAGACGAGCACCTCGCCCTTCTGCGGGGCCTCCTGGCGGTAGTACGTCGTGTACGTGAGGGTGGCGCCGGAGCCGCCCCGCACGTCGTACGCGGGGCTGACCAGCGTCGAGTCGAAGGTGCCCGAGAAGGACTTGTCGGTCCACTCGTCGCCGTCGGCGACCGCGAAGACGCCGCGGGCGCGGATGTTGTTCTCGCGCCGCTGGTCGCGCTCGGCCTTCGTCCAGAACTCGTCCGTCGTGAAGGACCAGCCGCGCCACTCGGTGACACCGCCGGTGCCCATCTTCGTGTTGTCGACGCTCCAGCCGCTCGGCGGGGTGTGCGTGAAGCCGATGACGCCGGCGCCGATGCCGCCCTCGTCGACGGGTCCGGTCAGCCGCTCGCGCAGGGCGTCGAAGTCGTCGGGGCGCGGCTGCTGGAGGGGCCGGCCGTCCAGGCCCCAGGCCGGGTCGAGGGCGACGCCGAGGTGCGCCAGGGCGCTGGCGGCGATGTCGGGCATGCGGATGTCGTGGCGGACCGAGCCCGGGGTGATCGTGGGCCCGGTGGCGATCATGAAGGTCTGGCGTTCGGCCCAGCTGGAGCCGCCGTGGCCGCCCACGTCGGTGTGCCCGTGGTCGGCGGTGACCATGACGAGCCAGCTCTCGTCGCCGTACGTGGCGCGGGAGGTGACGGCGTCCAGGATCTGCCCCGCCTGGGTGTCGACGCCGTGCAGGGCGTCCAGGTAGGCCTGGCTGGCGGCGCCGCTGTCGTGGCCCGCGTGGTCGACGTTGTCGAGCTGGACGAAGACCGCGTCGGGGTTGCCGTTCCTGATCTCGGCGACGGCACGGGACGTGGTGCCCGCGTCGTACTCGGCGGACGGCGTGGAGACCCGCGTGTCGACCTTCGCGGAGAAGATGATGTCGGTGATGGGGCCCCAGGACGCGACGGCGTAGGTCCGCAGCTGCGGCTTCGCGGCTTCGATCCGGGTCATGAAGTCCGGGTAGGCGGCGAGCTGGTGGCCGGTGAACTCGTTGTTCACGACCTTGTGCTTGTCGGGCCAGACGCCGGTGATGAGCGTCGACCAGCCGGGGCCCGACGACGTGGGCGCGACGGGGTTGGCGTACAGGGCGCTGGGTGCCGTGAGACCGGTGCTCATCAGGCGCTTGAGGGTGGGGGTCTCGGCGTCCTTGATTCTGTTGAGCAGGGCGCCGTCCAGGCCTATGACCAGGACCTTCGGGGTCTTGGCCGCGGCCCTGGCGACGGCGGTGAGGGGACTTGCGGCAAGGGCCGCGGCCGCGGTGGAGACGAGCAGCGAGCGGCGGGTGATGCCTGACGACACGTGGTCCTCCGGGATTCGAGGTGGGGGGCGGCGCACGCCAACGCCCCTGCCGGTGCAGGGGCGTTGGGTCCATACCCGTTATCTTTTCGCTACCCGGCACCCCGGGGCCAGGGGTGTACCGGTGAACTCTCGTGTTTCCGGGTGAACGTGAGGTCAGCTGCCGGTGGCCGACTTCCAGTCCTCCACGTAGGACGGGAGGTTCTCGGAGATGTCCGCCCAGTCCGGCTCGAAGATCTCCACGCCGTCGATGACCTTGTCGAGGGCGATGGCGTTGGCGTCGGTGGGCTTGACGTCCCTGCGGGCGGGGAAGCCGCCGCCGATCTCGCTGACCTGCCGCTGCGCCGTCCGGTCGAGCAGGTAGTCGAGGAACTTCTTCGCGTTGGCGCCGTGCGGGGCCTTCGTCACCAGGCCGGCCGCGTAGGGCAGCGCGAACGTGGTGGGCCTGTCCGGGTTCTCCGTGGTCGCGGGGAACCAGATGCCGAGGTTCGGCATGTCCTTGGACTGCGCGTAGTTCATCTGGACGTCGCCGTTGGCGGCGAGCAGTTCGCCCTTGTCGACCTTGGGCGCGAGCTTGCCGGTGGAGGCGGACGGGCCGACGTTGTTGGTCTGCAGCTTCTCGAGGTAGTCCATGGCGGGCTTCTTGCCGCCGAAGTCGTGCATCGCCTTGATGAGCACGGCCGTACCGTCACCCGCGACACCGGGAGTCGAGTACTGCACCTTGTTCTTGTACGTGCCTTCGGTGAGGTCCTGCCAAGTCTTCGGGGCTTTCCCGCCCGCCAGTTCCTTCTTGTTGTAGATGAAGCCGAAGTAGTTGTTCACCACGGACGTCCACTTGCCGTCGGCGTCCTTGTCGGCGCCGCCGACCTCCTCGGATCCCTTGGGCTTGTACGCCTGCAACAGGCCCTTTCCGTCGGCCTGCTGGATGAACGGCGGCAGCGTGACGAGCACGTCGGCCTGCGTGTTGGACTTCTCCCGGACGGCGCGCTGCACCATCTCGCCGGAGCCGCCCTCGACGTAGTTCACCTTGATGCCGGTCTTCTTCTCGAAGTCCTTGAAGACCCGGTCGTACCAGCCGTCGCCGTTCTCACCCTTGAGGCCGTCGGCGCTGTAGACGGTGACGACCTTGTCGTCGGACGCGGCGGAGTCGCCGCCGCACGCGGTGAGGGAGCCGGCCAGGACGAGGCTGCCGGTGACGGCGGCGACCGTGCGGACGTGTCGGACGCGGGTAAGGCGGGACATGACGTTTCGTACTCCTTGAGGGACGTGAAGTGCCGTGCGGGGAAAGGTGGTTCAGCGGTAGGAGGCGCGGGTGCGGATGCGGGAGACGGCGAGCAGGACGGCCAGCGTGGCCGCCATCAGGACCACCGCGACGGCGGCGCCCGTGAACGTGGAGCCCCGGTCGGTGGCCGCGTAGATCTGCACGGGCAGCGGCATCCAGTCCGGCGGGTAGAGCATCATCGTGGCGCTCAGCTCGCCCATGGAGAGCGCGAAGCAGAGCCCCGCCGCCGCGGTGAGCGACGGCAGCAGGAGCGGCAGCTTCACCTTCATCAGGACGTACGAGGGCCGGGCACCGAGCGATGCGGCGGCCTGTTCGTACGCCGGGTCGAGACGCACGAGGGCGGCCGAGACCGACTGGTGGGCGAACGCCGTGACGAGCAGGGCGTGCGCGAGGATCACGATCCACCGCGTGCCGTTCAGGATCATCGGCGGCTTGGAGAACGCGACGAGGACGGCGAGGCCGACCACCACGGACGGCACGGCGACGGGCAGCATGAACAGCGCGTCGAGAGCCCTCCTGCCGCCCTTCCTCAGCGAGGCGGCGGCGAGCGCGGCCCAGGAGCCGACGGTCAGCGCGAGCAGGCTGGCGGCGGCCGCGGTGACCAGGCTCGTGGTGAGGGCCCGCAGCGACTCGCCGCGGGTGGCCGACGCGTAGTGCTCACCGGTGAAGCCGGACGGGAAGGCCCCCGACCAGTGCTCGGAGAACGACGCGGCCAGGATCACGAGCAGCGGCAGCGCGAAGAGCGGCAGGAAGAAGACGAAGAAGAGGACCCAGGTCGCCCACTTCCCCTTGCGGCTATGCACCAGCACGACGGCTCACCACCCGGTACAGGCCGTAGAGGCCCACGGAAATCGCGATGTTGACGACGGCGACGACACACGCCGCCGGATAGTCGGACTCGAGAATGGCTTTGCTGTAGACGAGCATCGGGAGGGTCGTGACGCCTTTCGCGCCGGTGAAGAGCACGATCCCGAACTCGTTGAGACACATGACGAGGACGAGGCTGCCGCCGGCGGCGAGCGCGGGCAGCGCCTCGGGCAGGATGACGCGGCGCACGATGCGGGCGGGCCTCGCCCCGAGGCTGGAGGCGACCTCCAGCTGTGCCGTGTCCAGCTGCGAGAACGCGGCGAGCAGCGGCCGCATCACGAAGGGCGTGAAGTACGTGATCTCGGCGAGCAGGACGCCCCACGGGGTGGTCAGGAACTGGAACGGCCCCTCGGCGGCCCCGGTCGCGTCCGTCCAGAGCCCGTTGGCCATGCCCTTGGTGCCGTAGACGAAGAGCAGGGCGAGGGTGATGAGGAAGGACGGGAAGGAGAGGAAGACGTCGATGAACCGCGACACGGCCTTCCCGCCGGGGAACGGCACGAACGCGATGACCAGCGCGAGTGCGAACCCGAGCACCAGACACCCCACGGTCGACCCGACCGCGAGCCACACGGTGGTTCCCAGGGCCTCCCGGAACGCCGCGGAGGCGAAGACGTCCGCGTACGGCTGGAGGGAGGTCCCGCCGGTGTCGGGCCGCAGCGACTGCTGGACGACGAGGAAGAGCGGATAGAGGAAGACGAGCGCGAGCACGGCGACGGGCGGCAGGGCCCAGACGAAGGCGGGCACGCTCCGCCGGGCGGGCCGGTGGAGGGTGGGCACGGCCCCCGGTGCCGGGCGGCTCGTGAGGCGTTCCGCGGGACTACCCACCGGTCACCCCTCCGGCGAGGAGCACCGCGTCGTCGGCCGCGAAGTGCAGCGTGACCCGCTCCCCGATGCCCGGCGGCGTCCTGAGCTCGCGGACGTCCGCCTTGACCCGCTCCCCCGCCACGTCCACGTACAGCCGGTGCGTGGCGCCGCGCCACCGGACCTCGGTCACCTCGCCCCGCAGCGGGTTGGGCCCGTCGCCGAGCCCGACCAGGTGCGGCCGCACGCACAGGGTGGCCGTCGCCCCGGCGGCCGCCTCCCCCGTGTCGACCTTCAGCACCGACCCGGCGAAGGACACGCCGCCGTCGCCGACGGTCACCGGCAGCAGGTTGGCGTTGCCCACGAAGGACGCGGTGAACTCGGTGCGCGGCGCCCGGTACAGCTCCTGCGGTGTCCCGCAGTCCTGGAGCCTGGCCCGGTCCATGACGGCGATCCGGTCGGCCAGGGTGAGCGCCTCGACCTGGTCGTGGGTGACGTACAGGATGGAGACGTCGGGCAACTCGCGGTGCAGCCGGGCGAGTTCGGTGAGCATGCCGGAACGCAGCTGGGCGTCGAGCGCGGAGAGCGGTTCGTCCAGGAGCAGCACGCCAGGACGGATGGCGAGGGCCCGCGCGATGGCGACGCGCTGCTGCTGCCCGCCGGAGAGTTCGCGCGGGAACCGCTTCGCGTACGCGGCCATGCCCGTCATCTCCAGCGCCTCGGCTACGCGTCCGGGGATGTCGCCCTTGGCCACCTTCTGGGCCTTCATGCCGAAGGCGACGTTGTCCGCGACCCGCATGTGCGGGAAGAGCGCGTACTGCTGGACGACCATGCCGATGCCCCGCCGGTGCGGCGGCAGCGCGGTGACGTCGCGGTCCCCGATGAACACGCGCCCCGACGCGGGCCGCACGAATCCGGCGACGGCCCGCAGCGCGGTGGTCTTGCCGGACCCGGAGGGGCCGAGCAGGGCCATGACCTCGCCGGGTTCGACGGTCAGGTCCAGGGAGTCCAGGACGGTGTTGCCGCCGTAGGCGACGCAGACCCGGTCGAAGCGGATCCCGCTGCCCATCAGCCGACTCCCCTGAGGATCGCGGGCAGTTCGGCGACGGAGCCGAGCACGTGGGTCGCGCCGGCCTCGCGCAGCGCCGTGTCGCCGTGGGCACCGGTCAGCACCCCGGCTACGACGGAGGCGCCCGCGCGGACACCGCTGCGCATGTCGTACGCCGTGTCGCCCGCGACCGCCACGTCCTGGACGCCGTCCACGGCGCCGGTCCGCAGGAACGCGCCGAGCACCATGTCCGGGTAGGGACGCCCGCGGCCGCCCGCGTCGGCGGGGCACAGGGTCAGCGGGACGAGGTCCCGCCAGCCCAGCGCGTCGAGGATGGCGTCCTGGGTGACGCGGGCGAAGCCGGTGGTCAGGACGACGGTCCGGCCGTCGTCGGCCAGCTCCTCGATGGCCTCCCGCGCGCCCGGGACCGGTGCGATGCGGCCGCCGTCCACGAGCGTCCCGTACGCCTTCTCGAAAGCGGTGTTGGCCTGCCGGGCGAGCGTCTCCTCGCCGAACAGGTGCCGGAACACGGAGATCTTGGACTCGCCCATGGTGGCGCGCACGTACTCCAGCTTCGCCGCGTGGTCCGCCGAGTCCGGCTCGACGCCGAGCTCCCGCGCGGCGGCGGCGAAGGCCTGCTCGACGAGGCCCCCGTCGGCGACGGTGGTGCCCGCCATGTCGAGCACGACGAGGCCGATGCGGCCCGCGCCACCCGCCCGTGCGGTGCTGCCCGTGGTCTTCGTCAACTCCCTCACCATCCCAGTTCGTCCGCGGTCCGCTCGGCGATCGCCGGCGAACAGGTCATGCCGCGCCCGCCGGGTCCGGTGACCAGCCACACGCCCTCGCGCACCTGCTGGCGGTGCACGACCCTGCTCGTGTCCACGCACTGCGCGTACACCCCGGCCCAGCGCCGCCTGATCCTCGGCAGCGGGCGGCCGAGGAAGCCCTCGACGACCTCGGTGAGGTGGTCGTAGGGGTCCTCGACGGTGTCGAAGGCGAAGGGGTGCTCGTACTCGTGGGTGTCGCCGATGGTCAGGCCGCCGTCCTTGCGCTGCACCATGAGCAGTTGCATCTTGTGCGCGGCGGCGGTCGGCCGCTGTGCCTGCCCGGTGTTGAGCGCGTCGAGCGCGTCGGACCGGTAGGCCGGGTAGTAGCGGAAACTGTCGGCGTCCGCCACGGAGGTGGTGAGCGTCTCGCCGAGCGGCTCGGTCTGCATCATCTGCAGGCGGACGCGGCGCACGGGAAGGTCCGGTCCCGCGAGCTCGCGCACGAGGCCGCCGAGCCAGGCGCCGGTCGCGAGGACGACGACGTCTCCCGCGTGCACGTCACCGTGGTCGTCGCGCACGGCGCTCTCGCCGACGACCTCGCGGATCTCGCGGCCCGGCAGGAAGGTGTAGCGCGGCGACTTCGACAGGGCTTCCCTGAGCCGCAGTTGGGCGGTGCGTGGTTCCACGGCCGCGTCCCGCTCGCACCACAGGCCGGCACCGAACTCGCCCCGCAGGGCCGGGTTGAGCGCCCGCGCCTCCGCGGCGTCCAGCAGCTTGTAGCCGCGGGCCGCGGCGTCCGGCCGGGCCAACGCGGCCTCGGCGACGGCGTGTTCGCGGGCGGTGCGGACGAGCGTCAGGGAGCCGTTGGCCCGGAAGCCCAGGCCCGGCACGCGCTCGCCGATCCCCTCCCAGAGCTCGCGGGCACGCAGGGCGGTGTCGAGCTCCTCGCCGCCCGCCCGGCCGCTCACCCATATCTGCCCGAAGTTGCGGAGCGACGCCCCGCGGGCCTCGCTCTCGCGCTCGATCTGTACGACCTCGTGGCCGCGCTCCACTGCGTGCCAGGCGTGCATGGTTCCCACCACGCCGGCTCCTACGACGATGACTCTCACGGCGGCAACGCTCCTGGGGACGGGTGACCCGCGCGGGGCCGACGGGCAACGGGACGGTGAACGGCCATCCAAGGTTGGGCTAGACCCGTTACGTTCCCGTTATCGGCGTGGGTCGTTTCCGCGCGGGCGCCTCGGCAGGTGTGGGTTCAGCCCTGACCGGCAGCGTCCCGCCCCCCGCCGCCGAGATGTGTGGTGAAGGAGAACCGGTCGCCCCGGTAGAGCGTGCGCACCCGCTCCAGCGGGCGGCCCGCCACGTCCCGGGACAGCCGGTGGATCAGCAGCATGGGCAGCGCGGGCGGGGTGCCGATGAGCAGCGCCTCGCGCGGGGTGGCGAGCACCGTCTCGATGCGTTCGTCGGCGTCCCCGAACGCGATGCCGAGGCTGTCGCGCAGGTACGCGTAGAACGACGAGTCCGGCTCGAACTCCTCGTCGAGCCGCGGCGCCCTGGCCACGGAGACGTACGTGCTCTCCAGGCCGACCCGCTCCTCGTCGGCGAGCAGCACGCGCTCCATGTGCCAGACGGGTTCGCCCGCCGCGGCACCGATCTCGGCGGCGAGCGCGGCCGGGCACGGGAAGCGGTCCAGGGAGATGAGGTTGCGGCCCGGGGTGCGCCCCTGCCGCCGCACGCCCTCCGTGTAACTCGCCAGCGACAGCGGCTGCTCCAGCTTGGGGCCGGCCACGACCGTGCCCCTGCCCTGCCTGCGCAGCCGCCCCTCCAGGAGCAGTTCGCGCAGCGCCTGGCGCACGGTCTCGCGCGCCACCTCGTACCGTTCGGCGAGGTCCCGCTCGGTGGGCAGCGGCTGACCGTCCCCCAACTCCTCGACGAGCACGGCGATCCTGGCCTTCACCGCGTAGTACTTCGGGATGCGGCCGTGCTCGGGGATGCCGGAGCGGATGGGGGCGCCGGGAGCCTGGTCGAGCAGGTGGGCGGGGCCGTGCACGGGCGGGTACGAGGGGTTCGGGTTCTCCACCCCGGGATGTTCGCAGACGTACGTGAACACCCGGGTGAACGCGGGGTGGCGGGGCCCTTCCCCGGGGCCGACGCGGGCCGCCGGACGCCTCAGCGCCGCCCGGCCCGCAGGTGCCGGGCCGCCATCAGCAGCACCCCGCCGCCGAGGAGGACGCCACCGGCGACGAGCCCGGGACGCAGCGGGGTGCCCGGCCCCGTCTCGGCGAGCTGCTCGGGGGCGGGCCTGCCGGGACCGGCCCCTGACCCCGCGCCGGTGCCGGGGTCCGACTCGGCATCGGACGCGGCATCGGAGTCGGCATCGGAGTCCGAATGGCCGGGCTCGGTCCCCGTGCCGGTCCCGGAGCCTTCCTCCACGATGTCGAACGGGTAGTCGTTGGAGTCGCCGACCCAGTCCCCGTCCTGGTTCCTGCGCTGCACGAGCGCGGCGGACGCCACGACGTGCCCGGCCTCGGTGTCGGAGGTGAAGGCGAGCCGGACGGTGACCTCGACGGTCCGTCCGGGACCGATCTCGAACCCGGCGAAGCCGCCGCCGAAGACACCGATGTTCTCGCCCTGCCCGGTCCGCTCGAAGCGCACGGGCCGCTGCCGCTTCCCGTCGTCGAACTCCAGCTGCACCTGCTCGGGCCGCAGCGTCCGCTCCCGGTCGACGAGGACGACGATCGGGTGGACGGCACGGCAGGCCTCGCCGGTGGTGTTGGTGAGGTCGACGGTCCAGCTCTCGAACCCGCCACCGGGCTCGTAGGTGTCGGGGCCCCGGTGGATGCGGGTGTCGATGGGGAAGTCGGCACTGTCGTCGGAGGCGCAGGTGGGCCGCCGGGGGACGCCCCCGACGCCACTCCGGGAGAGCCGCGCCGCACGGACGTCCGCGTCCCCGCTGACGCCTGCCACGTGGCCGGCACCGGTGTGGGCCCGGCCCCCCTCGGCCGCCCCGGCCACGGCGGGGACGAGGGCGGCGACCGCGGTGGTGACGCCGAGGGCGAGAGTACGGCGGAAGCGCATGGCCCGTGACCCTGCCACGCCCGCGCGACGGGACAGCGGCGCCACCACCCGATAGACCCGATCGGCCGCCGGAGTCCCCTCGATCAGGCGAGACCGGCCGGTCACAGGCATGAGACGCGCCTCGGAGCGACGGACGGATCAATGCCGACGGCCGGGAAACGCCACCTCCGCGCGCCCGAAGAGCGGCGCGAGGATCAGCTGTGCCGCGCCCTCCGCCACCCCGCGCTCTCCCCCCGGCGCGAGACCCACCGGCACCCGAGCCGCCCCACTCCCGCCCCCGCGCCGGACCCGCGCGGCGACCACCGTGCCCACTCCCCGTACGAACAGGTCCTCCGCGGCGAAGACCGTCCGGCCGCCGAGCAGGACGCGGTCGATGTCGAGGAGACCGACGAGGTTGCCCGCGGCCGTGCCGAGGACGCGCGCGGCCTCGTCGAGGTCGCCCCGGGCGACGGCCGCGAGGCAGAGTGCCTCGACGCAGCCCCGGTCCCCGCACTCGCAGGGCGGCCCGTCCAACTGCAGCACCTGGTGGCCGAACTCCCCCGCGCCGGTGCGGTCGCCCCGGTACAGCGCGCCGCCGAGCACGAGGCCTGCGCCGAGCCCCGTGCCCAGGTGGAGGTAGGCGAAGGAGTCGGCAGCGCCCGCGAGGGCGAGGCCGAGCGCGGCGGCGTTCGTGTCCTTGTCGACGGCGACGGGCAGCCCGAGCCGCGGCCCGAGCGCGTCCCGCAGCGCGAACCCGTCCCACTCCGGGAACCCGGTGACCCGGTGCAGCACCCCTTCGGCGTGGTCGAGCGGCCCGGGCAGCGCGACCCCGACCCCGGAGACCGGCCGGTCCCTGCCCGCGCCGTCCAGCAGGGCCCGTACCTCCTCCGCCGCCACCTCGACCACCGCCTCCGCGCCCGCGCCGAAGGCGAGCGGCGCGCGGCGTTCGGCCACCACCGTGCCCGTCAGGTCGACGAGGACCGCCGTGAGCTCGTCCCGGTCCAGGTGCAGGCCGACCGCGTGCCCCGCGGCGGGCACGAGGCGCAGCACCGTGCGGGGCTTGCCGCCCGTGGAGGCGCGGCGGCCCGCCTCCGCGGCGAGACCCTCCGCCCGCAGCCGCGCGGTGATCTTGCTGACGGCCTGCGGGGTGAGCCCGGTGCGCTCGGCGAGCTCGAGGCGGCTGATGCCCTCCTCACCCGCCGCGCGCAGCAGATCGAGCACGAGCGCGGCGTTGTGGCCACGCAGCGCCGGCAGGTTCACTCCGGGGTTGGCCCTGTTCACGTACGGCTTCACGGGTCCATTGTCCCGTCCGCTTGCACTTTGGCAACACCGTTGCTTAAGTGGAAGGCATGACTGGCACAGGCTCCTCAGGCTCCCCTCTCCGCGTCGGGCTCGTCGGGTACGGCCTCGCGGGCTCCGTCTTCCACGCCCCGCTGATCGCCGCCACCGAGGGTCTCGTCCTCGACACGGTCGTGACGTCGAACCCCGAGCGGCAGGCACAGGCCCGCGCCGAGTTCGGCGACGGCCTGCGCTGCGCCGACTCGGCCGACGAGCTCTGGGACCGCGCGGACGAGCTCGACCTGATCGTCATCGCCTCCCCGAACAAGACGCACGTCTCGCTGGCGACCGCCGCCCTCAAGGCGGGCCTGCCGGCCGTCGTGGACAAGCCGATCGCGGGCACCGCCGCCGAGGCGCGCGAGCTCGCGGCCCTCGCCGACGAGCGCGGGCTGCTCCTGTCCGTCTTCCAGAACCGCCGCTGGGACAACGACTTCCGCACGCTGCGCCAACTGATCGCCGACGGCGAGCTCGGCGACGTGTGGCGCTTCGAGTCCCGCTTCGAGCGGTGGCGCCCGCAGCCCAAGGGCGGCTGGCGCGAGTCCGGCGACCCGCAGGAGATCGGCGGACTCCTCTACGACCTGGGCAGCCACGTCGTCGACCAGGCCCTGGTGCTCTTCGGCCCGGTCGTGAGCGTGTACGCGGAGTCGGACGTCCGGCGCCCCGGCGCGGAGGCGGACGACGACACGTTCCTCGCGCTGACCCACGCCGACGGCGTCCGCTCGCACCTCTACGTGAGCGCCACCACCGCCCAGCTCGGCCCCCGCTTCCGGGTCCTCGGCTCGCAGGCGGGCTACGTGAAGTACGGCCTCGACCCGCAGGAGGCGGCCCTGCGCGACGGCAAGCGCCCGGCCACCCAGGACCCGTGGGGCGTGGAACCCGAGACGATGTGGGGCCGGGTCGGCTCCGGCGAGTCCCCGCTGACCGGCGGCGGCCGCCCGCTGCCGACGCTGCCGGGCGACTACCCCGCGTACTACGCGGCGGTGGCCGACGCCCTGCGCGGCACCGGCGAGAACCCCGTCACCGCGCACCAGGCCGCCGCGGCCCTCGACGTCCTGGAGGCGGCCCGCCGCTCGGCCCGCGAGGGCGTGACCGTGGCGGTGACCCAGTGAGCGAGGCACCCACCGTCGACGAACTGACGGCCCAGGAACGCCGTCTGGTCCTCCCCCGCTTCACGCACGACGACGCGTGGGCACTCGGCACGCTCCTGGTGGAGCTGGCCCGCGAGCGCGACGCCCCGGTGGCGGTCGACATCCGGCGCGGCGGCCAGCAGCTCTTCCACGCGGCGCTGCCCGGCTCGACGCCCGACAACGACGCCTGGATCGACCGCAAGCGCCGCGTCGTGGAGCGCTACCAGTGCTCGTCCCTGCTGGTCGGCACGCGCTTTCGCGCCAAGGGCACGACCTTCGAGGACTCCTCGCGCCTGGACCCCGACGTGTACGCGGCCCACGGCGGCGCGTTCCCGATCGCGGTCGAGGGCGCGGGGGTGGTCGGCACGGTGGTGGTGTCGGGGCTTCCGCAGGTGGAGGACCACGCGTTGGTGGTGGCGGCGCTGGAACGGTTCGTCGCTCCGTAGCGCCGGAACGGTTCGTCACGCCGTAACCGACAAATCCAACCAGGCGCGCCCCGCGTCCACGCAGCCGAACGGCGGTTGTTGAACCGAACGTGTACTGCCGGGGCCTGCCGTTGCATGGGCGCCATAAGGTCCCCGTTAAGGTCCACCCATGCAACTGCCCCCCTTCGTAGACTTGCGCCCCCTCGGCCGTTGCAACCTCAGCTGTCCCTTCTGTTTCGGGCCGCGGCACGAGGTCCCCTCGATGACCTGGGAAACGGCACGGGACGTGGCCGGCGTACTGCGCGGCGGGCAGGTGCGGGGCGTCGTCCTCTCCGGCGGCGAGCCCACGCTCCTGCCCTACCTGCCGGATCTGGTAAGGGAGTTGAGCGAGGACACGGACGACGGCACATCGCCGCCCCGCGTGGTCCTCAGCACCAACGGCCTCGCGCCCCTCAAGACCATGCAGCGCATCCTTCCCCGTCTCTCCTGGATCGCCCTGCCGCTGGAGTCCAAGGACGAGAAGGAGCACGCGCTGCTGCGCACCGGCAGCGCGGCACCGCACCGCGGCAAGGTCCTCGACCTGCTCACGGAGGTGCGCAAGAACCACCAGCAGGTCCAGGTGAAACTGGGCACGGTCGTCACCCGCCTGAACGTCAAGGGCGCCCCGCGCGTCCTCGACCTGATCGGGGACGAGGCCTGCCTCCCCCACGTGTGGAAGATCTACCAGATGTCGGAGACCAACTACGGCGCGGACAACCGGGACTGGCTCTCGCTCGGCGACGAGGAGTTCGAGCAGGTGGTGGGCGAGTGCGAGGACGCGGCCCGGGAGTACGGCGTGACCCTGCGGGTGTACCGGAACTCCACCCGCACGGGCAGCTACTTCTTCATCGACCCGGACTGCGAGATCGTCGTCGTCGACGAGGGTGAGGAACGGAGAATCGGGAATCTCTTCGAAAAGCTGGCGGACCGCGCGCTGCGCCCCGCCGAGCTGATCACCCCTGCCAGGAACGTCGAGAACTTCGCCGGCACCTACCCGGACCCGGACGGCCGAACGGACCTGTGAGGAGCTCCCCATGACGGCGCACGTACGCGTAGGCGTCCAGGCCGTCGTCCGCCTCGGCGGCGACATCCTGCTCGGCCTGCGGGCCAACTGCTTCGGCGCGGGCACCTGGGGCCTGCCCGGCGGCCATCTGGAGGTCGGCGAGACGCTGGTGGAGGCCGCCGGCAGGGAGCTCGCCGAGGAGACCGGTATCCGCGCCCTGCGCATGCGGGTCGCCTGCGTGACCGACCCGGACCCGGCGGCCAACCACCACATGCAGGTCGGCGTCGAGGTCGTCGACTACACCGGAGACATCCGCCTGCGCGAACCGGACCGCTGTCTGCGCTGGCAGTTCTGGCCCCTGGACGCGCTGCCCGACGCCCTCTTCGTCGGCTCGGCGGACGTGTTGAGGAACGTCAGGGACGGCGCTCTGCACCGCCCGTGAAGCCCTCCCCGCCGGTCTCGGACGGCAGCTCGTCCGCGCCCTTGCTCCACCGGTCGTCGGCCTGGGTCGTCATCAGCGCGCGCAGCCTCGCCTTGTGCTTCTCCTCGTGCCTGCCGAACTGCTCCCAGGTGCTGGTGAGTTCCCACTGCGTGGCGAACGCGGCCAGGCTGTCCTCGTAGTACTTGCTGTCCTTGAGGAACTGGTGCTCGAAGACGCTCAGGCCCCTGCGGGTGCGCTGCAGCGGATTCATCGTGATGTACGGCTCGAAGAACCCCGCCTCCGAGGTGAGCAGCGTCGACCCGGAGATGTCGGTGGGCGTCAGCTTCAGCTCGATGTGGCCGGGGAACCGCTCCCGCAGGGCCAGGAACGATTCGATGACCGGCAGGAACGTCTGCTGGTAGTACGTGCTCGCCCGCACCCGGTCCACGATGTTGCGGTGGCTCACCGGCTCGGAGTCCGCGCTGTGCTGCATGAAGATCGCGAGATTGTTCCAGGGACTGCTCAGGATCACGCGGAAGTAGGTGCCGCGCTCCAGGGCACGGTGGACGGGCCAGTAGAAGACGTCCAGGTCCGCGAGGAAGTAGGAGGCGCCCGCGTGCGCGGTGAGCCGGATCATGTTCCGCTCCGCCTCGATGGCCTTCTTCTTCTCGGCGTTGCGTACGTGGTTCTCCTGCGGCGTGAAGGTGCGGTCGATCCGGTACGGCAGGTCGTCGGTCTGCACGGTCGCCGCCCGCAGATGCGCCAGCGCCTGCCGGATCGCGAGCGTCTGCGCGTGCTCGCGGCCCAGCGCCTCCACGGCCATCTCCTCGGCCGTCTCCAGGAGTTGCACGGCCCGCCGCCTGCGCAGGAAGCTGCCCGACCCGCTCGCCGCCTCGAACTCCGCCACGGCAAGGGCCGCTTGGGACACTATGGTCTCGCGGTGGCTCGCCCCGAGGAACGCCGACGCGTTCAGCCTGACGATCTCCAACTCGCTCAACTGCCTCTCGGTCGACTCCACGTCGTGGCTCGCCGCCGCCGCGTCGAACTTGGCGGTGGCCAGGGCGCGCCGCGCCGCGATGGCCGCGGGGTGATCGCCGCCTTTGAGCGCGATGGAGTGCTCCGCCGACCGGTCGAACTTCTGCAGGGTGTCGCCGATCCGGTCGACGTCCCGGCCCGCCCGCGCGACCTCAAGGCGCACCCAGTCCGCGGTCAGGCGGGCGTCCGGGTCGTCGCCCGGCCGGGTGTCCATCTCCTCCAGCGCCTTGTCGGCCCAGAACCCGGCGTCGCCGACCTCCCCGCCGCGCAGGCTGACGGAGCTCAGATTGGCGAGGATCCGGCCCCGCTCGGGGACGTGAGCGCCCCGCTCGGCCCTGCTCAGCGCGCGGCACAGGACGAGCCGCGAGCGCTCCAGTTCGCCGTGCTCGGCGAAGAGGGAACCCAGTTCGTTCCAGACGGCGGCCGGGTAGACCGCACGGTCCGCCTCCACCATCTCCATGTGCCGCAGCGTCATGTCGGCCACCGACAGGGAGAGCGTCTTCATGCCGAGGGCGCCGAGGAGCTTGGCCAGATGGGTGAGCTGTCCCGCGCGTAACTGCTGGAAACGGTCGGCCGGATCGGGCCTGCGGACGTGTTTCACATAGGTCGCCAGAAGGTCCCTGTCCTTCCGGCGCGGGCCGTCGGGCGCAAGGAGCATCTCTTCGGCGACGGCTATGGCGTCGTCCAGGTACTGCATCGTCGTCATGGTCCCTCCCGGGATGTCGCCGGCCCACGTGCCGGTGCTTCGGGGTCAGCGGCGTATCCAGTGCACGGGCACCAGGGAGTCGTATCCCGCCTTCTTGAGGGCCTCGCCCACCGCGGCGCTGACCCTCAGGCGCTGTTCCGTCTCCGTCGCCTCCACCGAGAAGGGCCGTACGGCCAGGGGCCACTGGTCCCTGGCCAGGTCCTCGATGCGGAACCGGAACTGGTCGAACTGCTTGACCGCCTCGCGGATCGTGCCGGCGAAGAGCGTGTCGCCCGGTGTGCCGTTCTCCGCCCGGCGCTCGACGATGAGCCCGAGGACCGACGTCGGCCGGTACGGGTCGCCGCGCTCGACCGGGCTGCCCGCGTACATCGCGTAGTCGTCGAGGCTCGCGTGGCAGTTGAGCCGGAGGGCGCAGATCTTCGAGTCCTTCTGCGGCTTCCCGTACTTGTACGAGACGTCGGCGACGATGCCGGTCAGCACGTCGTCGGAGTCCGGCGGCTGGTGCGTCGCCTTCCACACCTCGTCCTGCCGGGCGTCGTCGAAGCACACCCCCGGCAGCTGGACGTCCTCGCCCTCGGGGAAGGTGAGGAACAGCAGCGCGAGGTCGGACCGCATGTCGTGGTCCAGGACCTTGCCCATGGCCTGCTTGCCGTCGGAGAGGAGGAGCATGACCGGATCAAGGCCCTTGCGTTCACGGGCCGGCAGACAGTGCGCGGCGGTGAGGGCGAAGTGCCTGCTGAGCCGCACGCCCGCGCCCCGCCGACAGCGGTCACCGGGACCGAGACTCTCGTCCCGCCGGCAGTCGTCCCCCCGTCGGCACTCGCCGCCCTGGCGGCAGCCGTTCCGGAAGATCTCGATGAAGTGCTCGTCGTACACCACGGGCCAGCCCCCCGTCCGGACCCTGAGCGAACCCCCGCTTTCGCCCGGAGGACGCCATGGTAGCCAGGAATGGTTGCGGCAGAACGGGCCCGCGCACCATTATCGGGAATATGCCGGGAGTAAGTCCGGATTTTACTGTCGCAGCATTCCCACTTCCCCCAAGGGCAACTCCCGCCCCTCAAGGAGTGATCGAATTCCTGCCCAGCGGATTCGACGGGCGGATTCTCCTCACGCGCGTCAGCATCCTGCGCCACACGGAGACCCGTTCGGGATGCACCTCCGCCCTGAGCAGGGCGAGAACACGCCGATCAGCCTTCCTCGATCTTTTCACGGCGTTCTTGAACTCGACCCAGAATTCGTCGTTGTCGCTGATCCGGGCGTTGTTCTCCCACTGGGTGTGCCATTTCCCCCAGGCGAGGTTCCAGCGCCGCCGCGCGGTGAAGGCACGCTTGCAGGCGGCGAGCAGCGCGTCGCTGCCGTAGATCTCCAGGCGGGCCAGGAGCGGGGACATGTCGTCGGCCGGGCCCGCCTCACCGGCGCTCCGCTCGGGGAAGGTGCCGGTCCTGCGGACGGCCTCCCTGAGGTCGGCCATCCGTCTGACGACGATCATCACCTCGTCGTAGACGGCCATCCGTCTGTCCCAGACGCGGTTCTCGCGTTCGCGTCTGGTGGTGGCCCGCTGGATGAGCCAGGCGCTGGAGAAGGTGGCGAGCGCCCCCAACGTCGTGCCGGTGAGCGCGGCTTCGACCGCGGTCAGTCCCACCTCGCCATCATGCCGCGCCGGCGCCCCCGGCGGACCGGGAACGCCGCGCACCGCATCGCGGTAGTGCCTTACGCGTCCTTCAGCTCCTGCCGCTGCCGTCCGAGCCCCTCGATCTCCAGCTCCACCACGTCGCCCGCCCGCAGGTACGGCTTCGGCTCCGGCCGGCCCATCGCGACGCCCGCCGGGGTGCCCGTGTTGATGACGTCACCGGGGTGGAGCGTCATGAACTGGCTGACGTAGCGCACCACTTCGGCGACCGGGAAGATCTGGTCGGCGGTCGTGCCGTCCTGCTTCAGCTCGCCGTTGACCCACAGCTTCAGGGACAGGGCCTGCGGGTCCGCGACCTCGTCGGCGGTGACCAGCCACGGTCCCAGCGGGTTGAACGTCTCGCAGTTCTTGCCCTTGTCCCAGGTGCCGCCCCGCTCGATCTGGAACTCCCGCTCGGACACGTCGTGCGCCACCGCGTACCCCGCGACGTGCGCCAGCGCCTCCTCGTGCGACTCCAGGTAGCGCGCCGTACGTCCGATGACCACGGCGAGCTCGACCTCCCAGTCCGTCTTCTCCGAGCGGCGGGGCACCAGGACGGTGTCGTCCGGGCCGACCACCGTGTCCGCCGCCTTGAAGAAGACGACGGGCTCGGCGGGCGGCTCGGCGCCCGTCTCGCGGGCGTGGTCGTGGTAGTTGAGCCCGATGCAGACGACCTTGCCCACCCGGCCGACCGGCGGACCCACGCGCAGCCCGTCGGCCGCGAGTACGGGCAGGTCACCGGCGTCGGCGGCAGCCCTGATCCGGGATATCGCGGCGGGGTCGGCGAGGACCGCGCCGTCGATGTCGGCGACGATCCCCGACAGGTCGCGCAGGGTCCCATCGGCGTCGAGGAGCGCGGGGCGCTCGGACCCGGCCGTACCGACTCGCAGCAGCTTCATGGTCAGACTCCATTCCTTCGGTAGCCCGGCCGATGGGTTGCGGCCATCGGAGGTTTGGTCGATCGTCCAAGGTCGCCGTCCGCTCCGCAATACCCCGTTCACGTACTGGACCTTTACCGGGCGGTAGCCCACGTCCTCGTACGGCGGTCTCCACCGCGGCCCGCGCGCCCTCAGACGGCGGCGGCGAGCGCCCCCGCACTGCCCGGCATGTCCCGGTACAGGACCGCGCGCTCGACCGCGCTCCACGTCGTACTGGTCACCACGTACAGCGCTGCGGCCAGCGGCACCACGGCCACGGTGAACAGAGTCATGAACGACATCAGCGGCATCACCTTCGTGATCGCGCCCATGCCCGGCACCTGCTGGTCGCCGGCCTGCGGCAGCGGGGTGGCCGCCATCTGCCGCTTGGTGCGCCGGAAGTTGAAGGTCGCGACCGCGGCGACGATCACGAACAGCGCCACGTAGACCAGGCCCTGCGCCCCGAAGACCCCGCCGTCGGCCAGCGCGTCCGTCCACCGGCCGCCGAGCGGCGCGGCGAAGAGGGTGTGCCCGAGCAGGGCGTTCGCCTCGCCGCCGATGCTGGTGCTGGAGAACAGGTGGTAGAGCAGGAAGAACGCCGGCAGCTGGAAGAGGCTCGGCAGGCAGCCGGAGAGCGGCGAGACCTTCTCCTCGCGGTGCAGCTCCAGGACGGCCTTCTGCAGCTTCTCCGGGTTCTTCGCGTGCTTCTTGCGCAGCTCCGCGATCTGCGGGGAGAGCTTGGCGCGGGCCCGCTGGCCGCGGGCCGACGCGCGCGAGAGGGGGTGGACGAGGAGCCGTACGCAGGCGGTGAACAGCACGATCGCGGCGGCGGTCGCCGAGGCGTGGAAGAACGGGTCGAGCAAGGTGGCGAGGTGCTCGACCAGCTCGGCGAACAGGGACATGAAAGCGGACATGGAGAAGCCCTCCGAGGGTCTCGTCGTGCCGGAAGAGGAAGCGACGGAACACGTCGCGTCGGCGTGACGACCCGCGAAGGTCAGGTGGTGGGGCGGGGGTGACGCGGCGGAGGCACTGCCTCCGACTTCCCCGCTGCTCCCTTACCGCTCCCCTGCTGCTTCCCTACGCGGCCGTCAGGAGGGGACGGCCGGGTGCTCGGGGGCGCGTGCGGCCCCGGGCATCGGGGTCGCGCTGGGGCAGGAAGGCGGTGCGCCGCTCTCGGTCGCGGATGGCCGTGCGCACGCGGGTGCGGGGCACGACGGGCGCGCAGCGCGCGGCGATCACGGAGCAGACGGCGAGGGCGGAGCTCGCGGCGGCGGTCGCGGCGAGCGCGACGGCGGCGGTGAGGCTGCCGGTGTCGACGAGGACGACCTCGACGAGGAGGAACAGGAGCAGCAGGGCCGGGCGTGCGGCCGCTCGTCCGTCACGGATCACGTCGCGCATGTCTGCCCTCCTCTCCACGCTCCCGTACGCCTGCACGTTCGCACACTCGTCCACGTACATGCACTCGTACGACCATCACAATCGGTCGTACTGCCGTTATACAGGATCCACCTCGACGGGCTGAAGGAGCCTGCGGGGCCGCGAGAGCGCGCGACCGACCGGATTCGAGGGTTCCGGGTCGAGTCCCGGGCCCGGCACCATCTCGACGTCCCGGACGGGGACGGGCCGGCCGCAGGCCGGGCAGTCCCCGGCGATGCCCAGTTCCGTGCCGCATTCCGCGTGGCGGAAGTACCGCAGCGGTTCGGCAGGGACGGCTGGCTGCGCGCGCCGGTGGCCGCGCTGCTCGTCGTGGCGGCGGCGCTGCTCGCCGCGTTCGCGGTGGTGGAGCGCCGCGGCGGGACCCCGATGCTCGACCTGGGCCTGCTGCGCCGCCCGCTGTTCCTGGCCTCGACGGCGGGCGCCCTGTTCACGGGCTTCTCCGTGATCGCCCGCTTCAGCTACCTGCCGACCCTGCTCCAGCACACGCTGGGCCTCTCGGCGATGGGCTCGGCCTGGCTGCTCGCGATCTGGTCGGGCACGTCGTTCGTGGCGGCGCTGCAGGCCAGGCGGCTCGCGGGGCGCGTCCCGGCCCGCCACCAACTGACCGTCGGCTTCGCCCTGCACGCCGTCGCCGTCCTGACGATGCTGGGTGCGGCGGCGAGCGGTTCCTGGCCGCGCCTGCTGCCCGGCCTGCTCGTCTCCGGCGTGGGCAGCGGCCTGCTGAACGCCGCGCTCCCGCTCCTCGCGGTCGAGTCCGTGCCCGCCGACCGGGCGGCGATGGGCTCGGGAGCCAACAACACGGCGCGCTACATCGGTTCGGCGGCCGGCGTCGCCCTGAGGATCGCGGTGTCGACATCGGCGGGGGACCTCGCGCGCGGCGCGGACCTGGCGATGACCGTGTCGGCGGGCCTCGCCCTGCTCGCGGCCCTCAGCGTGCTCCTGCCGCGCGAGCGTCGGCGGGGCTGACCTCCTCGTCGGCCTCCCCCTCGGCCGCCCCGTCGGCCTCCTCGTCGAAGGGATCGCGCGCGAGGACGTCCTCGTCGGGCCGGTCGTCCGCCCGGTCGGCGGGCCCCGCGTACGTCACGACGAGCGCCACGCACAGGTTGACGGCGAGCGCGACGATGCCCGCGTTCACCCCGAGGACCGGATCGTGCTCGCCGAAGACGAGCGCGCACACGGTCGCGACCCCCACCACGAGCCCGCTCAGCGCCCCGGCCAGCGTCAACTTCCGCCACACCAGGCCGAGCAGCAGGATCGGTACGAGCTGGGCCATCCCTTCGTACGAGATGAGGGAGAGCCGTACGAGGGTGTTCGGCGCCCCGTAGGTCAGGGCGAGGGCGAGCGCGCCCGCGACGACGACCACGCCCTGCGAGGCGAGCTTCTGCCGCTGCGGGGAGCGCCACCTGGGCAGCAGCGACAGCACGCTGCTGCCCCACATGGTCCCGATGACCAGCATGAATACGGCCATCGGCACGATGGAGGAGAGCGCGGCGGCGACACCGATGACGCCGACGGCCCCCGCGGGCAGGGAGTCCACGACCAGCTTGAAGAGCGCGAGGTTGGACTCGGCGCCGACGAGCCCCGGCACGACGAAGAGCGCGGCCATGCCGAGCAGCATGGGCACGAAGAGCAGCACGTTGTAGGCGGGCAGCCAGACGGCGTTGCGCCGCAGCCCGTCCGCGCTGCGGGCGCCCAGGTAGCCGGCGACGGTGGTCGGGAAGATGACGACGGTCAGCGCGTTGAGGAGCGAGGTGGTCGCGAACCAGGCCTCCCCGTAAGGGCTTCCCCCACTCCCCGGCAGCGTGAGCCAGTCGCTCTTCTCGCTCACGATCCGGTCGAGGAAGGGCCCGTACCCGTCGAAGTAGTGCTGCGGCACGTAGATCGCGAGAAAGGCGAGCGTGCCGACGACGAGCACGTCCTTGAGCACGGAGACCCAGGCGCTGCCGCGCAGCCCGCTCACCACCACGAACCCGGTCGTGACGGCGAAGCCGATGAAGTAGGCCCAGTTCAGGCTGATCGCGCCGTAGGAGATGGTGGAGACGACCACGCCCATGCCGGTGATCTGCAGCTGGATGTACGGCAGCAGGAAGACGGTGACGAGCAGCGCGACGCCCGCGCCCAGCCACGGCCGCCCGAACCGGTGGGCGACCATGTCGGAGATGCTGACGAGTCCGTGCCGGCGCGCGTAGGCCCAGAGCATGGGCCCGACGACGTACCCGACGGCGTACCCGCAGGACATGTAGGCGACGACGTACAGCACGGGCGCCCCGTAGTTGTACCCCCAGCCCGCGGCTCCCAGGTAGCTGAAGCTGGTGTAGCCCTCCCCCGCCATCAGCACCCAGATGAAGACGGCCCCCAGACTGCGCCCGCCCACGGACCACTCGGCGATCCCGCCCTGCTTCCCGCGCCCTCGGACGGCGGCGAGACCGAGGGCGACGGTCCCCACCATGAAGACGCCGAAGACGGTGGTGGCGACGGCTCCGTTGCTCATGTCCGGCCCTCCGTGGACGTCGTGGACGTCCCCGACCGCTTCTGCGTCTGCTTCTGCTTCTGCGTCTGCTTCTGCTTCTGCTGCTTGCGGTCGCCCCGGTGGGTGAGCCATACGCAGAGGGGCGTGAGGAGGGTCGCGCAGAGGAGCCAGAAGAAGAGGAAGGGCAGCCCGAGGACGACGGGCCGCACGCGATTGGCCAGGGGCAGGGCCCCGAGGTACAGCACGAAGGGAACGAGCAGCCAGAGGAGGTGGGGGCGTCTAGCGATCACGAGGGGTGAGCCTATCGGGGAGCCGGCCCCGGCTCGGGGCTCCGGCCCCGGCTCGGGGCTCCGGCCCCGGCTCGGGGCTCCGCGCTAGCGGGGCCGCATGGCCCGCAACTTCGCCCACACGACGAGCCGGTACTTCGAGGTGTACTCGGGGGTGCAGGTGGTGAGCGTGAGGTAGTACCCGGGCTGCCGGTACCCGTACCCCTTGCGGACCTCGCTGCGCGGCACCTCCCGGATGACGCCTCCGTCGCGGGCGGCGGTCCGGGCCAGTGTCTTGTCGACGACGTACGTGTAGCCGGCGCGTGCGGTCTCGACCTCGATCTCGTCCCCGCGCCGCAGCCGGTTGATGTACCGGAAGGGCTCGCCGTGGGTGTTGCGGTGCCCGGCGAGCGCGAAGTTCCCGGCCTGCCCGGGTTGGGCGGTACGGGGGTAATGCCCGGCGTATCCCTGATTGAGCACGGCCCCTTTGCTCACGCCCTCGGCGACGGGCACGCGGATCCCGATGCGGGGAATGCGGAGGACGGCGTAGGCCTGGTCCCCATGGGGGCTGGGGGTCGGGGAGTTGGCGCGGCCGGACGTGGCGGGGGCGCGGCTGCCGGGCCGCGCTTCCTTCGCAGGGTCGCCGCCCGAACGGGAGGACGACGCCGGGCCCGCTTCCCCGCCCCCACCGTCCGATCCGCCATCGCTTCCGTCGCCGCTCCCCCTCCCCCACTCCTCCTCCAGAGCCTCGACCTTCCGCTCGGCGGCGGCGCGGGCCTGCCGGTTGGTCCACCACAGCTGGTGGGCGACGAGCAGGAGGAGGACGAGTCCGAGGGTGACGGCGACCTCGGCGACGCCCCACAGAGCGCGCACGCCGGGCCCTCGCCGCGAGCCCCCGCGCCCCTGCTGCACGACCGGTACCCGCATCCGTACCCGTACCCGCACGACGCCTCCTTCGGCCGACGGCCGCCCGGAGGATAGGCGCTGCTCCCGCAACAATCCATGGCCGGGCCGTACCGGCAGTCGAACCGCCCCTCCTGCTGGAGGCCCGCTCGGCAGTACGGTGTCCCGTATGCGCCCCGACAAGCCTGCTGCCGCCGACCACGTCGACGTCGACCACATCGCCGAAGCCGCGCGCCTGGAACGCACGGCCGGCCTGTACCCCGAGGACTCCGAACAGCTCCTCCTCCAGGCCGCGGCCCACCTGGAACTGGCCGGCGCCCGCGACCGGGCGACGACGGTCTACGACCGCCTGATCTCGGCGGACGCCGCGCACCCGGCGGCGGCCCCGCTGCTCATCCGCGCGCTGAAGGCCTCGAACCTGTGGGAGTACGGCCACGAGGCGGAGGCCCGCGCGATCATCGACGGAGTCCGCGCGGCGGCCCCCAGGGACCCGGCGCCGTGGGTGATCGTGGCGGAGTCGCTGGAGTCGCACGACGAGCTGGAACAGGCGCACGACACGTTCACGGAGGCGGCGACGCTGCTGCTTCCGCCGGGTACGACGGACGTCCCGTACGCGACGCACCCTCTCCTCTTCGGCCGCCACCGCGTGCGCCGCCTGCTGGGCTCGGACCACGACGAGTGGGACGCCCTGGCGGACCAGGTGTCGACGGCGCCGGTCGCGCTGGACGAGCTGCACGACCCGAAGCGGGTGTGGTCCCTCGGCTCGGAGAACCCCGCGGAACTGCGCGCGGAAATCGCTCGCATCCAGGCCGAGTTGGGCTCGTACCGCGAGGCGCTGTCGCGCCCGTTCCCGGTGGCGATCCTGCACTGGCCGTCGACGGAACTGACGGAACTCCTGACGGCGTACCCGGCACTGACCTCGGAATACCCCTCGCACGAGGCGCACCTGTCGACCATAGAGTCCTCGCTCCGCGAACTCGCGGCGTCCGGCACGCCGAACCTCGGCATCGTCACGGGCACGGTCCCGTCCTACGAGGCCTTCGCCGCCTCAGAGGGTTCCTCCCCGGAGGACCCGTCCCTCCTCCCCCAGTACGCCACGACGCTGGCGGCCCGGGGGCGGGCGACGGGGTGGCCGCCGGAGCGGGGTGGGGAGTGTTGGTGTGGGTCAGGTCGGGGTTATGGGACGTGCCACGGCAGCGATTGACAGCTGGGCTCTCGACTGGTCCCTCTCCCTGAGCCTCCGAAGCCCGGCCCGATAACCGGCCGCTTCCGAACCACCGTCCGATGACCGGAAACAAGCGAGACTCCAGGACCACATGCCAGAGACGAACGAGCCACGCCCTCTCCCTGCTCCGAATAGCAAGGAGTTGCAGGAACTGGTCCCTGACTCTGAGACGCGGGCCGTGTACCAAGTGCTCTACCAGTCACAGGAAGAGCCACTGGCCATGCCTGCCATCAGGGAGCGTGTCAGCCTCGTCACTGGCAAGGCCAACTTGCAGATGGACCGCCGGCTGCGCTCACTGCGCACGCACTTCGACGTGCCCGCACAGCGCATACCGGGAGAGAAGAACCTTTTCGTCTACCCGCTGCTCGGCTGGAATCCCCACTTCGGCAAGCGCACGGCACGGAAGAACATCCGTGGATCAGTACGCGCCATGGTCCACCACACATACGGCAACCGCTGCGCCGCTTGTGGCCGCACACCAAAAGATGACCAGGTGAAGCTGGTCATCGATCACATGGTCCCGCTTGACCTGGGCGGAACCAACGATCAGGAAAACCTCCAGCTGCTCTGCGAGGACGACAACCACGACAAGCAGTCCCTCTTCGCCGACCATCAAGAGAACGCCGCCGCCCTGCGGAAGTCGCTGACGCTCCCCGAGGTCCATTTGCGGATCGGCGAGCTGCTGAAGGCCATGGCAGGCGAGAATGTCCCAAAGGAGCTCATTGTTCTCGTTGCCCGGGAGGAGAATCACGGCGATCCGACCAAGCGGATGCGTGAGCTCAGGTCTCTCGGCTGGATCATCGAGAACACCCAGCGCAGGAAGGGGCGTCGCGTCCTCTCGTTCTACCGACTGGAACACTGGGAGCCCTGGCCCCCGGGAGGTCCGCAAGCCGCGGTTGCCAAGCTTGAGCGGACACGTCAGAGAGCGAAGCGTTCGGAAGCAAATTCAGCCGGGAACAGCTCGCAGGAGTAGGACAGTGAGTGATCCGCAGCCATGGTCTCCGCTGGAAGGCTCATGGGCATCGTCTGCCGCGAGGCGACGCAACATGCAGGCGATCCGGAGTCGGGACACCAAACCCGAACGACTGATCAGGCAGCTCGTCCATGCCAACGGCCTACGTTATCGAGTCTCGACGCGCCCACTGCCCGACCTTCGCCGGACCGCAGATATGGTCTTCCGGCCGACGAAGGTCGCCGTGTTCATCGACGGATGCTACTGGCACGGATGCCCCGAACACTACGTGTCACCAAAGACCAATCCGGGCTACTGGTCCGACAAGGTCAGACGGAATATGGAACGGGACCGGGACACCGACCTGCGGCTAAAGGAAGCTGGCTGGCTTGTCCTGCGCTTCTGGGAACACACCCCTGCCGAAGAGTCAGCGGCTGAGATCATTCAGCTGGTCTCAGACCGGCGGAACTCAGCGTCAGATGAGGGTGTCGCTACTTGAATCGTAGGTAGTTCCGTCGAGTTCGAGATCCCCTGTGGGTGCTTCCTGAAGATCTCCAGTCCGCTCAAGCGCGTCCTTGATAGCCAGTCCAACAGCCTCGGCAACAGGCGGAGGGAACGCATTGCCCACCTGCCGGTAACGTGCTGTTTTGCGACCTGAAAAGCGCCAGTCCACAGGGAATCCCTGAATGATCGCCGCCTGCTCGACGGTGAGCATGGGGCCAACGAGCTTGACATCCGGACCACTGATCGCCAAGTCCATGTTCCCCAGGTCCCTTTCGAGGTTGGGTTCATGCTCGTCGTTAGCGACACCCATCCCGTTTACCCCGAGATTCCCCCAGGCCTTCTTCGCTCGGGTCGGCCCCAGGTCAGCCCCGCCGTGCTTCTTGGAGCCCCCCACGAGGGTGGGGGCTACCGTTCCGGCTTCAGTGGCCTTCTTCAGCCACTTCTCATACCCGTCAGGCCTGCCCGCCTTAGCGAAACGACGCTTCATCGTCTCCTTCAGCGCCTGCGCCACCGTCGTCATCTCAGCCTTCGGCTGAGGCCAGTCAAATCCTCGATAGCAGTCTTTCCGGATCGCCACCAAAATCGCACGGGGGCGGAGCTGAGGGACACCGAAGTCAGCCGCTTCCAGGAGACGCCATCCGCACACCACGTACCCCATACTCCGGAGTCTGCGCTTGATATCCTCTCGATAACTCACGAATTTATCAAAAGGCTTCACAAGGCCGGCGACATTTTCAATCATCACCGCTCGGGGATTCAGTTCATCCACCAGCCTCAGCATCTCAGGAAAGAGATCACGCTCGTCATCCTGCCCGAGCTGCTTCCCCGCGACAGAGAAAGGAGGGCACGGAACTCCACCGGCCAGAAGGTCAATCTTCTCTACCGCCGGTTTGAAATCCTTAACGTCCATGGTGAAGATTTGGCAATCAGCCGCCTCCTCCTCCCCCCAGACCTTCCGCTCCACCACATTGAGCTTTAGCGTCTCGGCCGCGTACTTGTCGATCTCGACGAGTGCACGGTGACGGAACCCCGCCCCATGGAGGCCAACTGCCTGGCCTCCAGCTCCCGCGCAGATCTCAATCGAGGTCAGCGGCTGGTCGCTGGAACTCATCGAACGCCTCCCGGTGGTGTAGCTACAGACACGCAAGTGTCGCATCCACAGACACCAGAACTGGCCCGCGTCGCAGCCTTCACGGGATGCGTCAGCTCTTGAGCAGGGCCTCCAGGTCCCGCCTGACTTCATCCCGCAACTCCGCTGGCAGCTGCCGGTACATACCCCAAGCGCGTTCAGCTCCGCTCAGCGGTCGCGCATCAGCCGCCATCCACACCAGCAAGTCCTTCTTGAACCGCACCGGCAGCTCCGTGACCCTGTCCCACACCTGCTCACGCGTCATCTGGGTACCGGTCAAGTGCCTCACTGTCTCGTTGCAGCGAGCGCACTCGGTGATCAATTCCTCGGAGCTTGCCCCGGCACCTGACTTGTGCGGGTTCACGTGCCCCAACGTCAAGCGCGCATGGGATCCGGGCTCGCCGGGGTACTCCTCAGCCGCGGCCACGCCACAACGACGGCACATATGACCGTCTCGCTCGAAGACGAACCGTCGAGTCCTCGCACTGATCTGCCTCAGCCCCGCCGCACGGTGCTCCTTCTCCCAGACAGGGAGCCCGATCCTCTCCAGATAGAGCTCATCGGCCTGCAGGCTGGGCTTGTCACGGTAGGTCTTGATGTCCCAGCCCGCCGGCCGCAGATCTCTCATACGGCGGTCCACCTGTTCGGATCCAGGAACAGCGGCCCGCAGAGCCTGCTTCTTGAAGGTCTGCCCTTCACCGACTTCATCCCGAAGCCACAAAGCCACCCTCACACGGGTGCCGAGCTCCTCATCACGCCAGTCAGGTCCGGTGTGCACGAGAACTCCCCTAGTCGAACCTCTGTCCACGTCATCCTTCGTTCGCGGCGAAACATTAGCTTGCCGCCACTTGCCGCGGCAAGTGGCGGCAAGGTGATCTGGTCACTCCCTGATCATTCCCGCCGAAAGGGCTTCTTCCGTGGCGCACCAGCCGAACAAGGTCAGCAACCGCTATTCCTGCCTCGAACTCTGCGCCGGCGCAGGAGGCCAGGCTCTCGGCCTGGAGCAGGCAGGATTCCAGCACGAAGCCCTGGTGGAGCTGGACACGGACGCATGCCGCACCTTGCGCGCCAACCGGCCAGGCTGGAACGTCGTGGAGGCAGACATCCGGACGTTGGACACGGCTTCCTTCACCGGCTTACAGCGCCCCGCCCTTCTCGCGGCGGGAGTACCCTGCCCGCCCTTCTCCCTTGCCGGGCGCCAGCTTGGCGCCGACGACGAGCGCGACCTCTTCCCGTCCGTGCTGTCACTGGTCTCGACGATCAGACCGCGAGCCGTCCTCGTCGAGAACGTAAAGGGACTCCTTCAGAGGAAGTTCTCCGCATACCGGCTCAGGATCATCCAGGCCCTCTCGGACCTTGGGTACGCCGCGGAGTGGCGACTGTTGTACGCCCGGGATTTCGGAGTTCCCCAGCTCCGGCCACGCGCCGTCCTCGTAGCCCTGGCACCCCACACGTTCGGTCGCTTCCAGTGGCCGGAGGCTGCCTCTCATCCGGCCGGCACCGCGCTCGTGGGGAGCGTTTTGCGCGAATCAATGGCGTCTCAGGGGTGGGAACTGGCCGATCTCTGGGCTCAGCAGGCCCAGCGGATCGCCCCTACCCTGTGCGGTGGCTCAAAGAAGCATGGCGGCCCAGATCTCGGTCCCACACGCGCGCGGCAGGCGTGGGCGGAGATCGGGGTCAATGGATCCGGCGTCGCTGACGCTCCGCCCTCCCCGGGTGACGTGCTTCCGGTGAAGCTAACCATTGGGCAGATGGCCCTTTTGCAGGGCTTCCCCCCGACATGGAAATTTGAGGGCGGTAAGACATCGATGTACCGGCAGGTGGGCAATGCCTTTCCGCCACCAGTGGCTCAGGCAGTCGGCCACGGAATCATGAACGCCCTGGATCACGCGGACCGTGCGGCCGAGAGCGGCGTCATGGCCCACAGCGGCACGCTGTGAACGCGCCCCACTCACCCAACGGCATGCGTATCAAGGTGTCGAAGCAGGGCACGAACGTCGGCCATGTCCATGCCCGCAGCGATCGAAGGCTCCTCCTGCAAATCCGCGAGCTGCTGTACGGACGGATCATCGAGGATCCGTCCCATGAATTCGAGCTTGTCCTCCAGCCGCAGAGCTACGACTTCGTCGATGGTCCCCTCCGCGGCGAGGACCGTG
This sequence comes from Streptomyces sp. NPDC040622, assembly GCF_055593965.1. Lineage (NCBI taxonomy): Bacteria > Bacillati > Actinomycetota > Actinomycetes > Kitasatosporales > Streptomycetaceae > Streptomyces > Streptomyces sp. NPDC040622. The sequence continues at coordinate 188,269 of NZ_JBVIXD010000009.1, read as the reverse complement.
ACCCGCGTATCAGTGCCAGGTTCAAGCCCGAGCCGGTGAATGCGGTCAAGGCTCTGCAGGAACCTGCCTGCCATGAAGTCACGGTCGACATACACGGCGTCATGACAGACCTGGTGAAGGCTGATGCCCTCACCGAGGGTCGCGGGATTGGAAAGCAGCACGTTGCAGTCAGGGTCTTCCCTGAACCGCTTGATCTGCTCCTCACGGTCAGGAGTCCCGCCGTGCACCACGGCCGGCTGATAGGCGGAGAAGAGCCGCTCCATCGTGGTGAGGCTCCGCACGAACGTCGTCCACACCAGCGTCTTCCGCCCCTGAGCAGCGTTCTCCGCGACGATGCTCAGTGCCTCCTTGTACTTCGGAGAGAACTCATAGTCCGGCAACTGCTTGAGGAGCGCGTAGAGGGAGTCCGTCTTCGGCACCTCCAGGGGTGGCACCCGATAGTCGAGTGGGGCGTACCGGCTCTCTCCCTCAAGGAGCAGGGCGGGACTTGTAGCCGCCATGAGCAGTCGAAGCATGGCCTTGCCCAGCGCATCGAAATCTTCCCGCCCCGCTTCCGCCCTAGCGGTGTACTGGCCAACGAGCGCGTCATACACCTCCCGGTGCAGCGACGGCAGCTCGACGTAGCGAATACGTGTCTCGAACGGGGGCAGCCCGAGTTCGTTCTTGGTGGTGCGGGTGAAGAGCGGCCGCAGCACGGTACTCGCGTACGCGAGGTCGCCACCGGCTACGGCGTTGGTCACGACGCGGCGGCCGTGGCCGGGCCAGACGAAGGACAGCAGGTTCTCCAGGTCGCGGGCACCGTTGGGGGCCGGCGTTCCGGTGAGGATGAGGCGCCGACGAGCCAGTGGCCCCAGCGCCATGCAGGCACTCCCGTAGATGCCGCGCGCCCCGAGCTTCATGCGGTGGGCCTCATCGAGGATGAGCATCGAAGGTGCGCCGCGCAGCCAGGCCGCGAGTGTGGCGAGAGACCGGTCGAGTCGCTCGTAGTTCACGACCAAGACGTCCGTTCCCGGGTCGGGGGTACGTTCCATGACCCGGGCGGTGAGCGGCTCCTTGAAGCACACCTCACTCTCGTAACTCCATGACTCGTACGCGGACTTAGGGCTCACGACGAGCAGCCTGCGCACGCTCCCCTGCTCCCTCATCGCGGCGAACACCGCCAAGCCGACACGCGTCTTGCCCGCTCCCGGCACGGAGAAATTCGCCCCGTGCTGCAGAGAGAGAAGACGAGCGATGTCCCGCCGCTGGAAGTCAGTCAGGTCCGCGCGCCATTCCGGACCGAGCTGGTCCAGGACCGCGTCCGGCGATACGGCGGTGGCCGCCGCGGAGTCCTCTAGCCACTGCTCGGCACGCTCGGCGTCATCGAGTACGCCGCCGACGAGCGTTGCCAGCTCCCCTTCCCATTCGACGTCCGGGGACGGCCAAGTGGCCAGCGCCTCAAGCCCCGTGAGGAAGTCATCGAGGTCGACCTCTATGGACAGCAGCGTGCGCTGCCCGGCAGCGGGAAATCGCGCCGCCAGCTTGGCGAAGTCTCCTTCACGACCCGGGGCCGCTCGCAGGACGGCACGCGTCCGGGTGACATCGGAAGAAATACGCAGAGACGGTTCGACGGGGGCGGTCACATGCCCTCCTGCCTGACCGATTCACGGAGCCAAGAGACGCCGTCACCGGGCGCCTTGATGCTGCGCTGGGTCGCCACAGCAAGCTTCGTCAAGGTCTCGCGGAGAGTCATCACCGCCTCGTCGAATGCCTCCTCGTCGAGACTTCCGGAAGCCTTGGCCAGCGTGAGGTCGGTAATGCACTGCTCGATGTCCTGGCAGGCATCGGTGATGCGGTCCTGTGCTGCCTGCTTGCGCTTGCGCACCCGGGCATCCTTGCCTGCCGGTTCCAAAGCGTCCCCAACTGCCTTGTGCGCAGCGGCGAACGTTGCTGTTGCGGACTTACTGCGCTCGGTGAGGAGACCGTCCTCCGCGGTCACCACTGCCTTCGCTTTCAGAATGGTGTCCGTCAGAGCCCTGGACTGAGCGACCTTCGGCGCGGAGGGCTTCATGGTCCGGTTGAGCCCTGGAATGGCCACCGCGGCCGGAGCATCGGGCTCCGTCTTCAGCACGTCCGGCAACTGCTTGTCCAGGTACCGGTCCCTGAAGTCAGGCTCGATCAGTCGCACGTCCGTCTTGGAGAACCCCAGGACAATGGCCGTGAGCCGCGTCTCCTTCAGGACCTCCGCGTTGTCCTTGCTTGCCGTCGACTCCTTGGCGTACCGGCGGTACAGCTCGCGGAGCTTCTCCTGGTGCTGCTCGAAGTCCAGCAGCCGAAGCTGAGCACCTCCGTCTCCTGACCGCTCGATCAGGTCACGAAGGCAGGAGAGAATCCACAGGTCTTGCTCGCACGTGCTGGCACGGATACGGAACTCCCTGGCCACATCGGCCAGTGGCCGCCCCAGAAGCTGTTGCTCCTCCATGGCCAGCAGTCGGTTGATATAGGAGTAGTCACGGCGCTGGTCCGGCCTGAGCTGGAGCGACAGCTCTACCGCGTTGATGTCATCCCAAGTGCACGACTCCGGCAGCACACCCACCCGGATGTTCGTGACGCCCAGTTCCTTGAGGGCCGCACGACGGGTGTTGCCGTTGACCAGAATGCCGTCCCGCGTGATGAGGCCGGGCTCGTTCTGACGGAAGGAGTGGAGACTCTCCATCAGCTCGTCGAAGTCGGGGTCCTTCTTCGAAGGGTCCGCCGGCAGCATCTGCAGCAGATAGTGCAGGTAGTCCTGGCTGTCCGGCGCCCAGGGCTCCCGCTTGAGCAGTTCGTCGCGCTCAGGCTTGTGATCCCGCTGGGCGCGGATACGGTGTGTTCCCGGGTTGTAGTAGAGCGCCTCCACCGGCATGTCGATGACCTCGACGGTGAGCGGTTTCGTACGCCATTCCACGGTGAGCGTCTCCCTGACGGCATCTCCACCCGTGATGTCCTTCAGCCGCTCTTCGACCAGCGCCCTGTTTTCTTCCGCTAGCGGCGGTCGACCGAATTCCTTGTCCACTAGTAATCCCCTCAAGAGCATCAGATTTAGTACTGCTACCGGCGGGGCCGCCTCCCACCCGGAGGAAGGAGGCATGACCACCGGGCCATCAAGAGTGTGTGGCGCCTACTCACCCGCCGGCTTCAGGGCATCGCGGATCTTCACCCTCGACTCCTCGGGAAGCGTCCGGTAGTCGGCCCAGAACGCCTCCGCCGCGCTGAACTCACGCTGGTCCCGGTCCATCCAGCCCGAGAGCACCCTGCGTTCCAAACCGCTCAGGCCCTCGGCGCGCCTCAGCATCTCACCCAGATCCGCCACAGCTCCGCGCCCTCCCACCCTGCAGCGATTGCACTCGGATACGAGCTCCGTCTTCTCGGCGCCATTCGGCTGTCGCACCACTCGGCGAGCGATGTCGATCTGGGCGGACTCGTAAGTGCCGGCATAGATCTCGCCCGGCGTGATACCGCACGACCGACAGAAGTGCCCGTCCCGCCTGAGCACTTCGCGCCGCTGGGTCTGAGTGACCGAAGTGCCGGGGCGCGTGCCCTTGCCCGGCTGCCACACCGGCTCACCCTGCTTCACGAAGCGCTGCTCGTGCTGGCCGAGGGAGGCGTCCTCACGGTTGGTGTTGATCTGCCAGCCGTGGTCCCTCAGGTCACGTACTCGGCGATCAGCCTGGCTGACTCCCGGGAAGGCCTCCTTCACTGCTTCCTTGGTGAAGATGTTCCCCTCGCCCACCACGTCCACCAACCACAGGGCAGCGCGCTTCATGGTGCCGAGCTTCGGGTCAGTCCATGACGGCATGTCCACCTCGTACCCCTCCTCCTTGTGCTGGGTCTGCTTGGGCCGCGATCGGCAAACAGATCCGCCGGTCTGCGACACCAGAAGCCTTGCTCAGGCAGGGGTGAGAAATCCAGTGCCAACAGGGAATTGCACTGACGCCATAAATTGCACGTCCGCAATGGCCGAAGTGCCTACTCAAGAAGCCAGTTGCTCCAGCAGTATGGAAGGTCCACTCAGGCGCCCGCACCATACGGAGAGGTTGGCCCATACATGGCGACGAGATCTGCGGGGATCCCTCCCCAGCAGGATGGTGATGATGTTCTGCCCTTACCCAGAGAGGTGTTCCGGGCGGCTCTGCACGATGTACTGACCGCCGTGGACCTCATCCAGAACACGATTGCCAAGCGGGCAGGCATCAGCCAGTCCAGCTTGTCCTGCTACAAGACCGGCAGGCGGGTTCCGGAGGCCGGGCAGTTGGAGAGGATCTACAAGGTCCTGGAAGACGAGGCGCAGTGGACTCGGGCGAGGCCATTGCCGCACACGCTCACCTACCTGCTCCAGCTCCGCGACGCCGCCCGCGCTCAGCGCATCGCCCCCTCGGCGGCGAACGCCGCTATGGCGGCCACCACCACGCAGCCCCCGCGGCAGCCGGCCTACTCGACGTTCCGCGAGCAGCGCCGCATGAAGCGGATTCGGCTCGCTCGCCGCAAACTCGTGGCCACGTCGGCACAGACAGAGGTGCCGGTCCCCCTTCAAGAGGGGGACCGGCACCGTGCCGACAACACGCATGCAGCCGACATCGCGGACTACCTCGGCCACCTGGCGGCAGGCCGGTATCAGGATGCGCAATTCAATGTCTGGGCGAAGGGAAACAGCCTCGCCTCACGAGAGTTCCCTCGCGCCGTAGCCTCCTACCGAGACGCCGGAGCGGAAGACGGGGCGGAAGCCATGCTGAACGCCGCCGCGAACCGTGACGACATCCAGGCTTCCGTCAACATCACGGCAGCCCTGATCGATGAGGGCCAAGTGGCGGATGCGCGCGTCATATTGGCGGCCATCCGCACGGATGAGTAGCCCGTACTCGCCCTCGCCGGCGAGCCGTCTACGCCGCTGCCTCGTCTTCCGCCTCGAAGTGCATCTGTGCCCGGCCGAGCGTCTCGTCCGGATCGCCCCCTTGCGCCGCCAGCCAGTGGAGCAGGTCGGCGATCACGTCCGTAACTGACTCCTCAAGGGCTGCGGAAGACGGCACGGCGGCAGAACTCACGCCGGCAACGCGTCGATACTCCTCAAGGACCAATTCGGCGCGCCGTACCCGCATGCAGTGGCGCGCCGGCTCAAGGGAGAGCTCGCACCACACGGCCTTGCCGCTCGCCGTAAGACGGGTTCCCCATTCCTCACACATCGAGGCCAGCAGGTGGAGGCCACGCCCACACTCCGCCTCCGTGCACACCGCGCGCAGAGTCGGCACAGTGCGACTGCCGTCGTGCACCTCCACGCGGAGACGGTCACCCCTCGGTTCGAGGACCAGCGTCGCGGCCACCCCCTCCCCCACATGCTTGATGACGTTCGTCGCCAGTTCAGTCGCGACCAGCCTGGCCTCCCCGGCGATGCTTTGCGCTCCCCATCGCTCCAAATTGCGTTTCACCTCCTTGCGGAGCAGGTGAAGTTCCGCCGGCGTCGCGTCAAACGGCAGGACGCAGCACAGCCGCCGTTCGTCCTCTTCGTACATGGGCATGGAGAGGCTCCTTCCTCGGCCGCACAGCGCCGCGCCTGCCGTATCCGTACGGCTACGCCGTGTAGCGAGCTGCCGCGAGCATGGCACAGAGAAGTCTCACTGTGTAACTTCTCACGAGAATCCATCGAGTGAATCCGCTGGAGCGCCAACTCGCCGTCCGCTTAGCTTGGCTGCGGCCGCGTGCCGCGCGCCCGATCTTCAGGGAGGAGCTACATGTCGGTACGGACCACCACACGTCGGCGCCAGCTAGGCGCCATGATGCGGAAGTTGCGCGCCCGCAAGGGCCTGACCCTGGAGGAGGCCGGCACACTCGTCGGCTTATCCAAGGCGACGGTCAGCCGCTACGAAACCCAGGCGGGTCCGGTCAAGTGGCTCGTGGTGGACGCTCTTTGCCGCGAGTACTCAGCAACCGAGGCCGAACGCAGGGCTGTCGTCGCTCTCGCCAAGGACGCCCGGCAACAGGGGTGGTGGAGTTCCTTCACCGACTCGATCCCCGAGAGCATGAACCTCCTGCTCACGCTGGAGGATGAGGCAGTACGTGAAGACCACTTCGCATGTGTCTATGTTCCTGGCCTCCTGCAGACTCGCGCTTACAGCACCGCGGTCCAGCAAGCCAATGAAGTACGGCTCGCCCCAGTGGAGATCGAGCGCCTGGTAGACATCCGCATGAAGCGGCAGATGATCCTTGGCAGGGCGAATCCCCCTCACCTGTGGGCGATCCTCGACGAGTCCGTCATCCGTCGCGTGGTCGGTTCCCCGTCCATCATGAAGGAGCAGCTCAGCCGCCTCCTCGAAGCGAACGAGTCACCGGACATCACGCTTCAAGTCCTGCCGTTCGCCAAGGGAGCTCACTCCGCCGCCCTCGGGAGCTTTGTGATCATTGGCGGCACCGAACCAGCGCTGGACGTCGTGTACGTCGACCTTCACACCGGCTCGCTCTTCCTGGAGAAGGAAGAGGAACTGCAGCGCTATCGGCTTGCGTTCGACTACCTCCGCGCACAAGCGTTGGACGTGGAAGCTTCCTCCTCCATGATTCAACGCGTCCGCAAGGAGCTGTAATGCCCGTTAAGCCTCTCTCGCCCTCAGCACTCTCATGGTTCAAATCGTCCTACAGCGGGGGCAACACCACTGAGTGCGTGGAGACAGCGTTCATTCCCCATGGCGTCCTCATACGCGACTCCAAGCGAGCCGACGGACCACGCCTCTGGGTCTCCTCTGCCGCCTGGACCCAATTCATCGCTTCCGGCGCAACGGGACGCCGGTTCCGCTGATCCCGGGCGAGTGCGGCACGATGAGCGCCCTGTTTCCGGTATGCCCTTCCGGTACCACTCTGACCGCTCTTGAGAGGCACGGCGTAACCTCGGCGGAGACCTTGCAGGACACCCACTGTCTACGCCGGGAGGCCACGTGCCCCGCATTCCCACCGCTCCCATAGCCGCCGCGGGCCTGATCGGCGGGTACACCACCGCCCGTCTCACCAAGAAGCGCCCCCTCGGCGGGGTCGTGCTGGCCGCTGCCGGGGCCGTGGCCGCTCGGCAGTGGCGGGAGGTGGCCGGCGCGAAGACCGCGGGCGCGCTCACCGTCGCTTACGTCGGCGGGTTCGCCGGGTCGCATCCCCTCGCCAAGAAGGTGGGCGCCTGGCCCGCCGTGTTCGGCGTGGCCGGTGGGGTCGCGCTCGCCTCCTGGGTGCTTGCCGACCGTCGGAGCTGAAGCGGGCAGGCGGGGGCACGGCGGGGCGAGAGGGTGCACCGCGGAGACGCGGGGTCAGTCCGTGCGGCCGGGGGCCACTCGTCGCGCCACCGCCCCCGACACGAGTGCCCCGACTCCCATCACCAGCGTGCAGAACGCCCACGCCAGTGGCCAGACGTTCGCGTCCTGCGTGGGGTGCGAGTCGAAGGAGAGGTAGAGCAGGGTCGCGGGTGGGGCTGCCGTCACCAGCAGGGCCCAGCCCGCGCGGTCCCTGATGCCGAAGTAGGCCGCCAGGGCCGCGAGGGTGAGGGCCAGGACCGTCACCCCCGTCGCCGTCACCGGTGACGTCTCGTTGATCGCGCCCGCCGTCTCGGCGCGGTTGCGCAGGTCCCAGGGAAGGCACACCGCGTACGCCGTGGCGGCGAGCCCCGCGCCCAGCAGGCGGGTCGCGCAGCGGGGCAGCGGGGCGGTTTTCCTCAGGGGAATCAGCAACGCGTTCATGTGTACGACGATGGCGTCCCTGTCCGGGGCGCGACAGAGTACGCGTACTCATGCCGGGATGAGTTGCCGGCAGATGGGTTCCCGGGTCTCAGCGCGCCCGCACGCCGCCCCTGAACGTCGACCGGTACGCCCCCGGCGACACCCCCACCCCCGCCACGAAGTGCTGCCGCAGCGACGCGCCCGTGCCGAAGCCCGCCTCCGTCGCGATGCGGTCCACCGTGTGGTCGGTGGATTCGAGGAGTTCGCGGGCGCGGTCCACCCTGCGCTGCGTGAGCCACTGGATCGGCGTCAGGCCCGTCTCCTCGCGGAAGCGGCGGCTGAACGTGCGGACGCTCATCGACGCCCGCTCCGCCAGTTCCGCCAGCGTCAGGGGTTCGTGGAGGTGCGACACCGCCCAGGCCCTCGCCCCGCCCGTCGACGTCAACTCCTCCTGCGGCACCGGGCGTTGGATGTACTGCGCCTGGCCGCCCTCCCGGTGCGGCGGCACCACCGTGCGGCGCGCCACGTCGGCCGCCACCGCCGCGCCGTGGTCGCCGCGGATCATGTGCAGGCACAGGTCCACCCCCGCCGCCTCCCCCGCGGACGTCAGCACCCGGCCCTCGTCCACGTAGAGGACGTCGGGGTCCACCGTCACCGCGGGGAAGGTGCGGGCGAAGTGGTCCGTCGAGAGCCAGTGCGTCGTCGCCCTGCGGCCGTCCAGCAGGCCCGCCGCCGCCAGCACGAACGCGCCCGTGCAGATCGAGGCCAGCCGCGCCCCGTCCGCGGCGGCCAGCGCCCGCGCCAGGGGCGCAGGCGGGCCGTCCGGGGTCAGCGACTCGTCCTCCTCGTGCGACGCCGGGACGATCACTGTGTCCGCCCACGCCAGCGCCTCGGGGCCGTGCGGGGCGCCGATCGGGAAGTCCGCGTCCGTACGGAGGTGTCCCGGGCCGTTCACCGCGCACGTACGCAGCTCGTACAGCCGTTCCCCGGACGGGCCGCGCGCGCCGCCGAACAGCTGGTGCACCAGGCCCAGTTCCATCGGCAGTACGCCGTCCCGTACGAGCACCGCCACCCGATGCCGATCCTGGGCCAGGTCCTGTGTCAGATCCTGCGTCATGGCCGGATCCTTGCACATCAGGGTCTCTTGGCCATTACTTCGTCGCCGGTGCCACCGATGACAGCGGTGCCGCGATGTCCTCCAGCGAGCGGCGCTCCGCCTTCACCGCGAACGCCGCCGCCACCAGGCCCGCCGCGCACATCAGGCCCGCGCCGATCCGGAAGGCGAGGACCGTGTCGCCGATCACGCCCGACTCGGTGAGATCCGCGAAGATCAGCGGGCCGCTGATGCCGCCGGCCGCCGTGCCGATCGCGTAGAAGAAGGCGATGGCCATGGCGCGGGTCTCCATCGGGAAGATCTCCGAGACCGTCAGGTACGCGCTGCTCGCGCCCGCCGACGCGAAGAACAGGACCACGCACCAGCAGGCCGTGAGCGTCGTCGCGCTCAGCGAGCCGCGCCCGAAGAGCCAGGCCGTGCCGAACAGCAGGATGCCGGAGAGCAGGTACGTCGACGAGATCATGATCCGGCGGCCGACCGTGTCGAAGAGCTTGCCGAGGAAGAGCGGGCCCAGGAAGTTTCCCGCGGCGATGACGGCGAAGTAGTAGCCCGTACTGCCGGAGGGGACGTCGTAGAACGTGGTGAGGATCGCGCCGAAGCCGAAGGTGATGGCGTTGTAGAGGAACGCCTGGCCGATGAAGAGGGACAGGCCGAGCACCGCACGCTTGGGGTAGTCGCGGAAGACCGTCTTGGCGATGAGCCCGAAGCCGATGCTCTTGCGCTGGTGGATGGTGATCTCCCGGTCGGGCCGCGGCAACGGCTCGCCCTTCTCCTCCTCGATCTCCCGCTCCACCGACGAGACGAGCCCTTCCGCCTCCTCCCCGCGCCCGTGGATGAACTGCCAGCGCGGGCTCTCCGGCACGTGCCGGCGCACCAGCAGGATGACGAGGCCGAGGACGACGCCGAGGGCGAAGGTGAGCCGCCAGCCCAGGTCCTTGGGGAAGATGTTCGTGTTGAGCATGAGCACGGACAGCAGCGAGCCGCCGATCGCGCCGAGCCAGTAGCTGCCGTTGATGATCAGGTCGACGCGGCCGCGGTACTTGGACGGGATCAGCTCGTCGATGGCCGAGTTGATCGCCGCGTACTCGCCGCCGATGCCGAAGCCGGTCAGGAACCGGAAGAGGAAGAACCACCAGGCGTCGAAGGAGAGCGCCGTCATGGCGGTGGCGCCGAGGTACACCACCAGGGTGACCATGAAGAGCTTCTTGCGGCCGAACTTGTCGGTGAGCCAGCCGAAGAACAGCGCGCCGACGCACGCTCCCGCCACGTAGAGGGCCGCCGCGATACCCGTGACCTGGGCCGAGCTGATGGCCAGGCCGCTGCCCTCCTCGGAGAGGCGGCTCGCGATGTTGCCGACGGTGGTGACCTCGAGGCCGTCCAGGATCCAGACCGTGCCGAGGCCCACCACGATCATCCAGTGCCAGCGGGACCAGGGCAGCCGGTCCAGACGGGCGGGCACGGCGGTGGTGACGGTGCCCGTTCCGCGGCCGCCACCGTCCCGGCCTGCACCGGCATCGGCGCCGGCACCGGCACCGGCACCGGCACCGGCACTGCTACCGCCACCGCCGCCGTCACCGCCGCCGCCCTGGCGGGCGCGATCGGCGCGGTCAGCTGCGTGATCTTCGTGGTCAGCGGTCATGGCACCTCCCGGGAGCCCCGTGGCTCCTCCCAGGGGCTTCTCCAGAGTGCCCGGCGGACGCGCTCTCACGCCCGCCGAAGAAGGGCGTACGGCCGCGGACGGCCGCCCCACGGCCCTCCCCGTACGCCCCGCCGCCCTCTCCGTACGCCCAGCCGCCCCCGGCCCTACGCCCCCAGCAGCCGCGACACCGTATAGATCGCGAGCCCCGCCAGGGAGCCGACCACCGTGCCGTTGATCCGGATGAACTGCAGGTCACGCCCGATGTGCGCCTCGATCTTCTTCGAGGTGTGCTCGGCGTCCCAGCCCGCCACCGTGTCGGTGATCAGCGAGGTGATCTCGTCGCGGTACGTCGTCACCACGTACACCGCCGCGCCCTCGACCCAGCCGTCGACCTTGCGCTGCAGCCGGCCGTCCGTCGCCATCCGGGCGCCCAGCGAGAGCAGCGAGGCCCGTACGCGCAGGCGCAGCTCGCTGCGCTCGTCCTCGGCGGCGGCCACGATCATCGCGCGGACCGACGACCAGGCCGAGGCGATCAGGTCCTGGACCTCGCCGCGCGCCAGGATGTCCCGCTTGAGGCGCTCCACGCGCTCCCGGGTGTCCGAGTCGGACTGCAGGTCGGCGGCGAAGTCGGCGAGGAAGCGGTCCACGGCGCCGCGCGCGGGGTGCCCGGGCATGTCCCGCATCTCGGTGACGAAGCGGAGCAGTTCCTTGTAGACGCGCTCGCCGACGCGCTTGTCGACGAACCGCGGGGTCCAGCCGGGCGCCCCGCCCTGCACCGCGTCCATCACGGAGTCGGCGTGCTCGACGAGCCAGTCGTGGGCACGGACGCAGACCAGGTCGACGACGCGCTTGTGGCCGCCGTCCGCGACGACCTTCTCCAGCATCTTGCCCATGCCGGGGGCGATCTCCTGGGCGTCCGCGCGCCGCGTGATGGCCTCGCCGACCACGGCCTGCACGTCGGAGTCGCGCAGCACCGTCAGGGCGCCGCGCAGGGCCGTGGCGAGCTCGGCGGTCACCCGGTCGGCGTGCGCGGGCTCGGCGAGCCAGCTGCCGAGGCGGCCGCTGATGCCGACGGCGTGCAGCCGGCCCCGTACGACGTCGGCGGAGAGGAAGTTCTCCCCCACGAAGTCGCCGAGGGAGGCGCCCAGCTGGTCCTTCTTGTTCGGGATGATCGCCGTGTGCGGGATGGGCAGGCCGAGCGGGTGGCGGAAGAGCGCCGTGACCGCGAACCAGTCGGCGAGCGCGCCGACCATGCCGGCCTCGGCGGCCGCGGCGACGTATCCGGCCCAGGGGCCCGCGCCGGAGTTCTGCGCCCACTTCGCCAGTACGTAGACGACGGCGACGAAGACGAGGAGTCCCGTCGCCATGGTCTTCATGCGGCGCACACCGCGGCGCTTCTCCTCGTCGGCGGGGCTGTACGGGAAGCCGCCACCGGCCGACGGCGCACTCTTCGCACCCTTCGCGCCCTTCGAAGCCTTCACCCTCTTTGTCCCCTTCGCGCCGACAGTGCCCTCGGGGCCGGTGCCGCCGTTGGAGCCGGAGACGCCGGAGATGCCGGAGATGCCGGAGATGCCGGAGAAACCTCCGGCATCCCCCGAACCATCCGCATCCCCCGAACCACCCGCACCGCCCGAGCCACCGGAGCCGCCAGAGACCCCAGAGCCGCCGGAGCCCCCAGAGACCCCAGAGCCCCTGGAGGCGTCACCGCCGCCCCCCGAACCGGCCGCACCGCCCCTTTCGACCGAACCCTTTGAGCCAATCGCGGCCTTTAGGCCATTCGTGGCGTCGCCCGGCTCCGACATCCCGCCCGCCCCGAACGGAGCACGGCTTGACGGGGGAATCTCGCGGGCATGCTCCTCACGGCCCCCCTCGGCCGATTCGTCCGCGTTTGCGCGTTCCACTCACTCCACCTGGCCCGTTCGCATCGTCCTCGTCCGCACTTTCGCCCTGCCCTGTGTCCTGATTGTCCCCACGCACTGTGTCGTACGCCGCTTCCTGACCTACTCCTGGAACGGACGACAAGTTCCCGGCGTCTCACTGGACGGAGGGGGGCAGTGTCGGCCGCCTCACGGCCCATGACGCATCATGGGGTGATCACACCGGAGCCTCGGGGCTCCCCCTGCCCGAGGAGAAAGAGCCCGCATGACCAAGCGACACGGTTATGCCCTTCTCGCCGCGGTCCTCGCGGTCATAGTGGTGATTTCCGCCGCCATATACGTCGGTGTCTCAGGCACCGACGGTGACGAGCAGGACACCATCAGCGCCGGTGGGCGCAACCCCCGCAACTCCGCCAACCCCGCCTCCTCCGGCGTCTGGGTCGGCTCCTGGTCCGCCTCCCCCGCCGGGGCCGAACCGGGCACGGCGCGCAAGGGGTTCGCGGGACGTTCCATCCGCAACATCGTGCACACCAGCGTCGGCGGCAGCAGCGCCCGCATCACGCTGTCGAACCTGTACGGCACCACGCCGCTCAGCATCACGCACGCCTCCATCGCGCTCGCCTCCGCGACGAACAACCCGGCCGCGGCGGCCGGCACGCTGCGCAGGCTCACCTTCGGCGGGAACACCTCGGTGGTGATCCCGCCGGGCGCCCAGGTGATGAGCGACGCGGCCCGCGTGCGCGTCCCGCACGACACGGACCTGCTGGTCACGACGTACTCGCCGACCCCGTCGGGCCCCGTCACCTACCATCCGCACGCGCGCCAGATCAGCTACGTGGCCGAGGGAGACCGCACCGAGGACCAGCTGGGCGACGCCTACACCGAGCAGAGCCCGTACTGGCGCTACCTCGCCGCGGTGGACGTGCTGAGCAACGAGACCGACGGCACCGTCGTCGTCTTCGGCGACTCCATCACCGACGGCATCTCCTCCACCATGGGCGCCAACCGCCGCTGGACCGACGTCCTCGCCGACCGCATGCGCGACGAGTCGGGCGCGCCCCGCTACGGCGTGGTGAACCAGGGCATCAGCGGCAACCGCATCCTCTCCGACGGGCTCGGCCACCCGGCCGTCAACCCGAGCGGCCTCTCCCGCTTCGACCGGGACGTGCTGAGCCGCACCGGCGTCAAGGCCGTCGTGATCGCCCTCGGCGTCAACGACATCCTGCGCAACCCGCACCAGAACAACCCGGACCGGATAGTCGAGGGACTGCGCGAGCTGACCCGTCAGGCGCACGGCCGCGGCCTGCGCGTGGTCGGCGCGACGCTGATGCCGTTCGGCGGCCACCGCGGCTACACGCCCGGCCTGGAGAACGTGCGCGAGGCCGTGAACGAGCAGATCCGCTCGGGCCGGGTCTTCGACGAGTTCGTCGACTTCGACCGCGCCCTGCGCGACCCGTACGACCCCCGCAAGCTGCGCGCCCAGTACGACTCGGGCGACCACCTGCACCCGTCCGACGCGGGCTTCCGCAGGATGGCGGAGACGTTCAACCTCTCGCACCTGAGGGGCTCCGCGGCGGCGGAACTCTGACCGAAGCGGCTCCGACCGGAGCGCCTCCGACCAGATCCCCGCTGCCCCGGAGCCCGTTGAAGAGAGCCGGGCGCCGCGAGCCCGCACCATGAGCACGCGGCGCCGCCCCCGTCGGTCCGGGCCCGTCAGTCCCGGTCCTCGCGCTTGCGCATCCGCAGCTCGTGCCGCTCCTCGTGGCCGAGCCGGTGTCGCTCGGCGCGTTCGAAGTGCGCGGCTCGGCGCTCCTCGCGCCGGTCGATGCGCTCCTGGCGGCGCTCCTCCTTGAGCCGCAGCTTCGCCGCCTTGCGCACCTTGCGGTCGACGCCGACGCCGCCCATCAGGGCGAAGCCCCTGACGACCACGCGCGGTGATCCCGGCGTCCCCGCACCGGTCGCGTTGTCGTCGACGCCGCCCATGATCCCGAAGCCCTTGACCACGACCTCCATGTCCGGCGGCACGATGACCTGCATGCCGGCCATGAGCGTGAAGCAGCGGATCTCGACCTCGCGCTCCGTGAACCGTGCCTCGCGCAGGTCGATCTCGCCGCCGCCCCACAGCGCGAATCCGTTGAACTGCCGGCCGACCACCCAGCTGCCCTTGCGGCTGAACCCGCTCCAGATGGCGAAGCCGAACGTCGACGAGGGCTCGCCGGTCACCATCCGCTCGTCCCAGTCGATGGCGGTGGGGTCGTCGTTCACCGGCCGCTTCACCATGGAGACCTTGGCGCCGTGCGCGGGCAGGTCGCGGGTGAGGGGTTCCAACTCGCCGTACGTGCGGGCCTTGTAGGTCGCGTCGAGGCGCTCCTCGAACTCCGTCATGTCGAGGCGGCCTTCGGCCATCGCGTCCCGGAGTTGCTCGGCGACCCGCTCGCGGTCGGCGTCCGATGCCCGCAGATCGGGGAGTTCTTCGCTCATACCCGCAGCCTACGAGGTGGACTTGTCCGCGTACATCTTGGCGATGACCGCCTCGATGTCCGGTTCCCTGACCGAGAGATCGACCATCGGGTACCGGTCCGCGATGCGCGCGACGAGCGGAGCCGCCGATTCCGCGGCGGGGAAGGCGAGCCACTGCCGCGGCCCCTCGACCTTCACCACGCGCGCCGACTCGACCTCGATTGGCGGAAGTTCACGTTCCAGGTCGACGACGAGGGTGCGCTCGCTCTCGCCCACCTCGTGCAGGCCGGCCAGCGGCCCGTCGTACATGAGGCGTCCGTGGTCGATGACCATCACACGCTTGCAGAGCTGCTCGATGTCGGTCAGGTCGTGCGTGGTGAGCAGCACCGTCGTGCCCGACTCGGCGTTCAGGTCCCGCAGGAACCCGCGGACCTTGGCCTTGCTGATCACGTCGAGGCCGATCGTCGGCTCGTCCAGGTAGAGCACCTCGGGGTCGTGCAGCAGCGCCGCCGCGATGTCGCCGCGCATCCGCTGGCCGAGGGAGAGCTGGCGGACGGGGACGTCCAACAGGGGCCCCAGTTCCAGGAGTTCCACGCACCGGTCGAGGTTCTCCTTGAAACGGGCGTCCGGGATCCGGTACATCCGGTGCATCAGGCGGTACGAGTCGATCAGCGGCAGGTCCCACCAGAGCGTCGTGCGCTGGCCGAAGACCACGCCGATGCGGCGGGCGAGGCGGGTGCGCTCGCGGGAGGGGTCGATGCCCGCGACCCGCAGCCGTCCGCCGCTGGGCGTCAGGATCCCCGTCAGCATCTTGATGGTCGTCGACTTGCCCGCGCCGTTCGGCCCGATGTAGCCGACCATCTCGCCGCGCGGCACGGTGAAGGAGATCCCGTCGACGGCCCGCACCTCGTGCCGTTCGCGCCGCAGGAAGCCGGTCTTCTTGCGTACGTCGAAGACCTTCTCGACGCCTTCGAGGCGAATGAGGTCTGTTTCCACGGCGGTTCAGCTCCCTGTGCTGCGGTACGAGCGGAGGCCCGCGCGCCAGGCGAGGCCCGCGAGCGCGAGAAGGGCTGCGGCCACCAGCGGCGGTGTGAACGCCACCCACGTCGGCAGCCCGAGCGGATAGGGCCGCCCCAGGACGTAGAGACCGGGCAGCCAGTTCACGAAGGCCAGCGGCAGGACGTAGGTGACGCCCCGCACGAGGTCCTTGGCGAAGACGGTCGGCGGGTACTGGAGGAGCGTGGTGCCGCCGTACGTGAAGGCGTTCTGCACCTCGGCGGCGTCCTGGGCCAGGAACTGGAAGGCGCCGCCCATCACGAACACCGCCCCGAAGATGCCCGCGCCGCACACCAGCATCAGCGGCACCATCAGGACCTTCAGGGGCGTCCAGTGGATGTCCAGGACCACCAGCGCGTAGCCGAGGACGACCGCGCCCTGGGTGACGCGGCCGATCCGGTGCAGTCCGAAGCGGTCGGCGGCGACCTGCGCGATGACGGGGGCGGGCCGCACCAAGAGCGTGTCGAGCGTGCCGTCCCTGACCCGCCTGCCCAGCCGGTCCATGGACCCGATGACGAGGTCGGCGAGCCCGAACGCGGTGCACGAGGCGCCGTACAGGAACGCGATCTCGGACAGCCCGTAGCCGCCGAGCCGGTCCACCTGGGAGAACATCAGGAGGATCGCGACGAAGTCGAAGGCGGTCACCGCGAAGTTGCCGAGCGCGGTCATCGCGAACGACAGGCGGTAGGCCATCAGGGAGCGGATCCACATCGCGGAGATCAGGCGGTAGGCGCGCAGCCCTTCGCGCAGCGGGCTCTCGTCAGCCACCTTGGACCACCACCCGTCGGGTCGCCACGGCCTGCAGCAGCCGCCCGGCCGTCAGGAGCGCCGCCGCCCAGCCGATCTGGAAGGCGTACGTCCGCAACAGCCCGACTCCGGACCGCTCGCCCAGGAACACGTCGGCGGGCGCCTGGAGCAGCGCCGACCAGGGCAGCGCGCGGGCGAACTCGCCGAGTGCGCCGGGGAAGACGTTCAGCGGGAGCAGCATCCCGGAGAAGAAGGTGCCCGCGAGCATCGCCATCTGTGTGGTGCCCGCGCCGTCGAGGAGCCAGAACGCGGAGAGCGCCACCAGGAAGCGGATGGCGAAGCCGACCAGCGCGCCGAGCAGGACGGCCACCAGGAACGCCGCCCACCGCCACGCCTCGCGGGGCAGCGCCAGGTCGAAGACGAGGGCGCCGAAGGCCATCGGCACGACACCGCGGCCGAGCAGCTGGAACGCGGCCCGGCCCAGGTCGGCGGCCAGCCACCACAGCTGCAGGTCGGCGGGCCGGTACAGGTCCACGGCGATGTCCCCGGTGCGGATGCGCTCGATCAACTCACCCTCGAAGCCGCCGCCCATCAGCGCCATGGCCGTCAGCAGCCCCTGGCCGAGCCACACATAGGTGAGGGCCTGCGACTGGTCGTAGCCGCCGAGGCCGGGCCGCTCGTCCCACAGCGCCACGTACGTGTAGGCGAGGATGAGACCGAAGACGGTGTTGGTGAACACCCCGGCGGCGGTCGCCACCCGGTACGTGGCGTACCTGCGGAAGCTTCCACCGGCGACGGCCGCGTACAAACGGAACCGTCCTGCGCGCACAAGCATCCCTTTCAGCGTGGGCACCGTCCCGAATCGGGCCAAAGCGCTGGAGCGTAGTGCGATCGGGGTCGTTCGTGCCACGCATTTTCGCCGCCCGGGCGCGAGCCTGGTCACGAACGCCCGTGGCGACGGTGTGCAATGGGGTGTACGAGGCGTACTGGACGTACGACGCTAACCGGGAGTTCCGCAAGACATGAGCGACGATCCGCAGCAGCAGCGCCCTGCCCGGCGCCCGCGCTGGTCCCCCAGGGAGCCGCAGGGCACGTCCGCGGGCGCCCCCGAGCTCCTGCCCGGGGCCCTGCCCGGGGGGACGGCGGGGACGGCGGCGGGCGCGACCGCGGACGGCAAGAAGCCCAAGAAGCCCAAGCGCCCCAAGCGCAAGGGCTGGCGGCGGATCTTCCCGACCTGGCGCATGGTCCTCGGCGGGTTCATCCTGATCATCCTGTTGTGCGTCGGCGGTTTCATGGCGGGCTACATGCTGGTCGACATCCCGCCGGCGAACGCCGCGGCGACCAAGCAGAGCAACGTCTACCTGTACTCCGACGGCACCCAGATCGCCCGGGACGGCGAGGTCAACCGCGAGAAGGTGCCCCTCAAGCAGGTCCCGCTCACCGTCCAGCACGCCGTGCTCGCCGCCGAGGACCGCGACTTCTACGGCGAGTCCGCGGTCGACCCGAAGGCCATGCTGCGCGCGGCCTGGAACACCGTCACCGGCAAGGGCAAGCAGTCCGGCTCCACCATCACCCAGCAGTACGTGAAGAACTACTACCTCGGCCAGGAGCAGACCGTCACCCGGAAGGTGAAGGAGTTCTTCATCTCGATCAAGCTGGACCGTGAGGTGAGCAAGGACGACATCCTCGAGGGCTACCTGAACACCAGCTACTTCGGCCGCAACGCGTACGGCGTGCAGGCCGCCGCCCAGGCGTACTACGGCGAGGACGTCCAGGACCTCTCCGTCGGCCAGGGCGCCTACCTCGCCACCCTCCTGAACTCGCCGAACGCGTACGACGTCGCCACGCACCCGGAGAACAAGCCGCGCGCGGCGGGCCGTTGGAACTACGTCCTGGACGGGATGGTCACGGAAGGCTGGCTCGGCAAGACCGCGCGGGCCAAGATGAAGTTCCCGGTGCCCGACGAGGCCAAGGGCGCGGCGGGCCTGTCCGGGCAGCGCGGCTATGTCGTCAAGGCCGTCGAGGACTACCTCACCGCCAACAAGATCATCGATGAGGACACCCTGGCCAAGGGCGGCTACCGCATCACCACGACCCTCCAGAAGGACCGGCAGGACTCCTTCAAGAAGGCCGTCGAGGACCAGGTGATGTCCAAGGTCGACAAGGACGCCCGCAAGGTCGACAGGAACGTGCGCGCGGGCGGTGCCTCCATCGATCCGGCCACCGGCAAGGTCGTCGCCATGTACGGCGGCATCGACTACACCAAGCAGTACGTCAACAACGCGACGCGGCGCGACTACCAGGTCGGGTCAACTTTCAAGCCGTTCGTCTTCACCTCCGCGGTGGAGAACGGCTCCGTCACCCAGGACGGCCGTCCGATCACCCCGAACACCATCTACGACGGCACCGACAAGCGTCCCGTGCAGGGCTGGAGCGGCGGGACGTACGCCCCCGAGAACGAGGACCACGTCAACTACGGCGACATCAGCGTCAGCACCGCCACCGACAAGTCCGTGAACTCGGTGTACGCGCAGATGGCCGTCGACGTCGGCTCCGACAAGGTCAAGGACACCGCGATCGCCCTCGGCGTGCCCGAGAGCACCCCCGACCTGACCGCCTCCCCCTCGATCGCGCTCGGCCCGTCCACCGCGAGCGTCCTGGACATGACCGAGGCGTACGCGACCCTCGCCAACCACGGCAAGCACGGCACGTACACGATCGTCGAGAAGATCACCCGGGACGGCAACGAGATCGAGCTGCCCGCGCAGAAGAACGCGCAGGCCGTCACCCGCGAGGCAGCCGACACCACCACCTCGATCCTGCAGAGCGTCGTCCAGGGCGGCACCGGCACGGCCGCGCAGGGCGCGGGCCGCCCGGCCGCGGGCAAGACCGGCACCGCGGAGAACGACACGGCGGCCTGGTTCGCCGGCTACACCCCCGACCTCGCGACGGTCGTCGCGGTCATGGGCCAGGACCCGGACACCGGCGCCCACACCCCGCTGTACGGCGCACTCGGCGAGCAGCGCATCAACGGCGGCGCCTACCCGGCCCGCATCTGGGCGCAGTTCACCAAGGCCGCCCTGGCGGGCGAGCCGGTCAAGGACTTCGACCTGGAGCTCGAGGAGGGCGCCGACGTGGTGGCGCCGCCGCCCGCCCCGACGACCGGCGGCACCGGCGACCCGGACACCGGCGGCACCACGAACGGCGGCACCACCGACGGCGGGCAGGACACCGGCGGCACCCCGACCGGCGGCCAGGACACCGGAGGGACCACCACCGGGGGTCAGGACACCGGTGGCCGAAACGGCGGGCAGAACGGCGGCCAGACGGGTGGCCAGAACGGCGGGACGGCCGACGGGGGCACCACCGCGGACGGCGGCACCGCGAACGGCGGGCCGACCGACGGCGGCGCCCAGGGTGGCCCGACCGGCGGCGGCACCGAGACCGGCGGAACGGCCGACGGTGGCGGCGGCGGTGACGACGGGGGCGCGCTGGGCGGGCTCACGGACGGGTAGCGCCGCGGTGGGCCGGGCGCCGGGCGGATCCATCCTGACCGCCGGGCCGGGTCCGCCCTGGCCGCCGGGCCCGGTCCGCCCTGGCCGCCGCCTTCGGGGGCTAGTGGCCGGAGGTCGCCTTCAGGCCCACCACGGCGACCAGCAGCAGGCAGACGAAGAAGATCCGGGCGGCGGTCACCGGCTCACCCAGGATGACCATGCCGAGCACCGCCGCACCGGCCGCCCCGATGCCGACCCACACGCCGTAGGCCGTACCGATGGGCAGCGTCTTCGCCGCGTGGGACAGGAGCATCATGCTGGCGACGATGCCCATGCCCGTGAACACGCTGGGCCACAGCCGCGTGAAGCCGTCCGTGTACTTCATCCCGATCGACCAGCCCACTTCGAGCAGACCGGCGACGATCAACAGAACCCAGGCCATGACGGCACCTCCGACGAGTAGAAACGCGGAACGCGTTACCTGATGGGGGTGCGTCGTCTTTGCGGAATCCCGGTACGGCGCGTCTCGTCGGGGTCACTCCAAGGTAGCAAAGAACGTGCAAAAGGAGCTGGTGACGATGGTCACCAGCTCCTTCTCGATATCTGTAGGCCCGCTAGGCCCCCTAGGCCCCCTAGGCCCGCGGGCCTACGGGTCTCCAGGCCCCAGGGACTACAGGCCCCAGGCACTACAGGTAGAGGCCCGTCGAGTCCTCCGAGCCCTCGAACCGGTCCGCCGCCACGGCGTGCAGGTCGCGCTCGCGCATCAGCACGTAGGCCACTCCGCGCACCTCGACCTCGGCGCGGTCCTCCGGGTCGTACAGGACCCGGTCGCCCGGCTCGACCGCTCGGACGTTCTGCCCGACCGCCACCACCTCGGCCCAGGCGAGCCGCCGGCCGACGGCCGCGGTCGCGGGGATGAGGATGCCGCCGCCGGAGCGCCGCTCGCCCTCGCTGGTGTCCTGCCGCACGAGCACGCGGTCGTGCAGCATGCGAATGGGCAGCTTGTCGTCGTGGGGGGTCTTCTCGCTCACGCCCCAGAACCTACCTGCCCCGGCCGGGAGCGTGGGCTCCCGGGTCGATACCCGTGCGCGGGCGGCCTCAGCGGCCGCGCCGCCGCGAGCTCACCACGAGCAGCCCCACCAGCCCCACGGCCACCAGGGCGACCGGCACGATCCGCTCGACGCGCGGCGAACCGTCCTCCGTGACCAGCTGTCCCCGCACGTCCGAGACGAAGCGGTTCGCCCCTACGTACGCCCGGCCCAGCGTGTTGTCCACGCTCGCGGCGACCTTCGCCTTCGCGTCGCCCACGATCGTCTTCGGGTGGACGCGCACCCCGATCTCGTCGAGCGTCTCGGCCAGCTGGTCGCGCCGGCGCTTGATGTCCGCCTCGATCTGCGCAGGGGTCCTGGCATCCGACACCGCGCTGCCTCCGTGGTCGTAGCTGAGTGATCCTGTGTCCCACAGTCTGTCAGCTTCACGCGCGCCGCACCCCACGGCACCCCTATTACGCTCGACTCGTCACCACACCCTTCGCGCAGCACCCCGTACGAGGAGACCGCCCATGAGCGAGCGACTGCAGCCCGGCGACACCGCCCCCGCCTTCACCCTGCCCGACGCCGACGGCAAGGACGTCTCGCTGGCCGACCACAAGGGCCGCAAGGTCATCGTGTACTTCTACCCCGCCGCCCTGACCCCCGGCTGCACCAAGCAGGCCTGCGACTTCACGGACAACCTCGACGTGCTCGCCGCCGCCGGGTACGACGTCATCGGCGTGTCCCCGGACAAGCCGGAGAAGCTCGCGAAGTTCCGCGAGCAGGAGAACCTCAAGGTCACGCTGGTCGGCGACCCCTCCAAGGAGACCCTGGAGGCGTACGGCGCCTTCGGCGAGAAGAAGCTCTACGGCAAGACGGTGACCGGCGTGATCCGCTCCACCGTGGTGGTCGACGAGCAGGGCAAGGTCGAGCACGCGTTCTACAACGTGAAGGCCACCGGCCACGTGGCCAAGATCATCCGGGACCTCGGCGTCTGAGGCCTGCCGGCCTCTTCCGCCACCCGGCCCGTTCCGCCGCACTGTGACGAACGCCCCCCCTGACGGGGGGCGTTCGTTTGCATCGGCCATCTTCGAGCAAGTGATCTCAGGGGAACTTGTACGAAGAATGAAAGGAACGACTCCATGGCGGCCCACGAAGCGACCGAGGCCGAGGCCGACGCCGAGGCAGTGAAGCGTCACCGGACCTTGTTCAGGGCCGTGAAACGCCGCAAGAACCCGCCTCTGCGCCGCACGGACATCACCGTCACGGACGAAGCCGCGGTCAAGAGAGCCGTCAAAGCCGCCTCTCTCGGCAACGCCATGGAATGGTTCGACTTCGGCATCTACAGCTATCTGGCCGTAACCATCGGCCACGTCTTCTTCCCTTCAGGGAACGACACGGCTCAGCTGATCTCGTCCTTCGCCACCTTCGCGGTGTCCTTCCTCGTGCGCCCCATCGGCGGCATGGTCTTCGGCCCGATGGGTGACAAGATCGGCCGAAAGAAGGTCCTCGCACTCACGATGATCATGATGGCGATCGGCACGCTCGCCATCGGCCTGATCCCGTCCTACGCCACGATCGGCTTCTGGGCCCCCGTCCTGCTGATCTTCTTCCGCCTCGTCCAGGGCTTCTCCACGGGCGGCGAGTACGGCGGCGCGTCCACCTTCATCGCCGAGTACGCCCCCGACAAGCGCCGCGGCTTCTTCGGCAGCTTCCTGGAGATGGGCACCCTCGCCGGCTACACCGGCGCGGCGGGCCTCGTCCTCATCCTGAACTCCGCGCTCGGCTCCGACTCCATGGAGTCCTGGGGCTGGCGCATCCCCTTCCTCGTCGCGGGCCCGCTCGGCCTCGTCGGCCTCTACCTGCGGCTCAAGCTCGACGAGACGCCCGCGTTCCAGAAGATGGAGGACGCCACCTTCCACTCGGCGTCCGAGGGCGCGTCCACCGTCGAGTCGACGGCCAAGGGCGACCTGGCGAAGATCTTCCGCGACCACTGGCCGACGCTGGTCCTGTGCATCGCGCTGGTCGGCGCGTACAACGTCACCGACTACATGCTCCTGTCGTACATGCCGACCTACCTCTCCGACGAGCTCGGCTACGACGACTCCCACGGCCTTCTGATCCTCATCGGCACGATGATCGTCCTCATGCTGATCATCACGCAGGTCGGCAAACTCTCCGACCGCTTCGGCCGCAAGCCGCTCCTGATGACCGGCATGGTCAGCTTCCTGGTCCTCTCCATCCCGGCCTTCCTCCTGATCAAGCAGGGCAGCCTGGTCGCGGTCTCCGGCGGCATGCTCCTCCTCGGCCTCTCCCTGGTCTGCCTCCTCGGCACGATGTCGGCGACGCTCCCCGCCCTCTTCCCCACCTCGGTCCGCTACGGCTCCCTGTCCGTCGGCTACAACATCTCCGCCTCCCTCTTCGGCGGCACGGCCCCCCTGGTCATCACGTCCCTGATCAGCCTCACGGGCACGGACATGATCCCGGCGTACTACTCGATGGCCGCGGCGCTCGTCGGCGTCATCGCGGTGGCCTGCATGAAGGAGACGGCCCAGAAGCCGCTGTCGGGCTCGCCGCCCTCCGTGGAGACGAAGGAGGAGGCGGCGGAAATGGTCGAGTCCCAGGCCCCGACCCCGAAGTTCTGACCCCCTCCCTCCCCCGCCCACTCCCGGAACGGCCCGCCCCAGCAAATGGGGCGGGCCGTTCCGCATTTCGGACGTGACGATCCGATTGTCGGTTCGTTGGTCTGTGCGGGGCTGCGAACGCGTGGCCGGGAAGGGAGGGGGGACATGGCGGTCAGTCCGTACACCAGGGAGCGCCTTGAGGAGGCGGCCGGTTCGTCACGGACGTTGTCCGAGGCGCTGGGGAAGCTCGGGGTGGACCCCAAGAGTCCGACGCGGCGCTACCTCGGCGAGCGGATGAGAAAGCTGGGGGTGGACACGTCGCACTTCGTACGGGAGGGAACCCGGTGGACCAGGGAGGTGCTGGCTCCCACCGTGGCGGCGTCCACCTCGGTGAACGACGTACTCCGCCGCCTCGGCCTCGAAGTCGTGGGCGGGCACCACACCAACATCAGCCGCAGGATCAAGGACTACGGCCTCGACACCTCTCACTTCACCACGCGCTCCGGCCGCCACCAGGCCGACCGGCGACGGCGGACGCTCGACGAGGTCCTCGTCGAGCACGATGCGAGGGACAGAAGGCGAGAACACCCGGACCGGCTCAAGCGTGCCTTGCTCACCCTCGGCATCCCCGAGCAGTGCGCGTCGTGCGGCACGGAACCACTCTGGCGGGGGCGCCCGCTGCCCCTGGAGGTGGACCACGTCGACGGGAACTGGCGGAACAACCGGCCGGGCAACCTGCGCCTGCTCTGCCCCAACTGCCATGCGGCAACGGACTCGTACCGGGGCAGGCGCAAGGCCCGCCGTGCGGGAGCCGGGTCGTGAGCGGACGCCTGCGCATCGCGCGGCCGGAGCCCCGCGTGCTGCGCGCGGCCGTGGCCGCGTCGTCGTCCCTGGCGGAGACGCTACGAAGGCTGGGGTTCCCGGACAACAGCAGCCGCCGGGCCGCGCTGAGCCGCTGGATCGAGCAGGACGAGCTGCCCGTAGCGCACTTCCTCGGGCAGTCCCATCAACGGGGCAGGCCGGGGACCACTCCAGTGAGACGCGCGGAGGACATCCTGGTGAAGCACCACGGACCGCGCCGCACGCGCACCGTCCTGCTCCGCCGAGCGCTGTCCGAGGCCGGCGTCCCCGAGGTCTGCGACGCGTGCGGAACCCCGCCCGAGTGGCTCGGGAAACCCATGACCCTGGAGGTCGATCACATCAGCGGGGACTGGCGCGACGACCGGCACGGGAATCTGCGGCTGCTGTGCCCCAACTGCCATGCGGTCACCAGTACCTGGTGCAGGGGAGGTCGGAGAGCGACTCCTGCACCGAATCCCCCGATCGCTGCGTTCCGCCCGCCCGGTACCATGACAGGCAGCTAGCGGCGGTGGCGCAGTGGCGACGCAGCAGACTTAGGATCTGTGGCCCTTGATCGGGCTTGAGGGTTCGAATCCCTTCCGCCGCACCGGAAATGGCCTGCGAATCGACGATGCGATCGCAGGCCATTCTTGTGCGCTCTCTCAGCCCACCAACTCCCGCACCACCGGCACCAACGCCCGGAACGCCTTGCCGCGATGGCTGATCGCGTTCTTCTCGGCCGGGGTCAGCTCCGCGCACGTGCGCGTCTCGCCGTCCGGCTGGAGGACCGGGTCGTAGCCGAAGCCGCCCGTGCCGGAGGGGGCGGTGCGCAGCGTGCCGGGGAGGCGGCCCTCGACGACGCGTTCCGTGCCGTCGGGGAGGGCGAGGGCCGCCGCGCAGGCGAAGTGGGCCGCGCGGTGTTCGGCGGAGATGTCGCCGAGCTGGGCCAGGAGCAGGTCCAGGTTGGCGCGGTCGTCCCCGTGGCGGCCGGCCCAGCGGGCGGAGAAGATGCCGGGGGCGCCGCCGAGGACGTCGACGCAGAGGCCGGAGTCGTCGGCGACGGCGGGCAGGCCCGTGGCGCGGGCCAGGGCGTGGGCCTTGAGGAGGGCGTTCTCAGCGAAGGTGACGCCGGTTTCCTTGACGTCGGGGATCTCGGGGTAGGCGTCCGCGCCGACGAGGTCGTGGGCCAGACCTGCGTCGGCGAGGATCGCCCGCAGTTCCGTGATCTTGCCGGCGTTGCGGGTGGCGAGGATGAGGCGGGTCATGCCTCCCAGTATCCCGGGAGGAGGACCGCGGTCGTCGGCGCGGGCCCGCGACCCCCCGTCAGGGCGTGCAGACCTTCGTCAGTTCGCCCGCCGCGTCCGTGACGGGGCTGACATCCGGGGTGGAGTCGCCGTTCTTGATGGACCGGCGGACGTTGCCGACGGCCTTGTCGAGGTCGTCGACGGCCTTGTTGACGTCGGTGTTGTCGGTCTTGTCGCCGATCTTGTCGAGGTTCTTGCCGATGTCGTCGAGGGCGCGGTCCGCCTCGGCCGGGTTGTCGCCGGCGTTCTCGACGGCCTGCTGCAGGTCGGTGACGCTGTCGGCGATCGTGTCCGCGGTCTGGACGCAGTCCAGGGCCTTCGAGACGGCGTCGCAGCCGACGAGGCCGATGCCGGCCGGGACGACGACGAGTGCGGTGGCGACGGCGGTGACGATACGGCGGTGGCGCGCGGCCATGGTTCGGTCCCTCCCCAGGGTGTTGCCGGACGCGCGGCTTTGCCCGCGCGTCCGTACTCGTAACAACGCCCTGCGGGGGGTTGTTGGTTGCTTGCGTGACGGATCCCGGGCCGATCGGTGGCGGCCGGGGCCGGGCCGATGCGGGGCCGGGCCCCCCGTCGGACGCTAGCGCGTGGCGGCCAGGGCCTCGCGCTGCAGCGTGGCGAGGTCCTCGCAGCCGCCGACGGCGAGGTCGAGGAGCGCGTTGAGCTCCTTGCGGGCGAAGGGCTCGGCCTCGGCGGTGCCCTGGACCTCGACGAAGCGGCCGTCGCCGGTGCAGACGACGTTCATGTCGGTGTCGGCCCTGACGTCCTCCTCGTAGCAGAGGTCGAGGAGGGGCGCGCCGCCGACGATGCCGACGGAGACGGCGCTGACGGTGTCGGTGAGGGGGGTGCGGCCGTGCTTGACGAGCTTCTTGCCCTGGGCCCAGGCGACGGCGTCGGCGAGGGCGACGTAGGCGCCGGTGATGGCGGCGGTGCGGGTGCCGCCGTCGGCCTGGAGGACGTCGCAGTCCAGGACGATGGTGTTCTCGCCGAGGGCCTTGTAGTCGACGACGGCGCGCAGCGAGCGGCCGATGAGGCGGCTGATCTCGTGGGTGCGGCCGCCGATCTTGCCTCGGACGGCTTCGCGGTCGCCGCGGGTGTTGGTGGCGCGGGGCAGCATGGAGTATTCGGCGGTGACCCAGCCTTCGCCGCTGCCCTTGCGCCAGCGCGGGACGCCTTCGGTGACGGAGGCGGTGCAGAAGACCTTGGTGTCGCCGAAGGAGATGAGGACGGAGCCCTCTGCGTGCTTGCTCCAGCCGCGTTCGATGGTGATCGGGCGGAGCTGTTCGGGGGTGCGGCCGTCGAGGCGGGGCGTTGAGGACATGCGGTCGAGCCTATCGGGACCTGGGTGAGGGCTTTCCCGTGCCGGGACAGCGGCCCTGCCCGTGCCGGGACAGAGGCCCCGCCCGTGCCGGGACATGGGTTTTCCCGGTGCCGGGACATGGTCTTCCCCGTGCCGGGACATGGGTGAGGGCCCCTCCCCGTGCGGGGAGGGGCCCTCACCGGTGAGTCCGGGGACTCACATCATGTCTTCGATGTCCGCGGCGATCGGGTCGGCGTCGGTGCCGATGACGACCTGGACGGCGGTGCCCATCTTGACGACGCCGTGGGCGCCGGCGGCCTTGAGGGCGGCGTCGTCGACCAGCGCCGGGTCCTTGACCTCGGTGCGCAGGCGGGTGATGCAGCCTTCGACCTCTTCGATGTTGTCGATGCCGCCGAGCCCGGCAACGATCTTCTCAGCCTTGCTGGCCATGTGTTTCTCCCTGCTTTCAAAGGACGCGGCCTCAGCACGCCGTATGACCGCTTTGTCACGGTAACGCACGGTTGGACCATCTTCGCGGGCGGTTACGTCAGTCGTGCCCAATGATGACGATCAAGGTGTCGTCCCTCATCGGGCGGCACTCCACCCGTTCCGCAACTGGTCTACACCAGTTTTCAACGACCGCCAAACCTGGCTTGTTCCGGGAGGGACGCCGATGAGTTCCGCAGCCGCCGCGGTGCCGCAGAAGAAGTGGTGGAACGGCCTTTTCCAGGGCCTCCAGAAGATGGGCCGCAGCCTCCAGCTGCCCATCGCGGTCCTGCCCGCCGCCGGCATCCTGAACCGGCTCGGCCAGCCCGACGTGTTCGGCGACGACGGCCTGGGCTGGACGAACGTCGCCAAGGTCTTCGCCGCGGCGGGCGGTTCGCTGCTCGACTCCACGCTCGGCCTGCCGCTGCTGTTCTGCATCGGTGTCGCGATCGGCATGGCGAAGAAGTCGGACGGCTCCACGGCGCTCGCCGCGGTCGCGGGATTCCTCGTCTACTACGCGGTGCTGCGGGCCTTCCCCGACGACTGCCCGCAGGACACCGTGTTCGGCGGCGCGGGCATGTGGAGCGGGGTGTGCGTGGCGGAGGACGGGACGGTCGCGCAGGCCGCGTACCAGAATCCAGGGGTCTTCGGCGGCATCGTGATGGGTCTGCTGGCCGCCTGGTTCTGGCAGCGCTACCACCGCGTGAAGCTGGTCGACTGGCTCGGCTTCTTCAACGGCCGCCGGCTCGTGCCGATCATGATGGCCTTCGTCGGCCTGGTCTTCGCCGGGATCTGCGTCTGGATCTGGCCGCCCATCGGTGACGCGCTGACCAGCTTCTCCAAGTGGCTGGTGGATCTGGGCTGGCTGGGCTCGGGCATCTTCGGCGTGGCCAACCGCGCACTGCTCACGGTGGGCCTGCACCAGTTCCTGAACACGTTCGTGTGGTTCCAGTTCGGCGACTTCACCAAGCCGGACGGCACGGTCGTGCACGGTGACATCAACCGGTTCCTCGCGGGCGACCCGACGGCGGGCCAGTTCACCTCGGGCTTCTTCCCGATCATGATGTTCGCGCTGCCCGCGGCGGCCCTGGCGATCACGCACTGCGCGCGTCCGGAGCGGCGCAAGGTGGTCGGCGGCCTGATGCTCTCGGTCGGTCTGACGTCGTTCGTCACGGGCATCACCGAACCGCTGGAGTACTCGTTCCTGTTCATCGCGCCGGTGCTGTACGCGATCCACGCGGTGCTCACCGGTGTCTCGATGGCGGTGACGTGGGCGCTGGGTGTCAAGGACGGCTTCAGTTTCTCCGCGGGGCTGATCGACTACGTCATCAACTGGAGTCTCGCGACCAAGCCATGGATGATCATTCCGATCGGCCTGTGCTTCGCCGTCGTCTACTACTTCCTCTTCCGCTTCGTCATCACGAAGTTCGATCTGGCGACTCCGGGACGTGAACCGGAGGAGGAGTCGGAGGCCTTGGACAGGGAGCAGACCAAGGCGTAACTCCCCGCGCGGGGAGGCTCCCGCACCCTCTCCACAAGGCCCTCGGACCTCGGTTCCGGGGGCCTTTGGCCTGTCATTTACGGATATGGCCCAGCCCACAGGAATCGCGGGTTCCTTATGTGTCCTTCACCGTGCTACAACAGGTCTACACCACTAATTGGTGTAGACCACGCGGCCTTCTCGCCGCGTCCCCCGGAGACGCCGCCGTCCCCCACTTCCATGTCCCCAGGCGGCGCCTTGCCCACTGGAGGAAGTTGTGTCCACGGCCAGTGCCGCCCCCGCGGCCGACAAGAAAAAGGGCTCCGGCGTGATGGCTGTGCTGCAGCGCATCGGCCGCAGCCTCATGCTGCCGGTCGCCGTGATGCCCGCGGCAGCGCTCCTCGTGCGGCTCGGCGCCGACGACATGCTGGGCCGGGACTCCTTCCCGACCTGGATAACCAAGATCGCCGGCTACATGGCGGCCGGCGGCGGCGCGATCATCGACAACATCGCGCTCCTGTTCTGCGTCGGCATCGCGATCGGCTTCGCCAAGAAGTCCGACGGCTCCACCGGCCTCGCGGCCGTCGCCGGCTACCTCGTCTTCCAGAAGGTCCTCGGCACCTTCACCGACGACAACCTGCCGAAGGTCCCCACCCCCGTCGACGGCAAGGTCGTCATGGAGGCGGCCCCGGTCAACGCCGGTGTGCTCGGCGGTGTCGTCATGGGCATCGTCGTGGCCCTGCTGTACCAGAAGTTCTACCGCACCAAGCTCCCCGACTGGGCGGGCTTCTTCGGCGGCCGCCGTCTGGTCCCGATCCTCTCGTCCTTCGCGGGCCTGATCATCGGCATCGTCTTCGGTCTCATCTGGCCGGTCCTCGGCACCGGTCTGCACAACTTCGGCGAGTGGCTCGTCGGTTCGGGCTCCGTCGGCGCCGGCATCTTCGGTGTCGCCAACCGCGCGCTCATCCCGATCGGCATGCACCACCTCCTGAACTCCTTCCCGTGGTGGCAGGCGGGCGACTACAACGGCGCCCACGGCGACATCCCGCGCTTCCTCGCCGGTGACCCGACCGCCGGACAGTTCATGACCGGCTTCTTCCCGATCATGATGTTCGCGCTCCCCGCGGCCTGCCTCGCCATCACGCACTGCGCCCGCCCCGAGCGCCGCAAGATCGTCGGCGGCATGATGTTCTCGCTCGCGCTCACCGCGTTCGTCACGGGCATCACCGAGCCCATCGAGTTCACCTTCATGTTCATCGCGCCGGTCCTGTACGCGATCCACGCGGTGCTCACCGGTGTCTCCATGGCCCTGACCTGGGCGCTCGGCATGAAGGACGGCTTCGGCTTCTCGGCGGGCTTCATCGACTACGCGCTGAACTTCAACGCGGCGGCCAAGCCGATCGGCCTGGCCCTGGTCGGCCTCTGCTTCGCGGCGGTCTACTACGTGGTCTTCCGCTTCGCGATCACCAAGTTCAACCTCCCGACGCCGGGCCGCGAGTCCGACGAGGAGATCGCCGAGCTCCAGAAGGTCGAGGGCAAGTAGCCCCGCCCCGTAGCGACTCCCCGCATCCGGGGACGTAAGCCCCTCGCCGTTGGTACCAACGGCGAGGGGCTTTGTCATGGTCCGGGGCATACGGTCGAAGACATGAGCGACAAGAACGACCAGCAGACCCCCCGCATCCTCGACCTCGACCGCGAGGGCCTCGCCGCCCTGCGCGGCCGCGCCCTGACTGCCTCCGTGGCCGCCGCCGAGGGCCGCACGATGATCGCCGAGGTGTTCGCCGACCGCGCCGCGCTGATTCCGATGCCGGGTCAGCCCGGCGTGCACAACGCCGAGCTCGTCGCGGCCTTCGGTGCCGACATCGTCGTACTGAACCTCATCGAGCGCGCCTGGGACGGCGAGCGCCTCGACCTGCCGGGCCTCGGCACCTTCACCTCCATCACCGACCTCGCCGCGTACATCGGACGCCCCGTCGGCATCAACCTGGAACCCGGCGACGTCCCCGAGATCCGCCGCGCCAAGCCCGAGTACGCCAAGCGGCTGATCGACATGGGCGCGGCGATGCTCTGCCTGACGGCGAACCCGGGCACGGGCGGGTCCTACGCGGGGCTCGCGCGGGTCACCGAGGAGCTGCGCGCCGGGCTCGGCGACGACGTGGCGCTGTGGAGCGGCAAGATGCACCACGCGGGCCACCCGGAGCGGGTCACGGTGGAGCGGCTGACGTCGCTGGTGGACGCGGGCGCCGACGGCGTGGTGCTGCCGCTGCCGGGCACGCTGCCCGGCGTCACCAGGGAGCTGGCCGCCGAGGCGGTGGCGGCCGTGCAGGACGCGGGCGCGGTGGTGATGGGCGCGATCGGCACCAGCCAGGAGGGCAGCCACGCGAACGTCGTGCCCCAACTGGCGCTGACCGCGAAGGAGGTGGGCATCGACGCCCACCACTTCGGTGACTCGTTCCTGCCCGGGATGTGCGACCCGGAGGTCATGTACGACTACTCGGTGGCGATCCGCGGCCGCCGCCACACGTGGAACCGGATGGCGCTGGGCGGCCGCGGGCACCGCAGGGCCTAGGCCTGTCCTCACCCGTACCGACGGCGTCCCGGTCAGCGGTGGGTCGCGGACACCGCCGCGTGTGCCTCGGTCCGCAGCGCTTCGGCGTCGGCCTGTTCGCTCGCCCAGGCGACGTGGCCGTCGGGGCGGATGAGCGCGGCACGCACGGCGGACCAGGCGGGGCGCGGGTCGGGCCGGGGTGCCGTGTGCGTGACGATGTGCGAGGCGGCGGGCGGTGCCGGGGTGCCGGTGAAGTGCAGCAGGACGTGGCGGCCGGTCCGGAGCAGCGTGAAGAGGTCCGTGCCGTCCCGGAGTTCGAGGTTGGGTGCGCGGTGACCGGTCAGGGGGTGGTGGTGTGCGGGGCCCGGGTAGGTGACGGCCAGTGCGGAGAGCCGCTCGGCCAGGCTCCGGGAGAACTCGGGCACGGTGGCGATGAGTTGGCTCAGGAGCGCGCGCAGGTCCTGGCCCTCCGCCGAGTAGTCGTTCATCAGTGCCGTCTGGGCGCGGGTGCTGCGCAACAGGTCGGCGCCGACCGGGTGGCGTTCGGCGTGGTAGCTGTCCAGGAGCCCTGCGGGGGCGGTGCCCGCCACGGTGGCGGCCAGTTTCCAGCCGAGGTTCATGGCGTCCTGGACGCCGACGTTGAGGCCCACGCCGCCGGCCGGGTAGTGCATGTGGGCCGCGTCGCCCGCGAGGAGGACGCGGCCCCTGCGGTACGCGGCGGCCTGGCGGGTGGCGTTGCCGAACCGGGAGAGCCAGCTCGGGTCACGCATGCCGAAGTCGCTGCCGGCGATCCGGGTCACCTTGGCGCGCAGCACGTCGAGGGTGAGTTCGCCGGGGTGGCCGGCGCCGGTGCTGTCCGGGTCGCCGCCGACGATGCGGTGGATGCCGCCCGGCAGCGGGACGATCATGACGCCGCCGGTCGGGCCTGACACGGCGAGCACCGGTTCGCCCGGCGGGTCGTCCAGGACGACGTCTCCCAGGAAGCCCCAGGTGGTGGCGTCGTCGCCGGGGAAGTCGATGCCCGCCGCCTCCCGCACGGTGCTTCGGGTGCCGTCGCAGCCGACGAGGTAGTCGGCGCGCAGTGCGTACGGGCCGTCGGGGCCGGTGGCCCGGACGCTCACCCCGTCTTCGTCCTGGGTGAGTCCGGTGATGTGGTGTCCGCGCCGGATCGTGGCTCCGGCCGCGTGCGCGTGCTCCTCCAGCAGCTCCTCGGTGCGGGCCTGCGGCAGGGCGAGCGTGAAGGGGCAGGGGGTGTCGAGGACCCCGAAGTCCATCCGGTCGTCGAGCCCGCCGAAGTGGCCGCTGGGGATGCGCCGCCCCTCCGCGAGGAAGGGGGCCAGCACGCCCCGGGTGGCCAGGGCCTCCAGGGTGCGCGGATGGAGGGTGAGGGCCTTGGAGTGGGGGTCCCGCTCGCGGCGGCTTTCCAGGACGGTCACGGACGTCCCGCCCAGCCGGAGTTCGGCGGCCAGCCACAGCCCGGTGGGGCCGCCTCCCGCGATGACTACGTGCTCGTGCTCCATGGCAGCTCCTCAGGAATGTCTTGGTCAGTGACCAAGACGGGGTGCGCCCAGTAGACTAGGTCGGTGACCAAGAAGCAAGCGGAGGATCTCGCCCGGACCCCGCTCGACCCCGCGACGGTGGTGCGAGCGGCCCTGGAACTGCTGGAGGAGAAGGGCGCGGACGGGCTCTCGATCCGCGGCATCGCGGACCGGCTCGGCGTCCGGATGAACACGGTGCTCTGGCACGCGAAGACGAAGGCGCGGCTGTCGGAGCTGATGGCGGACGCGATCGTGGCCGGGGCTTCGGTGGACGGGCTGCCCGGGCCCTGGGAACCACGGGTCCGCGAACTGCTCCACCGCTACCGCCGCGCCCTGCTGGCCCACCGGGACGGGGCCAGGATCGTGGCCGGTACGTACGCCGCCGAGCCCGCCACGCTCCGCTTCGCCGACCTGATGACCGAGGCGCTGCTGGCCGGCGGGCTCACCGAGCGCGAGGCGGTCTGGACCGGCTGGAGCCTCGTCTACTTCGCCCTGGGACTGGCCCAGGAGGAGCAGGCGCTTCCCGACGCGATGGGTCCGGCCTTCGCACGACGGCTGGACACGGGCGCCTACCCCTCACTGTCCCGAGCCGCCGCGTACTTCGAGGACACCTCGTTCGACGAGCGCTTCGACTACGGGCTCTCCCGCATCCTGGGGGTGTGAGGCGGGGCGGCGGCGCCCGGCCTCAGATCTCGTACGTCGCACCGGCCGCCGCGAGGGCCGTGGGGCCCTCGTAGGCGGCGCGCGCGTCCGCGAGGTTCACCTGGGGGTCCGTCCACGGCGGGATGTGCGTGAGCAGCAGCCTTCCCGCGCCCGCGTGCCGGGCGGCCTCGCCCGCCTCGCGGCCGTTCAGGTGCAGGTCGGGGATGCTCTCCTTGCCGTGCGTGAAGGCGGCCTCGCACAGGAACAGGTCGGTGCCCGCGGCGAGTTCGTCCAGGGCCTCGCAGGGCCCGGTGTCCCCGGAGTACGTGAGGGACCTGCCGTCGTGCTCGACGCGGATGGCGTACGCCTCGACGGGGTGGCGCACCTTCTCGGTGCGCACGGCGAACGGGCCGATGTCGAAGGAGCCCGGCTTGACCGTGTGGAAGTCGAAGACCTCACTCATCGAGGAGGCGGAGGGCGTGTCGGCGTACGCGGTCGTCAGGCGCTGCTCGGTGCCCTCGGGGCCGAAGACCGGGATGGGGGCGCAGCGGCCGCCCTCGTGCCGGTAGTAGCGGGCCACGAAGTACGCGCACATGTCGATGCAGTGATCGGCGTGCAGGTGGCTGAGGAAGACCGCGTCGAGGTCGTACAGACCGATGTGGCGCTGCAGCTCGCCGAGGGCGCCGTTGCCCATGTCGAGCAGCAACCGGAAGCCGTCGGCCTCTACGAGGTAGCTCGAGCAGGCCGAGTCCGCGGACGGAAACGAGCCCGAGCAGCCGACGACGGTGAGCTTCATGAAGCTGGAACCTCCGCGCTGACGGGAGAGCTGGGGAGTGTGCGGTCCGTCGAGCGTAAGGCGCAAAAGGGCTGGTCGCTCCTCCGTCGCGGGCCGTTGTGGGGGAACTCACCTGCGGTGTCACCGGTTCGGGGGGCGCGTGGGGGCGGTGGGGAAGCAGCGGGCGGCGCGCGCGGTGCGCCGGTACCGTCGTGCCTATGGACACGTCGTGGTGGCTCGCGCTGGCCGCCGTCGTGGTGCTCGCACTGGTCGTCACCCTGGTGGACGGCTGGGGTCGCGGGCCCAGGAAGCGGAGTACGCGGCCGCCGGGCAGGACCCGGCCGCCGCGGGGTCCGCGCGGGCGGCATCCCGCGCCGCGCCCCGCGGAGATCTGGTGGGCGCGGGTGCCCTACGAGGACGGTCCCGGCGGCAAGGACAGGCCCTGTCTGGTCCTCGCGGTACAAGGTGGGAGCGCCCTCGTCGCGAAGATCACCAGCAAGTACCGCGGCGAGCGGACCGGAGTGATTCCGCTGCCTCCCGGCACCGTGGGCGACGCGGAGGGGCGGGCGAGTTTCCTGGAGACGGACGAGCTGCGGGACGTGCCCCTCGGGGAGTTCCGGCGCAGGGCGGGCGCGGTGGATCCGGTGCTGTGGGATCAGGTGCGGTACCTGGCGGGCTGACGTCTTCCGGGGCTCGCCCCGGACCCCGCCCCGCACCCGCCGGAGGGGCTGGGTCGCCCCGCCCCTCCGGCCATCGCTCAGTGCTTGCTCAGGCCCACAACTGCCCCTGCAGCGTCTCGATCGCCTCTTCCGTCGTGGCCGCCGTGTAGACGCCCGTCGACAGGTACTTCCAGCCGCCGTCGGCGACGACGAAGACGATGTCGGCGCTCTCGCCCGCCTTGACCGCCTTCTTGCCGACGCCGATCGCCGCGTGCAGCGCGGCGCCCGTGGAGACGCCGGCGAAGATGCCCTCCTCCTTGAGGAGTTCACGGGTGCGCGTGACGGCGTCGGCCGAGCCGACGGAGAAGCGGGTGGTGAGGACCGAGGCGTCGTACAGCTCGGGGACGAAGCCCTCGTCGAGGTTGCGCAGGCCGTAGACGAGGTCGTCGTAGCGCGGCTCGGCGGCGACGATCTTGACGTCGGGCTTCTGCTCGCGCAGGTAGCGGCCGACGCCCATGAGCGTGCCGGTGGTGCCGAGACCCGCCACGAAGTGGGTGACCGAGGGGAGGTCGGTGAGGATCTCCGGGCCGGTCGTGGCGTAGTGGGCGCCCGCGTTGTCGGGGTTGCCGTACTGGTAGAGCATGACCCAGTCCGGGTGCTCGGCGGCCAGCTCCTTGGCGACGCGGACGGCGGTGTTGGAGCCGCCCGCGGCCGGTGAGAAGACGATCTCGGCGCCCCACATGGCGAGCAGGTCGCGCCGCTCCTGCGAGGTGTTCTCCGGCATCACGCACACGATGCGGTAGCCCTTGAGCCTGGCCGCCATGGCGAGCGAGATGCCGGTGTTGCCCGAGGTCGGCTCCAGGATCGTGCAGCCCGGCGTCAACCGGCCGTCCTTCTCGGCCTGTTCGACCATGTGGAGGGCCGGCCGGTCCTTGACGGAGCCGGTCGGGTTGCGGTCCTCCAGCTTGGCCCAGATGCGGACGTCGTCGGAGAGGTGGAGCTCCGCGAGCCGCGGCAGGCGGACGAGCGGGGTGTTGCCGACCGCGGCGAGCGGGGAGTCGTAGCGAGGCATCCGGGATCGGGCCTAGACCATGCCGCCGGCGACGGCCGGCAGGATCGTGACGCTGTCGCCGTCGGCGAGCTTCGTGGAGATGCCGTCGAGGAAGCGGACGTCCTCGTCGTTCAGGTACACGTTCACGAAGCGGCGCAGCTTGCCGTCGTCGACGATGCGCTCGGCGATGCCCGCGTGGCGCGAGTCGAGGTCGGTGAAGAGCTCGGCGAGGGTCTCTCCACTGCCCTGGACGGCCTTCTCGCCGTCGGTGTAGGTGCGGAGGATGGTCGGGATGCGGACCTCGATGGCCATGCTGAGGGCTCCTGTCGGGAGTCGAGAAGTGCAGGTGGTGGGCGCGCGACGGTGCGGTGCTTGCGAGGGTGCGCGGGCGTACGTGGGTGCGGCGCCGCGGCCCGCGGCCGTGCGGCAAAACGGTCAGCGGGAACAGATCGCGCTGGCGAGGCGGCACAGGTCGACGTGCAGGCGCGCGACGAGCAGCAGGGGTGCGCTCGGCGTCTCTTCGCTCACGTCATGGGGAACCATGCGGTCATCGTATCGATTCCCGGTCCGGATCCCGGAATGTGATCTCAGCTGGTGGACGGTTTCCGTTCAGGATGCGGTCGGCGGCAGATAGACGACGGTCGGGGCGCCGGTCAGCGGATGGACGCCGACCTCCGCTGTGACGCCGTACACAGTGGCGAGGAGCTCCGCCGTGAGGACTTCCTTCGGCGCCCCGGAGGCGACGACGCGGCCGCCGTCGAGGACGTAGAGGCGGTCGCAGTAGTACGCGGCCAGGTTCAGGTCGTGCAGGGCCAGGAGGTTCGTGGTGCCCAAGTCCCGTACGAAGGAGAGGATCTCCAGCTGGTAGCGGATGTCGAGGTGGTTGGTGGGCTCGTCCAGGACGACGAGGGTGGGCTCCTGGACCAGGGCACGGGCCACCAGCGCGCGCTGGCGCTCGCCGCCGGAGAGCGAGGGGAAGGTGCGGTCGGCCAGTTCCTGGACGCCGACCCGGGCGAGCGCCGCGGTGACCAGGTCCTCGTCGGCCGCGGTGTCCGCCTCCCAGAACCGTTTGTGCGGGGAGCGGCCCATCGCGACCACCTGCCGGACGGTCAGCTCGAAGGCGGCCTGGCCGTCCTGAGGAACGGTGGCCAGGCGCCGGGCCCGCGCCTTCGCGGTCATCGCGTGCAGGTCGTCGCCGTCCAGGAGGGCCCGGCCGCCGGTGGGGCGCAGCGTGCCGTACACGCAGCGGAGCAGGGTCGTCTTGCCGCTGCCGTTGGGGCCGACGACGCCGACGGTCTCGCCGGGGGCGGCGGTGAGGCCGACGGCGTCCAGGAGCCGCTTGCCGCCGATGTCGTAGGAGAGGCCCTCCGTGCGCAGCGCGCCGACGAGCGGGGTCATGCCGGTACTCCTTCGGTACGCCGCCGCAGCAGCCAGAGGAAGAACGGGCCGCCGGTCAGCGCGGTGAGCACGCCGACGGGGATGTCCTGCGGGGCGGCGACCGTGCGGGCGGCGAGGTCGGCGGCGACCAGGAACACCGCACCCATCAGCGCCACGACCGGCAGCAGCGCGCGGTGGGCCGCGCCGACCAGCATGCGGGCGGCGTGCGGCACCATCAGGCCGACGAAGCCGATGGCGCCGCTGTAGGCGACCAGGACGCCGGTCAGGAGCGAGGCGAGGACGAAGACGGTGACGCGGAAGCGTGCGGTGTCCAGGCCGAGGACGGTGGCACCCTCCTCCCCCGCGAGCAGCAGGTCCAGGGGGCGGGCCAGGGCCATCAGGAGGGCGGTGCCGAGGACGAGGGCGGCGCAGGGCAGGGCGAGCATGTCCCAGCGGGCGCTGCCGAGGCCCCCGAGCGTCCAGTACAGGACTTCCTTGAGGTGGTCCGCGCTGTCGGCGGTGACCAGGATGAGGCTGGTCAGCGCGGTCAGGATGTACGAGACGGCGACGCCCGCGAGGATCAGGCGCCCGGTGGCGAAGCTGCCGCCACCTCCCCTGGCGAGGGCGTAGACGAGGACCAGGGAGACCAGGGCGCCCGCGAAGGAGGCGGCCGGGATCGTGACGGCGCTCGACAGGGCCGCGCCGAGACCGAAGACGCCGCCGAGCACGATCGCGCAGACCGCGCCGACGGAGGCGCCCGAGGAGACGCCGAGCAGGAACGGGTCGGCGAGGGGGTTGCGGACCAGCGCCTGCAGGACGGTGCCGATGACGGCGAGTCCGGCGCCGACGGTGGCTCCGAGGATGACCCTCGGGAGCCGCACGTCCAGGACGATGGTGCGGAACGGGGAGGGCTCCGCTCTCCCCGACAGGATCTGGAGGACGTCTCCCGGCGGGATGCGGACGGAGCCGAGCGCGAGGCCGGCGACGATCGCTCCCGCGAGGGCGACCGTGAGGACCGTCAGGACGGTCAGCGTGCGTCCCCGTGCGCCCGGTCGATCGCCCTTCGGGCCCGTCCTCGGTCGCCGGACGGGCCTGACACCTCCGCCCCCGGACTCGACAGCCCTCACAGCTGCGCCGCCAGCTTCCTCACCGCCTCCGGTGCTCGTACGCCGGTGACCACGTCCGAAAGACGCAGGACCGCGAAGCTCTTGTTCTTGACGGCGGGGACGTCCTGGAGGGCCGGGTCGTCCAGGAGGCGCTTCTTCTTCTGGTCGACCGTGGTGGCGCCGTAGTCGAGGATCAGGATGGTCTCGGGCTTGCGTTCGACGACCTTCTCCCAGGACGCGTCGCTGAAGGACTTGTCCACGTCGCCGAAGACGTTGCGGCCGCCCGCCCGCTCGATGATGTCGTTGCCGATGCCCCGGCCGCCCGCCGTGAACGCGGTCTTGTCGCCGCTGTCGTAGACGAAGACGGACGGCCGCTTCTTGCCCCGGGACTTCTCGGCGGTGGCGGCCAGTTCGCGCCGGGCGCCCTTCACCCACGCAGCGGCGCGGTCCCGCACCCCGAAGGTGGCGCCGACCTCGCGGACCTCGCGGTAGACGTCGTCCATGGAGACGGGGCGCTCGGCGCAGCCCTCGACGTTGAGGCGGCTCTCGATGCCGGACTTGGCGAGCGCCGAGCGGCTGCGGCCGTCACCGGCGAGGAAGGCACTCGCGTAGCCGCCGTACACGAAGTCGGGGTTGGCGGAGAGCAGCTTCTCGTAGGAGGGGTACTCCTCGGCGATCACGGGGAGGGACTTGTACGCCTTCTCGTACCGCGGAAGCACCTGGTCGTCGAGGTAGGCGGTCCCTGCGATGCGGTCCTTGAGGCCGAGCTCCAGCATCACTTCGGTGGCGTGCTGGTTCATGGTGACGGCGCGCTTCGGGGGTGCGTCGTACGTCGTCCGGACACCGCAGTTGGTGACGGTGTACGGGAATCCGGCGGCCTGGGCCGCGGACCCGGTGCCGGCGTCGGAGTCCGAGGAGGAGCACGCGGCGAGCGGGACGAGCAGGGCGGTCGCGGCGAGCGCGCGTATGCCGGTGTGGCGGCGGGACATGGCTGAGCTGCCTCCTCCAGGGGATTTCCGCGTCCCCTGCGTTGCGTGGAGGAAGGCGGCAGGTCAGTTCCTGACTCCCCCGCCCCGGATCGGGGTCTCCCCTGCCCGAGCGGAGTCGGGAGCTCGGGGAAGGGCGGGGTCACAGTGGCGGGACCGTGCCGGGTTCGCACCGGCTTCCTGGCTCCCGCCGCCTTCTGGGTCGTGGCTCAGTATGCCTGGACGACCTGCACGTCTTCCTCCGTGACCGTCCCGTCCACGATCCGGTACGAGCGGAACTGGAAGGGGCCCGCGTCGTCGGTGTCCGCCGTGGAGACCAGGACGTAGTGCGCGCCGGGCTCGTTGGCGTACGTGATGTCGGTGCGCGAGGGGTAGGCCTCGGTCGCCGTGTGCGAGTGGTAGACGATCACCGGCTCCTCGTCGCGGTCGTCCATCTCGCGGTAGAGCTTGAGCAGGTCACCCGAGTCGAACTCGTAGAACGTGGGCGAACGCGCGGCGTTCAGCATCGGGATGAACCGCTCGGGGCGGCCGGTGCCCTCGGGGCCCGCGACCACGCCGCAGGCCTCGTCGGGGTGGTCCTGGCGCGCGTGCGCGACGATCTGGTCGTGGAGGGCCTGGGTGATGGTCAGCATGGCAGCCAGGATAAGCAGAGGGGCCCGCGCGTACCGAAGTGTGGTACGCGCGGGCCCGCATGCTGGACGGGGCGGCTCCGGGGAGCGCCGTCGTCAGTCCTTGTCGATGCTGTCAGCGCTGTCGGTGCTGTCGGTGCCGTCGGCGCTGCCGGTGCTGCCGGCGCTCACCTTGCGCTTGCTGAAGGCCGCGGCCTGCGGGTTGCGGCTCTTGAGGACCAGGTAGGAGACCGTGAGGATCGCGGCCCAGACCGGGGCGGCGTACAGCGAGATCCGCGCGTCCTTGTCGACGCCCATCATCACGATGACCATGCCGATGAAGGCGAGCGCGAACCAGCTGGTGTACGGGGCGCCCGGGGCGCGGAAGGTGGACTGGGGCAGCTCGCCCCGGTCGGCCTTGCGGCGGTAGCGGATCTGGCAGCACAGGATCATGATCCAGGCCCACATGCCGGAGATGGTCGCGAAGGAGACGACGTAGTTGAACGCCTCGCCGGGCCACTGGTAGTTGATCCAGACGCCGACCAGCATGAACGCGGCGGAGACCGTGGTGCCGATCAGCGGCAGGCCGTTCTTCGTGAGCTTGGTGAAGAGCTTCGGGCCCTGGCCGTTCATCGCGAGGTCGCGCAGCATGCGGCCGGTGGAGTACATGCCGGAGTTGCAGGAGGAGAGCGCGGCGGTCAGGACGACGAAGTTGACGATCGCGGCGCCGACGCCGAGGCCCATCTTGTCGAAGGCGGCGACGAACGGCGAGACGCCCGGCACGAACTCCGTCCACGGGACGACCGAGAGGATCATGATGAGCGCGCCGACGTAGAAGACGGCGATGCGCCACGGCACGGTGTTGATGGCCTTGGGCAGGACGGTCTTCGGGTCCTTGGACTCGCCCGCGGTGACGCCGACGAGCTCGACGGCGAGGAAGGCGAACATCACGATCTGCAGGGTCATCAGCGTGGAGCCGATGCCGTTCGGGAAGAAGCCGCCCTGGTCCCACAGGTGGGTGACGGACGCGGTGTCGCCGGCGTCGGAGAAGCCGACGGTGAGGATGCCGACGCAGATCAGGATCATGCCGATGATGGCGGTGACCTTGACCATCGAGAACCAGAACTCCAGCTCGCCGAAGAGCTTCACGGAGATGAGGTTCGCGCCGTACAGGATGACGGTGAAGACCAGCGCGTAGGCCCATTGCGGGAATGAGTCGTGTGTCCAGTACTGCATGTACTGGGCGGCCGCGGTGACTTCGGTGATGCCGGTGACGACCCAGAAGAGCCAGTACGTCCAGCCGGTGACGAATCCGAAGAACGGGCCCATGAACTCGCGTGCGTACTCCGAGAAGGAGCCGGACACGGGGCGGTACATGAGGAGCTCGCCGAGGGCCCGCATGATGAAGAAGATGACGAGGCCCGCGATGGCGTACGCCAGGATGAGGCTCGGTCCGGCCTTGTGGATGGCCTTGCCCGCGCCGAGGAACAGGCCGGTGCCGATGGCACCGCCGATCGCGATCATCTGGATCTGCCGGGCTCCGAGCCCGCGCTGGTACCCCTCGCCCTCGCCGGACGAGTCCTGCACGACCCCATTGCCGCCGTGGTCGTCGTGGTGCTCTTCGACCTGCACTGAGGTCATGGTGACGCCTTTCTCCATGCTGATCCGCGCCCGCACATCTGCGTTGTGGCTGCGGATCAGGTCCTGATCCCCCCGGATATGGATGGAGTGCTACCGACGGTCTGCCGGCCCGAGCGCCCCCGGCGACATGGGTGGCGTCGCCGAGCGGTCGTGAAGATTTATCACGGCGGCAACAGTGAGGGAATGAGCCACCTGTGGCGCAGGCCACAGGTAGAAGCGGACAAAGCGCCCTTGACATCGCAAAGGCGGTCATTGAAGTGACGCGATCGTTATCCGGATTTGAGGATCCGCTGAGCGAACAGGCCTCGGAGAGGGCAGAACCTGTGCACTACAACAAAAATCGCTGCCCCCTGCACCGAATTCGGCCCCGATCGGTCCGGATTCAGCCCAGCAACGTCCCCACCAGCGTCTCCTGCAGTCCGCCGAGCCAGAGGTACGCCATCACCATCGGCTTGCGGGGGTCGGAATCGGGCAGCCGGTAGAGCAGGTCGGCGTCGTCCTCGTCGCTCACCTCAAGGCGCGTGCCGATCGCGAGACGAAGGTCGTTGAGTGCGCCCAGCCAGTGCCGGGACTCCTCGACCGACAGTTTCAGGACAGCTCCGCCCTCGCCCGACGCCGTCATCGCGTCGAGCGAGCGGATGACGACCAGGGCGTCGTCGCGCTTCTTGGCCCGCAGGTCGTTCTCCGTGAAGCGGCGGAACTCGGACGAGTAGGACCGCAGTTCGTCCGCGTCGCTCGCCCCGTTCTCGCTCCCCGGACCGCCGTACGCGTCGGGCAGCAGGCGCCGCATCACCGGATCGGCGGGCGGTTCGCTCGGCCCCTCGGCGAAGAGCTCGGCGAGCGGGTCGTCGGAGACCTCGCCGCCCGGACCGGGACCGATCAGCTCCAGGAGCTGCACGGCGAGGGAACGGATGATCGAGATCTCGACCTCGTCGAGCGCGACGGCGGCGCCGCCCCCCGGGATCGGTTCGAATTGTCCTGGCATCAGATGCGTCGCTGCTTCCGGTCCGTGCGCTGCCGGCGGTCCATGCGCCGATGGCGGTTCATGCGCTCGTGGCGT
Organism: Streptomyces sp. NPDC040622; assembly: GCF_055593965.1. Taxonomy (NCBI): domain Bacteria; kingdom Bacillati; phylum Actinomycetota; class Actinomycetes; order Kitasatosporales; family Streptomycetaceae; genus Streptomyces; species Streptomyces sp. NPDC040622. Next base: position 145,126 of record NZ_JBVIXD010000009.1, on the reverse strand, counting down.
CCCCTGCGCGGGGGCCGCTACGTGCGGTCCTGCTGAAGGGTGGCCCACAGGCCGTAGCCGTGCATGGCCTGCACGTCGCGCTCCATCTCCTCACGGGTACCGCTGGAGACGACCGCGCGCCCCTTGTGGTGCACGTCCATCATCAGCTTCGTGGCCTTCTCCTTCGAGTACCCGAAGTACGTCTGGAACACGTACGTCACGTAACTCATCAGATTGACCGGGTCGTTGTGCACGAGCGTGATCCAGGGGACGTCCGGTTCGGTGACGAGGAGCGTCTCTTCGTCCGAATCCGGGCGTGCGATCTCTGCGGGAGCCGTACTCACGGGCCCCATGCTGCCACCCCGGAGGGGCGCTCGCACAAATGGCCTCCCGCGCGCCCCGTGAAATCGTCAGAGTGACGAGATTGGGGGTAGCATCCCTCGTATGAACACAGCGGACCTTGGCCTGCCGGTGGATGTTCCCTCGACAGCGCTCTTCACCGACCAGTACGAGCTGACGATGCTGCAGGCCGCGCTGCGGGCGGGCACCGGCGACCGGCGTTCGGTCTTCGAGGTCTTCACCCGCAGACTGCCCGAGGGACGGCGCTACGGCGTGGTGGCCGGAACGGGCCGGGTCCTGGACGCCGTGGAGAACTTCCGCTTCGACGCCGACGTCCTCGGCTTCCTGCGCGAACAGGCCATCGTCGACGAGGCGACCCTGGAGTGGCTGGCCGGCTACCGCTTCGACGGCGATATCTGGGGCTACCCCGAGGGCGAGGTCTACTTCCCCGGCTCGCCGATCCTGCGGGTCGAGGGCTCCTTCGCGGAGTGCGTGCTCCTGGAGACCGTCATCCTCTCCATCCTCAACCACGACTCGGCCATCGCGGCCGCCGCCTCCCGCATGTCCTCGGCCGCCGGCGAGCGCCCGCTGATCGAGATGGGCGCCCGCCGCACCCACGAGCTGGCCGCCGTGGCCGCCTCCCGCGCCGCCTACGTCGGCGGCTTCGCGACCACGTCGGACCTCGCCGCCGGCTTCCGCTACGGCATCCCGACCGTCGGCACCAGCGCCCACGCCTTCACGCTCCTGCACGACAGCGAGCGCGACGCCTTCCGCGCCCAGGTCGACTCGCTCGGCCGGGGCACCACACTGCTGGTGGACACCTACGACGTGACCGAGGCGGTCCGCACCGCCGTCGAGGTCGCGGGGCCCGAGCTCGGCGCCGTCCGCATCGACTCCGGCGACCTGCTGCTCGTCGCGCACCGGGTGCGCCAGCAGCTGGACGAGCTCGGCGCGACCGAGACGAAGATCGTCGTGACCTCCGACCTCGACGAGTACGCCATCGCCTCGCTCGCGGCGGCACCCGTGGACGCGTACGGGGTGGGCACGCAGCTCGTCACCGGCTCCGGGCACCCCACCTGCTCCATGGTCTACAAGCTGGTGGCCCGCGCCCACTCCGCGGACCCGAAGGCGCCGCTGGAGCCCGTCGCGAAGAAGTCACTCGGCGCGAAGTCCTCGCTCGGCGGTCGCAAGTGGGCCGCGCGCAGGACCGACGAATACGGCGTCGCCGAGGCCGAGGTCGTCGGCACCGGACCGGTACCGGCCGCGCTGGCCGACCGGCAGCTCCTGGTCGAGCTGGTCAAGGGCGGCGAGGTGGTGGCCCGCGAGCCGCTGGACGCGGTCCGCGACCGGCACGCCGCCGCGCGCGCCGGGCTGCCCCTCTCGGCGACCCAGCTGTCGCGGGGCGAGGCGGTCATCCCCACCGAGTACGCCTGACCTCGCGGGGCGGGGCGGTGGGGCCGCGGTCCCGGGCCGCCCCGCGGCCACGCCGGCGATCCGGGGGCCCTCTCCCGCGACGTTCGTGAAGTCTCTACGCTCGGTTCATCCGGCCGAGTCCCCGCCGGCCCCCACCGGTCCCCCGCACTGCCGAGCCGAAGGACACCCGCCATGCGCCGCGCCCTCATCGTCGTAGACGTGCAGAACGACTTCTGCGAAGGCGGCAGCCTCGCGGTCGCCGGCGGGGCGGACGTGGCCGCCGCCATCACCGAGCTCATCGGCCAGGCCCCGGCGGGCTACCGCCACGTGGTGGCCACCCGCGACCACCACATCGACCCGGGCGCCCACTTCTCCGACCACCCCGACTACGTCGACTCCTGGCCGCCGCACTGCGTCGCCGGCACGGAGGGCATCGGCTTCCACCCGAACTTCGCGCCCGCGGTCGCCTCCGGCGCGATCGACACGGTCTTCGACAAGGGGGCGTACTCGGCGGCGTACAGCGGCTTCGAGGGCGCCGACGAGAACGGGGTCCCGCTGGCGCGGTGGCTGCGGGAGCGGGAGATCACCGAGGTCGACGTGGTCGGCATCGCGACGGACCACTGCGTGCGGGCCACGGCGGTGGACGCGGCACGGGAGGGGTTCCGGACGACGGTGCTGCTGGATCTGACGGCGGGGGTCTCGCAGGCGAGCACGGAGGCGGCGGTGGCCGCGATGCGTGAGGCGGGCGTCGAGCTCACCGGCAAGCCGGTCGTCTGACGCGGGGCTCCGCCCCGGACCCGCTCCTCGAACTCCCCCGGGCTCTCAACGGGCAGGGGGGACTCCCACAGGGCGGGAGCTCTGTCTCTTCAGGGCTCTGATCGGGTGCCACAGCTCCCGTGCGTCGTCCGGTGCCGCGCGCCATATGAGGCCGTCCGGGTGGTGCAGGACGGCCGTGATCTCGTCCGGGGTGGGGGGCTCGGCGTTGCCGCGGAGGTAGACCGCCCGCAGGCCGAGGTTCCGCAGCCGTGTCAGGGCCCTCGCGCGGTTCACGGCGTGCACGATCATCCGTACCGTGCCGCCGCCCGGCGACGGGCTCGGCAGGGTCAACGCCACCACCACGCTGCCGTTCGGCAGCTTGCTGAAACCTCCTGCGGACATGCTGGGTCACACCCCCGTGAGACGTCGCACGGGGTCCCTGGCCGGACCCCGCGTCAATAAGAAATCCACAGCACGCACCTAAACACGATCGGCCGCCGCCCGCTAGAGGGCGACGGCCGATCATGGCTTGACCTGCGAAAACGCTAATTACTTCTTGGAGGGGCCCACCTGGACCGTGATCGTCGAGCCATCCTTCGGCTGCTTGATGATCTTGATCTGAGTGTTGGTGTCAGTGACCTTCACACTTCCGGTGGGGTTCTCCTTGTACCAGTAGGTGCCCTTGTGGTCGTCGAAGACCGGGACGCCCTTCTGGGACTTCACCTTCAGTGCGACGTCCTGGTTGTGGAGCGTCAGCTTGTCCGTCGCGAACGTGCTGAAGGGCGCGTCGAACGGCTGGATCTTGTTGCGCAGAACCGTGCCGTCCTTCCACTTGAGCGGCTTGGCGTGGGCGTCGACCGGAAGGATCAGACCCTGGCCGGGGTGCGCGCTGGTGTTGTTGTCCTTCTGCGAGGTGTCCCACTGCCAGACCATCAGGCCGGTCTGGTACGGGTAGTGCTCGACCCAGTCGGGACGCGCCTTCGAACCGAAGTTGTACGGGCCGACCTTGAGGGTCTTGTCGTAGGACACGTACTGGCGGTTCTCGGCGAGGTAGTACTGGTCGTACTTCTTGGTGAAGGACTCGCCGATGCGCGAAAAGCCCTTCGCCGTCCAGCCGTTGTCGTCGCCCTCGGCGCCGTCCTCGAAGACCTTGGCGCCGTCCGCGGTGATCGCGAGGGCGTCGGCCGCGAAGCCCTTGCCGCCCGCGCCGCCGTCGGTGGAGTAGCGGAAGCGGACGTCGATCTTCTTGCCGGCGTAGGCGTCCAGCGGGAAGACGAGCTTCTTGTAGGCGCCCGAGGCACCGGTCAACGCGGGCTTGTCGCCGGCGTCACGGGTGATCGGCTTGCCGTCCGCGGTGCCGTCCACCGGCGTCCAGTTGGCGCCGTTGTCCGTCGAGACCTCGGTGTAGAGGTAGTCGTAGTTGGCCTCGATGTCCCACCAACCCTGCAGCGACAGATCGGCCTTGGCCTTGCCGGTCAGGTCGACGGAGCGCGTCAGGGTGTTCTTGAGGTCGTCGCCCTGGTCGCTCCACCACTGCTTGGAGCCCTCGGCGGGCTTCACGACGGTGGTGGTGACGGCCTTCTTGGGCAGGTCGACGACGAGCGCCTGGCGGTGGCGGGTGTTGTACTCCGAGACGCCCAGCTTGTGCTCGGACGTCGTCGCGGCCTTGGCCTTGGCGTAGTCGAGCCAGCCCAGCTGGAACTTGTCCCACGCGGTCATGTCGCCCGGCAGGTCACCGATGGAGTCCTTGCCGGTGCCGAGCCAGGAACCGGCCGACATCAGCGACCAGAAGCCGACCGAGTTCTCGCCCTTGCCCGAGGTGTCGTACAGGTCGGGCAGACCGAGGTCGTGGCCGTACTCGTGGGCGAAGACGCCGAGGCCGCCGTTCTCCGGCTGCATCGTGTAGTCGCCGACCCAGATGCCCGAGTCGCCGATCTGGGTGCCGCCGGCCTTGTTGTCGCCGGGGCCCGTCTTGCCCGCGTCGTTGCCGTAGGCGTACCAGCGGTGCGCCCACAGGGCGTTCTCGCCCTCGGCGCCGCCGCCGGCCGACTCGTCCTCGCCCGCGTGCACGAGCTGGAAGTGGTCGATGTAGCCGTCGGGCTCGTTGAAGTCGCCGTCGCCGTCGAAGTCGTAGCGGTCCCAGAGGTCGTACTTGGCCAGGTCCGCCTTGATCTGCGCGTCCGTGCGGCCCTGGGCCTTCTGGTCCTTGGTCCAGGCGGTCACGCCGTCCTTGACCGCGTCCCAGACGTTCGGGCAGTTGGTGTCGCCGCAGTAGTTCGAGCCGTAACGGGCCTCGTTGTAGTCGACCTTGACCCAGTCGGAGACCTCACCGTCGACCGAGTAGCGGCCGGACGACGTCTTCTCGTAGTAGGTCTTCAGGGACTCCTTGGTCTTGCCCCGGGAGTCCTTGCCCTTCCCGAAGTACAGGTCCTGGAAGTGCTTCTTGTTGTAGTCCTTCTGCCAGGCCGTGCTGTTGTCCTTCGCACGGTCCGGCTTGGCTATCTTGTTGTGCTGCGGTCCCGGCTTGCCGCCGTACTTCTTGACCGGCTGCTCCGGGCCCTCGGGGCCGTCCGGGTCGTACATGGTCGTGTCGTCGACCTTGTTCCCGAACTCCACCAGGATCGTGAAGATCTTGTCGGTCTTCTCCCGGCCCAGCTCGACGTACTTCTTGTCGTCGAGCTTGACGACCTGCGAGCCGCCCTTGCGCTGGACCTTGGCGTCACCCTTGACGACCTGCTGCAGGGCGGCCTTGCGCTGCTGCGCCTGCTGCTTGCTGAACGGGCCGTCCAGGTCGTGGTCGACCTGCGCCTTGACCCTGGACGGGTCCTGCCGGTCGACGGCCGGCGCCCCCGGGGCACTGTCCTCGGCCGAAGCCGTCGCCGCGGAGAACGTCGCGGCGGCCGCGGCCATCGCCACGGCCACCGCGGTGGCTCTGAACGTCCGTGTTCTGACTGTCACTTGATGCTTTCCTCCCCCGCGCCCGCGCGAGAATTGGCGGACCGAATTCCCGGTCGGAGGAGGTCCGCGCGCGATGTACGCGTCACAAGTGACGACATTCGACCGGAAGTACGGGAGAAAAGACAGACCTTGACTTGCACAGGCCAAGTGCACTATGCAGACGCGCGGCACCGCTATCCGGACGCGGGGCACTCCTTCACGGGACGGCCAACCGGTGCGCCCCGCCGTCCACTTGCTGGACGCCATGAACCCGTGCGCCCCCTGTGCTCCGGCACCGTGGGTTAGGTCACGCTTACCGCCCGTTCCCGTCGGGCATGCAGCGGAATAGAGTCAATCGACGGTGCGCCACAGCGCGAGGCGGCACATCTCAAGTCGCCGCCGTCGGGCCCCCTTTGATTCGTATACAGCTCCTCATACATCCGCATCCGCCCCCATGGCCAAAAGACATGGGGGGATCACCGCCGAGGACGGATCACGTCATGCCGCAGCCCATGCCACGTCCGACCACCGCACAGATCACCTACGGTTCGGTCACCGTCGTCTTCTCGACCCTCGCGATGCTGCTCCTCTCCCAGACCAGTTCGGGAGTCGGCATCGCGGTGATAACCCTGGCCGCGCTCGGCCTCGGTCTACTGGTCGCCATGACGGTCCCGCTGCCCAAACAGCCTGCGGCGCCCGCCGCGCGCTCCGTGCCCGCGGCCCCCTCCGCCGCATCCTCCGCCGACGGGCGCGCGCAAGACCGGCGCTCCGTGCTCGCCGACTCCGTACGCGAACCGGCGGGCCCGTGAGTCACGGGCCCGCCGGTTGAGGGGTGCCGCCGCCGCGTCGGGCGCCACCTGTCGCGCTCACTGCCCGCGCCCCTCTCAGGCGCTGACCACCACCGTTTTGGCCGCCTTGTCGTGCAGGCCCTGTTTGTAGGGCTTGTCGAAGAAGCTCCAGCCTCCGCAGATCGCCGTCCAGATGCAGGCGCAGCAGAAGGCGAACGGCAGCCACAGGACGGCCGCGCGGGCCAGCGCGGTCTGCATGCTCGGGGTGGCACCGTCGTTGAGGTTCGCCACCCGCAGCCCGAGCCACTTCTTGCCGAGCGTCTGCCCGGTCTTGGAGATCATGAAGGTGTCGTACCCGATGTAGAGCACGGCGGCCAGCAGTGACTGGCCGAACGACTTGCCGGTGTTCACCTTGTCCGGGTCGATGTCGTACTCGGACGTGCCGACCGCCCACGACAGCAGACCCACGACGATGCCCACCAGAATCATGTCGATGATCCGGGCCAGCACGCGCTTGCCGCTCTCGGCGAGCGGAGGCATCCCGGCGAGCGGGTCCTGCCCGCCGTGGCCACCGGGTCCACCGCCGTACGGGTCGCCGCCGTAGGGCGGGGGCGGGGCGCCGTAGGGCGGGCCTTCACCGGCTCCCGGCGGCGGGGGGCCCGAGCCCGGCGGCGGGGCCCCGTAGGGCGAGCCGCCGCCCGGGGGCGGGGTGTCGTACGGGGAGCCGCCGCCCTGCGGGGGCTGCTGCGGCGGCTGCTTCTTGAACGGGTCGTCGTCCGGCGAGGGATATTGCGGCGGTTCGGTGCTCATGGCCCGAGTCGACCGCGACGGTCCCGGCTCCGCATCCGGCGAGCGGCCGACCGGGTTACCCGGCCGTCATCCCGCGACGAAGGTGCCCGCCGCCTTGTCGTGCCAGCACTGGCGCCACGGCCGGTCGAAGACGCACCACAGCACGCCGACGACGCCGATCACCAGCAGGCCCGGCACGCTGTACACCAGCCAGCGCCTGAGCGCCGCCCCGAACGACGGGGCCTCGTGCTCCTCGATGTCCCGCACCTCGATGCCGCACACCTTCTTGCCCAGGGTGCGGCCCCACTTGGCGGTGGGCAGCGCCTCGTAGAGGACGCCGAAGAGCAGCAGGACGGCGAGGACGAGGCCCAGGTAGCCCGCGGTGGTGCCGTCGAGCAGCCAGACCGTGGTCTTCTCGCCGGAGAGCTTCGCCGCGTCGATCTTGCTGTCGACGTGGTCGGCGGCCTTGGTGCCGAGCGGCAGCGCGGCGGCGCCGGTGACGGCGGCCAGGACGACGGTGTCGACGAGCCGGGCCACCAGACGCCTGCCGAGTCCGGCGGGCCTGGCCGCGGCCTGGGCCTGCGCGAGGCCGAGGAACGGGTCCTCGGCGACCGGCTTCCACGGCACCACGGGCTGCCCCTCGCCCTGCGGGGCGGGGGCCTGCGCTGCCGGGGACTGTGCGGCCGGGGACTGCGCGAGCTGGTGCACCTGCTGGGCCCAGGAGGGCGAGCCGCCGCCGGGCCCGGAGGTGACCGGCGTGGACACACCGCCCTGCTGCGGCACGATGCCCTGCTGGGGCTGGGGCTGGGACGGCTGCGGCTGCTGGTTCGGGTTCTGCTGGTTCTGCTGGTTCTGCTGATTCGGGTTCTGCTGGTTCGGGTGGTTCTGGTTCTGCCGAGGGGCGGTCCCCTGCTGCGGTACGGAGGCCTGGGCGGCGGCCGTCCGGCCGCCCCGCTGCCCTGCCGTGGGGCGCACGGCGCGGATCGACATGGTGCCGTCCGTGCCGGGCGACGCGGCGGGGGTGGCCTGTCCGCCGGGCTTCTCTGCCGCGGGCCGCACCGGCCCGCTCGGCCGACGGAACGTCACTGTGCCCTCGCCCGTGGTCGGCTGGGCCGCGCCCGGCCTTATGGCGCGGATCGCGACGGTGCCGGGGTTGCTCGCGTCGTGCGGCGGCGCGGCGGGCTCGGGCGCCTTCGGGGCCTGCGCGGCCGCGGGGTCGTCGTCGGCCTGCGCGCGGGGCGCGGCCTCGCTCGGCACGCGCGGGTCGGCCTGTCCGGGACCGCCCCAGGAGACCCGGTGGTCCTGCTCGCCGCCGAGTCCGGCCTGGCGGCCCGCGTCGGCCTGCCAGGCGGACGCGGGTTCGGGACGCGCGCCGTGCTGGTCCGGCGCGCCCTGCGTCCCCGGCTGTCCCTGCTGCCCCGACTGCCCCTGCTGCGGCTCCTCGTCGAAGAAGTGCGGGCCCGTCTCCTCCACGGCGGGCGGCGCCGCGGAGCCCGCTTCGGCGCCGGGGTGCGCGCCGGGCGGGGCCGGCAGCGGCTCGCCGTCGGACGGCGCGGGACGGCTCGTACCGGGGACCCAGGCGGCACCGTTCCAGTACCGGACATATCCGGGAATGGACGGGTCGGGGTAGTAGCCTTCGCGCGGCCGGTCGTCGCCTGGGGCCGGAGTTGGGGCGCTCATGTCCGTCGTCCCGTATCTGCTCGGGGGTCTTTTATGGGCTCCACATCTATCAGACCTCCGTGTGTCACCGGGCGGGTCCCGGCGTACGGACCACTTTCCGGGCACGCTCCCCACACATCCCCCGCGTCCCCCCACGCCTCCCGAGGGGCACGTCGGGGAAGTCGTCCGAAGAAATTTTCCGGAACCCGCGTAATGCCCGGACGATCTCGCGCTCTCCACTCGTACGGGTCCGCTCCCAGGGCCCCTACGTAAGTTACAAGGAGAAGGAAGGGCATCGACATGCACTCCGTGGTGGAACGCGAACTGGAACTCAAACTGGTCCTCTCGCCGGAACGGGCCATCCCCGTCCCGGCCCGCCTCACCTACCGCACCGACGACCCCTACGCCGTCCACATCGCCTTCCACATCGGCTCCGAGCACCCGGTGAACTGGACGTTCGCCCGCGAGCTCCTGGTGGAAGGGGTGTTCAGGCCGTGCGGCCACGGCGACGTGCGGGTCTGGCCGACGAAGGTGGACGGCCGCAGCGTCGTCCTGATGGCGCTCAGCTCGCCGGACGGCGACGCGCTCCTGGAGGCGCCGGCCGCGGCCGTGTCCGCCTGGCTGGAGCGGACGCTGCGGGTGGTCCCTCCGGGCTCTGAGTCCGAGCAGCTCGGCATCGACGACGGCCTCGCCGAGCTGCTCGCGCCCACTCCGGGCCGTGGCCGTGCGGACGAGCTGTGGCTGAGCGACCCGTGGCCCTCGGACGAGTCCAAGGACGGTGAGTGAACTCCGCCGCCACGGGGGCGATCGCGGAGACCTGCCGGACCGGTTCACCCGGATCTCAGAACAGTTTGCCCGGGTTGAGGAGTGAGTGGGGGTCGAAGGCCGCCTTGACGGCCTGCTGCATCTCCACTCCCACCGGGCCGATCTCGCGCGCCAGCCACTCCTTCTTCAGGACGCCGACGCCGTGCTCGCCGGTTATGGTGCCGCCGAGTTCGAGGCCCAGGGCCATGATCTCGTCGAAGGACTCGCGGGCGCGCCTGCTCTCGTCGGGGTCCGCCGCGTCGAAGCAGACGGTGGGATGGGTGTTCCCGTCGCCCGCGTGCGCGCAGACCCCGATGGTCAGGCCGTACTTCTCGCCGATGCGCTCGACGCCGTCGAGCATGTCCGCGAGCCTCGTGCGGGGCACGCACACGTCGTCGATCATCGTGGTGCCCTTGACGGCCTCGAGCGCGGTGAGCGACAGCCGACGTGCCTGCAGCAGGAGTTCGGACTCGGCGGCGTCCTCGGCGGGGACGACCTGGGTGGCGCCCGCGGCCTCGCAGAGCGCGCCGACGGCGGCGAGGTCGGAGACCGGGTCCGCGGTGTCGAAGGCGGCGAGCAGCAGCGCCTCGGTGGTCTCGGGCAGGCCCATCTGGGCCAGGTCGTTGACGGCCTTGACCGTCGTACGGTCCATCAGTTCGAGGAGCGAGGGGACGTGGCCGCCCTCCATGATCCGGCAGACGGCGTCGCACGCGGCCTTGGTCGAGGCGAACTCGGCGGCCAGGACGAGCTGCTGGGGCGGCTCGGGCTTGAGGGCGAGGATCGCGCGGACGACGATGCCGAGGCTGCCCTCGGAGCCGACGAAGAGCCGCGTCAGGTCGTACCCGGCGACGCCCTTGGCGGTGCGCCGGCCGGTGCTCATGAGCCGCCCGTCGGCGAGGACGACGTCGAGCCCGAGGACGTACTCCGCCGTCACCCCGTACTTCACGCAGCACAGACCGCCGGAGGCGGTGCCGATGTTCCCGCCGATGGTGCACGTCTCCCAGCTGGAGGGGTCCGGCGGGTAGTACAGGCCGTGGGCGTTGACCGCGCGCGACAGCGTGGCGTTGACGACGCCCGGTTCGACGACCGCGATGCGGTCGACGGGGCTGATCTCCAGGATGCGGTCCATCTTGACGAGGGACAGGACGATGCAGCCCTCGCTGGCGTTGGCGGCGCCGGACAGGCCGGTGCGGGCGCCCTGCGGGACGACGGGGACGCGCAGCTCGGTGGCGGTGCGCATGACGTGCTGGACCTGCTCGACGGTGCGCGGCAGGACCACCGCGGCCGGCAGGCCCGCCTCGCAGAAGCTCGCCATGTCGTGGGAATAGGAGGACGTGACGTCCGGGTCGGTGAGGACCGCCTCGGCCGGGAGGCCCTCCTGGAGGAGTTCGATGAGGGTGCGGCTCATGATCACAGCCTCGCACCCGGGGCCATCGGTGTGAACCCGTGTGCGACGCCCTTCGCGGACCGTGATGTGCTCTTCGTATTGACGCACAGTGACGTCATGAAGCCTTCGGTGAAGCGTGTGCTGATCGGCTCCGTCGCGGGGAGCGTGGCGCTCGGCGGCGTGCTCGTGCTGCTGCCCCGGGACGCCGGGGACGCGGCGCCGCCCGCCCTCGGCCCCGCGGGGCGGGCGATGGCGGCGGTGGGGGCGGGCGTGCCGGCCGCGCTGCCGGACCTCGCGGCGCTCATCGGGGAGCGCGAGGCGCATCTGCGGGCGCACCCCGGCGACGACCAGTCCTGGGCGGTGCTCGGCTCGGCGTACGTGGCGCGGGGCACGCGGACCACCGACTTCGCCAACTATCCGAAGGCCGAGAGCGCGCTGCGCACCTCCCTCAAGGCGAAGCCGCAGGGCAACGCGGAGGCCCTGACGGGGCTCGCCGCGCTCGCCAACGCCCGGCACGACTTCCGCGCCGCCCGCAAGTGGGGCGAGCTCGCGGCGAAGCAGGCGCCGAAGCGGTGGGCGGCCTACCCTGCGCTGATCGACGCGTACAGCGGTCTCGGCGACGCGAAGGGCGTCGGCCGGGCCCTGGAGTCCTTGCAGGAGCTGGGGTCGGGCACGGCGGTGATGTCACGGGCGGGGCAGGTCTACCGTGACCGGGGCTGGCGCGAGGACGCGAACGCGGCGCTGACCGACGCGGCGGCACTGGCCGAGGCCCCGGCGGAGAAGGCGGCGGGCCTGTACCGGGTCGGGGAGCTCGCGTGGGAGCGGGGCGAGCCGGCGCAGGCGCTGCGCTACTACGACGCGGCGTTCGCCGCCGACGCGGACCACCATCCGGCGCTCGCGGGCCGCGGCCGCGCGCTGGCCGCGCTGGGCCGCTCCTCGGAGGCGCTGAGCGCCTACCGTTCGGCGCTGACCCGGCATCCGCTGCCCGAATACGCGCTGGAACTGGGCGAGTTGTACGAGTCGCTGAAGCTGACCCCGGCGGCCCGCGCGCAGTACGACGTACTGCGGGCCAGGGTGAAGCAGGAGGGCGCGGACGGCGTCAACAACGAGCGGGTCCTCGGGCTCTTCGAGGCGGACCACGGTGACGCGGACGCGGCGGTGGAGCGGCTCACGGCCGAGTACGAGCGGCACGGCAGCCCGGCGAACGCGGACGCGCTGGGCTGGGCCCTGCACCGTTCCGGCGACGGCGAGGCGGGCCTGAAGCTCGTCACCAAGGCGATGGACAAGGGCCCGCGCAGCGCCCTCGTCGCCTTCCACCGGGGGCAGATCGAGCGGGAGTTGGGCTACTACGGTGCCGCGCGCCGCCACCTGGGCGAGGCGCTGCGCATCAACCCGTACTTCTCGCCGCTGGGCGTGCCCGCGGCGAAGGAGGCGCTGGAGGCGCTGGGTGAGCCGCCGGAGGGCGGGCCCGAGCAGATGTACGCGCCGCGTCCGGTGCCGCAGGGCCCGCAGGCGGCGCCGCGGGGGCAGGGGACACAGCAGCAGCACCGGCAGTCGACGGGCGGCCAGGCCCCGTCGCAGCCCCCGTCACAGCGCCAGTCCCGGCAGGCGGCACCCGGGCAGACGACTCCCTCGGCGCCGAGCGGTCAGTCCTCGACCTCCACGCGGACGTCCCCGGGCACCTGAGGGGCGGGCGGCGGCCCCCACGGCGCGTCCAGGGCCGTCCACAGGGCGTCGACCGCGTCCCGCCCGATGCGCTCGGCGAGCCGTTCCTCGAGGCGGGCCAGGACCGCCGTGGCCTCGCGGTGCGCGCGCTCGCCCTCGGGGGTGCGCCGGATCAGCCGCTGCCGGGCGGAGCCGGGGTCGGGCACCTGCGCCAGGAGTCCGGCGCCGACGAGTCCGTGCACGGCCTGGTGGGCGGTCTGCCGGGTGACGCCCATGCGGCGCGCCAGCTCGGAGACGGTGGTGCCGTCCTGGTCGAGGACGGCGAAGAGCTGTACCTGGGTGGGCGATACGGGGGTGGCGCCGGAGGCCGCCATCGCGGCGAGCAGTCCTTCCTCGAACCAGCGCCTGGCCTCGCCGAGGAGCTGGGGGAGGTTGCGGTGTCCGGGGTTCGTCGTCATTAATGTCAGGGTACCTGACACGATGGCGCCCGGCACAGCCGCACGGGCACCCCTCACCCCCTCCACCCCCAGGAGCGCCATGACCATCGAGTACGCCACCCGCTACCGCCGGGCCTCCCGCATTCCCCCGGAGCCGGGCAAGCCCTACTTCATCGAGAAGGGCGAGGGGGACCGCGCGCACCTCTTCGGCGACCTGATCACCGTCTACGCGGGCGGCGAGCAGACCGAGAACACCTTCAACTTCTTCACCGTCGAGGGCCCCAAGGGCGATCTCATACCGGCCCACGTGCACGCCGACACCCACGAGGTCTTCTACGTCACCCAGGGCGCGGTCCGGCTGTTCGTCGAGGACACGCAGGGTGTGCAGCAGGAGAAGCTGCTCACCCCCGGCGACTTCGGCTTCGTGCCCAAGAACTGCCGGCACGCCTACCGCATGGAGCGCCACCACAGCCAGGTCGTCGGCGTCGCGGCGGGCCCCGGCGGCACGTTCGAGCGCTTCTTCGAGAACCTCGGCGCCCCCACGGACCGACACGGCCTGCCGCACCGGCCGTTGACACCCGAGCCGGACAAGTTCGGGACCGTGCCCAAGGAGTACGACGTGCGCTTCCTGCCCGACCACGCGTGGCGCACCGACTCCGCGTAACGCCGGTCGCCGCCGCCGTCCTCTAGAGGGCCGCCGTACCGATGAGCCCGTTCCGCGTCACCCGGGCCGCCAGCTCCTCCTCGTCCAGGGAGCCGGTGTCCGCGGGGCGGCGCGGCAGGACCAGGTAGCGGGTCTCCGCGCTGGAGTCCCAGACCGTGATGCGGGTGGCGGACGGCAGGTGCAGGCCGAACTCCGCGAGGACGGCGCGGGGTTCGCGGACCACGCGCGAACGGTAGGCCTCGCTCTTGTACCAGCTGGGCGAGGGGCCGAGCAGCCGCACCGGGTAGCAGGAGCAGAGGGTGCACACGACGACGTGGTGCGCCTCGGGCGTGTTCTCGACGACGCGAAGGCGTTGGGGCTGGACTCCCCCGGCGGAGTAGCCGAGTTCGGTCACGGCCGTCGTGCCGTCGGCGAGCAGCCGCTCCTTGTACGCCGGGTCGGTCCAGGCGCGCGCGACGACCCGCGCGCCGTTCAGCGGGGTCGCGCCGGCGAGGAAGGCGTCCAGCATCTCGTCGAGGGCGGCGCCGACGACGATGCCGCGCTCCTCCAACAGGGTCTCCAGGCGCCTGACTCGGCGGGAGATCTCCGCGTCCGTGTGCGTACCGCTCATGGGGTGTCGTCCTCCAGATAGCTTTCCCACAGGTCGAGCACGACGTCGTGGTCGCCCTCGCCCCACAGCTCCCGCGCCGCGAACCGCACCGCGTAGACCTGCTCGACGGGCGCGTCGGCGCGGCCCTGCGAGCGGACGTCGGCCAGCGGATGGCGGCCCTCGGGCTCGACGACCACGCCGTGCTTGCCGCGGGCGTAGCGCGGCAGGCGGGTGTGGTGGGGCGGGTCGTGGTGGACGGTCCGCACGGGGGCGCCGGGTCCGAAGCGGTCACTCACGGAGGTCACCGTCAGCGTCGAGAGCGCCGGGTTCGAGCACGCCCTTGCGTTCGAGGAGCGTGCGGATCGCGTGGAACCAGCGCTCGTAGTACGAGGCAGCCAGGTACTCCGCGGGCGGCATGGTCTCGATGGCGTCCCGGAACTCGTCCAGGTTGTACACGCCTTCGCGCACCAGCGCGCTGTTGAGCGCGAAGACCCGCGCTTCCCAGTCGGCGTGGAAGGGCTCGGTGTCGTCGCTGGTGTCGAGCGCCCCGAACCCCTGCATGCCACCGACGTCATTCATCCTGGCCATGACGGCACACTAGCCCGCCGGGAACGCGAAATCGCCGGACAGGCGGGACCTGTCCGGCGATGGGAGGAGGTGCTCAGAGGTTGCCCCGCTTCTCCTGCTCCCGCTCGATCGCCTCGAACAACGCCTTGAAGTTGCCCTTGCCGAAGCCCATCGATCCGTGCCGCTCGATCATCTCGAAGAAGACCGTCGGGCGGTCCTGGACCGGCTTGGTGAAGATCTGCAGCAGGTAGCCGTCCTCGTCGCGGTCGACGAGGATCTTCAGCTCGCGCAGGGTCTCGACGGGCACGCGGGTCTCACCGGCCCACTCGCCGAGGGTGTCGTAGTACGAGTCCGGGGTGTCGAGGAACTGGACGCCCGCGGCGCGCATCGTGCGCACGGACTCGACGATGTCGTTCGTGGCGAGCGCGATGTGCTGGACGCCGGCGCCGCCGTAGAACTCCAGGTACTCGTCGATCTGCGACTTCTTCTTGGCGATGGCGGGCTCGTTGATGGGGAACTTCACCTTGAGGGTGCCGTCCGCGACCACCTTCGACATCAGCGCGCTGTACTCGGTCGCGATGTCGTCGCCCACGAACTCCTTCATGTTCGTGAAGCCCATGACCTTGTTGTAGAAGCCGACCCACTCGTTCATCTTGCCGAGCTCGACATTGCCGACGCAGTGGTCGATCGCCTGGAACGTGCGCTTGGCGGGCGGCTCGACGATCGGGTTCGCGACGCCGAAACCGGGCAGATACGGCCCGTCGTAGTCGGTGCGCTCCACCAGGGTGTGGCGGGTCTTGCCGTACGTGGCGATGGCGGCGAGGACCACCTTGCCGTTCTCGTCCTTGACCTCGTACGGCTCGGTGATGCCGCGGGCACCGTGCTCGACGGCGTAGGCGTAGGCGGCGCGCGCGTCCGGGACCTCGATGGCGAGGTCGACGACGCCGTCGCCGTGCTCGGCGACGTGGGAGGAGAGGAAGTGACCCCAGTCCGTGGAGGGCTTGATGACGGAGGTGAAGACGAAGCGCGCACCGCCGTTCGTGAGCACGTAACTCGCGGTCTCGCGGCTGCCGTTCTCCGGTCCGGAGTAGGCGACCAGCTTCATGCCGAACGCCGTGGAGTAGTAGTGCGCCGCCTGCTTGGCGTTCCCCACGGCGAAGACGACCGCGTCCATTCCCTTGACCGGGAAGGGGTCGGCCTCGCGCGCGGTTTCGGGGGTGGTGTGGGTGGTGGTCTCAGTCATGCCTTGAGGCTCCCGCCGAACCACAAGGTGCGCAATAGTTCGCGTTTTCAGTGGTCAATCTGAACAGTCGCTGGCCAGTATGGGCAGGCTATCTGTACATCATGACCATCACGGAGGCGTCATGTCGATCGATCATCTGGACGGCCGGCTCATCGTGCTGCTGGCGCGCGAGCCGCGCATCGGGGTCCTGGAGGCCTCCCGCAGGCTCGGCGTCGCGCGCGGCACGGTGCAGGCGCGGATGGACCGGCTTCAGTCCAATGGAGTCATCCGCGGCTTCGGCCCCGAGGTCGATCCGGCGGCGCTCGGCTACCCCGTCACGGCCTTCGCGACCCTGGAGATCAAACAGGGCCAGGGGGCGGACGTACGCGCGCATTTGGCGACCGTCGCCGAGGTGCTGGAACTGCATACCATCACCGGCCACGGCGATATGCTCTGCCGCCTCGTGGCCCGGTCCAACGCGGATCTCCAACGTGTGATCGACCGGGTCGTGGGCTTTGATGGCATCGTCCGGGCTTCCACGGCGATCGTCATGGAGAACCCCGTTCCGCTGCGGATCATCCCGCTGGTGGAGCAGGCGTCCGAAGACCCCTGAGTCACCGACCTTGTGAGTACCTTCGGAAAGGCGAGGTGAGCACTTCAGTGAATTTCTGGGACTACCTCGGCAACCGCCACCAGCAACTGCTGACGGACGCGTACCAGCACGCGAGCGCCGTCTTCCAGTGCATGGTCGTCGCCACCGTCATCGGCGTACTGATCGGCGTCTTCACCTATCGCAGCGAATGGGCGGGCAATCTCGCCACGACCGCCACCTCCACCATCCTCACCGTCCCGTCCCTGGCCATGATCGGTCTGCTGATCCCCGTCGTGGGGCTCGGTGTCGCGCCGACCGTCATCGCGCTGACCCTGTACGGGCTGCTCCCGATCGTGCGCAACGCCATCGTCGGTCTGCGCGGTGTCGACCCGACGCTCGTCGACGCGGCGAAGGGCATCGGGATGTCCCGCACCGCCCGCCTCTTCCGGGTGGAGCTGCCGATCGCCTGGCCGCCCATCCTGACCGGCATCCGGGTCTCCACGCAGATGCTGATGGGCATCGCGGCCATCGCCGCGTACGCGTCCGGACCCGGGCTCGGCAACGAGATCTTCCGCGGCATCGGCTCGCTCGGCAGCAAGAACGCGCTCAACCAGGTGCTCGCGGGCACGCTCGGGATCATCATCCTGGCGCTGCTCTTCGACGCCGCGTACGTCCTGATCGGCCGGCTGACCATCCCGAGGGGGATCCGTGTCTGAGACCACCGCCAGCGAGAGCACGACGGACGAGGGCGCCGGGCGGGCCGCCACCACCACCTCCGGCGCGACGATCGAGCTGGAGAACCTCACCAAGCGCTACGCGGGCAGCGGCGACCCCGCCGTGGACAGCGTGAACATGGAGATCAAGGCGGGCGAGATCGTCATCCTCGTGGGGCCCTCCGGCTGCGGAAAGTCGACCACCCTGAAGATGATCAACCGGCTCATCGAGCCGACGAGCGGCCGCATCCGCATCAACGGCGAGGACGTCACCGACATCGACCCGGTGAAGCTGCGCCGCAAGGTCGGGTACGCGATCCAGTCCTCCGGGCTCTTCCCGCACATGACCGTCGCGCAGAACATCGCGCTCGTGCCGAAAATGGTCGGCTGGGGGAAGTCGAAGATCAAGTCGCGGGTCGAGGAGATGCTCGACCTGGTCGGCCTCGACCCGGCCGAGTTCCACGGCCGCTACCCCCGCCAG
Source organism: Streptomyces sp. NPDC040622 (assembly GCF_055593965.1). Classification (NCBI taxonomy): domain Bacteria; kingdom Bacillati; phylum Actinomycetota; class Actinomycetes; order Kitasatosporales; family Streptomycetaceae; genus Streptomyces; species Streptomyces sp. NPDC040622. The sequence goes on along the minus strand of NZ_JBVIXD010000009.1, from coordinate 127,345 downwards.
CTCTCCGGCGGACAGCAGCAACGCGTGGGCGTGGCACGGGCGTTGGCCGCCGACCCGCCCGTACTCCTGATGGACGAGCCGTTCGGCGCGGTCGACCCGATCACCCGCGACCACCTCCAGGACGAGCTGATCCGGCTCCAGCACGAGCTGCACAAGACGATCGTCTTCGTCACGCACGACTTCGACGAGGCCATCAAGCTCGGCGACCGGATCGCCGTGCTGCGGGAGCGCTCGCACATCGCGCAGTTCGACACCCCCGAGGCGATCCTCACCAACCCCGCGGACGACTTCGTCTCCGGATTCGTGGGCGCGGGCGCGGCCCTCAAGCGCCTCAACCTCACCCGCGTACGCGATGTGGAGATCGCCGACATCCCGACGGTGACGGTCGACGACCCGCTCCAGGACATCTTCGACAAGCTCCGCGGCGGCTCCACCAACGAACTGCTCCTGCTCGACAAGCGCGGCCGCCCCTACAAGTGGCTGCGGCGCGGCGACCTGATGCGCGCCAAGGGTTCGCTGGCCCGCGCGGGCACCCTCGTCCACGACACGGTGACCCGGGACGCCACCCTGCGCGACGCGCTGGAGGCCGTCCTCACGGACAACGCGGGACGGGTCGCGGTGACGGGGCGGCGCGGCGAGTACACCGGCGTCGTCGACATGGAGACGCTGATGAACTCCGTGCACGAGATGCTGGAGGCCGACCGGCTCGAAGCCATGGAGCACCAGCACGAACTGGAGGAGCAGCGCTCGCAGTTGACCCGCTACGAGCAGGAAGGCGACGGCGGGGAGGCCAAGGCGTGACAGGCACTCCCGGGGGCACGCCCCGGATCCCGGACCACAAACCGTCGCCGAAGGAAGCCTCGCGCCCCGAGGGCGAGCACGAGGTCAAGGGGCTCGCCTTCCGCGACGCGGGCGAGGCCGAGCAGGAGGCCCCGCAGACGCCGCCGCCCGTGGCGCGCGCGCCCCGCCGGATCACCTGGCAGCGGCTGACGTTCCTGCCCGCCGTCCTCGCGGTGGTCCTGCTGGCGACCTGGTGGTGGTTCCAGCAGGCAGACCTCGACTCGATCTCGAAGAACGCGCTGGCCAACGGCAACGTGTGGCTGAGGCTGCGCCAGCACATCGAGCTGACGGCGATCTCGACGTTCTTCGTCCTCATCATCGCCATCCCGCTCGGCATCCTGCTGACCCGCAAGCGGCTGCGCAAGGGCGCCCCGGTCGCGATGGCCCTGGCCAACATCGGCCAGGCGACCCCGGCGATCGGCCTCCTCGCGCTCCTGGTGATCTGGCTGGGCATCGGTGAGAAGGCCGCGCTGATCGGCATCATCATCTACGCCGTGCTGCCGGTCCTCTCCAACACCATCGCGGGCCTGAAGGCGAACGACCCGACCCTGATGGAGGCGGCGCGCGGCATCGGCATGTCACCGCTCGGCGTCCTCGGCAAGGTCGAACTCCCCCTGGCCGTACCGCTGATCCTCGCGGGCGTGCGCACGGCCCTCGTCCTCAACGTCGGCACGGCGACCCTCGCCACGTTCGGCGGTGGCGGCGGCCTGGGCGACCTGATCACCACGGGCATGACCAACCAGCGGATGCCCGTCCTGATGCTCGGCTCGATCCTGACGATCGCGCTCGCGCTCCTGGTGGACTGGCTGGCCGGCCTCGCCGAACTGGCCCTGCGCCCGCGCGGTCTGGAGGTGGAGTCATGAGGATCTCGCTGCGCACGACCCTCGTCGCCGTCCTGGGCGGCGCGCTGGTCGCCGGGTGCGGGCTCACCAGCGGCAGTCCGATGGTGGACGACGTCAAGCCGGGCTCCATCGGCAAGGGCCTGCCTTTGAAGGGCGCCGATCTCACCGTCACGTCCAAGGAGTTCACCGAGCAGCTGATCCTCGGCGCGATCATGGGCATCGCCTTCGAGGCGGCCGGCGCGGACGTGCTGGACCGCACCGGCATCCAGGGCTCGATCGGCGCGCGCGAGGCCGTCAAGAGCGGCGACGCGGACGCCATGTACGAGTACACGGGCACCGCCTGGATCACGTACCAGGGCAACAGCAAGCCGATCACGGACCCGCAGAAGCAGTGGCAGGCCGTGCGCGACGCCGACCGGAAGAACGGCATCACCTGGCTGACGCCCGCCACCCTCAACAACACCTACGCGCTGGCGATCAACCAGAAGAACGACGCGAAGTACAAGACCAAGACGCTCTCGGACGTGGCGAAGCTGTCCAAGTCCGACCCGAAGGCCGTGTCGCTGTGCGTGGAGAGCGAGTTCGCGTCCCGGGAGGACGGTCTGCCGGGCATGCAGAAGGCGTACGGGATGAAGATCCCCTCGTCCAGCATCACCAAGATGGACACCGGGATCATCTACACACAGGCGTCCAAGGGCACGTGCACCTACGGCGAGGTGTTCACCACCGACGGCCGCATCAAGGCGATGAACCTGACACCGATGGAGGACGACAAGCACTTCTTCCCGAACTACAACGCCGCTCCGGAGATGAACAGCAAGGCTCTGGAGAAGCACCCGGCGATGGCGGACGTCCTCGCCCCCATCACGAAGAAGCTGGACAACACGGTGGCGCGGGACCTCAACTCCAAGGTGGACGTGGAGGGTCAGGACCCGCACGAGGTGGCGAAGGACTGGCTGATCCAGGAGGGCTTCGTCAAGGAGTGACCCGGCGGGCCGCCGCCGCACCGTCCAAAGGCTCCGTTGCAAAGAAACCGTTGCAACGGAGTCTTTGCATCTCTACTCTGAGGAACATGACGGAAGAGCCGCACCTGCGCAACGTCCACCACCTCAACGCCCGCTCGCTGCGCGGGCTCGCCCACCCCCTGCGCATGCGGCTGCTCGCCTCGCTCCGCCTCGACGGCCCCGGGACCGCCTCCCAACTGGCGGACCGCCTCGGCGAGTCGAGCGGCGCGACCAGCTATCACCTGCGCCAGCTCGCGGAGTACGGCTTCGTCGAGGACGACCCGGACCGGGGCAAGGGGCGGGAGCGGTGGTGGCGCTCGGTCCACCAGGGCACCATGACCGACGAAAACCTCCTGCGCGACCAGGACCCGGAAGTCCGGGGCGCGCTCAGCACCCTTCTGCACGAATACGCGACGCAGCGCTCCCAGGAGGTGTCCACCTGGATCGCCACGCGCCACGAGTGGGCACCGGTGTGGAGTGAGGCGGCGGACACCAGCGACTTCACGTTGACCCTGACGCCCGGACTCGCCTCCGAGCTGAGCCACAAGATCCACGACCTCATCGAAGGCTACCGCGCACTGGCCCCGGACGAAGGAACCCCGGACGCGGCCAAGGTGCGCATCCACTCGCACGTCTTCCCGACCCGGCCGATGACCGACGGCACCTGAGATCCGACAGCGCCCGAGAGGGGCCCGCCATGCACCCCGACATCCACCTGATGCTGCACGACACCCGCGCCGAGGAATTAAGGGGCGTGACCCGCGAACGCACCCCCCGGACCCACCCGCTCCGCAGTCAACTCGGCTGGACGCTCGTCGAGTTGGGCCTGCGTCTGGTCAGCAGCTCGGGACCTTCGTACCCTTCTCCAGGGCGCGCAGCGAGTCGACCGTGCCCTTCAGTGTCGTGACCGGGACCAGCCTGAGGCCCTTCGGCAGCTCCGCCTGAGCGTCCGAGCACTCGTCCTCGGGGACCAGGAAGACGGTCGCGCCGTCGCGCCGCGCGGCCTGCGTCTTCAGGGCCACACCGCCGACGGGGCCGATCTCGCCGTCGGCCGTGATGGTGCCGGTGCCCGCGATGGTGCGGCCGCCCGTGAGGTCGCCGCCGCTGCCGTCGCCGTCCAGCTGGTCGATGATGCCGAGCGAGAGGAACAGTCCCGCGCTCGGGCCGCCGATCTTGCCGAGGTCGGCCTTGACGTCCACCTTGTCGGTGTCGTCGACGCCGTTCGCCCTCAGATAGGACAGCGCCGCCTTCGTGGCGTCGTCCTGGGACTTCTTCATGTCGCCGAGGTTGTGCTTCTCGACTTCCTCGACGTCGTCGCCGACCGGGTAGACGGAGTCCTTCGGCATCACCGCCCGGTCCGTACGGAACCAGCCGTCGATCACGTCGCCGAGGTACACGTCCGTCTGCGGCCCCGTGGCCACGATGGTCGTCATCCGCAGCTCCCCGTCGGTCTTGCGCGTCGGCGCGCCGGTGACCGTGAGCACCGGCTTGCCCTCGTGCTTGCCGAGCACGTCGGACGTGCTGCCGGGCTGCGCCACGGCGAACGGCAGCGGCGCGAGCCCCGCGACGGCGAGCAGGGCCACCACGGGCAGGGCGCAGACGGCGAGGGCCTGGGGACGCGTGAGACGAGAGAACACGGGATCAATCTAACGTGTACGGGGGGAAGGCCCGTCCGGCGATCGAGGACGGGCCCGGCGCGGCCGGCGGTCGACCGAGCCCCGTGGACCCGGTCGCCCCGTGGCTCAGCGCAACGCGTCAGCGACCTCGCGCGCCGCGTCGACGACCCGCGGCCCCACCCGCTCCGGCACCGCGTCCGCCAGCATCACGACGCCGACGCTGCCCTCCAGGCCCGTGACGCCGACCAGCGGCGCCGCCGCCCCGCTCGCGCCGGCCTCCAGCTCGCCGTGGGTGAGCGCGTAGCCGGGGTCGGTGACCAGGCCCTGGCGGGCGGCGAGGATGGCGCGGCCCGCGGCGCCCCGGTCGAGCGGGTGGCGGAAGCCGGTGCGGTAGGCGACGTGGTAGTCCGTCCACGTGGGCTCGACCACGGCGACCGCGAGGGCCTCCGTGCCGTCGACGAGCGTCAGGTGGGCGGTGGCCCCTATGTCCTCGGCCAGCGAGCGCAGCGCGGGCAGCGCGGCCTCCCGCACCAGCGGGTGCACCTGACGGCCGAGCCGGAGCACGCCGAGGCCCACGCGGGCCCGGCCGCCCAGGTCCCTGCGGACGAGGGCGTGCTGTTCGAGGGTGGCGAGCAGGCGGTAGACCACGGTGCGGTTCACGCCGAGCTTGGTGGAGAGCTCGGTGACCGTCAGGCCGTGGTCGGTGTCGGCCAGCAGCTTGAGGACGCGCAGTCCTCGGTCGAGCGTCTGGGAAGTCTCCGCGGTCACGACGCCCACTCCTTAGGTGAGGGTCGGCGGTCCCCTGACGCGGCGGTTGCGCCGCCGGTCCCGTGGGCGACGCGCGTCAGAGGCCGCCGGTCGGCAACACCGGCTGCGCTCCGCGGCGGCGCTGCCACGGGGCGTGTACGTAGCGGGGACAGTAGCGAGGCCGTCCCGCTCAGCGGAAGACTTCGTCCAGAATCCGGGCACCGTGACGCCCCTAGCGCCCCCCATTGCCCCGTTACGCGGCGGGCGCCGGGGAAGTCGTCCGCACCACCTCCGCACACGACCTCCGCACTCGGAACACCCCCCTCCCCACCTGCGGGACCCGTCGGGCGGGCCCCGCCGGCCGGTGGGTCACTTCATGCGGGTGGCCCACTCCTGGACCTTCTCGATGCGCTGGCGCAGCTGTCCGGCCGTGGCCTCCGCGCTCGGCGGCCCGCCGCAGGTGCGCCGCAGCTCGGTGTGGATCACGCCGTGCGGCTTCCCGCTCTGGTGGACGTACGCGCCGACCATCGTGTTGAGCTGCTTCCTGAGCCCGAGGAGTTCCTTGTGGGAGACGACCGGGCGACGCTCGGCGGGCAGCTCGAGGAGGTCGGCCTCGTCGTCCGGCTTCTTCTTGCTGTGCGCGATCTGCCGGGCCTGCCGCTTCTGGAGCAGCATCTGCACCTGGTCGGGTTCGAGGAGCCCGGGGATGCCGAGGTAGTCCTGCTCCTCCTCGCTGCCCGGGTGGGCCTGCATGCCGAACTCGGCGCCGTCGAAGAGGACGCGGTCGAAGACGGCCTCGGACTCCAGGGCCTCGAAGGAGAACTGTTCCTGCTCGCCGGTGTCCTCGTCCTCCTGCTTGTTGGCCTCGTCCATCTCCGCCTCGGACTCGGCGTAGGGGTCCTCCTCGCCCTCCTTCTTCGGCTTGTCGAGGACGTGGTCGCGCTCGACCTCCATCTCGTTGGCGAAGCCGAGGAGGTCGGGGACGGTGGGCAGGAAGACGGACGCGGTCTCGCCGCGCCGCCTGGACCGTACGAAACGGCCGACGGCCTGCGCGAAGAAGAGGGGCGTCGAAATGGTGGTGGCGTACACGCCGACGGCGAGGCGCGGCACGTCGACGCCCTCGGACACCATCCGGACGGCGACCATCCACCGGTCGGTGCTCGCGGCGAAGTCGTCGATGCGGTGGGAGGCGCCGGTGTCGTCGGAGAGGACGACGGTGGCCTTGCTGCCGGTGATCTCGCGGATCAGCTTGGCGTAGGCGCGCGCGGAGTCCTGGTCGGAGGCGATGACCAGGCCGCCCGCGTCGGGGATGGCCTTCCTGACCTCGCTGAGCCGCTTGTCGGCGGCCTTGAGGACGTTCGGCATCCACTCGCCGCGCGCGTCCAGGGCGGTGCGCCAGGCCTGCGAGACGGCGTCCTTGGTCATCGGCTCGCCGAGCCGCGCGGCGATCTCGTCACCGGCCTTCGTGCGCCAGCGCATGTTGCCGGAGTACGAGAGGAAGATGACGGGCCGCACGACGCCGTCGCCGAGCGCGCTGCCGTAGCCGTACGTGTAGTCGGCGGAGGAGCGCCGGATGCCGTCCCGCCCCTCCTCGTACTGCACGAAGGGGATGGGGTTCGTGTCGGACCGGAACGGCGTACCGGTCAGGGCGAGCCGCCGGGTCGCGGGCTCGAACGCCTCCAGGCAGGCCTCGCCCCAGGACTTGCTGTCGCCCGCGTGGTGGATCTCGTCGAGGATCACGAGCGTCTTGCGCTGCTCGGAGCGGTTGCGGTGCAGCATGGGCCGCACGCCGACGCCCGCGTACGTCACGGCGACGCCGTGGTACTCCTTGCTGAGCGGTCCCGCGCTGTACTCGGGGTCCAGCTTGATGCCTATACGGGCGGCGGCCTCGGCCCACTGCTTCTTCAGGTGCTCGGTGGGCGCGACCACGGTGACCTGCTGGACGACGTGGTGGTGCAGCAGCCAGGACGCGAGCGTGAGCGCGAACGTCGTCTTGCCGGCGCCGGGGGTGGCGACGGCGAGGAAGTCTCGCGGCTGCTCCTGGATGTACCTGTCCATCGCCCCCTGCTGCCAGGCACGCAGCTTGTTGGCGGTGCCCCAGGGGGCGCGGCCGGGGAAGGCGGGAGAGAGGTGGTGGGAGTTGGCGGCGGCGCTGGTGGTAGTCACGGTCTCCGGGTTCGCAAGGTCGGCGGCACGTATGACAACCGGGCCACCTTACCGGTGATGCGTCGACGGACACCTGAGCGGCGGGCGGCGCCGGAGGCGGGTGCGACGGGTCTCACACCCGCCGGACATCCGCGCCTCAGACGGTACGTTCCTTCAGCCGCGTCCCCACCCACGCCCCCACCAGGGCGACCGCCGCCATCGGCACGAAGACGGCGACGAACGCGCCCGGATGGGACCCGGCGGCCCCGCCCGCCCCGTGCGCCGCCCCGGCCGCGCCGCCGCCGAGCGCGGCGAACGCGGCGCCGCCCACGGCCAGCAGCAGGACGTTCGAGAGGCCGTCGGAAATCTGCAGGGCGGCCGAGTTGGACCCGGCGTCGGCGGGCGGCGAGAGCCGCAGCAGGAGCACGCTGGTCGAGGCGATGACCATGCCCATGCCGAAGCAGCCGAAGCCCCACGCGACCCCCACGACCCACACGGGCACGGACTCGATCAGTACGGTCGGCGCGGTGAGGATGGCGGCCGCCACGAGCACCATCCCGAAGGCCACGAGCCGCGACCGGTACGGCTCCATGCGGGGCCGCGACTGGACGTAGGACCCGAGCGCCCAGGTCCCGCCGCCGACGGCCAGCGAGAGCCCGGCCAGGGTGGGGCTCAGTCCGCGCTGGGTGACGAGCATCAGCGGCACGAAGGACTCCGCCGCGATGAACGACCCGGCCGCGATGCCGCGCAGCAGCACCACGGACGGCAGGCCGCGGGCGGCCCGGTAGGTGCCCTTGGGCAGCAGTCCGAGGACGGCGGGCACGAGGACGGCCGCGCCGGCCGCGGCGGGCAGCAGCGAGAGCCACCGCAGGTCCTGCCCCGCGTACTGGAGCAGCCCGGCGCCCAGCGAGATCCCGAGCGCGAGGCGGATGCGGCGCCGGTCGAAGGCCGCGACGGGCGCGGCCGGGTCGACGGGACCGGCGGCGGTACGCCGTATCGCGGGCAGCGCGAGGACGAGCGGCGCGACGACGAGGACGGGGATGCCGACGAAGACCCAGCGCCAGCCGAGGTGTTCGGTGACGGTGCCGGACACCAGGGGCCCGACCACCGAGGGCACCACCCAGCTCGCCGCGAACGCCGCGAGGATCGAGGGCCTCAGGTGCTCCGGGTAGGCCCGGCTGACGATGACGTACAGCGCGACGATGACCAGTCCCCCGCCGAGCCCCTGCACGGCCCGCCCCGCGATGAACAGCCACATCGACCCGGCGGTCCCGCTCAGCAGCAGCCCCGCCGCGAACATCGAGATCCCCGTGGCCAGCGGCCCCAGCGGCCCGCGCCGGTCGGCCCACTGCCCGCTGAGCACCATGCCGAAGAGGCTGGTCGTGAAGTACCCGGAGAAGGCGAAGGCGTACAGCGAGACCCCGTCGAGCTCCCGCGCGGCGACGGGCATCGCCGTCCCCACGGCGGTCGCCTCGAAGGCGATGAGCAGCACGACGGAGACGATGCCGATGCTGAGGGCGCGGTGGGGTGCGCTCAGCACGCCGCCGGACCTGCCGGTCGGGGCCGGCGGGGCGGTGGTTTCGGCGGCGACGCCTGTGTCGGTCATGCACGCCAGGGTAAGAGGCGTGGGCCGGTTTTACCCCTGTCCGGGGGAGGGGTCTGTCTGGTCCCTTGGTCTTACGCCGACGCCTACGCCTGGGCGTACGCGTACGCGACGAAGTCGGACCAGGCGGTGGGGGTGAGGGTGAGGTGGGGAGCGTGGGGGGTCTTGGAGTCGCGGATGTGGATGGTGCGGGGGGTGGAGGCCACCTCTAGGCAGTCGTTGCCGTCACCGCTGCTGCTGTAGCTGCTCTTGAACCACTCCAAGGCGACCTCGACGCAGCTGTCGCCTTCGCTGCCGCTGCTGTAACTGCTCTTGAACCACTCCAGCCCGGAAGCGTCCCCTGCGGCGGCCTTGCGGATCATGTCTCTCCCAGCAATTCCTCGATGAAAGCCAGCGACTTCGGCGGTGTAAGGGCCTGGGCCCGGACGATGCCGTACCTCAGTTCGAGAATACGTAGCCGCCTCAGATCCGTGACCGGGCGCCCGTTGAAAGCCCCTTCGGAGCGCGCCACCGCCGTACCGTCGTCAAACTTCAGTACCTCGATCCCACCATCCACACCGGCGTGTTCCTCGCGGTCGATCGGCATCACTTGAATCTCGACATTACGCAACTGCCCCACCTCAAGAAGGCGTTCGAGCTGCTGCCGCAAGACCATTCTGCCCCCGAGCGGACGTAGGAGCGTCACCTCCTCCTGGATGAAGCTGAACTCGGGCGCCGGACATCGGTCGAAGATCGACTGCCGCGCCATCCGAGCAGCCACCACGCGCTCCACTTCATCCGCCGAGTACGCAGGCCTCCGCATCCCGAAGAGTGCCCGCGCGTAACTCTCCGTCTGCAGCAGGCCGTGGATGCTGTGGCTGCTGTACAACCCCAGCTCGACCGAGCGCTCCTCCAACTTCGCCAGCTCCCGAACCCTCTTCGGATACCGGGCCTCCCGCATCTCCTTCTTCATCGCGGAGACAAGGCCCTTCGCGTCCAGCACCTCGTCCACCTTGTCCAGGTACTCGGGGCGAGGGATGCGCGCCCCGCGCTCGATCTTGCGGATCAGGTCCTCCCCGTACCCGATCGCCTCGCCGAACTCGGCGACCCGCAGGCCCGCCGCCTCCCGGCGCAGCTTCAGCTGCTGGCCGACCATTTCGACGACCGAGCTGATCTCGTCCTCGGGGTCGACGTCCCAACCGGGTTCATCCACACCGTCGTTGCGTTCCACCGCGGCCACCTCCGACGTGCCGTCCAAGCCCAACGCGCACTCGTACCCGGACGGCACCCGGGACAGCCGGGACAAGCCGGGACAACGGCCGGACAGCCGCGGTACGCGCCGCCAGGACCGCTGTCCACGGTACGCACGAACGGCCACGCTGAGTGATGTGAACCAAGAAACCACCCGGGCCGAGGCCCCGGTCGACGCGCGCCAGTTCGCGATCCTGCTGTCCGCGACGCGAAGGGGCGCGCGGCTGGCGCGGCTTCTGACGAGGGAGCAACTGTGCAGCTGGGGACGTCCGTTCGAGGCGGCGGAGCAGATCGTGGCGGAGCTGGCGAACAACGCCGTGCTGCACGGCCACGTACCGGGGAGGAGTTTCCGGCTCGCGCTGACGGTCGGCGCGACGGACACGCTGCGTATCGAGGTGACGGACGCACGGGCGGACGGCACGCCGCCGCGCGACCCCCGGCCCGCCGCCCCCGAGGCGGAGTCGGGCCGGGGTCTGCTCATGGTCGCGTCGTTCGCGGACCGCTGGGGCACGGACGCGGGGGTGCCTTCGGCCGGCCCCTGCAAGACGGTGTGGGCGGAACTGGACCCGTCGTGACCGGCGGGGCTCAGCCCATGCTGAGGGAGCCGTCCAGGGACTCGCGGATGATGTCGGCGTGACCCGCGTGCTGGGAGGTCTCGCCGATGACGTGGAGGAGCGTCCGGCGTGCGGACCAGCGCCCGCCGGGCTCGAACCAGGGGGCCTCGGGCAGCGGGTGGGAGACGTCGAGGCCGGGCAGGGAGCGGACCACCTCGTCGGTGCGGGAGGCGACTTCGGCGTAGGCGTCGAGAACACCGGCGAGGGTCTCGCCGGGCAGCATCCGGAACTCGTCGGCGCGTCGGGCCCAGTCCTCGTCGGTCATGTCGGTGACGTTGCCGAGGGCGGGCAGACCGTCCTGGATGAAGGCGACCCAGACCCGCTCGACGGAGGTGACGTGCTTGATGATCCCGCCGAGACAGAGCTCACTGGCGGTGGTGCGCAGCCCGGCCTGCTCGTCGGTGAGGTCGCGGACGGTGCGACGCAACATCGCGCGATGCCCGCCGAGCGCGTCCAGCAGATCGGCCCGCTCACCGTCGAGGGCCGTGCCATCCGTGTCCGCCGCCCGACCGCTGATCCACGTCTCAGTCATGGTCTCCACCTTTCGTCGGCACCGTCCGACCGGTACCGCTCCAACGGGTAGACACACGCTAGAACCTCATTAGGTCAGATCCTGACCTAATGAGGCCCGCATCCGCCGCGCGGCGGGCGCTCACCCGCGCTCGCCGGCCGGATCCCCCGCCCCCTTTCATGAACGCCACATGGCAGTCCCATTGCGCCACCCCGTGATCCCTTGAGCCCCCCGCGGAGCCACCGCTAGGTTCAAAGAGTCAGGTCAACGACTTGGCCGTGTGCCCGAGTGGCTTAGGGGCTGGACTGCAAATCCAGTAACGCGGGTTCGATTCCCGCCACGGCCTCCGGTCGACGCGACTGCCCCGCGCAGCGCGAACGCACCCACCGAAGGGGTGGTCCTCACCGGACCACCCCTTTCGCGTGCCCCGCCTCAGTATCGTGAGCGAGCCGACGACGCAGACGGGGACCACGGGGCGGGGGCGCCGGTTGGAAGCTGGGGACTACATCGCGACGGGCAGCGCCGTCGTCGCGGCCGCAGCCGCCTGCGTCGCGGCCTGGCAGGTCGTGATCGCCAAGCAGGCCTCCCTCGCCGCGGACACCCAGGCCCGTGCCGCGCTGGCCCAAGTCGAGCTGATGCGCGAGCAGTTGGCGCACGAGAAGGATCTCCGCGACCAGGCCGACTGCCCTGTCTTCGCGGTCCTGGAGACCGACGTCCACCGCGGCAACGGCACCCCCGACCTCGTCCTCGTCGTCCGGCAGACCGACGGCTCCCCCGTGTCCGAGGCCCGGGTGACCGTCCACCTGAACGGCGAGCCCGCGACCCTCGTCGGCGCCGACGACGACGGCGTCCTGACCTGGCGGCACACCGCACCCGGCGCCACGAGGACCCTGAAGATCAGGACGGCGGACCGCCACCGGGGAGAGCTGGAGCTCCGGGTCGATCTGGACTGCCTGGAGGAGGACGGCGACCGCCGGTGGCCGTGCCGGGCCATCGGCTACGTCCGCGAGGACTGGCGCAGGAACGAGGGGCCCGCGTCGGCGCGGGCATACGTCGACCCTCCGGGCATCTCGTTCCTGTACGAGGACCAGCCCCGCCCGCCCGAGCCGCCTTCCGGAGCACCCGAAGCGTCCGAGGCGTCGGAGGCGTCCGAGACGGCCCAAGCGCCCGAGCCGTTCGCGGACGACGACCTCCCCCGCTACCCCTGGCCGCCCAACCTCGCCTTCCTCACGGTGATCCACCCCGAAGGCGCCGGCCTACTCGCGCTGACGCCGATGGCGGTCAGGCAGTCCGCACCGGACCCGGCAGATCTCGTGGAGCACGAAGAAGACGAAGAAGAAGGCGGAGCCGAAGCCGGAGCCGAAGTCGACGATGACATCTGGTAGGCCCCGTCGCACCCCGAGTTCCCGTGAACCATCTCTCAGTATCAGCCGGGAACCACACGAACGCATCACCCCAACTACTCAGTCCTGTAACGGAGTTCGGCACCTCCCGCACCGCCCGACATACTCCCCGGACAACACACCGGCACCACAACTCCAGGGGGAGACTTGCGCATTCACGCGAAGAGAGCGGGCGCGGCCACCATCGCCGCTGCCGCCGTGGCCCTGACGACGGGCATGGCGTCGGGCGCCACGCAAGACCACTCCACGCAACACCGCGACGCCCACCGCCCCGCCCCGATCACCGCACCCACCCGCACCACCCTGACCCTCCTCACCGGCGACCGCGTGTCCGTCGACGACAAGGGGCGCGTCACCGCCTTCCGGCCCGCGAAGGGCCGCGAACACATACCCGTACGCACACAACGCGCCCCGACGGGCCACACCCTCGTCCTGCCCGCCGACGCCCAGCGTCTGATGGCCGACGGCACCCTCGACCAACGGCTCTTCGACGTCGCGGAGTTGCTGAAGAAGAACAACCGCACGTCCCAGGAGCCCGGCCTCAAGCTCATCGTCGGCTACCGGCAGACCGCCACCACCGCCGCCAAGTCCGAGATCCGCGCCGCCGGTGACACCACCCTCCGCCGCAGCCTGAAGGCGCTGAACGCCGACGCGATCACCACCCCGAAGCAGGACGCGTCCGCCCTGTGGGCCGCCCTGACCAGCGGCAAGGAAGGCGCCCGCGGCACCGCCCCCGCCGTCTCCCACATCTGGCTCGACGGCACCCGTAAAGCCGGCCCCGACAAGAGCGTCAAGCGGATCGGCGCCGACCAGGCCATCAGGCAGACCGTCATCGTCGACCCCGCGTCGGTGAGCTTCGGCACGCAGCAGTGGCCCCACACCGACGACAAGCCCGTCACCAAGAAGGTCACGTACAAGAACCTCGGCAAGGACGACGTCACCCTGAACCTCACGGTGACCGCCACCGACCCCAAGGGCCGCCCCGCCCCCGCCGGGTTCTTCACCCTCGGCACCAAGAAGGTGACCGTCCCCGCGGCCGGCACCGCCGCCGTCGACCTGACCGCCGACTCCAAGCTCGGCGGCACCACCGACGGCGCCTACTCCGCGTACGTCGTGGCGGACGGCGGCGGCCAGACCATCCGCACCGCCGCCTCCGTCGAGCGCGAGATCGAGCGGTACGACGTCACGCTGAAGACGATCGGACGCGACGGCAGGGCCACCCCGCACCACGAGTCGACGATGTCGGCCATCACCGGCAAGGACAAGGGCCTCAACCTCTTCCCGGTGGGGGGGAGCACCAAGGTCCGTGTGGCCAAGGGAAGTTACCTGCTCGACTGGTCGATCCACGTGGACCCGGACGACGGCTCCAAGGGCACCGACTGGCTCGTGCAGCCCCGGCTGACCGTCGACAAGAACATGACCGTCACCCTCGACGCCCGCAAGGCGAAGCCCGTCGACATCACGCTCCCCGACCGCGACGCGGAGCTCGTGGCGGCCGGTCCGCGTTATATGTACAAGGGCTACGAGTCGACGCCGATCCTCGACACGTTCGAGGGCCTGCGCACCGCCCACCTCGGCCCCGCCGTCCCCGAGGGCTTCGGCGAGCAGTGGCTCGCCACCTGGACCAAGGGCGCGGGCACCCGTTACGAGATGCTCGTCGGCGGCACGGTCAAGAAGCTGTCGACCGGCTACACCCAGCACCTGAAACCCGCGGACTTCGCCACGGTGAAGGTCCGTACGGGCGCATCGGCCCCGGGCCGGTCGGGCGTCATCCACCCCGCCGGGTACCGCCCGGAGGCGGGCGGCATCTCCCGCATCCTCCCGGCGCGGAAACTGCCGCGCACGACCACGGTGCACGTGACCGCGCTCGGCGCCACGAAGTGGGGCATCGACTTCGAGCAGTACGGCGACAAGGACTCGGACGGCGAACCCGTCATGGAGGGCTTCTACCGGATGGACCCGCAGACCTTCAAGGCGGGCCGCACGTACACGAAGACCTTCAACACCGGCGTCTTCGGCCCCGCCCTGAACGGCTCGGGCGACGGCGTCTTCCGCGAGGGCGACCGGCTCGGCGGCCGCATCCCCGTCGCCGCCGACGGCGCGGGCCACCCGGGCTGGACCACGTACTCCTCGGCCGGATCGGCGCTCTACCGCGACGGCACGAAGATCGCCGAGAACGACGACCCGGTGACCGGCGGCGAGACGTTCGAGGTCCCGGCGGGCGACGCCGAGTACCGGCTGACGGCCTCGGCTACCCGTGACCCGAAGGCGGGCACGGCCTCCTCGCGGATCGACGCGTCCTGGACGTTCCGCTCGCGCAGGACCGAGGGCCGCACCGAACTGCCCACCTCCACCGTCCGGTTCGCCCCGGCGCTGGACCTGGCGAGCCGCGCCCCGGCGGGGGCCACCCAGTCCGTGCCGGTGAAGGTCCAGGGGGCCGCGGCAGGGGCGGGGAACCTCAAGTCCCTTGCCGTGTACGTCTCCTACGACTCCGGGCGGACCTGGAAGAAGGCCACCGTCCGGGGCGGGAAGATCTCCGTGAGGAACCCGGCGCAGGACAAGAGCGTCTCCTTCCGCGCCGCGGTCACGGACAAGGACGGCAACAAGTCGACGCTCTCGGTCCGCGACGCCTACTACGGCACGTAGCGGGCGCGAGCGGGGCGGCAGATTTCGAAGAGGCCCGGGTGGGCGAGGTCAGACCTGGCTCACCCGGGCTTCGCCGAGCCCCGCGAGGATCGCCGTCACCGTCTCCGCGACCGTCAACTCCGAGCTGTCCAGCCAGAGTCCGATGCGGGGCGTCCGCCCCCGCAGCACCGCGTCCAGGTCCTCGACCGTCCACGCGCCGTATCCCGTCTTGCCGCGTGCGCCCTCGCGGGCCGCGACCGCCGCGGGATCCGGGGCCAGGACGACGACGTACACGGGGCGGGTGCGCAGGAGTTCCACGTACGACGTGAGTTCCTCGCCCAGGATGACGTCCTGGACGACGGCGGTGAAGCCCGCCTCGGCGTACGCGTCGGCCGTCGAGGCGGAGAGCCGGTAGCGCAACCGGAGTTGGGCCTCGCCCTCCCCCTGCGCGCCCGGCTCGTACGCCACCGCGCCCGACACGATCATGCGGCGGAAGACGTCGCCCCTCACGTGCACGGCCTTCGGGAGCCGCTCGGCGAGCGCCTGCGCGACCGTGGACTTGCCGGACGCCATGATGCCGGTGACGACGACCACCGCGCCCGCCGGGAACGTCATGTCGCCACGGCCGCCTGCGGGCGGATCGGGAGGCGGTTGACCGGGCGTCCCGTCGCGGCGCGGACCGCCGAGGCGATGGCCGCCGGCGACGTCACGACCGGGACCGCGCTGGCCGCCTTCGCGCCGAAGGGCGCCACGACGTCCCGCTCCTCCACCAGCTTCACGATGCGGATGTCCGGGGTGTCCAGGGCGGTCGGCAGGGCGTAGCCGGTCAGGTCGGGGTGGCGGACCAGGCCGCGCGGGGCGCGGAGGTTCTCCGTGAGCGCCGCGCCCACGCCCTGGGTGACGCCCGCCTCGATGCGGACCTTCAGCTGGGCGGGGTTGAGGATGCGGCCCACGTCCTGGGCGACGGCCAGCTCCACGACCCGTACGGAACCGATCTCGATGTCGACGTCCACGACCGCGCGGATCGCGCAGAACGCCATGCCCACGAACGCGTCGCCCTGCCCGGCCTCGTCCAGCGGCTCGGTCGGGTGGGGGCGGCACTGGGCGGTGGCCCACAGTTCCTTGCCGTCCATGGCCTCGGTCACGGTCGTGGACAGCACGCCGTCGTACGAGGTGATCTTGCCGTCGGTGATCTGGAGCAGCTCGGTGGACATCCCGAACTTGTGGGCCAGCGGCTGCAGCAGCTGCGTGCGGACCATCTTCGCCGCGCGTTCCACCGCGCCGCCGGACACCCAGGTGTGGCGCCCTCGGCAGCTCGGCCCCGCCGGCGGCTGGTCCGTGTCGACGGGCGCGACCCGCACGTCCTCGATGCCGAGCGTCTCCTGGACGATCTGGCGGGCCAGGGTGGTGAAGCCCTGGCCGGTCTCGACGGCCGCGCAGATCACCGTCGCCACGCCGTCGTGGACCTTCACCGTGGCCGTGGACACCTCGTCGGTGCCCTCGGCGCCCAGGAGCTGGACCATGCCGAGGCCGTAGCCGACGCCCCTGCGCACCGCGGCGGGTTCGCCCGCGCCCTCGGGCCCGCCGGGCAGCAGCCACTCGTCCTCGGGCGTGTCCTTGGGCAGGTCGGGCAGCGGGAAGTCCCGTACGGCGGCGAGGAGTTCGGCCACCGGCGCCGGGCATGTCACGGTCTGTCCGGTGGGCAGGATGTCGCCGGTCGCCATGGCGTTGCGCAGCCGCAGCTCCGCCGGGTCGATGCCCAGCTTCTTGGCGATCTTGTCCATCTGGGCCTCGTACGCGGCGCACACCTGCAGGGCGCCCTCGCCCCTGACGTGGCCGGAGGGCGGGTTGTTCGTGCGGACCGCCCAGCCCTCGATGAACGCGTTCGGCACGACGTAGGGGCCGCAGGCGAAGGAGACGGCGGCGGCCAGCGACTCCGACGACGTGTCCGCGTACGCGCCCGCGTCGAGCAGGATCTGCGCCTCCACCTTGACCAGCCGGCCCTCGGCGTCCGCGTGGTGGCGGTAGCGCAGGAGCGTGGGGTGGCGGTGGGCGTGGCCGAGGAAGGACTCCTCGCGGGTCGCGGTGAGCTTCACCGGGCAGCCGGTGCGCAACGCCAGGAGCCCGAGCGGGAGTTGGAAGCTCGCGTCCTCGCGGTCGGCGGTCGCGCCCGGCACGCCGGTGACGACCACCTTGACGCGTTCAGGGGGGATGCCGAAGCAGGCGGCGGCGCGGTCGCGGTCGTCGTGCGGGTCGGTGGAGGCGATGTACAGCTCCACTCCCCCGTCCGGGCGCGGCACCGCGAGGCCCGCCTCCGCGCCGATCGGCGCCGGGTCCTGGCGGCCGATGCGGTACAGGCCCTCCACGACGAGCTCGCCCGCCGCCTCCGGGTCGCCGTGCCGCAGCGGGATGTGGCGGATCAAGTTGCCGTCGGGGTGCAGGGGTTCGGCCTCGAAGGCCTTCTCCGGGTCGGTGACCGGTTCGAGCACCTCGTACTCGACGATGACGGCGGCGGCGGCCATCCGCGCGGTGTCGGGGTGGTCGGCGGCGACGGCGGCGATGGGCTCGCCGTGGTGGCGTACGACGTCGGAGGCGAAGACCGGCCGGTCCGGCGTCCTGCGGCCGTGCAGCGCGTCCCCCGGCACGTCCTCGTGGGTGACGACCGCGTGGACGCCCGGCATCTCCCGCGCGTGACTGGTGTCGATGGAGACGATGCGGGCGTGCGCGTGCGGCGAGCGCAGCACGGCGGCCCACAGCAGGCCCTCGGCCCACAGGTCGGCGGCGTAGGGGAAGGTGCCCTCGGTCTTCACCCGGGACTCGGCGGACGGCAGCGACGAGCCGATGCCGTGCGGCGGTTGCCCGGTGCCCTGCGCGACGGCGCCGGGCGTGGTGGCGGCGCTTGCGTCGGTGCTCACGCGTGGCCTCCGTCCTGGCCGTAGGGGCCCTGCGGCCCTTCGGGTCCGGTTCCTTCGTACGGGTGGGGTCCTTGCGGTCCTTCGTACCCGTCGTACCCGTCATAGGGGACGCCGGGTGCGCCGTCGTACGTCCCGTCGTGCGCGGCCTGGTGGACGCCGCCCGCGCCGGGGCCCGCCTGGTGCGGGATGCGGGCCGCGTCGGGGTCGGCGTGCGCGTGGGCGTCCTGCGCCGAGGACTCGGCGGCGGTGGCGGAGGCGGACGCCTGGCGCTCGCTCACCACCTCGCGCACGGCGTCGAGCACGCCTCGGTAGCCGGAGCAGCGGCAGAGGTTGCCGCACAGCGCGCGGCGGGCCTCCAGGTCGGTGGGGGCGGGGTTGCCCTCCAGGAGGTCGTGCACGGTCATGGCCATGCCCGGCACGCAGAAGCCGCACTGCACCGCGCCGCAGGCGGCGAGCGCGCGCTGCACGTCGGAGGGCTGTCCGTCGGCGGCCAGGCCCTCGACGGTACGGACCTCGCTGCCCGCGGTGGTGGCGGCGGGGACCAGGCAGGAGGCGACGAGCCGCCCGTCCACCTGGACGTTGCAGGCCCCGCACTCGCCCTGCGAGCAGCCGTCCTTGGCCCCGGCGAGCCCGAGGCGCTCACGCAGGACGTAGAGCAGCGACTCGCCGATCCAGGCGTCGGTGACGGGACGGTCGGTGCCGTTCACCCGCAGGACGTAGGAGACGAGGGGGTGGTCGTCGTGGAGGGGCGCGGGGGCCGGGGCGGCGTCGGCGGCCTCGACCACTTCGACGGTCTCGACCACTTCGGCGGTCTCGTCCGGGAGGACGGCCTGGTCCGCGTCCGCGTGCGCTGCCTCATCCGTGACGGCCGTCTCATCGGCCTCCGGTGCGTCCGGCTCGGGTGCGGGCGCGGGCGCGAGCGCTTCCGGTGCGGGCACCGCATCCGATACGACCGCTTCGTCCGGGGCGACCGCTTCGTCCGGAGTGGTGTCCGTGAGCTCGAGCGCGGGCTCCGGATCCGGCTCCGGATCCGGCGCTGCGTCCACGGGCTCGACGGCGTCCGGCATTTCGGATACATCGGATACGTCGGATACGTCGGCGGGGGCGTCGTGGGCCCCGGACGCCTCCGGGATCTCCACGGGCTCGGCGGCGGGTTCCTCGACCGGCTCCGCGGCGCGCTGCCCCGCGGACGGCACGCTGATCGCCCGCAGCAACTGCGTCTGCTCGAACCGGCTCTCCTGCTCGGGCTCGGGCTCCGGGGCGTGCTCCTCGTGCAGGGGCTGGGGCGGCGCCTCGTAGAGGCTCTCGCGCGGCGCCTGCAGCGTGTCCTGGGAGACCTGCGGCAGCTCCTGGCGCGGGGCCTCGTGCAGGGCCTCCTGCGCCTGCGCGCCCCAGGGCGCACCGGCTCCCGCGCCGGTCGCCCACGGCGCGGGCGCGCCGCCCGGCAGCGTCGCGGGCGGAGTGCCGCCCCACTGCGAGGCCAGCGACGAGGCCGTGAACTCGCCCGACTCGTCCGGCAGCTCACCGTCGGCGACCGGGATCGACCACTGGCCGGTGACGTCGGATGCGGGCACGGGGGCACCCTGACCGTGCGGCTGCCCGTACTGCTGGCCGTAGCCCTGCTCGTAGTCCTGCTCGTACCCCTGCCCGTACGTCTGCTGCGGCGCCCGGTGCTCCGGGGGCTGCGCATCGAAGCTCCACTGGCCGGTCGCCCGCGGGTCGTACCCGTGGTGCTGCTCATGGTGCTGCCCAGGGTGGGGCGAGGGCGCGGCGGATGCCGGGGGCTCCTGCCGCTCCTGCGCCGTGCCCGCCTCGGGCCAGCGCACCGCGCGCCCCGCGCCGGCCGCGCCGGTCATCTCGGGCGGCATGACCCAGGTGCCCGTGGCGGCCGGGTCGGTGGCGTCGGCGGTGGTGGGGTTGACCGTTATCTGCGGCGGGACGTAACCGTGGCCGGGCGCGGCGAGCGGGGCGTCCAGCATGCCCTCGGGGAGCTGCACGAACGCCGTGGCGTCGGAGTCGTACTCGCCCTGCGGGTGCGGCTGCCAGCCGCCGCCGTTGTGGGTGTTCTGGTCGTCGCTCACGACAGCGCCCTCCCCAGTGCTCGTCGGGCCAGCGCGGCGACGGTGCGCCGCAGGTGCAGTACGGCGGGCGACAGCGGCTGTTCGGTGCCGTCGGCCGCCGGGGGCTGCTCGGGGATGCAGGCGGCGGCGACGTACTCGCCGAAGGCGGTGACCGCCTCCGGGACGAGGCTGCCCCGCTCGCCGTCCCAGTCGATGAGTGCGGCGACCCACTCCTCGGCCTCCAGGGGCCGCAGCGGCATCGGCGCGATGGCGCCGACGGCACAGCGCACGCCGCGCCGCGCCGGGTCGAGGACCAGCGCGACGGAGGCCGTGGCCCGGCCGGGTCCGGTGCGTCCGGTCGCCTTGAGGAAGACCTGGGGCGCGTGCAGGAGGGGGACGCGCACGAAGCCGATGAGTTCGCCGGGGCGGAGCATCTCCATGCCGGCGAGCAGGTGCGACACGGGGATCTCGCGGCGGACGCCGCCGGGCCCCGCGATGATCAGCACGGCGTCGAGGGCGGCGAGTACGGGCAGCGCGTCGCCGGTGGGCGCGGCCGACGCGATGTTGCCGCCGAGGGTGCCCGCGTTGCGGATCTGGGGCGGTCCGGCGGCGCGCGCGGCGGCGGCCAGGGCGGGGATCAGCGCGGCGAAGTCGGGGCGGCCCATGCGCGCGTGGGTGAGGCCGGCGCCGAGCAGGGCGTGGCCGTCCTGGTACTGCCAGCCGCGGATCTCGCTGATGCGGCCGAGGCCGACGAGGGCGGCGGGGCGCAGCTGCCCCGAGTTGACCGAGGCCATGAGGTCCGTGCCGCCGGCGACGGGCACGGCGGCGGGCATGGCGGCGAGCGCCGCCACGGCCTCGTCCAGCGTGGCGGGCAGCTTCACCGACTGCGGTGTCTGTGCCGCCCGCGGTGCGTGCGTGGTCAAAACCGGCTGCCCCTTCCCGATGTCCGGCCGCGTGCTCCACGTACAACGTGCAGGTGGAGTGCTCGCCGTTTCGCGACGTGTCACCGTTACGCCTGTTCCGCCGTACGGTACGTGCTCACAACCCGGACGTGGCAACTCTGGCACATCTTCCCCGGGCCCCGACGCGGGGGTCCGCTAGGAGGCATTCGTCCGTGGAACAGGTGGATGTGCCGGTTTCGTACCGCCTCGCCGGTGGGCGGGAATTGCCCCTTTCCGGTGTCGTGCGGGCGGCTTGTCCCACCGGCATGTCCCGTGCTGTCCGCGGCCTTCCGTATGCTCCGACGCGCTCCGGGCCGCCGCTCCCGGCGGCCCACGCTCCCGGCGCGGGCCGCCGGGAGCACGCACCGGACGGACGACTCACACGTTCGGGGGCGCCCCCTCGATCGGGCGTCCGAGCACACCCGGTCGCTGCTGTCGCGGCAGCGGACCACTCGGCGGACGGTAGTCGACGCCGAGGGCGTCAAGTCGCGGGTAATGGGCGGTCATTCGCCGTTCGAAGTCCTCGAAGTCCCGCTCGGCCGGGGCGGGCAGTTCGCGCCACGCCACTTCGCAGAAGGCCGCGAGCCGGGGGAACACCTGGTAGTCGACGCGCTGCTGGTGCTCCATCACCTCGCTCCAGACGTTGGCCTGGGTGCCGAGGACGTGGGCCGCCTCCTCCTCGGTGAGCTCGGCGGGGACGGGCTCGAAGCGGTAGACGTCCTCCAGCGTGCGGATGAACCCGATGGGCATCGGCTCGTCGGGGCCGCCGTGCTGACGGTGGTCCAAGTACACGTGCTGCTCGGGGCACATGACGACGTCGTGGCCGGATTTGGCCGCGGCGATGCCGCCCCGGTAGCCGCGCCAGGACGAGACGGTGGCGCCCTCGGCGAGGCCGCCCTCCAGGATCTCGTCCCAGCCGATGAGCCGGCGCCCGCGGGCGGTGAGCCAGCGGTCGAAGTGCCGGATGAACCAGCTCTGCAGGCCGTCCTCGTCCTCGACCTCCAGTTCCTTGATGCGGGCCTGCGCGGTCGCCGAGGCCTTCCACTGGTCCTTGGGACACTCGTCGCCGCCGACGTGGATGAAGGTGGAGGGGAAGAGGTCGAGGATCTCCTCAAAGACCCCCTCGTAGAAGCTGACCACTTCCTCGGTCGGGGCGAGGACGTTCTTGCTCACGCCCCAGGTGTCCCAGACGGTGAGCGACTCCGTGTCCACGACGTCGGTGTTGCCGAGGTGCGGGTAGGCGCTGATGGCGGCCTGCGAGTGGCCCGGGATGTCGATCTCCGGGACGACGGTGATGTGCAGGGCGTCCGCGTACGCGACGATCTCGCGGATGTCGTCCTGCGTGTAGTGACCGCCGTGCGGGCGCTCCTCCCAGAGGGGCGAGGCACGGTGGCCCCACTTGGAGCGGGCCCGCCACGAGCCGACCTCGGTGAGCTTCGGGTGGCGCTTGATCTCCACGCGCCAGCCCTGGTCGTCGGTGATGTGGAAGTGGAAGACGTTGAGCTTGTGCGCGGCGAGCAGGTCGAGGTAGCGCAGCACCCCCTCCTTCGGCATGAAGTGCCGCGACACGTCGAGCATCATGCCGCGCCAGCCGAAGCGGGGGGCGTCCTCGACGACGCCGGCGGGGACGGAGTGCTCGGCGCCCGGCCGCAGTTGCGCGCGGCGGAAGGCGTCGGGACCCAGGAGCTGGCGCAGGGTCTGGGCGCCCCAGAAGACGCCGGCGCCGGCGCCCCCGCGGATCTCGACGCGGTCGCTGTCGATGGTGAGCCGGTACGCCTCCGGCTCCAGGGAGTCGTCGACGCGCAGGGAGAGGGAGTTGGCGGCCCCCTCGGCGCCGTCGCGCAGCGGCAGGCCGAGGGCGGCGCCGAGCGCGGCGCGCAGCCACCGCTCGGTGGTCCCGGTGCCGGGCCCGGCCCAGACGGTGGTGGCGGCGTCGATGACGAAGGAGGAGCTCTGCGTGGCCTCGGCGCGTGCGGGCGCCGGGATGAGGTGCTCAAAGGTCATGAAACCGTAGGCTGTCACGCGATTGCGCAACGCAAAAGGGGCGTTGCGGCAGGCGCAACGCCCCTCGGGCGAAGGGGTCTCACAAGGGACTCAAACGGCTACTTCTTGCCGCCCTTGCCGTCCTTGCCACCCTTGTCCTTGTCGCCGCCCGCGCTCATGGACTCGTAGATCTCCTTGCACATGGGACAGACGGGGTACTTCTTGGGGTCGCGGCCGGGGACCCACACCTTGCCGCAGAGCGCGACGACGGGCGTGCCGTCCATCGCGCTCGCCATGATCTTGTCCTTCTGGACATAGTGCGCATAGCGCTCGTGGTCGCCGTCACCGTGCGACACCTGCGGCGTCGGCTCTACGAGGGTCCCCGTACCTGCCCCGCGCTCGGGCTCGGGCTCAAGAGTGCTCATAAGAGCCAAGGGTACTCACGCCCGGCGCGTCCCGGCAGCGGCTGTCGCCCGCGGGACGCCGGGGGCGCGCCGTCACGAGGTGCAGCACGAGCGCCGCCCCGGCGACGACGGCCGCCGCCCACGGCAGGTCGCGCGGCGCGAGCCCGGCGGCGAGGGCGAGGCCCGCCACCCCCGAGCCGACCGCGCTGCCCAGGTAGAGGGCGGAGTTGTTGAGCGCGAGGGCGACCGTGCCGCGTTCGGCGCGCAGCGCGAGGAGGCGGTGCTGCTGCGGGACCTGGAAGGCCCAGCCCGCGGCGCCCCAGACGACGAGCGCGGGGAAGGCGGCGGCGCCGAGCAGCGGCAGCAGGGCGATCGACACGACCAGGGTGGCGACGATCCCCGTCACGAGGGCGACCACCCGGCCCGTACGGTCCACCAGGGGGCCCGCGGCCACGCTGCCGAGGACTCCGCCGATGCCCCACGCCCACAGGTACGGCGCCATCTCGCTCTCGCCCACGCCGCCCGAGGAGGCGAGCACCGGCGCGAGGTAGGTGTAGAGGCCGAGGCTCGCCACCGCGCCCAGGAAGGAGACGCTCACGACGGGCAGCACCGTGCGGTCGGCGAGCGCCCCGAGCCGCGCCCGCACCGGGACGGCCGGCCCCGCGGGAACCTCCGGCAGCCCTGCCGCGAGCCCCAGGAGCGCGACCGCGCCGAGCCCCGTCACCAGCCACATCGTGGCCCGCCAGGAGGTGTGGTCGGCGAGCAGCACCCCGAGCGGCACGCCGAGCACCGTGCCCGAACTCATGCCGCCCATCACCAGCGCGAGGGCACGGCCGCGCCGCTCGGGACCCGCGAGGGAGGCGGCCGCCGCCGTGGACAGCGCCGAGTACACCCCGGCGCCGGCTCCCGCGACCGCGCGCGAGAGGAGCAGCACGGTGAGGCCGGGCGCGAGCGCGGTGAGCCCGTTGCCGAGCGTGAAGACGGCCAGCGCGGCGACGATCAGCACGCGCGGCCGCACCCCGGACAGCAGCCCGGCGACCAGCGGCGCGCTCACCGCGTACGCGAGGGTGAAGACGGTGACCATCTGCCCGGCGAGCGAGACGGTCGTCCCCAGGTCGCCGGCGACCACCGGCAGCAGGCCCGCCATGACGTAGGCGTCGAGCCCGAGGGTGAAGGACCCAAGGATCAGCAGCCAGATCTTGCGCACACGCGCTCAACTCCCTTGTTCCCCGTGGCTCCGCGAGCCTTTTCCCGGTGGCTCCGCGAGCCACCGGGAAAACGTAGGGAGTCTCCGGTTGCCCGGGGAAATGCCCGCCGGAGTGCATTTATGCTCGGTCGACATGGATCACCTGACCGAAGCGGGACCGGACCGCGAGACACGTACGGACGGCGTGGAACTCCGTCACCTGCGCGGATTCCTCGCCGTCGCCGACGAGTTGAGCTTCACGCACGCCGCCGCGGTCCTGCGCGTCGGGCAGCCCGCGCTCACCCGGACCGTGCGGGCCCTGGAGGACGCCCTCGGCACACGCCTCCTGGAGCGGACCACGCGCCGCGTCGAACTCACCGAGGCCGGCTGCCGGCTCCGCGACGAGCTGGCGCCGCTGCTGTCCCGGATCGACACCGCGCTGCGCACCACGGGCAGCGAACCGCCCCTCCTGCGGCTCGGGTTCACCTCACTGCTGCCCCGGGCCTGCGCCGAGCTCGTGCATGCCTTCAAGGCGGCGACGGGCGCGGGCGTGCGGCTCGTGCGGCGCGACGAGCCGCTCGCCGGGCTCCTGTCGGGCGCCTGCGACGTCGCGGTCGTACGCGGTGACGTGCCGTCCGGCGCCGCGGTCCGCACCCGTGTCCTGCTGCACGAGCCGCGCGTGGCCGTCGTCGCGCGGGGCGCCGCGGAGCTCGCGGGCCGCCGCGTCGCCGACTGGACGGAGCTCGCCGACCTGCCGCTCGTCGTCAACACGGTCACCGGCACCACCCGCCCCGAGCTGTGGCCTGCCGACCGGCGCCCGAAGCTGTCCTGCACCGCCGACAACCTCGACGAATGGCTGGAAGCGGTCGCCGCGGGCCACGGCGTGGGCGTCGCGCCCGAACCGGTGGCCCGCAGGCACCACCACCCGTCCCTGCGCTACGTACGCCTGAAGAACGCGCCGCCGGTCACCGTGCGCCTCGCGGTCCCCGCGCGCGACCCGCACCCGCTGGCCGAGCGGTATCTGAGCGGGGCGGACCGGCTCGGCGAGGGGTAGCCCCGACCGGGCCGGGAACCGTCCCGGTCCGGCGGCGGCCCGGCTCAGTCCAGTTCAGTCCAGTTCAGTTCAGTTCAGCGACGGGTCGTCCGGATAGGTCGCCACCATCGCCAGCTCGCTGCGCTGGCGTCTGAGCACCGCGCGCCACAGCCGCTCCGGATCCGGCGAGGAGACGTCACCCGGCTCGGACTCGACGACGTACCAGGCGCCGTCCGCCAGTTCGTTCTCCAGCTGTCCCGGGCCCCAGCCCGAGTAGCCGGCGAAGATCCGCAGGGAGCCGAGGGCGGAGGCCAGGAGCTCGGGCGGGGCCTCCAGGTCGACGAGGCCGATCGCGCCGTGCACGCGCCGGAAGCCGACGGGGTCACCGGCCGCGCGGGTCCCGGGGCCCGGGGCGGGGGCCCGTCTGCCGACCCGGGAGCGGGGGCCCGGGGGCGGTGGCTCGTCGCCGGGGATCACCGCGACGCCGAGCGCCGAGTCCAGCGAGACGGGGCCGCCCTGGAAGACGACGCCGGGCGCGCCCGCCAGCTCTCCCCAGCCCTCCAGGATGTCGCCGACGCCCACCGGGGTGGGGCGGTTGAGGACCACGCCGAGCGAGCCCTCCTCGTCGTGGTCGAGGAGCAGCACCACCGCGCGGTCGAAGTTCGGGTCCGCCAGGGCCGGTGTCGCCACGAGAAGCCGCCCTGTGAGCGAGGACACCTCGGTCATGGACCACATGATCCCGCATCTTTGCCCTGCGCGGGGAGGCAATGCGCATACCGGAGTGAATGCAGCTCAGGGCCCCACAGGGGCGGGCGGTGCGCCCGGTGCGGGCAGTGACCCGGAGTGTCCGGTTACGAACGTTTCGTGTTGTCGCGGACTCCTGACGTGCTGTGCGCGTCCGCAGCCTTACGGAAGGGGGGTACGCGGCCATTACGCTTGCCCTTTGGTCCCCCCGTCCATCCAATCGGAACGCGAGATTCATGACCGTCACCGATGATGTCCTGCTCGTCCACGGCGGAACTCCGCTGGAGGGTGAGATCCGTGTCCGCGGCGCGAAGAACCTCGTGCCCAAGGCCATGGTCGCCGCGCTGCTCGGCAGCGCTCCGAGCCGACTGCGCAACGTCCCCGACATCCGGGACGTCCGCGTCGTACGCGGCCTGCTGCAACTGCACGGCGTCACGGTCCGTCCGGGTGAGGAACCGGGCGAGCTCATCATGGACCCGTCGCACGTGGAGAGCGCGAACGTCGCCGACATCGACGCCCACGCGGGCTCGTCGCGCATTCCGATCCTCTTCTGCGGCCCTCTGCTGCACCGCCTCGGGCACGCCTTCATCCCCGGCCTCGGCGGCTGCGACATCGGCGGCCGGCCGATCGACTTCCACTTCGAGGTGCTCCGCCAGTTCGGCGCCACCATCGAGAAGCGCGAGGGCGGCCAGTACCTGGAGGCCCCGCAGCGGCTGCGCGGCACGAAGATCAAGCTGCCGTACCCGTCCGTGGGCGCCACCGAGCAGGTCCTGCTCACCGCCGTGCTCGCGGAGGGCGTGACCGAGCTCTCGAACGCCGCGGTCGAGCCGGAGATCGAGGACCTGATCTGCGTCCTGCAGAAAATGGGCGCGATCATCGCCATGGACACCGACCGGACCATAAGGGTCACCGGCGTCGACAGCCTCGGCGGCTACACCCACCACGCCCTCTCGGACCGCCTGGAGGCCGCCTCGTGGGCTTCCGCGGCCCTGGCGACCGAAGGCAACGTCTACGTCCGCGGCGCCCAGCAGCGCTCGATGATGACGTTCCTGAACACCTACCGGAAGGTGGGTGGCGCCTTCGAGATCGACGACGAGGGCATCCGCTTCTGGCACCCGGGCGGCTCGCTCAACGCGATCGCCCTGGAGACGGACGTGCACCCCGGTTTCCAGACGGACTGGCAGCAGCCGCTGGTCGTCGCCCTCACCCAGGCGGCGGGCCTCTCCATCGTCCACGAGACGGTCTACGAATCCCGTCTGGGATTCACCTCCGCGCTCAACCAGATGGGCGCACACATTCAGCTCTACCGCGAGTGCCTGGGCGGCTCCGACTGCCGCTTCGGCCAGCGCAACTTCCTCCACTCGGCGGTCGTCAGCGGCCCCACGAAGCTCCAGGGCGCCGATCTGGTCATCCCCGACCTGCGCGGCGGCTTCTCGTACCTGATCGCGGCCCTCGCGGCGCAGGGCACGTCCCGCGTCCACGGCATCGACCTGATCAACCGCGGCTACGAGAACTTCATGGCCAAGCTCCAGGAACTCGGCGCGAAGGTCGAGCTCCCGGGCAAGACGGCGCTGTAGGGCCGGGTGGCTCCGGCTCGGCCGGGGCCCTGCCGGACGGCACACGAAAGGGGCGGTCACCCAGTGGGTGACCGCCCCTTTCAGCTGCTCAGGGTTACTTCCCCTTGGCCGCTTCCTTCAGCTTGGAACCAGCCGAAACCTTGACGCTGTAACCGGCCGGGATGTTGATCGGCTCGCCGGTCTGCGGGTTGCGGGCGGTGCGAGCGGCACGGTGGGTGCGCTCGAAGGTCAGGAAGCCGGGGATGGTGACCTTCTCGTCGCCCTTGGCAACGATCTCGCCGACGGTCTCGGCGAACGCGGCCAGCACGGCGTCGGCGTCCTTGCGGGTCACCTCGGCGCGGTCGGCCAGCGCGGCCACCAGCTCACTGCGGTTCATGTTTGTACTCCCGTGTTCTTTTGCCGTTGAGGCGTGCCACGCGGCAGAGCCGCATGATGGGCACAGCGAAGACGATGCTGCCAGGGTCCTCGGACAGTCCCCGGACCCGGGTCTGACGTCAGACCCTCGCGCCCGATTACGCATCCTGCCCCCACCTGCGGCGGGAAAGCCAATCCGGCGCCCTTTGGGGTCACACGGAAAGCGTCCGCCGCCCCTGAAATGACGGGGGTCGGGAGGGCTTGTCTGCCAAGCCACCCTAGAGGGGCCCCTCGGGCCCCGGGTCCCGCGACGCGCCGTGTCGGCTACGCCGTGGGACCCGTCACAGCGGCCCCCGCGGCCTTCGCGGCGGTCCGCACGGCGCCGGCGACGGCACCTGCGACCTTGTCGTTGAAGACGCTGGGGATGATGTAGTTCCGGTTCAGCTCGTCCTCGGCCACGACGTCCGCGAGGGCGCCCGCGGCGGCCAGCATCATCTCGGTGTTGACCGTGCGCGACTGGGCGTCCAGGAGGCCGCGGAAGACGCCGGGGAAGACCAGGACGTTGTTGATCTGGTTCGGGAAGTCCGAGCGGCCGGTGGCGACAACTGCCGCCGTCTGGCGGGCGATTGCCGGGTCGACCTCGGGGTCCGGGTTCGCGAGCGCGAACACGATGGCACCCTCGGCCATGGCCGCGACGTCGTCGCCGTTCAGCACGTTCGGGGCGGAGACGCCGATGAAGACATCGGCACCGACCACGGCCTCCTTGAGCGTGCCGGTCAGGCCCTCGGGGTTGGTGTTGTCGGCGATCCAGCGCAGCGGCGAGTCCGCGTCGGTGCCCACCAGGTCCTCGCGGTCGGCGTGCACGACGCCGTGGATGTCGGCCACGACGGCGTTCTTGACGCCGGCGGCCAGCAGCAGCTTCAGGATGGCCGTACCGGCCGCTCCGGCGCCCGACATGACCACCCGGACGTCTCCGACGCCCTTGCCCACCACGCGCAGTGCGTTGGTGAGGGCGGCCAGGACGACGATCGCGGTGCCGTGCTGGTCGTCGTGGAAGACGGGGATGTCCAGGGCCTCGCGCAGGCGCGCCTCGATCTCGAAGCAGCGGGGCGCGGAGATGTCCTCCAGGTTGATGCCCGCGAAGCCGGGAGCGATGGCCTTGACGATCTCGACGATGGCGTCGGTGTCCTGGGTGTCCAGGCAGATCGGCCAGGCGTCGATGTCGGCGAAGCGCTTGAAGAGGGCCGCCTTGCCCTCCATGACCGGCATGGCGGCCATCGGGCCGATGTTGCCGAGGCCGAGGACGGCGGAGCCGTCCGTCACGACCGCAACGGTGTTGCGCTTGATGGTCAGGCGGCGGGCGTCCTCGGGGTTCTCGGCGATCGCCATGCAGACGCGGGCCACACCCGGCGTGTAGACCATGGAGAGGTCGTCACGGTTGCGGATGGGGTGCTTGGACTGCATCTCGATCTTGCCGCCGAGGTGCATCAGGAACGTACGGTCGGAGACCTTGCCGAGGGTGACGCCCTCGATGGTGCGCAACTGCTCGACGATCTCGTCGGCGTGCGTCGTGGAGGAGGCCGCGATCGTCACGTCGATCCGCAGCATCTCGTGACCGGAGGCCGTGACGTCGAGGCCGGTCACCGAGCCCCCGGAGGACTCGACGGTCGTGGTGAGCCGGGAGACCGCCGTGCCGCTCGCGGGCACCTCCAGCCGGACCGTCATCGAGTAGGAGACGCTGGGCGCCGTTGCCATGGCCGACTTCCTCTGCTTTCACCTTGTAGCTCTTGCCGTCCGATGGTCGCACCTACCGCCGAGTACGTGGTAGCCGCCCCGGATTGAGAACGTTTTGTTCACCGGCCAGTGCGCTGCATTTTCGGAAACTTGTTTCCACCATACGAGAAGTTGGGGAAAACAGAAAGAGGCCCACGTCACGTGGTGACGTGGGCCTCTCCTACGGTCATGACACCGACCCGCCATGCTCGCCTCGCGGCAAGTGGTCGCTCGTAGCGACGATGGTTGGGCCCGGGGGCTTGGATCGGGCCGGTGCCACATCCAAGGTAACAAACGATCCCCGTAAGGCAATTCCCGTCCCGCGAAGCCGCTCCGGTCAATCTTCGGGCGCCCCTGGCGCTCAGTCCCGCAACAGGTCCGCGACCCCGTTCGCGTCCGGGTCGTCGCGCTCCCCCGAGAGGACCGTGAGCTGCTGCGTCGCGCGCGTCAGCGCCACGTACAGGACCCGCAGGCCCGCCGGGGACTCGTCCGCGATCTCCGCGGGCGAGACGACGAGCGTCGCGTCGTACTCGAGTCCCTTGGCTTCCAGGCTGCCGAGCGCCACGACGCGCCCACCGAGCCCCGCGAGCCACCGGGCGGCCTGCTCACGGCGGTTCATCGCCACGACCACGCCGACCGTGCCGTCGACCCGCTCCAGGAGCCGCGCCGCCTCCTCCCGCACGGATCCGGCCAGATCTCCGTCCCGTACGACGCAGAAGCGGGGCTCCACGCCGGTGGAGCGGACCGCCGAGGGGGACTCGGCGCCCGGCATCGCGAGGGCGAGGACCTTCGCCGCGAGCTCCGCGATCTCGGCGGGGTTGCGGTAGTTGACGGTGAGCGTGAACCGGCGGCGCGGACGGCTGCCGAGGGCCTCGTCCCGGGCCTCGCCCGCCTCGTCCGGGTCCGACCACGAGGACTGGGCCGGGTCGCCGACGACCGTCCAGGTGGCGTGCCGGCCGCGGCGGCCGACCATGCGCCACTGCATGGGCGTGAGGTCCTGGGCCTCGTCCACGATGACGTGGGCGTACTCGGTGCGCTCGGCCGCGAGCCGCTCGGCGCGCTCGCGCTGGGACTCCTCGCGCTGCGGCATCAGCTCTTCGAGGCCGGTGAGCAGGTCGAGGGGGTCCAGCTCCTTCTTCTTGCGGGGCCGGTGCGGCGTGCCGAGGATCGCCTGGAGCTCGTCCAGGAGCGCCACGTCGTGCACGGACAGGGCGTCGCGTCTGAGCGAGCGGGCGACCTTGCGGACCTCACCCGGGTTCAGGACGCGGCGCGCCCAGCGCCCGAGGCGCCGCTCGTCGCCCATCGCGGCGAGCACCCCGCGCGGGGTGAGCTCGGGCCACCAGGCGTCCAGGAAGCGGATGAAGTCGTCCTCGGAGGTGATGTCGTCGTCGAAGGAGGAGCGCAGTTCGGCGGCGAGTTCGGGGTCCGAGTGGCGGCCGGCCGCGCCGGACTGCGACCACAGGGCGTCCAGGAGGAGCTTGCGGGCGCGCGGGCGCAGCAGGTTGACGGGGGCGGTGCCGCCGAGCGCGTTGCGGCGGATGCGGCCGAGCTGGTCGGCGTCCAGTTCGAGGCGGCGGCCGAAGGCGACGACACGCAGCCGGTCGGGGGTGCCCCGGGGCACCGAGGCCCCGTTCTCCCCCTCGTCACCGTCGCCGCCGTCGCCGTCGTCCCCGAAGGCCAGCTGCTCCTGCTGCGGGGCCCGGACCGCCGCGGACGGGGTCTCCAGGGCGCCGCGCGCCGCCTTGCGCAGCACGTTCAGCATCCGCGACGAGCCCTTGGCACGGGCCACCGCGGGCGAGTCGTAGACCGTGGCCTCGACGCCGTCGACCAGGGAGCCGACCGCGCGGATCGCGACCTGGCCCTCCTCGCCGAGCGAGGGCAGGACGCCCTCCGTGTAGGCGACGAGGAGCGGGGTCGGGGAGACGATCAGGATGCCGCCCGCGTACCGGCGGCGGTCCTGGTAGAGGAGGTAGGCCGCGCGGTGCAGGGCCACGGCGGTCTTGCCGGTGCCGGGGCCGCCCTCCACGTAGGTCACCGACGCGGCGGGCGCGCGGATCACCATGTCCTGCTCGGCCTGGATCGACGCCACGATGTCGCGCATCGAGTGGCTGCGGGCCTGCCCCAGCGCGGCCATCAGGGCGCCGTCGCCGATCACCGGCAGCACCTCGCCGTCCAGGCGGGCGGTGATCTCCGGGCGCATCAGGTCGTCCTCGACGCCGAGGACCTTGCGGCCCTTGGAGCGGATGACGCGGCGGCGCACGACGCGGCCCGGGTCGACCGGCGTCGAGCGGTAGAAGGGCGCGGCGGCGGGCGCGCGCCAGTCGATGACCAGCGGCGAGTAGTCGGCGTCCAGGACGCCGATGCGGCCGATGTGGAGGGTCTCGGCGATGTCGGCGTGCTTGCCGCTCTCGTCCTCGCGGACCGCACCCTCGGCGGGCTCGACCGCCGTGTACGCGCCGTCGGGGCCCTTCTTGCCGTCCTTGCCCCGCAGCAGGTCGATACGGCCGAAGAGGAAGTCCTCGAACTCGTTGTTGAGCCGGTTCAGGTGGACCCCCGCCCGGAAGACCTGCGCGTCGCGCTCGGCCAGCGCGCCGGGCGTACCGACCTGGGAGCGCTTGGCCGCGTCGTTCATCAGGAACTCGGCCTCGTGGATCTTCTCCTCGAGACGTCGGTAGACCTGGTCGAGATGTTCCTGTTCGACGCTGATCTCGCGGTCGCGTACGTCGGCCACCGAGGCCCCTTTCACACCGTGCTGCTGCTCGTACTGAGCAGCCGTCCACCTTAGGCGAAAGGGGCCCGTCCTGTGCACTTGTCGTCGGTCGCACGTCGACCCGTCGACCTCGTCGAGCACTCGTCGTGCACGACCCGTCGACCTCGTCGTGCGCTACACGTCGACCTTGACCAGGCGCTCACCCTCGAAGGTGGTCACCTCGAAGTGGTCGATGTCGTTGCGGTCCATGGCGGCGCCCCCGTGGACGTACAGCGGGCCGCGCGCCCATTTGTTCGGGCTGTCCTTGATGCCGTATCCCCACTCGGGCACCGACCAGCTGCTGACCGTCTCCTTCGCGCCGTCCTTGCCGACCGCGATCAGCGAGCACTTCAACGGGCCCTTGACGTTCTTCAGCTCCAGGACGGTGTGGGTGCCCCAGGCCTTCTTCTCCGTGCCGACCGTGGCGCTGACCTTGGTCTTCGGGTCGGTGGCCCGCGTCTTGACCTCCATGTGGTGGAAGAAGGCGTCTTCGGCGGGGCTGGTGGGGTGCGGCTCGGCGACCACGTCCCTGGCGCCGCTGTCGTCGCCGGTCACCGCGAGGACCGTGAGCGGGCCGCCGACGATCAGCGCGGCCGCCGCCGCGACCAGGTACAGGCCGCGCCTGCGCCCGCGCTCCCGCTCGACGGCCACCTCCTCGACGAGGCGCTCGGCGAGGCGGGGCCCGGGGCGGACGGCGAGCTGTTCGCCGATCTCCGGGGCGCCGTGCGGTCCCGGGAAGTCCGCGAGGGCGGCCAGCACGGGTTCCATGCCGGAGAACTCCTCCAGCTGGTGCTGGCAGATCCCGCACGCGGCGAGGTGCTCCTCGAACCGGCCGGCCTCCGCGTCGTCCAATATCCCGAGGGCGTAGGCGCCGACGGTCTCGTGGAGGCTGTCGTCCTGCTGTGCGCCGTGGTGTCCGTAGGACTCGGTCATGCCGTCACCCCCCGCTCCTCGAGCGCCAGCTTCATCGAGCGCAGCGCGTAGAAGACCCGCGAGCGCACCGTCCCGCTCGGTATGCCCAGCGTCTCGGCCGCCTCGTTGACCGTACGCCCTTTGAAGTAGGTCTCGACAAGTACCTCCCGGTGCGCGGGAGTCAGGTCCTCCAGCGCGTCCGAGAGGGTCATCAGCCACAACGCCTTATCGATCTCGTCCTCCGCGGGGATGACCTCCAGCGGCGACGGATCGACCTCCTGCGGCCGGGCCTGCCGGCTGCGGTGGCCGTCGATGACGATGCGCCGGGCGACCGTCACCAGCCAGGGGCGTACCGAACCGGTCGCCCTGTTGAGCTGACCGGCGTTCTTCCAGGCACGGATGAGCGTCTCCTGCACGACGTCCTCGGCGCGCTGCCGGTCTCCCGCCACCAGGCGGAGCACATAGGCGAGAAGAGGACCCGCGTGCTCGCGATAGAGGGCGCGCATCAACTCCTCGTCCGGGCCCGGGGGCCGGCCGAGGCGATGTCGGTGCGGCGGTGGGCGCTCATCGGCCACGGCGGAATCCTTGCGCACGCGCACCTCCGTTGTCCGCGCTTTCGGCGGGTCTCACGTCGGAGGTACGTAGACGGGGCGAGGGATGTTCAACGCCGGTGTGTTTCGGGGTGGTTGGCGGCGTTGCGTGGTGCGGGTGTGAGGGGGGCGGGTGCGAGGGGTGCGGGTGCGGGTGCGGGTGCGGGTGCGGGTGCGGGTGCGGGGGCAGGCTCGGGTGCGGGGGCAGGCTCGGGTGCGGGGGCAGGTGCGGATACGAGGGCAGGCTCGGGTGCGGGTGCGGGTACGAGGGCGGGTGACCGGGCTCCGCCCGGAATGCCGTACGGGACCGGCGGGCCCCTCACGGACGTGCGAGCGCGGCCCTCCGGCGGTGTCTGGCCACCCGCTCGCGATTGCCGCACACCTCGCTGGAGCACCAGCGGCGACGCCGGCCGCGCGAGGTGTCCAGGTACACGATGGGGCAGTTGTCGCCCTCGCACTGGCGCAGCAGCGCGCGGGCCGCCGGGTCGGTGAGCAGGTCGACGGCGTCCCGGGCGACGACGGCGACGAGGGCCGCGCAGCCGGGGTCGCCGCGCAGCACACGGACCAGCGTGCCGTCGGGGGCGCGCACCGCGTACGGGGCCGGGGGCGCGGTGGCGGCCAGCGCGTTGACGCGGTCGAGGGCGGGCCCCACGGGCCGCCCATCGATCTCCCCGTGCACCAACTGCCCTACATGTCCCCTCAGTTCACGGAACGCGGCGAGCCACTGCGGGCCCGCGCCGGACAGGGGCGCGCCCGCGGGGACGAGCCCGGCGCCCGCGGTCCAGGCGCGGAGCCTCGCCACGGAGTCGAGTCGTTCCACGGGGTGGTTCGTCGCCACGAGGTCCAGGCAGCTCCGCCCGGAGTCGAATCGCAGCTCGTACGGAGCCGGGGCCGTGCCCAACGCCATGCGTCTGTCACCGCCTTGGGGGTCATCGGTGAGTGAATGCCGTTGCGTACCCCTACAGTGCCCGTCCCCGGGCGGGTCCGGAACCCGGCGTACCAGGTTGCTCCCAGAGCTGCCCGGAAGGGGGGCTTCTGGGCGGGGGCTCTGGGCGGGGCGGGCGGCTCGACCGACCGGACGTCAGGGCCGGGCGACCGTCAGGACCAGGCGAGCCACACGGCCGGGCTGACCGCCAGGGCCAGACGGACGTCACAGCCAGACTGGCGTCACACCCAGGCGGACGTCACAGCCAGACTGGCGTCACACCCAGGCGGGCGTCAGCACGCGCGGGCGCCCGCTCACTCCACGTACTTCGACCCGGCCGCCGGATCGATCGCGAGCCGGTAGCCCCGCTTGACCACCGTCTGGATCAGCTTCGGCGCGCCGAGGGCCGTGCGCAGGCGGGCCATCGCCGACTCCACCGCGTGCTCGTCGCTCCCCGCGCCCGGCAGCGCGCGCAGCAGCTCGGCGCGGGCCACGACCCAGCCGGGACGGCGGGCGAGGGCGCCGAGCAGGGCCATGCCCGCGGGCGGTACGGCCCGCAGCTCCTCGTCGACGAGGACGGCGTGCCCGCGGATCTCCACGCGGTGCCCGGCGATGGGCAACGCCCTTGCACGACCCGGCAGTTCACGGCACAGCATCTGGACGAGCGGGCCGAGCCGGAAGCGTTCGGGCTGCACGGTGTCCACGCCGAGGGACTGCAGCGGCAGCGCGGTGACCGGCCCCACGCAGGCGGACAGCACGTCGTGCCGCAGGGCGGCGAGCAGCTCGGCCGTCATGCCCCGCTCCTCGGCGCGGGCCAGCAGCGACGCGGCGGCGGGCGCGCTGGTGAACGTCAGCGCGTCGACGCCCCGCGCGACGGTCAGGTCAAGGAGCCGGTCCACGGGCGCGAGGTCCTCGGGCGGCAGCCACCGGTAGACCGGGACCATGACGACCTCCGCTCCCCCGGCCCGCAGCGACTCGACGAACCCGGGCAGCGGCTCGCCGTGCAGCTGGAGGGCCACGCGCCGGCCCTCGACGCCCTCGCCGAGCAGCCGGTCGAGCACCTCGGCCATGGACTCCGACGAGGGCGACCACTCCTCGGTGAGCCCGGCGGCGCGCACGGCCCCCTTCACCTTCGGTCCGCGGGCGAGCAGTTCGACCCCGCGCAGACAGCGGACCAGTGCCTCTCCGTACCCCCAGCCGTCGGCGGCCTCGATCCAGCCGCGGAACCCGATGGCTGTGGTGGCGACCACGACGTCCGGCGCGTGGTCAATCAACTCCTTGGTGGCGGAGAGGAGTTCGCTGTCGTCGGCGAGCGGCACGATGCGCAGCGCGGGCGCGTGCTGCACGACGGCACCGCGCCGCTTGAGCAGCGCGCCGAGCTCGTCGGCGCGCCGGGCCGCGGTGACGCCGACGGTGAATCCGGCGAGGGGACCGGGCGCGGTCGGGTCGTTCGTGGGAGTGGCGTGCATAGGTCTGTCTCGTTTCGTCCCGCTCGTGGCTCATGGGCGGCGGACGACCGAGCCTGTCAACGGCGCGTGACGGGCCCGGTTCGCGGCGATGTCCGCCGTGTTACGTCACACCTCGGCCGGCCCGCGTCACACCTCGGCATGCCTGAGCTGCGCCTTCTCCTCCTGGCCTGCCGCGGGGCCCGCCGATGGCCCTGTCGAGGGTACGGCCGGGACGCCCGGCTTTCGAAGGTATACGGCCCAGGTGACGGCGGCGCACACCCCGTAGAAGACGAGGAAGGCGACGTAGGCCCCCGTGCCGGATCCCACGGCCTTGAAGGACTGCCGCAGGGCGAGGTTGATGCCGAGCCCGCCGAGCGCACCCACGGCCCCGATCAGCCCCATCGCGGCCCCGGAGAGCCGCCGCCCCTCGGCCGCCGCGGCATCGCCCACCAGCCCGCTGGCCTCGGCCTTCCTCTGGAAGATCCCGGGAATCATCTTGTACGTCGACCCGTTGCCGAGCCCGGTGAGCACGAAGAGCGCGACGAACGCGCCGACGAACAGCGGCAACGACTCGCGCACGGAGGCGACCACGACGACGCCGGTCGCGGCGCCCATCCCGAGGAAGTTCGCCAGCGTGATGCGCGCCCCGCCGAACCGGTCGGCGAGCCGCCCGCCGACGGGCCGGATCAGCGAGCCGAGGAGCGGCCCGACGAAAGTGATCTGGGCGGCTTCGAGCGGCGTACGCCCGAACTGCGTCTGCAGGACGAGCCCGAAGGCGAAGCTGTACCCGATGAACGACCCGAACGTCCCCACGTAGAGCAGCGACATGATCCAGGTGTGCGGGTCCCGCGCGGCGGCCTTCGCGGCGCCGGTGTCGTTGCGGACGGACGAGATGCTGTCCATGCGACGGAAGGCGCAGACTGCGGAGACGACGATGAGCGGGATGTAGATCCCGAGCACCGCGCGCGGCCCGCCGCCCGCCCCGATGACGGCGAGCCCCACGAGCTGCACGACGGGCACGCCGATGTTGCCGCCCCCGGCGTTGAGGCCGAGCGCCCAGCCCTTCTGCCGCAGCGGGAAGAAGGAGTTGATGTTGGTCATGCTGGAGGCGAAGTTGCCGCCGCCGACGCCGGTGAGCAGCGCACACACCATGAAGGTGCCGTACGACGTCCCCGGCTCCATCACCGCGAAGGCGGCGACGGTGGGGAGCAGCAGCAGGGAGGCGGCGATCACGGTCCAGTCGCGCCCGCCGAAACGGGCGACGGCGAACGTGTACGGCACCCGGACGACGGCGCCCACCAGGGTCGCCATCGACACCAGGAAGAACTTCCCGGCCGCGTCGATGCCGTACTCGGGCCCCATGAACAGGACCATCACGGACCACAGGCTCCACACGGAGAACCCGATGTGCTCGGACAGCACGGAGAACGCGAGGTTCCGCCGCGCGACCTTCTCCCCTCCCTCCTCCTTCCAGAACCTCTCGTCCTCCGGATCCCACCGCTCGATCCACATGCCAAGCCTCCAGGGGTAGTCCACGAGCGACCGACGCCCTTGAAGGTAGGGAGCCCGCGTTTCCACCCCGTGCCACCCGGTGACCACCGGGGAACGTTGCTCTCACGGGGGGTGGGGCGGTGCGGTGAGGGGGGCGGAGCCGGGCACCCGGGGCCGGCTCCGGCCCCAAGGTTCCTGCCCGCGACGCGGGGACCCGCTCAACGGTTGATGGACTGGATCTCCTCGACGGCGACCTGCTGGTCCGCGCCGAACTCTCCCGCGGGGAGGTTGCCGCCCTCGCCCGTCGTGCTGGTCCAGCTGACCTTCCAGGTGACGGTGGCCTTCAGGTTGTACGAGCCGTCGCCGGAGGAACGGAGGTACTTCACGCCGCACGGCGGGTCCGTGTCCGCGGGCGTGCCCTTGGCCCGGGGGACGCCGACCCTGCCGCCCTCGATGGGGCACTCGCCCGAGGCGGGGTAGGTCTCGGCGTCGTCCGTGCCCGGGTCGATCGAGAGGGACACGGGTTCCGCGGTCGTGGTCGCGGAGAGCCCCGAGCCCGGGATGCTCGCGGTCACGGAGACCTTCTTGAACTTCGCCCTGTCCAGCCAGACCCAGGTCGGAAGATTCACCTTGGTCGTCCTCTCCGGCGCCATGGTGATGTCGGTTCCGGGAACGGGGAGTTCGTCGTAGGCGTACTCGGCGAGGATCTTGGGTGTCACGGCGAGCGGCTCCTTCGGAGTCTCGCCCGTGGGCACCCAGAAGGGCAGCCTCTTGCAGGAGTTGGCCTCGGGGTCGTTCTTGCGCTTGTCGTTGATGGTCGCCGCCCAGAACTGCCCCTCGCCCTGCTTGTCGAGGTTGTAGTCCTTGTAGGGGTTGCCCTCCTTGAAGTACGAGTCGAACACCCCGCCCACGAGGTCCCCCACCCCGAACATCTTCACCTGCCGGATCGCCTTGATCGCGGCCTGGATCTGCTTCGGGGAGTAGGCGGGCTCGTACCAGCAGGCCGGCGGGTCCCAGTTGCTGTTCGCCGGCGTGAGCGTGCCGGTCTTCGCGGTCTCCTGGGCTCCGTTGACCGTCGTCTGGATCTTCGTCCTGGCGGTCAGGTTCTGGTTGTGGCGGCCGCCCTGGGCCTCGGAGTTCTCCGTCCCTCCGACCACCTCATGCCCGCCGCGGGCATGAGCGACGGAGCCGGGGAGCATGGCGACGGCCAGCACGAGAGCGGGAACCGCCCAGCGGCCCGGAGTGCTTCGCTTCGCTACGCGCATTCCTTCGCCGCCTTCTCGCTGGACACACGAGTCGTCTGCCATACGCCGGCGTCGCTCTTCTCCAGACGGGTGTTGTAGAAGACGTAATCCTTCGCCGTGGCCGGGGCATCGCCCGACGACCTGTCGACCTTCCCGGTCTTACGGTCCTTGGGGAACGTCTTGGTGTCATCCATGCAGTACGTCACTGCCGCGGCACCGCCCTCGAGGAGCGTGACCTGACGCTTGAAGTACCGGGTGGTCCCCTCGAAACTCTTGCCGCTCTTGTGGTAGCCCTCGACGTAGTTCGCCGCGGACAGGAGAGCGTCCCCCGCCGAATAGAACTTCAGCGCCGGGTGCTCCTTCGCGTCCCCCGTGATCGCCTCGTCGACCGATTCGATGCGGCGCTCGTTGTCGGCCAGCACCGCATCCTTCTTCGCGTCGCCGGTCTTCCGGCCCTCGAAGATGTTTTTCACGCCCTTCGGCAGCTTGATCTCCGGCCGGTCGATCCCGTCCTTCGACGGCGACGGCGAGGCCGACTTCGACGGGCCGTCATCCGCACCAGCGATCTTGTCGTTGCCCTCGGAGTCACCGCTCCCCCCTCCGCAGGCGGAGAGGGTAAGGGCTGCCGCGGCAGTCATCGTGGCCACTGCGAGCAGGGCGGGTCGGCGGTTCACGGTCGGCTCCTGTGGGGGCGAGGGTTCTCTTGAGTGAACCAAGCTATCCATGAGGGAAAGACGAGGCCACGTCGAGTCCCGCCCCACATCAGGCATACGCGGACATAGCAACCGCACCCCCTCACCGTTGGCGCAAATTGATCGCCAACCGCACCTAGTTGATCACTAAGTGCCACGAGGTGAGGTCGCGCGCACATGCCCGTTCACGCCCCGCGTTAGCAACGCGCCACCCGAGGCCCGCACTCGACCCGACACCCGAACCCACACTCCGAACCCCACACCCCGCCCCCCGCACCTCACCCCAGATGCGTGTCCCCCAACGACACCAGCAGCCGCCGCAGCACACCGTCGACGGCCGCGCGATCCTCCGGGGACAGCGCCGCCAACATGCGTTCCTCGTTCTCGATGTGGTCGACCACCGCGCGGTCGACCATGTCGAGGCCCGCATCGGTGAGGCGGACGCGGATGGCCCGGCGGTCGACGGGGTCGGGGCGGCGTTCGATCAGACCCTTGCGTTCCAGCTTGTCTAGGCGGTTGGTGATGGCACCCGAGGTCACCATCGCGGTCTTCAGCAGGCCGCCCGCGGTGAGTTCGTGCGGGGCGCCGACGCGGCGCAGCGTGGCGAGGACGTCGAACTCCGCGAACTCCAGGCCGTACTCCGTGAAGACCCGCTTCATGCCCTTGCTCAACAGGTGGTCGGCACGCTTGATGCGGCCCACCAGGGCCATCGCGTCCAGGTGGGCGAGATCGAGGTCCGGGCGCTCGCGGCGCCACTGGGCCCGCAGTTCATCGATGGCGTCGGCGGGGTCGGCGGGGTCAGCGGAGTCGGCGCCGCCACCGGGCAGCCCCCCTGAGTCCTCCCCCCGCCGCTTCGCCTTCGGCTCCAGGTCCGCCGCCCTCTGATCCGCAACCCTTTGCCCCGCCCTCTGATCCGCCATGTCTCCGCTCCTTCCGCACCGGCACCAGATCTCTCAACGTTCAGATACTTGACGTTCGCAGACCCAGGCCCCATATTTATCTCAACGTTGAGAATAACAGCGTTCAGGGGAACAGCGAGGGGGAGCGACATGTCCATCACCGACACCGCAAGGACCAGCACCACAGGGCTCAGCACCGCAGGAACCGATACCGCGGGAACCAGCATCACGGGGATCGGCACCACGGGGACCGGCACCACAGAGACCGGCCCCGCAGGAACCGGCACCCCACGGGGCACCATGCGCAGCGCCACGCACAGCTCCGCTCCCCCGGCACCCCGCACCTCCGCCAAAGCCGCCGCAGGCATCGCCGCACTCGCCGCCATCGGCCCCGCCACCTGGGGTACCACCTACGTCACGACCACCGAACTCCTGCCCCCCGACCGCCCGTTGCTCGCCGCGGCGCTGCGCGCGCTGCCCGCCGGCCTCATCCTGCTCGCCCTCACCCGGCGTCTGCCACGCGGCGACTGGTGGTGGAAGGCGGCCGTGCTCGGGGTGCTCAACTTCGGGGCGTTCTTCCCGCTCCTCTTCTTCGGCGCCTACCGGCTGCCCGGCGGCGTCGCCTCGACGATCAGCGCGGTCATGCCGCTGCTCGTGGCCGGGTTCGGCATCGGCGTACTGAAGGTGCGGCCCACCCGTCGTACGTTGATCGCGGGTCTTGTCGGAGTCGTCGGCGTCGCCCTGCTGGTCCTGCGCGGCAGCGCCTCCGTCGACCTCGCGGGGATCCTCGCCATGCTGGCGGCCACGACGTTGATGGCGCTGGCCGTGGTGCTCAGCAAGCGGTGGGGGCGCCCCGAGGGCGTCTCGCTGCTCGCCCTCACCGGGTGGCAACTCACCGCGGGCGGCGTGGTACTGGCCCCCATCGCCCTCACCGCGGAGGGCCTGCCGGACCACTTCACCGGCGCCAACGTCGCCGGGTACGCCTACCTCGGCATCATCGGCACGGCCCTCGCGTACGCCCTGTGGTTCCGCGGCATCGAGCGCCTCCCCGCCTCCTCCGTGTCCTTCCTCGGCCTGACCAATCCGGTCGTCGCCACACTGGCCGGCCTGCTGCTCCTGGGCCAGACCCTCACCGTCTGGCAGGTCGGCGGACTGATCCTGGTCCTGTCGAGCGTGCTGCTCGGCCAACTGGGACAGAGCCGCCGCGGGACGCGCGGGGCGTAGCACCCGACGCACTCAAGCCACCCACACACGCAGCCGCACACGCGGCCGCACACGCAGCCACACCCACGCAGCCACACCCACACGCACACCCCAGGGAGCCATCCACCATGCGCATCACCATCTTCGGAGCAGCCGGAAACGCAGGCAGCCGCGTCGTCACCGAAGCCCTCGCACGCGGCCACGAAGTCACCGCCGTCGTCCGCGACACGTCCCGCTTCGCCGCGCTCGATCCGGCGGCCACGCACCGCGTCGGCGATGCCGGAAACCCGGCCGACGTAACGGAGTTGAGCAAGGGCCAGGACCTCGTCGTCAACGCGACCAGACCCGCGCCCGGCCGCGAACAGGACCACCCCGCCATCTCCCGGGCGCTGCTGTCCGGCCTGGCCCGCACCGACGGCGTCCGCCTGATCGTCATCGGCGGCGCGGGCAGCCTGACGGTCCCCGGCACGGAGGGGGTTCTCGCCATCGACGAGCCGAGGTACGTGCCCGCTGCCTGGCGGCACATCGCCGAGGCGTCCAACGCGCAGTACGACGTGCTCCGTACGTCGGACACGGCCGTGTCCTGGACCTACCTGAGCCCGGCGGCGCTCTTCGAACCGGGCGTCCGCACGGGCGAGTTCCGCCTGGCGAAGGACGAACTCCTGGTGGCCCCCGACGGCAGCTCCGCCATCTCGATGGAGGACCTGGCGGTGGCGCTCCTGGACGAGGCGGAGAACCCGAGGCACCACAGGGCGCGTTTCAGCGTCGGGTACTGAGGCGGGCGGGGCCCGGTGCCGGATCCGGGGCCGGGGGTGCGGGAGCCGACCACTGTCGCCCTCCGCACCCACCCATCACTGCCGGCCCCCGCATCCACCCGCCACTGCCGGCCCCCGCATCCACCCGTCACTGGCCCACTCGCCCGTCGACGCACTCGCGCAACAGATCGGCGTGCCCGCAGTGCCGGGCGTACTCCTCGATCCGGTGCACCATCAGCTCACGGACCGCGACCTTCTGCTTCCCCAGACGCTCGCCGAGATCCGGATGCGCGGCGATCGCGGCGTCGGTCGCGGCCTGCTCACGCTCCAGGTCGGCGTACGCGGCATCGACCTGGGCCTGATCGGCGACAGCCGCCAGGAAGTCCGCGTCCTTCTGGCCGTACAGCTTCGGCAACGGCTCCCCGTCAGTGATCCAGTTCTGCCAGTCCCGCTCGGCCTCGGCGAGATGCCGGACCAGCCCGAGCAGCGACATCGTCGACGGCGGCACCGACCGCCGCGCCAACTGCTCCGCGTCCAGCCCCTCGCACTTCATGCGCAACGTGAGCCGGTACCCCGCCAGAAAGTCCAACAGCGTGGCGACCTCACCGTCCGGACTGGCGTCGTTGTTACGCGGATCACTGTCCGGATCGACCCACATGTCGGAGTACACGGTCGCCTCGGTCCACCGCATGGGTTGCTCACTCATGCGCGCCATCTTCAACCGCGCGTGCCCCCGCCGCCAGCGGATTACTTCCTGGCCCCGCTCAGCCGCCGCCGTACTCACTCCCCTTGGTCGCGGTCGTGGTCGTGGTCGCGGAAGCCCTCCACACAGCCGGACACCTTGGAGACATACGCGGAAGCCGCTGCGGACGCGTCCAGCCACACCGCCCACGCAAAGGCGGCCGGCCACCGCCCAAGTGCGATGTCCGGCCGCCCCCGCGGCCCCCCGCGTCCCCCGCGTCCCGCCAACGGCTCGACGTGTCTCAACGCGCCCCCACGCGTCCCGACACACCTCGTCCGCGGGCTACTTGCCCTCGAACTTCCAGATCACCGGCTCGCCGTCTTCCTTCGTGGCCCAGTGGACCTCGATGGACTTCGAGCCCGTCGGGATCAGGTACGTCTCGCAGAGCACGTGGCTCTCGCCCTTCTTCCAGCCTTCGAGGTCCAGCTTGTCCTCGCAGCCGGGGGCGTCCTCGGCCGCACCGATG
The DNA here is from genome assembly GCF_055593965.1 of Streptomyces sp. NPDC040622. Lineage (NCBI taxonomy): Bacteria > Bacillati > Actinomycetota > Actinomycetes > Kitasatosporales > Streptomycetaceae > Streptomyces > Streptomyces sp. NPDC040622. The sequence continues at coordinate 83,079 of NZ_JBVIXD010000009.1, read as the reverse complement.
AGCAGGCCGCCGCGGGTGCCGTCCGCGTAGATCTCCGTGGTGTCCGCCACGTCCGGGGTGTCCGTGAGCGGGGCGCCGCCCTTGTGCGTGTACTTGATGTGCGCGGTCGCGGCGACCAGGCCCTTCGCCCGCTTGGGGTCCGAGACCAGCTTCTTGGTCTCCGCCTCCGTGCCCACGTCGACCTTCTCGGCGGCGACGCCGTAGGTGACGGCGGCGTCGCCCTCCTTCACCTTGCCCGTGGTGCTCTCGCCGGCCGACAGCGCGGCGGGCTCCTTGGGCTTGTTCTGGGACGTGGACGTGTCGCCCTTCGACGTGTCCTCCGACTTCTTGTCGTCACCGCCTCCGCAGGCGGTCAGCGCGAGGGCGAGCACGGCGACGGGCGCGGCGACGCGCAACGAGGTCTTCCTGTGAAGCAAAGGGATCTCCTGGCAGAAATGGGCCCGCCGCGCAGCAGGTTCGTCCGGTGCGCACGGCGGGAAGAGCCGTCAGCTTAGGAGTCGGCTACGGTGCGCGTCGAGGCCGTTACGGCCCATCACGCACGCCCATTGGCGAATGCAATGCATCACGGGCGCGCGCTGTAATTCGCCTCTTGCTGTCTCTTGCCGCTTGGGGTTTGCGACATCCTCACCATGCGCGACATCCCTTCACCAGAGCGAACAGAACGAGCTGCGCGGCCTTCGCGACGGGGCGGCGGGCAGCCCCGAACGCACCCATTTACAGCGGCATTTCAGCTGATCACGGACGTCTGCTCGTACGTAACAGTCGCGCAACGCATTGGCCTGCTCACCGGCATCACCGGCACCCCGACGACCGCCCCCTTCGCTACTGGGACTCCGCGAAGAGCGTCGCAGGGGCGAGGACCGCCAGGGATGCGAGGGACGAGGGGCGAGGGGGGGGCGAGGGGCGAGGGCGAAGGCTCTCAGGGGCGCGCTGTCGCCCGTCGCCCTCGGCCCTTCCTCCGCGCCCCGTCCGGCCACAGCCTCGGCCGCCGCCGCGCCGCCAGGTCCTCGACCCAGCCCACGGCCACCACCATCAGCCCGATCAACGGCCAGACCAGCAAGGTCATCCACAGCATGTACGTGGTGTCGAGCGCGGAGCTCCAGGTCTCGTCCGCCATGAACGGCAGGTCGTACGCCATGTCGATGATCGGCACCGTCGCCATGATCAGGAAGTTGTGCCAGAGGTAGATCGTGACCGCCCTGTTGTTGGAGAGCGTCACCAGCCTGTCCCACTTCGCGAGTCTGCCCGGCAGTTCCTGCCACGACGGCGCGTACTGGAGGAGGATGACGACGAAACCGAAGGACCAGGTGGCCTGCGCCAACGGGATGTCGTTCAGGTCCCAGCCGTCCGGGCCCAGATGGCCCGACGCCCACCACAGGCCGAACGCCATGACGATGGCCGCGCCCGACACCGCCAGGTAGCGGGGGACCCGTGCCAGCAGGCCGTCCCGGTGCGCGAACCCCAGGATCCAGCAGCTGCCGTACACCGCGAAGTCGGAGACCGCGTTCCCCGTCTCGCCGGGGATCGTGACGAGTCCCGTGCCGACCACCGAGGTCAGCGCGAGCGGGGCGAACAGCGTCACCCGCGGGAGCCTGCGGAAGGCGCGCAGCAGCAAGGGCGAGGCGATCACGAACCACAGGTACGCGCGGATGTACCAGAGCGGGCCCACCGCCTGATCCGACCAGGTGTCCTCCAGGAGACCCGCCGGGTCGCCCAGGTTCCAGGGGTAGGGCGGCGCCCCCAACGGGAACACGTAGTTGGCCATCGACAGCAGACCCCAGGTGCCCTGGTGGTCGGGGTCCTCGGAGACGTTCCAGCCGCCGGTGAAGAGCAGGACGAGCGCCACCGCGCTGAACACCCACATGGGAGGCAGCAGTCGGCGGATGCGGCCCCTGATGACGCCCCAGGCCGGACGCTTCAGCGAGCGCGCCATCAGCGAGCCAGCGAGCGCGAACATCACGCCCATGGAGGGGAACAGGATCGTCAGCCACGCCCAGCCGAACAGGTGGTAGGCGACGACCCTGACCAGCGCGAGCGAGCGCAGCACGTCCAGGTAGCGGTCGCGGGCGGGCGGCTCGGGGGGAGCAGCGGCAGGGGCCGGAGCCGGAGCCCGCCCCGGGACAGGCAGGGCGGGAGGTACCTGTGGGGACACCGGCGGAGACGTCGGCAGAGGCACCGACGGAGACGCCGACGGGGGCACCGGCGGAGGCACCGGCGGAGGCACCGGCAGCGATCCCGACCCACGGTCCGCCGCCCCCGTGACGCGGCCCGACCCACCCGGCGCACCCGGCGCACCCGGCACATAGCTCTCACTCATCCCACAGGCCTCCGCTCGTGTCCGCCCGTCCGCCGGAGCGGGATGGAGCCGGGCGCCTCCACCACTCCCGTGCGCCGGAGCTTCTGCCAGCGAAGGCGGCCTCCGGTGAGGGCGGTGATCCAGGACTGCAGCAGCACGACGTACATCAACTGCCGGTAGAGGACCTGCTGGAGGGGCAGCGAGATCAGATGGGTCATGCGTTCGCGGTCCAGGCGGAAGGCGTACGCCGCGCAGACCGCCTGCACGGCGAGGACCCCGAGCCAGGCGGCGACGGTCTTCAGGGTGGGGCCGAAGACCAGGCCGTACAGGAGGAACACGTCGATGAGGGGGGCCAGGAGCGGCGCGAGGACCATGAACAGCGAGACCAGCGGAAGTCCCACGCGGCCGAAGCGGCCCGAGGGGCCGGAGTCGACGAGCGCGCCCCGGTGCTTCCAGATCGCCTGCATCGTGCCGTACGACCAGCGGTAGCGCTGGGACCACAGCTGCTGGACCGACTCCGGGGCCTCGGTCCAGGCGCGCGCCTTCTCCGCGTACACGACCCGCCAGCCGTCCCGGTGCAGCGCCATCGTGATGTCGGTGTCCTCGGCGAGCGTGTCGTCGCTCATGCCGCCGACCCGCTCCAGCGCGGAGCGCCGGAACGCGCCGACCGCGCCCGGGATCGTCGGCATGCAGCGCAGCATGTCGTACATCCGGCGGTCGAGGTTGAAGCCCATGACGTACTCGATGTGCTGCCAGGCGCCGATGAGCGAGTCCCTGTTGCCGACCTTCGCGTTGCCCGCGACGGCGCCCACGCGCGCGTCGCCGAAGGGCTGCACGAGTTCGCGGACGGTGGACTCCTCGAAGACGGTGTCGCCGTCCATCATCACGATGAGGTCGTACCGGGCATTGGCCATGCCCCGGTTGAGGGCGGCGGGCTTGCCCGCGTTCAGCTGGCGCACGACGCGCACGTCCGGCAGGCACAGGCCCTCGACGATGAGTGCCGTACCGTCCGACGACCCGTCGTCGATGACGACGACCTCGATCGGGTGGTCGCTCGCCATGAGGGAACGGACCGTCGCCTCGATGCACTTGGCCTCGTTGTACGCCGGGACCAGGACCGAGACCGGCTCGGTGACCGGCGGGCCCCGGCGGAAGTCCGGCCGCCGCACCCGGCGCGCGTGCACCGCGGAGAGCAGCAGCATCAGGCCGAAGCGGGTGAGGACGAGGACGCCGATGACGGCGAGCGCCACGACGAGACCGTCGGTGAGGTGTTCGGAGACGCCGACCAGGAAGACCCAGGCGTTGCCCTTCCACAGCTCGACGCCGGTCACCTCGGTGTGGGCGCTCGGCGCGTCCAGGGCCTCCGTGAGGTTGTCGAACGTGTAGCCCTTCTTCCGCAGGTCGGGCAGGAAGCGGTCGAGCGCGGCGACGGTCTGGGAACGGTCGCCGCCGGAGTCGTGCATGAGGACGACGGCGCCCTCTCCGCCCCGGGGCGTGGCCCGGCGGATGATCTCCTCGACGCCGGGACGCTTCCAGTCCTCGCTGTCGGTGTCGTTGACGACGGTGAGGTAGCCGCGCCTGCCGACGGCCTTCGTCACGGGGTAGGACTTGTCGTCCATGGCGTCGGCGAACGAGGAGTACGGCGGGCGGAAGAGCGAGGTCCGGATGCCCGCCGCGCCGGCCAGGGCGAGCTGGTTCTGCGAGAGCTCCCAGTCGATGCGGCTCGCGGACCGGTAGGAGAGGTCGGGGTGGCCGAAGGTGTGCAGGCCGACCTCGTGACCCTCGTCCACCATGCGCCGGACCAGCTCGGGGTGGCGCGAGGCCATGGTGCCGGTGACGAAGAAGACGGCGTGGGCGTCGTACTCCTTCAGGACGTCGAGGACCTGGGGCGTCCACTTCGGGTCGGGGCCGTCGTCGAAGGTGAGGACGAGCCGGTGGTCGGGCACGCTCAGCGTGGTCTCGCGGCCGCCCCGGGTGTCGATGACGGGGCCGCCCTCCAGGATCTTCCCCGGTACGTGATCGGTGGGGGCGGGCGGTCTGACGCGGTGGTCGGCGAGGATCTCGCCGTGCACGTACCCGTGCAGCATGAGCATCGCGAGCAGCGCGACGAGGAACAGCGAGGGCAGCAGACAGCGCAGGGGCAGGCGACGCCGCCTCACGGGACCGGACGCCTTGCGGCGACCCCCGGTCCGGGGGGTCTGGGCTTGGTTGGCCCGGCTGGGCTGGACTTGGTTGGCCGGGCTGGGCTGGGCTTGGTTGATCTGGTGGCTCTCGGCGCGGCTGGTCCGGTGGTCGTGGGTGTGGCCGGCCCGGCTGGGCTGGGCTTGGCCGACCTGGTGGGGCTCGGCCTGACCGGTGGCGTGGGGCTCGGCCTGGCCGGTGGCGTGGGGCTCTGCGTGGTTGGCCCCCGCGCGATCCGAGCGGCTGGTCCCCACCCGACCGGAGTGATTGGGCCCCTCGCCGTCCGAGCAGTTGGTCCCCGCCCGACCCGAGTGATTGGCCCCCTCGCCGTCCGAGCGGTTGGTCCCCGCGTAATCCGAGCGGTTGGTCCCTGGGCGGTCCGAGCGGCCCCCGGTAGTACGGAAGTTCATCGCTGCGCGTCCTCCTAGGACGTCCTGGCGCCCGAGGAGGACGTCGTGGTGCCTGAGGAGGACCGCTCGATGTGCGAGGAGGACTGCTCGGCGGGAGGGGTGTAGCCGACGGGGACCTCGCCGCCGCCACCGGCTCCACCTGATCCGCCTGATCCGCCGGCTCCCCCGTCGGCGCCGGGTCCCGGGGGCGTCGTGGACGGTTCGACGGGCGGGTCGGTCGAATGCGTGGCGCCGGGTCCGGAGCCGGGGTCCGCGCCCGCCGTGCCGCCGGTCGTGGCCGGGTCGGGGCGGCCGCCGCCCGTGGGGCGCGGGCGCGGCTCGGACCTGCCGCCACCGGTCCCGGAGCCGGGTCCCGCGGAGGCGCCCGCTCCGCCCTCGCCGTCCGCGCTGCGGGCGGGGCCGGGCCTGCCGTCGTCGCTGTCGCTGCCGCCGGGGCGGGGCGTCGCCGCGGCGGCGTCCGTCGCGTCGGGTGACGCCGGGGTGCCGACCGGGGACGAGGGGTCGGCGGGGGCGGCCGCCGGGCCGCCCGGTGTGTCGACCTTGCTCGCCGGTCGGTCGTCCTTGGCGCCCGGCATGGGCAGCCAGGGCGCACTGGAGTTGCCCGAGAACAGGGTGCCGACGATGACTATCGCGTAGACCGCGCAGGCTATACCGACGAGCACTCCGGCTCTGCGGTACAGCCGGCCGCGGCGACCCGTCTCGTCGACGAAGACGGGGCCGTCGGCCCCGCCCTCCCGGCGGGGCTCGGCGGAGAGGTCCGCCATCTGCCGCCCCAGGCCGTCGATCTGAACGGTGACCTCGTTCGGATCATGAGTATGTCCTGGTAAGGCATCTTCTCGCCAAGTTTCCATGCGTACGCACAACCCCCACATAACGGACTTGGGTGCGCGTACGACCCCGGGCGCCCGCCGTACGGACCGGGCCCCCACCCGATCCGAGCGCTTCCCCCATCACACCGAACCCGGGCCACGAATGTGCCACGGGTGTGGCGGGCGAGGTGCGAAGTCAGTTCCGGCTCATCATGATGAGTGCATCTGTGGCAGGAACCCACCCATTCGGCGGTTTCCTCAGCCATCCTTCCTCCTCGGCAAGAACCGCGGCGGCCCTCCGCAGGGCGGTGACTCCCGGGTGCGCCAAGCCCTTTCGCCACACCAGCGATACGGGAGACAGCGGTACGGGGTCGACCAGCGGCCGCAGTTCCGCTCCCGGCATGGCCGGAAAGTCCACTACCGCGAGGACCGGATGCCGGTTCTTGGCCATGACGCGTTCGAACTCCTCGGCCCCGACGGCGAGCGGCGCGGGTGGCGCGATCCCGATGCCGCGCCCTTCGAAGAGCCGTCGCGCGAGGTCGGTCCACTCCTGGGTACGGGGGTTGCCCGCGCCCGCGTACACGGTCTCCCCCGCGAGCGCGTCCAGCGGCACCGCGTCGAACGCGGTCAGCGGGTGGCCCGTCGGCAGCAGCACCGCCATCGGCTCGTACCGCACGGGCTGGTGGGCGAGTCCCGCCCGCAACGCGGGACCGAGGCCCGCGAACCGCCCGAAGGAGGCGTCGAGCCGCCCGGCGATGATCTCGGCCGCGGAGCCGGTGAGGCCACTCTCGAAACGGGCCATCAGCTCACAGTCCGGGGCGAGTTCGCGCGCCCGGTCCAGGATGCGGCCGAAGACGAGCCCGGGGCTGTTCAGGTCGACGAGCAGCGGCCTGGCGGCGCCCGCGGCGGCCGCGACCAGGTCGTCCTGGGCCTCCAGGACGCGGCGCGCGTACGGCAACAGCCGCTCGCCGTCGGCGGTCAGCGCGACCTGCCGCGTGGAGCGTGCGAAGAGCTCGCCGCCCAACTCCCGCTCCAGGCGCCGGACATCGCGGCTCAGTGCCTGCTGTGCGACGTACAGGCGGGTGGCGGCGCGGGTGAAGTGCAGCTCCTCGGCGACCGTGACGAAGGCGCGCAGCAGCCGGGGGTCCACGTCACGGCGCGCGGCAGTGGATTCAGCGGTCATCGCAGGAACCTAACCCCCGGGGGTCCGCGGATCCACAACGGAAGTGCGTGAATGGGGGTCCGGAAGGTGTTGGACCCTTGCGGCCGCCCGCGGCGAGGCTGGCCCCATGCCGCATGACGCCCCCGCCGCGCCGGCCCACCAACCGGCCCACCAACCGGCCCGGTCCGCACCCTCCGACCCGGATGGCCTGCCGCCCCGCGGCACCCCGGACGACCCGCGCCCTCAACCGCCCCTCAACACACCCTCCATGCCGACCGGCGCGCTGCCCCGCAACCCCTACGCCCGCCTCTTCGCGATACCCGGCGCCACCGCCTTCACCGTGGGCAACCTCGTCGCCCGCCTTCCCATGGGCATGTTCAGCGTCAGCGCCGTCATCATGATCTCCGGGGCCCGCGGTTCGTACGCCCTGGCCGGCGCCGTCACCGCGACCGGCCTCGCGGCAACCGCCGTCGTGGCGCCCTGGACGGCGCGGCTCGTCGACCGGTACGGCCAGGCGCGCGTCGCCGTGCCCGCCGCCCTCTGCGCCGCGCTCGGCTCGCTCTCGCTGCTGCTGTGCGTGCGTTACGGAGCACCCGACTGGACGCTCTTCGCGTCGTACGCCGCCACCGCCACGACCCCGAACACGGGCGGCATGTCCCGGGCCCGCTGGGCGCATCTGCTCAAGGAGGACCAGCGGGCCGTGCACACCGCCAACTCCTTCGAACAGGCCGCCGACGAGCTCTGTTTCATGCTCGGGCCGGTCCTGGCCGCGTTCCTCTGCGGCACGCTCTTTCCCCAGGCGGGCACCCTGACCGGCGTGGTCCTGCTGGTGAGCGGCGTGCTCGTCTTCGCCGCCCAGCGCGCGACGGAACCCCCGCCCCAGGGGCGTACGGACGCCTCCGCAGGCACGTCGTCGCCGCTTCGCGCGCGCGGGATGCCCACCCTGCTGGCCGCGTTCCTCGCCACCGGGGCCGTCTTCGGCTCCCTCGAAGTCGTCACGATCGCCTTCGCCGACGACCGGGGGCACAAGGCCGCCTCGGGAGTGGTCCTCGCCCTTCAGGCGGCGGGCTCCTGCGCGGCCGGGCTCGTGTACGGCGCCGCGAAGCCCCGCGGGCCGCTCGGCCGCCGTCACCAGATGTGCGCCGCCGCGATGGCGGCCCTGATGACGCTGCCGCTGCTCGCGGTGGTGACCACAGGCTCCTTGCCCGCCCTCGCCGGGGCGCTGCTGATCGCGGGGATGGCGACGGCACCCACCATGGTCACGGGCATGACGCTGGTCCAGCACCGCACCCCCGAGGGGCGGTTGAACGAGGGCATGACCCTCGCCGTGACCGGCCTCCTCGGGGGCATCGCCTGCGGTGCGGCAGGCGGCGGCTGGGCGGTGGAGCACCTGGGCACCGCCGCGGGCTACGGGGTGCCGGTCGCCGCCGCCTGCTGTGCGCTGCTGCTCAGCAGCGTGCGGGCTTGCGCCAGGAGCACTCCAGGTCGCCGCCGTCCGCGTCGGCCGCGCGCGTCGAACGAGGCGTGACCGGGACGGCCTTGTCCTCGGTGGAGGAGGCGAGGGTCACCACGATGGCGTCCTCCAGCGCCTTCACCGATGAGGGCAGGTAGTTGTTGAGGATGATGCTGAAGACCAGCTCGCGTCCGCCCTTGTCCTTGACGTAGCCGGACAGCGCGGACGCACCCGTCAACGACCCCGTCTTGGCACGGACGTTGAGGGCCGCCGGGGTGCCGCACATCCGCGTGCGCAACGTGCCGCCCGCGAACTTGTCCGGCGCGCAGGCCACCGGCAGGGCGGCGTACCAGTCGCCGAACCACGGTTCGCCCTTCGCCGAGCGCAGCAGCTTGACGTACTGGTCGGCCGCGACGTTGTCCTTGCGCGAAAGCCCGGAGCCGTCGACCTGACGGATCTTGCCCGGATCCACGCCCGCGGTCTTCAGGTAGCCGCCGATCGCGGCGATTCCGTCGTCCCAACTCCCCGCCCGACCGGTCGCCTTGTACCCCATCGCCTTCGTCAGGCTCTCCGCGTGCATGTTGTTGGAGAGCTTCATGAACGGGACCAAGAGGTCCCCCAGCCGCATGGAGTCGTGCGAGGCGAGCTGCCGGGCACCCTTCGGGGTGGCGACGCCGGTCCGGGTGGACCCGCTCACCTTCACGCCGTGCGCGGCGAGCGCGTCGCGGAAGACGGCGGCCGCGTACCCGGTGGGCTCCCAGACGGTGACCCACTCCTTGGTGGTGTCCCCGCCGACGGGGACGGTGCCGCTGACGGCGATGGTGTTCTCGCCGTGCCGCCGCTCCACGGCGATGGTGTCGTCGCCGCCCGCGGCGACGGTGCTCGCGCGCAGGTCGATGTCCACGTAGTCGGTGTCCGGCGTCACCTTCACGCGCGGCTTGTCCCCGGCCCGCGCCCCCGGTCCGACCTCGACGATGACCGTCCCGGTGTCGTAGTCGGTGTCGGGAGCGACGCTCAGGGCACTGATCTGCGCCGCGTAGTACGAGGATTCGTCGTCGCCGCCCCACGTGTCGCCGATGCGCCGGGCGTCGAAGCGGGTGTCGTCGGCGACCAGCCGCCCCGCGACACGCCGGATCCCCGAGTCGGCGACCTTCGCCGCGAGTTGGTCGTAGTCCTTGGCGAGCGTCGTGGGATCGCCGGTGCCGCGCAGGTACAGGTCGCCCTTGAGGACGGAGCCGCGTCGCGGGGCGGCGGTGCGGACGTCGGTGGTGAAGCGGTGGTCGGGGCCGAGGAGTTCCATGGCGGCGGCCGAGGTGAGCAGCTTGGTGTTGGAGGCGGGCATCAGGCGCCCGCTTGAGCCGTGCTGGTAGAGGATGTCGCCGGACGCGGAGTCGGCGACCACGACACTGGCCGCGCCGCCCTCCATGCGCGGGTCGCCGAGGACGGCGTCGATGGCCTCGGGCAGCCCCGACCGGTCGGCGTCCGCCCCCGCCGGGGAGCCCGCGGAGAGCCCGGCCGCCGCGACGGCGAGCACGGCGGGCCAGATCCAGGGACGCATGCGGGTGTTGACGCGTGGCGCGGGCCGCGCGGGCCTCGTAGCTCTCACGGGTCTACTCATGAGCCAGGAGCATCCCCGACTCCGGCGCCCCGCGACAGACCCCACTCCGAACACGTACCCCTCCGAGTGGATCCGGCCCTCTCCTCCCCTCCCCTCCCCTCCCCGATCCCCTGGTCCGCCCACCGGCCGGTCACCCCGCGTCGTTGGGGCCGGCGACCGGGGCGGGGCCCGGAGGCCCGGAGGGCCGGGGGGCCGGGGGGTCCGGAGGCCCGGGGGCCCAGGGGATCCGGGGGATCCGGGGGATCCGGGGGATCCGGGGGATCCGGGGGATCCGGGGGATCCGGGGGATCCGGGGGATCCGGGGGCCCGGGGGATCCGGAGGCCCGGGGGCCCGGAGGCCCGGGAACCCCGGGGGCCCGGAGGCGCGGGAGGCCCGGAGGCCCGGGGAGCCCGGGGAGCCCAGGACCGCCGGTGCGGCAAAGCGGCCAGCAGGACCAGGGCCACGCGACGGCAGGCCAGGGCCAGGGGACGTCCGCAGGGAGTCCCGGCGAGTGGGATCCACCCACCGCCCAGCCGCCCACCCCACGGGCTGCAAGCCGGGACTACGGGGCACCCTGCAAGGCCGGGGCTGCCCAGGGGGGGGCTGCGCGGCCCTGCGCCGTTACGGCGACAGAGCAAAGCGTCGGGGTCGCCCCACGGGCAGACTCGGGCGGGCCCCGGAGGGCCGCCGCACCTACCCCGGCCAGTCACCCCGTGACACTCCACGCCCGGCCGACACGGCAACCGGCCGCGCACCGCAGCACCGCGGCACCGCAGCACCGCAGCACCGCAGCACCGGGAGAGCCAGCCCTCCGACCGGTCAACCCGACCGGTCACCCCGTGCCGCTCCCCGCCCACGCCGACGCGGGCTCCTCGCGCGCACCCCTGCGGCGGCGCGGCAGCGCAGCCAGCAGGGCCAGGGCCTGGGCGGGCTGTGAGGGGCCGCCGGCGTCGCGGCGGCAGACCAGGGCGTCGGGGTCGTTCGCCGGGGGCTGGAGGCGGTAGCCGTCGGGGCAGGTGGGGCCGGTGGCGCCCTGGTCGCCCTTCGCGCCCCGCTCGCCGGCCGGCCCGGCGGGACCGGCGGGACCGGCCGGCCCGGCGGGACCGACGGGCCCGACGGGACCCATCGCGCCGTCCGCGCCCGCCTGGCCGTCCGCGCCCGCCACGCCCGGCGGCCCCGTGGGACCGGCCGCGCCGGCCTGTCCTTCCGGCCCCTGGGGCCCGTCCGGGCCTGCCCCACCCGCGGGCCCCGTGGGTCCGGGCTCCCCGGGCGCGCCCGGCTCGCCGCCGGGCCCCTGCTGTCCGCCGCCGCCCGGTGCGCCCCTGTCCCCGGGCTTGCCGTCCGCGCCGCGCGAGCCCGGCGCCCCCGCGGGCACCTCGGCGCGGCCGCGCAGGTCGTCGACGGCGTCGGAGGGGTCCGGCGCGGCGGGGGTGTCGCCGTGCGCCTTGACCTGGGCGCGCAGGGTGCGCACGTCCCGGGCGAGGGTGGAGACCGCCTCGCCGCGCCGGTCCGCCTCGGCCGCGAACCGGTCGGCCCTGCGGTCCCCGGCGTCGATACGGGCCCACATGATCACCGCGACTCCGGAGAGCGCGACCAGGACGCAGACGAGGCATACGCTGCGCCAGCGGTGGGCCAGAAGTCGCTCCAGCTGGATCACCGCGTGCCTCCGAGCCGTTGGTTGTCGATGAGCAGTCGAGCGATCTCGCTCTGGTCATGGACGTGCAGGGCGTTCAACTCAGCCAATTTCGCATCGCGTTCGGCGACCTGCCGCTCCAGCCTGTCCCGCTCCATCTGGAGTTTCTCGGTCAGGTTCGTGAAGCCCGTCAGCGCGTTCTCACCGCGTTTGCCGAGATGCGCCACTGCGGCCGCGCCCAGAACGCCCAGGCAGGCGAGGACGGAGCCGAAGAGAGTGACGGTGGCATCCAAGCGACTGCCTCCTGCTTTTGCGTACTCGGCCCGGGCGATGCGCCGCCCCGCCGCGAACCTCCACTCGCTGGCAGTAACGACTCACCAGTCCCAAGGATGCGCCCATCCGGGCTCATTTCGGGACAACGCCCCCTCGGTCCTGGACCGTTGGCCGGGCGGGCCGACCTCGCCCGCAGACACGACAAAAGCCCCCCGGCCCAGGGCCGAGGGGCTTTCGCCTCACATGGGAATTGTGGAGATGGCGGGAATCGAACCCGCGTCCAACGGTGCAAAAGGAGGGCTTCTCCGAGCGCAGTTCGCTTCGATTTTCTCGGCCCCGGTGATCTCGCGAACAAGTCTCCGACGGGCCCAGTCACTGTTTGATTTCCCATCGAACCCCGTGACCGGGCTCGATGGTTTAGTTCCCTAGATTATGCCAGGATCCGGGTCGGGAACACTCCCGGGCTGACACCCATTAAGGGTCCTTCACTCACTGCTTATTAGGCAGCGAGGGCGAAGGACTGGGAATCGCTCTTAGAATTGGCGATTATTGGTTGCGACATATGGTTTACGAGATCATTGCCGCTTCCTCGGCTCGCTTCCCCTGCTTCGACATCCGCTGTCGAAACCGATCATCCCCATGTTTTTTTATCAATCCACGCCCCGGCTGTGCGGGGCAGTGCCCATCGTACGTGACCAACGCCCGACGGGGCCAGCCAATTCCCGCGCGCCCCTCCGGGCCTGCGGACTAGGCGCTGCGCTGACGCTTCTTGACCTCCGCGACCGCGCGGTTCGTCTCGCGCAGATCCTGCTTCTCCTTGAGCGTCTGGCGCTTGTCGTACTCCTTCTTGCCCTTGGCGAGCGCGATCTCCACCTTGACCCGGCTGTCCTTGAAGTACAGCGCGAGGGGCACGATCGTGTGACCCGTCTCCTGGGACTTGGACTCCAGCTTGTCGATCTCCGCCCGGTGCAGCAGCAGCTTGCGCTTGCGGGTGGCGGAGTGGTTGGTCCACGTGCCCTGGACGTACTCGGGGACGTGGATGTTGTGCAGCCACGCCTCGCCGTGGTCGATGTGCACGAAGCCGTCGACCAGGGACGCACGCCCCATCCGCAGCGACTTCACCTCGGTGCCCATGAGCACCAGGCCGCACTCGTAGGTGTCCAGGATGTGGTAGTCGTGCCGCGCCTTCTTGTTCTGCGCGACCATCTTCCGGGCAGGGGCCTTCTCGGCGGCCTTCGCGGCCTTGCGCTTTACCTTTTCCTTCGCCATAGTGCGGTCATTTTCGCACTACGAGGGGGGTCCGAGGCCAGTCAATACTGTCTCGGCCCGCTCTTCGGCCCCGTCCTCGGCCTCCAGGTCGGGCTTGATGCCCCGGCCGTCGACGGCACGCCCCGAGGGGGTGCGGTAGTGGCCGACGGTCAGTTCGGCGACGGAACCGTCGGGCAGGCGGCTCGGCATCTGGACCGACCCCTTGCCGAAGGTCCTGGACCCCACCACGACCGCGCGGCCGCGGTCCTGGAGGGCGCCCGTGAGGAGCTCGGCCGCGCTCATGGTGCCGCCGTCGACCAGCGCGACCACCGGTCTGCCCGTGTCACCGCCCCGCTCGGCGTGGAGTGCCTTCTGCCGCCCGCGTACGTCGTACGTGGCGACGAGACCGCCGTCGACCAGGGCGGACGCGGCGGTGACCGCCTCCGAGACCAGGCCTCCGGAGTTCCCCCGCAGGTCGAGCAGGATCCCGGCGCCCTCGGGGGCCGTGCGCACCGCGGCCCGTACGGCCTCTCCGGAGCCCTTGGTGAAGGCGGCGACCCTTATCAGGACGGCGCCGTCGGGCAGGTCGGTGACCGTGACGGGGTCGGTGGAGAGATGGGCCCGGCGCAGCGTCTCGCGCCACGCGCGCGTGCCGCGCTCCACGCCGAGGACCACCGGGGTGCCCGCGCGCTCGCCGCGCAGCAGGGTGAGGACCTCCGTGACGGGCCGGCCGCCGACGCGCTCGCCGTCGACGGAGCGCAGCCGGTCGCCCTCGCGCAGCCCGGCCCGGTCGGCGGGCCCGTCCTTCTGGACCCGGGAGACCTCGATGCGGCCGTCGGCCGCGCGCCGGGCCCACAGGCCGACGCCCGTGTAGCCGCCGCCCAGCGCCTTCTCGAATTCCTGGTACTCCCCCGGCGAGTACACCGAGCCCCAGCGGTCCCCGCTGCGGCTGACGGCCTCTTCGGCGGCCTTCTTGCCGGACTTGCCGTCGGCCATCGCCTCGGCGGCGGCATCCGCGGCGGCGTCGGCCGTGTCGGCGTCGCCGTCCCGCGGGGCCACGGCGTCGGAACGCACCGTGGAGGGAGGGGTATTCCGGCCGTCGTCCGCGACCTCGCTCCAGGAGCCGGTGGCGGCTCCGGTGACGAGGACGCTCGCGAAGACCAACGTCAGGGTCGCCCCGCGGCGGATGCGGCGGGGCGAGGAGAACCGGTCGGCGAACCGGTCGAGGCCTGACATGACGGTGAGTCTAGGACAACGAAGGGCGCCGTACGGTGGGTTGAACCGCACGGCGCCCGGACACCCGGAGGGCTCTTGTCACACCTTCAGGTACTTGCGCAACGCGAAGAACGCGGCCAGCGCGGGCATCAGAAGGCCGATCGCGAGGACCAGCGGCAGCTTGGCGAGGACCGCGTCCCAGCCGATGAAGTTGATCAGGTTGATCTTCTCGGAGAGCTCGAGGCCGTGGTCGATCATGAAGTACCGCCCGACCAGGAGCATCCCGCAGGCGACGCCTCCGCCGATCAGGCCCGCGACGGCGGCCTCCATGATGAACGGCATCTGGATGTAGAAGCTGGAGGCGCCGACGAGCCGCATGATGCCCGTCTCCCGTCTGCGGCTGAACGCCGAGACGCGCACGGTGTTGACGATCAGCATCAGCGCGACGACGAGCATCAGCGCCATCACCGCCACGGCCGCCCAGTTCATGCCGTTCAGCAGCCCGAAGAGGTTGTCCAGATAGCCCTTCTGGTCCTGCACGGACTGCACGCCGTCACGTCCGGAGAAGGCGGTCGCGACGACCTGGTACTTCTCCGGGTCCTTCAGCTTGATGCGGTACGACTCCTGCATCTGGTCCGGCGTCAGCGAGCTGGACAGCGGCGAGTCGCCGAACTGCTCCTTGTAGTGCTTGTACGCCTCGTCCGCCGACTCGTGCGCGACCTTGTCCACGACGGGCATCTTCTTCAGATCGACGAGGATCTGGTCCTTCTGCTCGTTCGTGACGGCGCCCTTGGCGCACTTGGGGTCCTGCTCGGCGTCGGCCTTGTTGCACAGGAAGATCGAGACGTTGACCTTGTCGTACCAGTAGCCCTTCATCGTGCTCACCTGGTCACGCATGAGCAGCGAACCGCCGAACAGGGCGAGCGAAAGCGCTACGGAGACGATGACCGCGAAGGTCATCGTGAGATTTCGGCGGAGACCGACGCCGATCTCCGACAGGACGAACTGGGCGCGCATGGCGGCCTTTCAGTGGATCAGGTGGATCAGACGGTACGGGCGAGACGGGACGGTCAGTGCTGGTAGCCGTACACGCCGCGCGACTGGTCGCGGACGAGACGGCCCTTCTCCAGCTCGATGACCCGCTTGCGCATCTGGTCCACGATCTGCTGGTCGTGGGTGGCCATCACGACGGTGGTGCCGGTCCGGTTGATCCGGTCGAGCAGTTTCATGATGCCGACGGACGTCTGGGGGTCCAGGTTGCCGGTCGGCTCGTCGGCGATGAGGAGCTTGGGACGGTTGACGAACGCGCGCGCGATCGCCACTCGTTGCTGCTCACCACCGGAGAGCTCGCCCGGCATCCGGTCCTCCTTGCCGCCGAGGCCCACGAGATCGAGGACCTGGGGCACGGACTTGCGGATCTCGCCGCGGGACTTGCCGATGACTTCCTGCGCGAAGGCCACGTTCTCGCCGACGGTCTTGTTGGGCAGGAGGCGGAAGTCCTGGAAGACGGTGCCCAGCTGGCGGCGCATGTGCGGCACCTTCCAGTTGGACAGGCGCGCGAGGTCCTTGCCGAGGACGTGCACCTGGCCGTGGCTGGTGCGCTCCTCACGCAGGACGAGCCGCAGGAAAGTGGACTTTCCGGAGCCCGAGGAGCCCACCAGGAAGACGAACTCGCCCTTCTCGATCTCGAGGGAGACGTCCCTGAGCGCGGGGCGGGTCTGCTTCGGGTAGGCCTTGGAGACGTTGTCGAATCGGATCACGGATGCACCACGGGTTGCCGGGGGTAGGTGAGCGTGACCATACGCGAACCCGGTGCGCGAGCGCAGTCGGCGTCCTGAGTTGCGCGAATTGTCACGGAAGCGGGAGGGCACGGAACGGTCGGAAACCGTCCGGAGGCGGCGGGCCGCGCCGAAATCCGCGGAAGCTGGCACAGTGGTAGGGGGAACGATTGAGTTCCCCCTAGCGTTGGGCAGGCTGAGACTGTGCGGGAGGAGAAGCGCATGACCCTGGATCGGTTGGTGTGCGCGAACTGCGCAGCGCCCGTGAGTGAAGGCCGCTGCCCCGTGTGCCGGGCCAATCGCGAGCGCATGCAGCAGGAAGGGCCCTTCGCGGGGCTCAATCCCGCGGCTCTGATAGCGCTGCTCGTGGTGCTGATCGCGGCGGTCGCGCTGCTGGCGCACCAGACCGCGTAACGGCGCCGGGACTTTACGCGGCGGCGCACGCGCGAAGAGCAGCCGCGGTGACCCCTGCGAGCACGAGGCGCGGCAGCCACGCAGAGCGCGACAGGCACGACGCGCACGACTGGCAACGACGCACGACAGCAACGCGAAGGAGGGCCCGGAGCTTCGGGAAGCTCCGGGCCCTCCTTCGTGTCCACGGTCCACGCCGCGTGTGCCGCGTACGTGTCACCGGTGTCGTCGTACTGACGTCACCGCCTGGGATCAGGCAGCGGCGCCGCGGTTGCCGACGAGGCGCGGCAGGATGCGGAAGCCGATGCCGCCGGCGATCATCGTCGCGGCACCGATCAGCAGGAACGTCGTCTCGGCGGCGCCGGTCTCGGCGAGCTCGCCCTTGTCGCCCTTGTTGCCGCCCTGCTCGACCGGCTTGGAGCCGGTGTCGCTCAGGCTGTCCTTGCCCTGACCCTGCTCGACCGGCTTGGAGCCGCCGTCGGGGTCGGTGTCGTTGCCACCGTTCCCGCCGCCGCCGGTGCCGTTGTCGCCCGGCTCACCCGTGCTCGGGTCGCTCGGGTCCGAGGTGGGCGGGTCCGTCGGGTCGTCCGTCGGGTCCGTGGGGTCCGTCGGGTCGTCGGTGGGCTCGGTCGGCTCGTCGGTGGGCTCGGTCGGCTCATCCGTGGGCTCGGTCGGCTCATCGGTGGGCTCGGTGGGCTCGTCCGTGGGCTCGTCGGTGGGGTCGTCGTTCGGGACGTCCACGTCCACGCCGACGCCGCTCTCGTCGGCGTGGGCGCCGACGCCCGCACCACCGAGGTCGACACCGACGTCGAGGGCCGAGGCGGCACCCGCGGCGGTCAGCGAGGCACCGGCGGCGATCACGGCGCCGGCGGCTATCCGCGCGACACGGATCCGCGTCTTCTTGGTCATCTGGCTGCTACCCCCAGTAGCTGAATCGTCAGTGAGGCAGCGTCCGGGGCTGCGCGCTCGCGGGGAGCGGTTCGATCAGCCCCCACAGATCCCACGCGCCCCAGGAATACGCATGCCGCGCGCTAGCCTTTCCACTTTTCACAGCAGCGTCAAGGTCGTTGCGGGCGCGATGTCCGATATCGGGGCAGTTGACCGTGGTACGGAGATGTGACTGTGACGTAAAAGGCAACTGCCGCCTCTTGGGCAGCAGTTGCCTTGTCGATAAAGCCGTTTCCGATCATTCCGATCGGGATTTACTTCTCCTGCTGCTTGCGCCAGCGAATTCCGGCTTCCAGGAAACCGTCGATCTCACCGTTGAAGACGGCCTCGGGATTACCGACTTCACACTCCGTCCGCAGATCCTTCACCATTTGGTACGGGTGCAGGACGTACGAACGCATCTGGTTGCCCCAGGAGTTTCCGCCGTCGCCCTTGAGCGCGTTCATCTTCGCCTGCTCCTCCTGGCGGCGGCGCTCGAGGAGCTTGGCCTGGAGGACGTTCATCGCGGTCGCCTTGTTCTGGATCTGCGAGCGCTCGTTCTGACAGGAGACGACGATGCCGGTCGGCAGGTGCGTGAGGCGGACCGCGGAGTCGGTCGTGTTGACGCCCTGGCCGCCGGGGCCCGAGGAGCGGTACACGTCGATGCGCAGCTCGGACTCGTCGATCTCGATGTGGTCGGTCTGCTCGACCACGGGGAGGATCTCGACGCCCGCGAAGGAGGTCTGGCGGCGGCCCTGGTTGTCGAAGGGCGAGATGCGGACCAGGCGGTGGGTGCCCTGCTCGACGGAGAGCGTGCCGTAGGCGTATGGGGCCTGGACGGCGAAGGTGGTCGACTTGATGCCGGCCTCTTCCGCGTACGACGTCTCGTACAGCTCCGTCTTGTAGCCGTGGCGCTCCGCCCAGCGCAGGTACATGCGCTGGAGCTTCTCGGCGAAGTCGGAGGCGTCGACGCCTCCGGCCTCCGCGCGGATCGTGACGAGGGCCTCACGGGCGTCGTACTCCCCGGAGAGGAGGGTCCTGACCTCCATCTCGTCCAGCGCCTTCTTGACGGCCGTGAGCTCGGACTCGGCCTCGGCACGGGTGTCCGGGTCGTCCTCCTCCTCGGCCATCTCGAACAGCACACCGAGGTCGTCGATGCGCCCGCGCAGCGCCTCGGCCTTCCTGACCTCCGCCTGGAGGTGGCTCAGCTTGCTGGTGATCTTCTGCGCCGCGTCGGGGTCGTCCCACAGGGACGGTGCGGCCGCCTGCTCCTCGAGCACGGCGATATCGGCCCTCATCTTGTCGAGGTCCAGGACGGCCTCGATCGACTCCATGGTCGAGGAGAGGGACTTGAGCTCTTCGGATACATCGACGACTGCCACGACTCCAGCGTAACGGCTGCGGCAAGTGACGTGGTCCGGGCGGGGGGTCGCCCGGAGGCCGGGGAACACTCTTCGGCCTCCGGGCCGGCGGGGTCCGTGCCTGTCCTCGCGCGAGGGGGCGTCCGGGGGCTCTTCGCGCGCCCCGGGGTCCGACTCGGCTCGGCTCGGCTCGGCTCGACTCGGCTCGACTCGACTCGGCTCGACTCGGCTCGACTCGGCTCGACTCGGCTCGGCTGCGGCCCCGTGCCGGTGGGACGGTCCCTGTCCCGCGACGGCGCCCTTCGTCTCCGGCCTCGCGCCGGTGGAGCGGTCCCTGTCCCGCCGCTGCGCGACGGACACCTCCCACCCACCCACCCGTTTACCCCGCACCGGACGGGACCGTAGGAGCCCGTCGCCGCGAGCCCCGGGGCAAGGACCACCGCACAGCGGCTGCCCGCAGAGCCGCAGCAGCGGGCTGGGGGGTGCCCGCACGGGTGGGCGGGCGGGAGAGATGCCGCGGCGCAGCGGCGGCACAGAAAGCACCCCCACCCACAGTTAGCCGCACGAACACGGATACGAGCCGGGGCTGCTCCCACCGTCCGGTGCCGGGCAAACGGGTGGGTGGGCGGGAACGATCCGCCGCGCAGCGGCGGGACAAGACACCCCGCAGCGGCCAGCCGCAGGGATACGGCAGCGACCCGGGGCTGCCCCCACCGCCCGGTGCCGGGCAAACGGGTGGGTGGGCGGGCGGCGCAAACGGGTGAGTGGGCGGGCCGCATCCGCCGCGCAGCGGCCGCACAGAAAGCACCCGCCCACGGACAGCCGCACGGACAGCAGACCTGGCCGGGGCCACCCCCACCGCCCCGGTGCCGGGCATACGGGCGGCGGGGAGAGAGGGATCCGCCGCCCGGCGGGCCGCGCCGCGCTACGGCCGCTCGGGGGCCGAGTTGCCGCTGTCCGGCGAGGGGGACTCCGCGTCGTCGCCGCTCGTCGCGGCCCACGTGCCGATCCCCGCCGCCGCGACGAGGACCACCCCCGCCACCCCCAGCGTGATCCGGCGCCGCCGCGCCGAGGCCCGGTGCTTGGCGGAGCCGGGGCGTGCCGCGCCGGACGCGCGCGGGGCGCGGGCCGTTCCCCGGGCGCCGCCGGCCAGCTCGTCGGGTCCCGGCACCCGCATCGAGGTGTGGGTGTCGCGGTTGGAGTCGGCGGACGCCGA
Source organism: Streptomyces sp. NPDC040622 (assembly GCF_055593965.1). Classification (NCBI taxonomy): domain Bacteria; kingdom Bacillati; phylum Actinomycetota; class Actinomycetes; order Kitasatosporales; family Streptomycetaceae; genus Streptomyces; species Streptomyces sp. NPDC040622. The sequence goes on along the minus strand of NZ_JBVIXD010000009.1, from coordinate 63,108 downwards.
GCCCGGCACGAGGGGCACCGCGCCCCGCCGGGGGGCGGCCTCGCGCGACTCGGGGGCGCTGGTGGAGGCCGGGGCCGAGGCGTCGTACGCCTCCTCGGCCTGCGAGGCCTCCGCGTCCGGCTCGTCGACGTCGAGCGGCGGCATCCCCGCGACCAGCGGCAGCAGCTCCCGCAGGCGCGCGGCCAGCTCGGAGGCGCGCAGCCGGGACGCGGGGGCCTTGGCCAGGCACTGGACGAGGAGCTGCCAGAGCTCCTCGGGGATGCCGGGGAGGGGGACCACCGTCTCGGTGACGTGCCGGCGCAGGACCGCGCCGGGGTGGCCGCCGCCGAAGGGGGTGAACCCCGCGAGGAGCTCGTACAGGACCGTGGCGAGGGCGTAGATGTCGACGGCGGCGCGCGGCGGCAGGCCCTCGATGATCTCGGGGGCGAGGTAGTCGGGGGTCCCGATGATCTTCGTCGCGCGGGTGCGGCGCGGGGAGTCGATGAGCTTGGCGACGCCGAAGTCCGTGAGGAGGGCGGGGTGCGCGCCGCCGGGGCCGAGGTCGCCCTGCATGTCCAGGAGGACGTTCTCGGGCTTGACGTCGCGGTGCACGATGCCCGCGGCGTGCGCGGCGGCGAGGCCGTCGGCGACGTCCGCGACGATGGCGACGGCGGCCTCCGGGGCCATGCGCCGCTCGCGGTCCAGGCGGGTGCGCAGGTCCGTGCCGCGGACGAGGTCCATGACGAGGGCGAGGTCGTTGCCGTCGACGACCAGGTCGTGGACGCCCACCACGCGCGCGTGGTCGAGGCTGAGCAGCGCGGTGCGCTCCTGGACGAAGCGGCCGACGAGTTCCTGGTCGGAGGCCAGGTCCTCGCGCAACAGCTTGATGGCGACGGGACCTTCGGGTCCCTCGCCGAGCCACACCGTGCCGGCGCTGCCACGGCCCAGGATCTGGTGGGCGGTGTACCGGCTGCCGATCTTGCGCGTCAAGACTGCTCCTACGGATGCGTGTTGGCGACAAAACTACGCGGCCTTGCCGCCAACCTTCACTCCGGGAGCAGAAATCACCCTGCAGATGTCGACAAATCCCCGAAGCCGTCCGCGGATTGCGCGCGGACTTCTCCGGGGATCGCCGTTCAGTCGCTCTTCAGACACCCGACCGTCGCGGGGCCGGCCCTAGTTGCCGTTGATCTTCCCGACCCACTCGCCGACCTTGTCGTACGCGTCGGTGATCTGGTCCCAGAAGCTCTTCGTCGACCCGATCCAGTCCTGGAGCGGGCTGAACTCCCAGACCAGCCAGCTGGCCACGAAGAGGATGACGATCGTGAAGAGGCAGCCCTTGAGGCAGCCGAGCCCCGGGATCTTCATCGGGTTGGCGCTGCGCTGACGCGGCTGGCGCGGCTCGCGCTCGGGACGCGGCGCGGGCTGCTGGGGCGGCGGCGCCTGCGGGGGCGCCGCGTACTGCTGCGGCTGGTGCTGCTGGGGCTGGTGCTGCTGCGGCGCGTACTGCTGCTGCTGGCGCTGCCCGCGCGGCTGCTGCGGCGCGTACGGCTGGGGGCGCTGCTGCTGCGGCTGCTGGGGGCGGGCCACCTGGCGCTGGGGGCGGCGGCGCAGCGGGTCGTCGTTCGGGTCCAGGTGTGCCTGGTACTGGGTCTGCTCGTTGCGGTCGCGGGCCGCCCGCATCTGGTTCTGCCAGGGGTGCGGGTCGTTCGGGTCCTGGCCGGGCCCGTTCGGCGGGACCGGCGGCATGACCGCGGTCGGGTCGGCGGCGCCACGGTTGTTCGGCAGCACGGAGGTCGGGTCCGCGTCGCCGGGGTGGCCGCCGGTGCTCTGCATGACGCTGGTCGCGGCGTTCGGATCGTACGAGCCCGCGTTGTTCGGCAGGACCTGGGTGGGGTCGGCGGCGCCCGGGGTCTCCGGGACGTGGGCCGGGGCGGGGTCGGGCATGAGTAGCGCGCCCACGCCCTCCGCCGCGGCGATCTGGGCCGGGGTGGAGTGCACGCCGACGCCCTCGGCGACGGCCCGCAGGCCGCGGGCGAGGTTCTCGGCGCTGGGGCGGCGGTCCGGGTTCTTGTCGAGGCAGCGCTCGATGACCGTCCACAGCGGGTCGGGGACCGTCGAGGGGCGGCGCGGCTCGGCGCTGAGGTGCTGGTGCAGGACCTCGAGGGCGGAGCCGCCGGAGAACGGCGGGCGGCCGGTGACCAGCTCGTACAGCAGGATGCCCGCGCCGTAGATGTCGACGGCGCTGGTCTGCGGGCGGCCCTCGGCGGACTCCGGCGCGACGTACGCGGGCGTGCCGACGAATTCGTGGGTACGGGTCAGGCCCGGGGAGTCCGCGAGGCGCGCGATGCCGAAGTCGGTGAGCATCGGGTGCATGCCCTGGGCGTCCTGCTTGAGGAGGACGTTGGCGGGCTTCAGGTCGCGGTGCACCACGCCGTCGGCGTGGCTCGCGGCGAGCGCGTCGGCGATCTGGGCGGTCAGCAGGGCCGCCGCGACGGGCGTGAACGGGCCGTTCTCGCGCAGGTAGCGGTGCAGGTCGGGGCCCTCGACGAGGTCCATGACCAGGGCGAGCAGATCACCCTCGACGACCAGGTCACGCGTACGAACGATGTTCTCGTGCGTGAGCCTGAGAAGGACGGACCGCTCTCTGAGGAAGCGCATCACGACGTCCGCGTCGTTGGCGAGCTCTTCCTTGAGGACCTTGATCGCGACGGTCTCGCCGGGCTGGCCGGGAACGGCCGCCTCGGCGCCTGCGGTCTCCCGCTGGCGGGCTCGCCAGACGGTGCCCGTGGCGCCGCGTCCGAGCGGCTCCTCGAGCAGGTACTTGCTGCCTACCGGCCGCACGTCATGCGCTCCCTGCTGATCTCGCTGGTCCCGTCCGGACGCTGGTTCTGTCCGGGGGCTGTCCGAAGGTGTTCCGCCCCACTGTAGTGCCGCCGAAAGGGGCATCGGCCGGTCGGATTCCGCCCGGCCTTTTCTTACCGGGGTTCCTCACGGGGGTCTTCCCGGGCTCTCCCCGGGGCGTTCCGGATCGTTGTTCGGTGGAAAGACGCTCAGCTGTGGCCGTTGGTTGCCGAGTGGCCCCGAATTGACCTTCCCCCCTGCCTTTCCCGGAATCCCCCCACACATATCCGCAACGGTCCAAGCAGGCACTTTTCCGAGCAGAGCCGACCAATCAAGATCACTTACAGGTGGCCGCCGGGCGTGTTGTCAGTGGCAGGTGACAGGATGCCTCCAGTACTGGCCGACGTGCCCGTGTGCGGTGGGGGGAATCACAGCGCGTGCCCCCGTACCGGGCGCCCAGCGCAGAAGGGACCGCTGACGGCGATGCAGATCCGGCTGACCGTCCTCGGGCCGCGCAGCGGCCAGACCGAGCAGCAAGGCCGCCCCACCGGGGTGACGGGTGCGCACGGCGCCTGTGACGTCCTGGTCACCGCCCCCGCCGGGACCGCGCTCGCCGCGGTGGCCTCCGGACTCGCCACGGCCGTGGCGGGCACCGACGCCCCCCTCGTGCTGTACGCGGGCCCCGAGCGCCTCGACGCACAGCGCTGCACGCTCGGCGAACCCCCCTTGATCGACGGCGCGGTGCTCTCGCTGGGCGCCCCCGCCGAACCGGGTCCCGAACTGGCGGGGGCGGCCGCCCAGTTGCACGTGGTGGCGGGTCCTGACGCGGGCGGTGTCCATCTGCTGCACGGCGGCCGGATCCGCGTCGGCCGCTCCGCGGAGGCGGACGTCGCGCTGGACGACCCGGACGTCTCCCGGCTGCACTGCTCGGTCACGCTCGCCCAGGACGGCCGGGTCACGGTCATGGACCTCGGCTCGACGAACGGCACGGCGGTGGACGGCAGGGAGATCACCGACCGCCCGGTGGGCCTCTCCCCCGGTTCCCTGCTGCGCATCGGCGAGTCCGCGCTGCGCCTGACGGACGGCGTGGGCGGCCCCGCGGCAGGCCCGCGCGGCCCGCTCGAGACGGCCCCGGACGGTGAGGGCCACGTGCGCGTGCGGCCCGTCGGAGCGCCGCCGCCCACCCTCGGCGAAGCCGCTCCCGCCCCGGCCGGCACCGGCACCCACCACGCGTACGGCCCGGCGGGCTGGGGCGCCGCGGGCGGCACCGGCGCGGAGGGCACGCAGGGGACGCAGGGGACGTACGAGAATCAGCCACCGACCGGCTTCGGCACGCACGGCACGCACGGCGGACCGGGCGGCGCCGAGGGGCCCGTCGTGCCCCAGCAGGGCAGCGCGCCCGACGCCGAGCGGACCCGCACCGGGACCCCCGCGCGCGGGACGACCGTGCCGCGTGGTCTGCGCAAGCGGGGCGGCCTCTCGGCCTGGGCCAGGCGGCTGACCGGCGCGAAGGACGACGGCCGGGACTACACCGACTACGCCGACTACACCGAGTACACCGACAACGCCGACGACGCCGACAACACCGCCCGGTACGACGCACCCGACGGGCACGACACGTACGGGGGACACCAGGGCCCCTACGAGACGTACGGGAGCGGCGACCTCGGCGGCGACGGCCGCCACGCGCCGCTGGAGCCCTCCCCGGAGGAGCTCGCCATGGCCGCCGCCGCGCGCACGCCCGAGGCGTGGCCGGATCCCGCCGCCCTGCTGCTCACCGCGCTCGGCCCGGGGCCGCGTCTCTGGGAGCGCGGCCCCGGCCACCCCGAGGCGCTCGCGGTACGGCTCGGCACCGTCGACCGCGCGCTGCCCGCCGACGACGGCTCCCAGGCGCTGCTGCCCGCCGTGCCCGTCACGGTCGGTCTGCGCGAGGCCGGCTCGCTGGGCCTCGCCGGGCCCCGGGAGCGGCTGACCGGCCTGGCCAGGGCGGTCGTCGCCCAGCTCGCCGCGCTGCACGCCCCCGACTCCCTGGAGATCGTGCTGATCAGCACGGACCGTGCGCGCCCCGTGGCCGAGCGCACCGCCGAGTGGGCCTGGCTCGGCTGGCTGCCCCACCTGCGGCCCGCGCACGGCCAGGACTGCCGTCTCCTCCTCGCCTACGACCGCGACCAGGCGGCCGCCCGCACGGACGAGCTGATCCGGCGCCTCGACGACCGCATCGCCGACGGCGGCGCGCACGGCCCGGACAACTCGTCGGACGGCTCGCAGAGCGCCGGGGCCGGTGTCCGTACGGTCGTCGTCGTCGACGGCGACCCCGGTTCCGCGGGTCTGCGCGAGGCCACCGTCCGGCTGGCCGGCGAGGGCGCGCGGGCCGGGATCCACGTGGTGTGCCTCGCCGAGACCGTGGCCGCCTCGCCCTCCTCCCCCGTCCTGGAGACGTACGAGGCCGCCTGCTCGGTCTCCCCGGCCATTCGCGCGTGCGGTGCCGCCGCGCTGCTCAGCGGCGACGTGGCGACCGCGCTGCGGCTGATGCGGACGGCGGGCGGACGTCCCGCGGGGCACGGCACCGTCGCCGCCGTGGACGCGGTGTCGGCGGCCTGGGCCGAGCGGTTCGCGCGGGCGCTCGCACCGCTGCGGACGGACGGCACGGTCGGCGAGGGGCACACGCGCGTGTCCGCGCCGCTGCCCCAGGCCGCCCGGCTCCTCGACGAGCTGGGCCTGGCCAGGGCCACGCCCGCCTCGCTGATGGCGCGGTGGGCGGCGGCGGCCGACGATCCCGAGGCGCTGGGCGGGCGCGCCCTCGCGGTGCTCGGCGCGGGACCGCGCGGACCCGTGGTCGCGGACCTCGCAGCCGACGGCCCGCATCTGCTCGCCGAGGGCCCCGCGGGCAGCGGGCGTACGGAACTGCTGCGGTCCCTCGCCGCGTCGCTGGCCGCCGCGGAGCGCCCCGACCGGCTCGGCATCGTGCTCGTCGACGGGCGGGACGGCGTCGGCGCCGGCGGGTCCGGCGCCCGGCAGGGCACGGGCCTCGGTGTCTGTACGGACCTGCCGCACGTCACCACCCACCTCGTGGCCAACGACCCGGTGCGGATGCGGGAGTTCGCCCAGTCCCTGGCCGCGGAGCTGAAGCGCAGGGCCGAGCTGCTGGGCAGGCTCGGGTTCGCGGAGTGGCACACGCAGCGTGAGGTGTCGGGGCGGATGGTGGCGCAGCGCTCCGCCCAGCCGTCCGGGGCGGGTTCCGGGGCCGGGGCGAGCGACGGGACCGGTGCGCCGTCTCCCGGCGCCGCGAGCACCTTCGGGACCGGTGCCCCCGGATCGGCGGCAGCTCCCGGTGCTCCCGTCTCCTTCGGTGCCTCCGTGCCCGCGCAGGTGTCCGACGGCGATCTCGATCCGCCGACCAGCGCCACGATGCGGCTGCGGCCCACCACGGCGCGGGAGCGGGTGGAGCCGGGCCCGCCGCTGCCCCGGCTCGTGGTGCTCGTCGACGACTTCGACGCGCTGCTCTCGCCCGCGCTCGGCTCTCCCGGGCGGCCCGCCGCCGGGTCGGTCGTGCGGGCCCTCGAGGCCGTCGCGCGGGACGGGGAGCGGCTCGGCGTGCACCTCGTGGCGGCGACGGCACGCAGCGAGCGGGCGCTGGAGACCGAGCTCGGTCAGCGGGCGACGCTGCGGGTGGTGCTGGACGCGGTGGTGGCCGGTCCCGAGGAGCCCGCGCCGGGGCGCGGCGAGCTGCGTTCCCCGGACGGGCGGGCCACCGCCTTCCAGGCGGGACGGGTGACCGGACGGATTCCCCGTACGGCGACGCTGCGGCCCACGGTGGTGCCGCTGGAGTGGGAGCGGATGGGCGATCCGCCGGCCCGGCGCCCCGTGCGCGAGCTGGGGAACGGGCCCACTGATCTCGCCCTGCTGGCCAGCGCGTTGGAGCGGGCCGCGCGGTCCGTGTCGGCGGACCAGGTGCCCTCCCTGCTCTGAGCCCGTACGGAACGGAACCCACACCAGCCGCAACCCCCGCATCACGGCACATGACGCCACGTCACAACGCCATCACGATCGACGAGTTGACAGCGCAGGCCATCTTGCCGCCCCTCCCCGCGCGGGCGTAGACCAGACCGCACGGGACTCGCCAGGGAAGAGAACGGGGCAGTGATGCGCAGCACTCTTCGTACACGCAGGGCACCGCTACATCGGCGTACCACCGCCAGGATCGCCTCCGCCGTCGTCGCGGGGGCGCTCGCGTTCACCGTCACCGCGTGCGGCGGCGACGACGACAGCGACGGGAACGACGGGGCCAAGAGCGGGGACAAGGACACCGGGTCCGCGCTCCGGCTCCCCGAGCTGGACGGGGAGAACGTCTCCGTGAGCGCCGTGTGGGGCGGTGCCGAGCGCAAGGTCTTCCTGAAGGTGCTCGACGAGTTCGAGAAGCGGACCGGCGCCTCGGTCTCCTTCGTGCCGGCCCAGGACCCCATCATCAGCTTCCTGGAGTCGAAGGTGGCGGGCGGCCAGCCGCCGGACGTCGCGATGCTGCCGCAGGTCGGCGCGATCGACCAGGCCGTGGCGAACAAGTGGGCGAAGCCGGTCGGGCCCGAGGCGCAGAAGCAGCTCGACAAGAACTACGCGCAGGGCTGGAAGGACCTCGGGGCCGTCGACGGCAAGCAGTACGGCGTGTACTTCAAGGCCGCCAACAAGTCGCTGGTCTGGTACAACACGAAGGTCTTCGAGAACGCGGGCGTCAAGGCGCCCAAGACCTGGGACGAGTTCATGAAGACCGCCCAGACCGTCTACGACTCCGGTGTGCCGCCGGTGTCGGTGGCGGGCGCGGAGGCGTGGACCCTCACCGACTGGTTCGAGAACATCTACCTCTCGCAGGCGGGCCCGGAGAAGTACGACCAGCTCGCCCAGCACAAGATCAAGTGGACGGACCCGTCCGTCAAGGACGCGCTGACCACGCTCGGTGAGCTCTTCGGGAAGAAGGGCTTCGTGGCGGGCGGCGCGGACGGCGCGCTGCAGATCGAGTTCCCCGCGTCGGTGAAGCAGACCTTCCGCGGCGGCGACCAGCCCAAGGCGGGCATGGTCTTCGAGGGCGACATGGTGTCGCTCTCGATCGCGGAGACCAAGGCCAAGGTGGGCACGGACGCCAAGGTGTTCCCCTTCCCCGCGGTCGGCGACGAGTCCCCGGCGGTGGTCGGCGGCGACGCGGCCGTCGCGCTGAAGGACAGCAAGGGCGCGCAGGCGCTGCTGACCTTCCTGGCCTCGCCGGACTCCGCGAAGATCTGGGCCGAGGCGGGCGGCTTCATCTCGCCGAACAAGGCCCTGGACGTGTCGGCGTACCCGAACGACGTGCAGCGCAACATCGCCAAGGCCCTGATCGCGGCCGGCGACGACATCCGCTTCGACATGTCGGACCAGGCCCCGCAGTCCTTCGGCGGTACGCCGGGCAAGGGCGAGTGGAAGGCGCTGCAGGACTTCCTGAAGAACCCGAAGGACGTCGCGGGCACCCAGAAGGTTCTGGAGACGGCCGCCGCCAAGGCCTACAAGGACTGACGCGATGTCGTCCGCGAACGCCGGGGGCCCACCGGAGCTGGTGGCGCCCCCGGCCCCGACCTCGCGCAAGAGCGTGACCGGCACCCGCGGGACCGTGGCGGTGCTCTTCCTGCTGCCCGCCCTGGTGCTGCTCGGCGCGCTCGTCCTCTACCCCATCGGGTACTCGCTGTTCCGCAGCTTCTTCGACACGTCGGGCGGCTTCACCGCGTTCGACAACTACGAGACGCTGTTCACGGACGACAGCATCCTGACCGCCATCAAGAACAACGCGATCTGGCTGGTGGTGGCCCCCACGGTCGCCACCGCGCTCGGCCTGATCTTCGCCGTGCTGACCGAACGGGTGCGCTGGGGAACGGCGTTCAAGCTCGTCATCTTCATGCCGATGGCGATCTCGATGCTGGCCGCGGGCATCATCTTCCGGCTCGTGTACGAGTCCGATCCCGACCGGGGCGTGGCCAACGCGGTCATGGTGGGGGTGCACGACACGTTCGCCGAGGCGTCGGCGTTCCCGCAGGGGCATCCGAGCACGAACTCGCCGCTGAAGCCGGCGGGCGGCGGCGCGTTCGTCACCAAGGAACCGGTGAAGGCCGGCACCCCGGTGGTGCTGCCGCTGACGGGGGTGCCGCCGGCCGAGATGCCGGACGGCGCGAAGGCGGCGAAGGCCGCGACGGCAGATCCGGACCGGGTCACGGGCACGGCCTGGCAGGACTTCACGCGCGGCAAGGGCCGGGGCGCGGCGAACGCCCCGGACGCCTCCGAGTTCGGCTACGCGGGCATCAGGATCGAGGCCGTCAAGGACGGCAAGGTGGTGGCGTCCACGGAGGCGGCGGGGGACGGCACCTTCGCGCTGCCTATGGAGGCCGACGGAGCGCAGCTGCGCTATCCGGCGTCGAACTTCCGCGAGGCGTACAACGGCGTGGACTGGCTCGGCCCGAGCCTGATCACGCCCGCGATCATCGGCTCCTACCTGTGGATGTGGGCGGGGTTCGCGATGGTCCTGATCGCGGCGGGCCTGGCGAGCGTGCCGCGTGAACTGCTGGAGGCGGCACGGGTGGACGGCGCCAACGAGTGGCAGGTGTTCCGCCGGGTCACGGTGCCGCTGCTCGCCCCGGTCCTCGCGGTGGTGCTGGTCACGCTCATGATCAACGTACTCAAGATCTTCGACCTGGTCTTCGTGATCCCACCGGGCTCCTCGAAGGACGAGTCGAACGTCCTCGCGGTCCAGCTGTACAACTCGGCGTTCCTCGACAAGGACGCGGGCGTGGCGAGCGCCATCGCGGTGCTGCTCTTCCTGCTCGTGATCCCCGTGATGTTGTTCAACATTCGGCGGATGAGGCGGGAGGCGCAGCGGTGACGACGCAGACCGGGATCGTCAAGGCCAAGCAGTCCGTGGGCGGGCGCGTCGCCGCCGCTCTCGGCGGCACCGCGCTGCGCGTCTTCCTGGCGCTGGTCGGCCTGTTCTGGCTGGTGCCGACCATCGGGCTGCTGCTCGGCTCGCTGCGCACGCCCGTCGACATGAGCGAGAGCGGCTGGTGGAAGGTGTTCAGCGCGCCCTCGCAGCTGACCCTGGACAACTACTCCAGCCTCCTCAAGGACGAGACGATCACCGACTCGATCCTGTCCAGCATCATGATCACCGTCCCGGCGACGCTGCTCGTCGTGATCATCGGCGCGCTCGCCGGATACGCCTTCGCGTGGATGGAGTTCCCGGGCCGCGACTGGTGGTTCATCGGTGTCGTCGGGCTGCTCGTCGTCCCCGTGCAGGTCGCGCTCCTGCCGGTCTCCAAGCTGTTCGGCGAGATCGGCATCTTCGAGACGACGATCGGCGTGGTCATCTTCCACGTGGCGTTCGGCCTGCCGTTCGCGATCTTCCTCCTGCGGAACTTCTTCGCGGAGATCCCGCGCGAACTCCTGGAGGCGGCCCGGCTCGACGGCGCGGGCGAGCTGCGGCTGTTCCTGCGCGTCGTGATGCCGTTGGGGGCGCCCGCGATCGCCTCGCTCGGCATCTTCCAGTTCCTCTGGGTCTGGAACGACATGCTGATCGCGCTGATCTTCGCCGACTCCAAGAATCCGCCGATCACCGTCGCGCTCCAGCAGCAGGTGCGGTTCTTCGGCGACAACGTGCAGATCCTGGCGCCGGGCGCCTTCATCTCGATGGCGATCCCGCTGGCCGTCTTCTTCGCCTTCCAGCGGCAGTTCGTGTCCGGCGTGATGGCGGGCGCGGTGAAGTGAGAAGCGCTCGTGAAGCACCCGTGAAGCCGGTGTGAAGCACCTCGGCGCCGCGGTCACCGGGGGCGGCCCTTCACCGGGCCGCCTCTTCGCGTCCATCCCCCGGATGCCACATCCGGCGTAACTCGGTCACCCCATCAGGCGTTCCCGGGCAGTATGCCCGCGCCGACCCATGGATGTGCCTTGCCCCGGTTCAGTGTCATCGTTCCCGCGTACATGGTGCAGGCATACCTGCACGAGTGCCTGGAGTCCGTGCTGGCGCAGTCCTTCACCGACCTCGAGCTGATCGCGGTCGACGACTGCTCACCGGACGCGAGTGGCACGATCATCGACGAGTTCGCCGCCGGGGACGCGCGCGTCAGGGCCGTCCACCTCTCCGAGAACGTCGGCCTCGGCCGGGCCCGCAACGCCGGCATGGAGCACGCCACCGGCGACTACCTGATCTTCCTGGACAGCGACGACACCCTCACCCCCGGTTCCCTGGCCGCGATCTCCGACCGCATCAAGGAGACGGGCGAGCCGGACGTCCTGATCTACGACTACGCGCGGACGTACTGGTGGGGCGAGGAGGCGCGCAACCAGTTCGCGTGCCACCTCCACGAGGAGGGCGACGCCCCGTTCCTGCTCGCCGACCGGCCGGGCCTCCTGAAGGTCCTGATGGTCGCCTGGAACAAGGCACACCGCCGCGACTTCATCGAGCGCGAGGGCTTCACCTTCCCGCCCGGGTACTACGAGGACACGCCCTGGACGTACCCGATCCTGATGGCGGCGGGCACCCTCGTCACCCTGGACCGGGTCTGCGTGCACTACCGCCAGCGCCGCCAGGGCAACATCCTGGGCACCACGAGCCGCAAGCACTTCGACATCTTCGACCAGTACGACCGGGTCTTCGCGTTCCTCGACGAGCACCCGGAGCTGTCGGCGGCCTGGCGGTCCGTGCTGTTCCGGCGCATGGTCGACCACCTCTCGACGGTCTTCACCAAGCGGGGCAGGCTGCCGCGCGGCTCGCGTGCCGCCTTCCTGCGCAAGGCCCGCGGCCACTACCGGCGCCACCGGGTGCCGGGCGCCCGCGTGCCGGCCCGTACCCGGCTGCGGCACGGCCTGGTGCGGCTCGGCTCGCACCGGACCTACCGCGGGCTGTGGGCGGCGATGCGGCTGCGCGCCCGCGCCCTGCGGTACGCGGCCGTCGCGCGCCACCACGGGAAGGGCGCCCTGCTGCAGCTGCACTACCGCGTCCAGCTGCGGCTGCCCGTGCGCGAGCGCTGCGCCGTCTTCTCCTCGTACTGGGGGCGCGGCTACGGCTGCAACCCGGCCGCGCTGGAGGCCGCGATGCGCGAGCTCGTGCCGGGGATGCGCACGGCGTGGATCGCCCACCCCCGCCACCACCACACGATCCCGACGGCGACGGCCCGGCTGCGGCCCGGCTCGGCGGCGTACTGGACGGCGCTCGCCCGGTCCAAGTACCTGGTGAACAACGTCAACTTCGACCGGCGGCTGGTCAAGCGCCCCGGACAGATCCTCCTGCAGACCCAGCACGGCACGCCGCTCAAGCACATGGGCCTCGACCTCCAGGAGCGCCCGGCGGCGGCGCGCGGCACGGACTTCGCCGCGCTGCTGCGCAACGTCGACAAGTGGGACTACCTCCTGTCGGCCAACCGCCACTCGACGCTGGTGTGGGAGCGCGTCTTCCCCGCCGGATACACGACGCTGGAGTACGGGTATCCGCGCAACGACCGCTTCCAGAAGGCGACTTCGGACGAGGTGGCCCGGCTGCGCGAGAGCCTCGGCATCCCGCGCGGCGCGGTCGCCGTCCTGTACGCGCCGACCCACCGCGACTACCGCCGCAGCCAGCGCCTGAGTCTCGACCTGGAGCGGATGCTGCGGGCGCTGGGCCCCCGGTTCGTGATCCTGACCCGCGCGCACCACTTCTACGAGGCGCCGATGACGACCGGGGAGCCGTCGGGGCGGCTCATCGACGTGTCGGACCACCCGAGCGTCGAGTCGCTCTGCCTGGCCTCCGACGCGCTGGTCACGGACTACTCGTCGCTGATGTTCGACTACGCCAACCTCGACCGTCCCATCGTGCTGCACGCCGACGACTGGGAGGCCTACGAGGCGGCGCGCGGCACCTATTTCGACGTGCGCGCGTTCCCGCCGGGCGCGGTCGCCCGCAGCGAGGACGAACTGACCGACATCTTCGCCACCGGCCACTGGGCGGGCTCGCGCTCGGCGCAGCTGCGCCGGGCGTTCCGCGAGCGGTTCTGCGCCTGTGACGACGGGCGCGCGGCGGAGCGCGTCGTGCGCCACGTGGTGCTCGGCGAGCGGGGCGGTCTTCCGTCGGTGGTGCCTCTGGAGGACCGGCATCCGGTGCCCGCCGCGGGCCCGCAGCCCGAGCGGGTGCCCTTCTCGGGTCTCCAGCACTCCCCGCATCTGTGATCCGCGCCGTGTGAACCACCACCGAGAGAGGCTGTCTTGTCGCGCTTCAGCATCATCGTCCCCACCCACGACGTACCGGGGCGGCTCGCCGACTGCCTCGCCTCGGTGCTCGGGCAGTCCTTCGCCGACTTCGAGCTGATCGCCGTCGTCGACTCCTTCGACGACGGGGAGGGCCCGAGCAGGGCGATCGTGGCCGAGCACGCGGAGCGCGATCCACGGGTGCGCCGCGCGCAGTCACCGCCCGGCGCGGGGCTGCCGGGGGCCAGGAACGCGGGGGCGGACCTGGCGGGCGGCGAGTACCTGCTCTTCCTCGACGGCGACGACGTCCTCGTGCCGGGCGCGCTCGCGGCGGTCGACGCCAGGATCACGGAGTGCGGCGGCGGCAGCGGCGTGGACGTGCTGCTCTTCGACCACGAGCGGGTGCACTGGTTCGAGGGCGGTCAGGGGCCCGCCCTGGAGCGGCTGTGGCAGGGCGCTCCCCCGGGGGTGTTCACCGTGGCCGAGCACGCGGCGCTGCCCGATCCGCTGGTGCCCGCGTTCTCCGCCGTCCACCGGCGGGCCTTCGTGGCGGAGCACCGGCTGTCGTTCGTGCCCGGCATGTTCACGGACGCGGTGTGGAACGTGCAGACCCTGTTGCGGGCCGAGCGGATCGCCGTGCTCGACCGGGTGTGCGTACGGCATCTGCTGCGCCGCCAGGGGGCGCGCAACCGCGCGGTCGGCGTCCACCACCTGGAGCTGCTCGACCAGTTCGACCGGGCGATGACGGGCGCCGCGGAGCTCGACGTGCCGGCGCCCGTCGTCGCGCGCCTCTTCCGCCGGTTCACGCACGAGATCCTCAAGACCGCCTCCACCCCCGCACGGCTGCCCTCCGCGCTGCTGCGGCGGCGCTTCTTCCGGCAGGCCACGCGCCTGTACCGGCTGCACAGGCCGGCGGGGTTCCGGCCGCCCGCGGGGAGCCTCGGGGTGCAGCACCGGCTGCTGGGGGCGGGGTCCTACGAGGCGTTCTGCGCGCTGCGGGGGCTCAAGTCCCGGGCGAACCGGGCGCTGTCGTCGGTGCGGGAGGCGCGGGAGAAGGTGGAGCGGCACCTGCCGGGCCGCGATGTGTACGCCGCCGCCCTGAAGCGGCCCGTGGACGAGAACCTCGCCGTGTTCTCCGCGTACTGGGGGCGCGGCTACTCCTGCAACCCGGCCGCCATCCACGCCAAGGCCCGCGAACTGGCCCCGCACGTGCGCTGCGTGTTCCTGGTCGACGAGGAGCACGTGCGGCAGATGCCGGAGGGCGTGGAGTGCGCGGTGACGGGCAGCCCCCGCTACTGGGAGGTGATGGCGCGCGCCAAATACACGTTCAACAACGTCAACTTCGAGGGGCGCGTCAAGAAGCGGCCCGGCACCGTGCACGTGCAGACCCAGCACGGCACGCCGCTCAAGCACATGGGCGTCGACCAGGCCGCGTACCCGGCGGCCGCCGCGGGCATCGGCCCCTTCGGCAAGATGCTGACCCGCACGGACCGCTGGGACTACAACCTCTCGGCCAACCGGCACTCCACCGAAGTGTGGGAGCGGGCCTTCCCCAGCGGCTTCGAGCAGCTGGAGTACGGCTATCCGCGCAACGACGCGTACTACACCTCGACCGCCGAGGACGTCCGCAGGATCCGCCGCGGGCTCGGCATCCCCGAGGGCAGGACGGCGGTCCTGTACGCGCCCACGCACCGCGACTACCGCGAGGGCTTCACCGCGCAGCTGGACCTCGCGGCGTTCTGCGACGCCCTGGACGAGCGGTACGTGGTGCTGCTGCGCGCGCACCACTTCTACGAGGGGTCGGCGGGCCTGGAGGAGGCGGTGCGGTCCGGGAAGCTGATCGACGTGACCGGGCACCGCTCGACCGAGGAGATCTGTCTGGCGGCGGACGCGCTGATCACGGACTACTCGTCGATCATGTTCGACTACGCCAACCTCGACCGTCCCGTCGTGGTGTACGCGGACGACTGGGACGTCTACCGGGAGTCGCGCGGCGTCTACTTCGACCTGCCCGCGAACCCGCCGGGCCCGGTGGCCCGCACGCTGGAGGAGCTGGTCGGGGTGTTCCGCGGCGACACCCTGCACGGGGAGCGGTCGCGGCAGCTGCGGGCCGCGTTCCGCGAGCGGTTCTGCGCCTTCGACGACGGGCACGCCGCCGAGCGCGTGGTGCGCCGGGTGCTGCTCGGCGAGGAGCCCGACGCGATCCGGCCGCCGATGCCGCTGCACGTCCGGGTGCCCGCACCGGCGTCGCCCTGAGCGGTGTACCGCGCCCTGTCCCATCCGTCACGACCCGTGGAATCACCGTGCCCCGTTTCAGCATCATCGTCCCCGCCTACCAGGTCCAGGGCTTCCTGCGCGAGTGCCTCGACTCGGTGCTCGACCAGTCCTTCACGGACTTCGAGGTCATCGCCGTCAACGACTGCTCGCCCGACGGCTGCGGAGCGATCATCGACGAGTACGCGGCGCGCGACGAGCGGGTGACGGCGGTGCACCTGGCGCAGAACGTGGGCCTGGGACGGGCCCGCAACGCCGGTATGCCGTACGCGCGGGGCGACTACCTGCTCTTCCTCGACAGCGACGACACCTACACGCCCGGCACCCTGGAGGCGCTCGCGCACCGGCTCGACGCCGCGGACGACCCGGACGTACTGATCTTCGACTACGCCCGCACGCACTGGTGGGGCGGCCACCACCGCAACATCATGCACGGGATCTTCGCCGCCGCGGGCGACGAGGTGTTCACCGCCGCCGAGCGCCCCGAGTTCCTCGACCTGATCATGGTCGTGTGGAACAAGGCGTACCGCAGGGACTTCACCGAGCGGCACGGGTTCGCCTTTCCGCCCGGCTACTACGAGGACACGCCCTGGACCTTCCCGGTGATGATGTCCGCCGGGCGCATCGCCGTCCTGGACCGGGTCTGCCTGCTCTACCGCCAGCGCCGCCAGGGCAACATCCTGCGCACCACGAGCCGCAAGCACTTCGACATCCTCGACCAGTACGAGCGGGTCTTCGCCTTCCTCGACGCGCACCCCGAGCTGTCGGCGGCCTGGCGCCCGTACCTGCACCGGCGCATGGCCGAGCACTGCCTGGAGATCCTCGACAAGAGCAACCGGCTGCCCGACCGCGACAAGCCGGAGTTCTACCGCCTGGCGGCCCGCCAGTTCCAGCGCCACCGCCCCGCGGAGTTCCGGCTGCCGGTCACCGGGCGCCGCACCGCGCTGCGGCTCCTGTCCCGCGCCCCCTACTGGCTGTTCGCCGCGCACCGCGGGTACCGCGCGGCGCTCGCCCGGCTGAAGAAGCGCCGCACCAGGCTGCGCAACCGGACCTCGTGGCGGGCCAAGCGCCTGGTCCACCGCCTCCTGTCGCTGCGCGCCCTGGATCCGCACCTGGCCGTGTACTCCGCCTCGCACCACCGCGGGGTCCTCGGCGACCCGGCCGCGATCCACCGCAGGGCCCGCCAACTGGCCCCGCACATCAGGTCCGTGTGGGTGGTGCGCCCGGACGCGGTGGCCGGCCTGCCGCCCGGCACCGACCACGTCCGGCCGAACTCCCTGCGCTACTGGGCGACGGTCGCCCGCGCCACGTACTTCGTGAACAACGTCAACTGGGCGCACGACCTGGTCAAGCGCGAGGGCGCCGTGCACCTCCACACCCACCAGGGCACCCCGCTCAAGCACATGGGCCTCGACCTGCTCGGGCACCCGGCGGCCACCCACCGGACCAACGTCCGCGCGATGCTGCGCCGTTGCGACCGCTGGGACTACAGCCTGGCCGCCAACCCGCACTCCGAGCGGGTCTGGGCCCGCGCCTACCCCTGCCACTTCACCTCGCTGCCCACCGGCAGCCCGCGCAACGACGTCCTGTTCACCGCGGAGCCCGCGCACGGCGACCTGGTCCGGCGCCGCCTCGGCGTCCCGCAGGGCGACACCGTCGTGCTGTACGCGCCGACGCAGCGCGACCACCACGCGACGGGGTACGTCCGGCGCGTCGACCTGGAGGCGTTCACGCGGGCGCTCGGCCCCGGGCACACCGTCCTGGTGCGGCTGCACCCCTCGCTGGCCAAACACCCCGTGCGCGGCCTGGAGCTGGCGGACCTGGCGCGCCGGGGGCTGCTCATCGACGTCACCGACGAGCCCTCGGTCGAGGACCTGATGCTCGCCTCCGACGCCCTCGTCACGGACTACTCGTCCCTGATGTTCGACTACGCGCACCTGGACCGCCCGATCGTCCTGCACGCCGACGACTGGGAGACGTACCGGGCCAACCGAGGCGTCTACTTCGACGTGCTCGCCGAGCCACCGGGCCACGTGTCCACCGACACGGACCGCCTCGCGGGCCTCTTCCGCAGCGGCGCGTACGCCGACGAGCGCGCGGCGCGGCTGCGGGCCGCCTTCCGCGAGCGGTTCTGCGGGTACGACGACGGGCACGCGGCCGCCCGCGTGGTGAGCCGCCTGATGCTCGGCGGGCAGCCGCCCACGGCGATCCCCGCCCAGGAGCCGGGCCCGGCCGCGGAGCCCGCCGTCGGGCTGGTCGACGGGGGCCGGTCATGACGCAGACGATCCCCCGCCCCGCCGCCGAGCCCGGCCTCGGCGGGCCCGCGGGCACGCCCCGCCGGCGGACCTGGCTGCCCGACGTGGGCGCCGCCGTGGCGGGCACCGCCCTCATCGGCTCGCAGGGCGCCCGGCTCGGCCAGTGGATGGTCGACGACGCGGCGATCACCTTCGCGTACGCGCGCAGCATCGACGAGGGGCTCGGCCCGGTCCAGCAGGCGGGCTCGCCGCCCGTGGAGGGCTACTCCAACCCGTCGTGGCTCGCGCTGCTGCTGGCCGGGCGGCGGCTCGGGCTCTTCGACCACCGGGCCTACTTCGGCGTCCCCGATCTGGTGCTCTACCCGAAGCTGCTCGGCCTGCTGTGCGCGCTCGGCATCCTGCTGGCGATCTCCTGGGCGGCGCGCCGCACGGTCCGGCACTCCTGGGCGGTGACCGCGCTCGCCGGGGTGCTGCTCGCCTCCAACGTCTCCTTCACCGCCTGGATGTTCTCGGGCCTGGAGAATCCGCTGTACGCGCTGGCGGCGACCGCGCTGGCCGCGGTCCTGGCCAGAGCGGCGACCGGCGGGACGCTGCTCGCGCGCGGGCCCGCGGTGGCGGCCGGGCTGCTCGCGCTCACCGCCGCGCTGACCCGGCCCGACGGCGCGGTGCTCGCCGCGGTCCACCCGCTGCTGCTCCTCCTGCACGTGACGCGGGCGCGGCTGCTGCCCTCGCTGCGGGCGGCGGCGCTCGGGGCGGCGGTCTTCCTGGTGCCGTACGGGGCCTTCCTCGGGTGGCGGTACGCGGTGTTCGGGCGGCTCGTGCCCAACACCGCCGTGGCCAAGGCCCAGCAGCCGCCGACCCTAGAACTCTTCGCGCACAGCGGCGAGTTGCTGGCGTTCGCGGGCTGGACGGCGGTGCTCGTCGCGGCGGCCGTGACCGGCGCGGCGCTCGGCCGCCCCGGCCCGGTGCGGGACGGCCTGGCCGCCGTGCTGCTGCCGCTGGCACTCACCCTGTCCTCCTTCGGGGTGCTCAAGCCCGACTGGATGGGCATGTACCGCTTCGCCACCCCGGTGTGGGCGCTCGCCGCCTTCGCGCTCTGCCTCGCGACGGTCGCCCTGGTGGAGCGCGGCCCGGTCCGGGCCCGCGCCGTCACCGCCGTCACGGTCGGCGGGGCGCTGCTCCTGGCGTGGGGCGGGCAGCGCGAGAAGGCCGCCGAGTTCCGCGCGCACCCGACGCTGCCGATGTGCGTGGTCGTGGACCGCTACGGCGCGGCCTTCAACGAGTACGCGGACCGGCTCGGCCTGAAGAACGCCAGCTTCCTCACCCCGGACCTGGGCGGCACGCTGCTCACCAGCGACCTCGTGGTGCAGGACCTGGCCGGCCTCACGGAACCGGACCTCGCCGACGCGTTCGCCGCCGAGGACATGGCGGCGCTGCGGTCCCACGTGTTCGGCACGCTCAGGCCGACCCTCGTGCACGCGCACGGCTACTGGGCGAGCTACCCGGGCCTCACGCCCCGGCGGATGGCCGAGCAGGGCTACATCCTCCTGTACGCGGAGCGGAGCAGGCACGGCGACGGCGGCGACTGGGTGCGCGCCGACGCCGTCAAGGACCCCGCGCGGCTCGCGGCGACGCGGGCCTGGGCCGAGCGCGAGGTCGGCCGGATCCTGCGCGAGCAGGAGGCGGGCCGGCGCGGCGGCTGCGGCGAGGTCTTCCGCCCCGGACAGCGCCTCTCCTGACCCACCGCTCCCCCTCCCCGGCGTCCCGGCACCCGGCACCCGGCACCCGGCACCCGGCACCCGGCACCCGGCCACGTACGCACGGATTTCCCCACCCCTTCAGAAGGAGCCCCGTCCATGAGCACGAGCACCACGAGCACCACGAGCACCACCGAGAACGCACCGGCCAAGCCCGCCACCCTCGACGACGTCCCCGGCTGGTTCCACCGCCTGGACCAGCAGCTGTTCGCGTTCTTCCTGGAGGCCACCGCCGAGCGCGGCGGTGACGTCCTGGAGATGGGCTGCTACCTCGGCAAGTCCACGATCGTGATGGGGCGGCACGTCCAGGAGGGCGAGACCTTCACGGTCTGCGACCTGTTCGGCGACGAGTCGCAGGGCTCCTACAGCCGCGAGGAGACCCGCGACTTCTACCGGAAGACCCTGTCGCTGCAGGCGTTCGAGACCAACTACCTCGCCTTCCACGACACGCTGCCCACACTCGTGCAGGGCCGCACCAACGTCCTCGCCGACACCATCCCCGCCGACAGCTGCCGCTTCATCCACATCGACGCCTCGCACATGTACGAGGACGTCAGCGTCGACATCGACACCACCCGCAAGATCCTGCGCCCCTACGGCGTCGTCTCGCTCGACGACTACCGCACCGAGCACACCCCCGGCGTCTCCGCCGCCGTCTGGGAGGCCGTCTTCGCCAAGGGCATGCGGCCGGTGTGCGTCTCGGGCAGCAAGATGTACGCGACGTGGGGCGAGACCGCCGAGCTCCAGGAGCGGCTGCGCGCCTGGGCCGCGGACGAGGCGGGCTGCACGCTGGCGGAGGACCTGATCGACGGCGCGGTGGTGCTGCGCCTCGCCGCGAAGAAGGGCAAGCCGAAGCCGAAGCCCGCCGCCAGGCCGACGCCCGCCGATGTGCCCGCGGCCCCCGCCGCGAAGGTCCCCGCGCAGGCCGCGGCCCCCGCACCGGACGCGCCCGCGAAGCGCTCCCTGGCCCGCCGTATCGCGCTGAACGTGCTGCCGCCGGTGATCACGCGCGCGGTGCGCCGCGTCAAGCGGGGCTGACCGGCCGGAATGGCGTAACTGCGCGAGAGGTCCCGGGCGGATCGGGCCAGAGTGGACAGATGCACCACATATGGTTCGTTCCGCCCCGGCTCTCCGGGCCGCCGCCTCCCCTGGTCCGGCGCCTGCGCGCCGCCGCGCGGACCACGCGCTTCCGGCTGGAGCGGGCGGTGGCGGGCCGGGTGAACCGGGTGGGCCCCGGCCCGGCGACCGGCCGCGGCTCAGGCACGGGGACAGGGACAGGCGCGGGGGCAGGCACAGGCACGGGGGCAGGCACAGGCACCCGCACCGGACGCGCCCTCCCGCTCCTCTCCCCCGTGCACCTCTCGCTCCGCGACAGCCGGACACTCAACCTCGCTCTCGCCGCGGACGCCCTCCCCGACGGCACGGACCGCGCCCGGCTCCTGATCAGCCGCGGCCACCGCAGGCTCGCCGTCCCCCTCGTCCGCGAGCCGCACTCCGGTTCCGTGCCCCTCCTGGCCGCCACCGCGACCCTGCGCGGTCTGCGGGACGGCGTGTGGCGGGTCGGCGTCGAGGCACGGGGCGCCGACGGCCGCGTACGCCGCTACGGCCTCGCCCCCGTCGACACCGGCCCACCGCCCGCCACACCGACCGCGCGGCACGCCCCCGACCCGCTGACCGGCACGCTCGTGCGGATCGTGCGGGCCCGCAGCGGGCGGGCGGTGCTCCAGGCGACGCGGTCGCGGCCGCGCGCGGAGCTCGTGCGGTTCGTGCCGTCGGGCGACGGCATCACCGTGCACGGGCGGCTCGTCGCCGGGGCCCTGCCCGGCGGGGCCGAGGCGGTGCGGCGGCGGGACGGCGTCGTCGTACCGGCCGAAGTGGCCTGGCAGGGCGAGGCGTTCACGCTGCGGGTGCCGCTCGCCGCGATGGCCGGGGCGGGGGAAGGCCAGTGGGTGTGGGACTTCCGGGTGGGGACGCGGCCGCTGGGGCGGTGGCTGTCCGACGTGCGGGACCCGGCCGCCGCCTGCCCGACCCCCTTCCGCGTCCACGCGCTGCCCGGCGGCGCGCTCGTCAGGGCGCACGCCCACTTCACCGCGTCCGGCGCCTTCGCGGTCACGTGCTGGGACATCACCGCCGTCACGGAGGAGAGCTCATGAAGATCACGTACCTGCTGGGCTGGGGCGACGAGATGGGCGGCACGGAGCTCGCCACCTACACCCAGGCGCGGCACCTGGCCGAGCGGCCCGGCGTCGAGGTCGAGGTGCTCTCCGTCTTCCGGACCCGCGCCGAGCCGTTCTTCCCCGAGGCCCGCGGGCTGACCGTGCGCCACCTGGTGGACCGCACCGGCACGCCCGAACGGCCGGTGCGTGAGAGCGCGTTGGACGATGCCGCGTGCCGCACGCTCGCCGCACTGCCCAGCGAGCTGATCAGGCCCGCCTGGGAGGACGCCTTCGACCGGCTCTCGGACGTCGAGATGACCGCCGCGCTCGGCACCCTGGACACCGACGTGCTGGTCACCACCACGCCGGCGCTGCTCGCCGCCGCCGTGGCGCTGGTGCCCGCGCGGGTCGTCACCGTCCACCAGGAGCACCGCCCCACCCAGCGGCGCGGCCCGTCGGGCGAACCGTTGCTGCTGCACGCGCCGCGGCTGGACGCGCTGGTCACGCTGACCGGGCGGACCCGCGACTGGCTCGCGGAGTCCCTGGGCGCCACCGCCCCCGAGCTCGCCGTGATCCCCAACGCGGTGCCCGACGGCTTCCGGCCGCGCGCGGACGGCGAGAGCAAGGTCATCGTCATGGCGGCGCGGCTGACCGGCGAGAAGCGCGTCGACCACGCCGTCCGGGCCTTCGCGCGCATAGCCGACGCACACCCCGACTGGACGCTGCGGATCTTCGGCGACGGCCACCGCGAGCGGCACCTGCGCCGCCTGGTGGACGGGTTCGGCCTGCACGACCGGGTCGAACTCCTCGGCCCGTGCAGGGACATGGCCGCCGAGTGGGCCAAGGCGGGGCTGAGCCTGCTGACCGCCGGGCACAACGAGGCGTTCCCGCTGGTGCTCCTCGAAGCGCTCGCCGCCGGGGTCCCCGTCGTCACGTACGACGTGCTGACCGGGCCCGCGGAGATCGTGCGGCACCGCGTCGACGGGCTGCTCGTGCCGCCCGGCGACGTCAAGGAACTCGCGCTCGCCATGGACGAGTTGATGGGGGACGACACGAAGCGCCGCCGGTACGCGAAGGCGGCGCGCGAGGGTGTCTACGCCCGCTTCTCCTCGGCGGACGTCACCGCGCGCTGGGAAGAGCTGTACACGCGGCTCGTCGCCGGGCGGGACCGGCCCGAGCGGCTGGACGGGCGCGCGGACCGGGTGGCGCTCGGCGTCGCGTCCGGCGGCTGCGGCTTCCGGCCCACCGCCCCGCACACCTTCGACGCCGCGGCGGCCGCCGACGAGCACGCCCGCGAGGCGGAGATCCTCGCCGCCGACACCACGGGCCGCGTCATCCGCTCGGTGGGCCGTCTCGCCGAGCGGCGCGACGACGTCCTCGCCCCGGACATGGCCCGCTGGAACCTGCGGATCGCGGCGGACGCCCTGGCGGCGCAGGACGTCCCCCACGCCCTGGTCCGCACCTCGAACGGCACCTGCCACACGCTGGCCGTCGCCGAGGACGACCGCGACCGCGCGCTGAAGGCCCTCGCCGGCGCGCTGCGCGGGCAGCCGGTCTACGCCGAGCTGGTCAACCCGCGCGACGCGGCGCCCGGCACGGTCCTCGCCGAACGCCTGGACTCCATCGGGGAGTTGGCGGGCCTCAAGCTCTTCAAGCCGGTGACCACGACCACGCTGTCGCTGCGGCACGGCGCGGGGCTCGCCTGCACGGTGGCGTTCTGGCCCCGGACGCCCGAGGGCTCCTTCCACGCCCCGTTCGGCGCGACGCTCGCGGGCGCGGAGCTCCCCTCGCTCACCCCGACGGCGACGCTGCGCGTGGCCGACCGGACGTACCCCACCCTCGACGTGTTCACCGAACTGCTCGTCAAGGACGTCGACTTCCCCGTCGACGCGGTCTACACCTGGGTCGACGACTCCGACCCCGAGTGGCGGGCCGGCCGCGACGCGGCGCTCGGCGGCGGCGACACGTCGGCCGACAACGGCGCCGTGCGCTTCCGCAACCGCGACGAACTCCGGTTCTCCCTGCGCTCGCTGGCGATGTACGCGCCGTGGATCCGGCACGTGTACCTGGTCACCGCGGGCCAGAGCCCGCCCTGGCTGGACCGGGACCACCCCGGCCTCACCGTCGTCGACCACCGCGACCTGTTCGCCGACCCCGATGCGTGCCTGCCGACCTTCAACTCGCACTCCATCGAGTCCCAGCTGCACCGCATCGAGGGCCTGTCGGAGCACTTCCTCTACTTCAACGACGACATGTTCCTGGGCCGCCCCACCGCCCCGGACACCTTCTTCCTCAGCAACGGCCTGGCCCGCTTCTTCTGGTCGTCGGCGTCCGTGCCCGCGCTGCCGGTCACGCCCGGCGACGAGGGCTACCTGGCGGCGGCCAAGAACAACCGCGAGCTGCTGCGCGGGGAGTTCGGCAGGACGACGACGCACAGCTTCTTCCACGTGCCCTACGCGCTGCGCCGCAGCGTCCTCGAGGAGATCACCGAGCGCTTCCCCGAGCAGACGGCGGCCACGGCCCGCAGCCGCTTCCGCTCCCGCGACGACCTCGCGCTGGTCTCCTCGCTGCACCAGCACTACGCCTACCTCACCGGCCGTGCCGTGCCCGGCGGGATCTCCTACGACTTCGTGGACATCGGCGACCGGGCCGACCACGCGCGCCTGGGGCGGCTGCTG
Organism: Streptomyces sp. NPDC040622; assembly: GCF_055593965.1. NCBI lineage: Bacteria > Bacillati > Actinomycetota > Actinomycetes > Kitasatosporales > Streptomycetaceae > Streptomyces > Streptomyces sp. NPDC040622. The sequence continues at coordinate 38,944 of NZ_JBVIXD010000009.1, read as the reverse complement.
CAGAACCGCGACAGGACCGCGTTCTGCATCGGCGAGTCGCCCGACGGCGGGGTGGCCGACGAGGAGATGGCGCTCGCCATCCGGTCGTTCCTGACGGCGTACTTCCCGGTGCGCTCGCCCTACGAGGTGCGCTCCTCCCGCGAGGCGCCCTCCGGGACCTGAGCACCGCCGCCCAGGAAGAGCCTCCGCACGACGCGTTCGGCGGCCTTCCCGTCGTCGTAGGCGCAGAAGCGCTCGCGGAATGCCGACCGCAGCGCCGTCGTCTCCGGGGTGTCCCAGCCGCCGAGCCGGAAGAGGCCGGCCAGCTCGTCCTCGCCGGACGCGACGGCTCCCGGGGTCTCGCCGGGCCGCCCGGAGAGCAGGTCGAAGTAGGTGCCGCGGGCGAGGCGGTAGGCCTGCCAGTCGGGCGCGTAGGTGACGATCGGGCGGTCCAGGCAGGCGTAGTCGAACATCAGCGACGAGTAGTCCGTGACGAGCGCGTCGGCGGCCAGGCACAGCTCCTCCACGCGCGGGTGCCCGGTGACGTCGACGAGCTGCGGGTGGTCCTCCAGGCCCGCGTCGGCGCCGTAGAAGTAGTGGGCGCGCACGAGCACGACGTAGGAGGGGCCGAGCCGCTCGGCGAAGCGGCGCAGGTCGAGGCGGGGGAGGAAGCCCTTCTGGTAGTCGCGGTGGGTGGGCGCGTACAGCAGCACGGTGCGCCCGTCGCCGACGCCCAGCCGGGCCCGGATGCCCGCGATGTCCTCGGCGCTCGTGGTGAAGTACACGTCGTTGCGGGGGTAGCCCGCCTCCAGGGCCTGGTAGGCCCCGGAGGGGTAGACGCGCTCCCAGATCTCGGTGGAGTGCGGGTTCGACGAGAGGCTGAAGTCCCACTGGTCGGTGTGGTCGAGGACCTTCTGGAAGCTGATGCCGTGCGTGCCGGCCGGGTAGCGGCGCTGGTCCAGGCCCATCGTCTTGAGCGGGGTGCCGTGGTGGGTCTGGAGGTAGACCTGGCCGGGGCGCTTGGTGAAGCCGCCGGGGAAGCTGGAGTTGTTGACCAGGTACGTCGCCGTGGCCATCGCCTGCCAGTAGCGCCGTGAGCCCTCGATGACGTGGTCGACGCCGGGCGGCACCCGGTGCTTGTTGCGGCTGGACACCACGAAGACACCCCGGATGTGCGGGGCGAGTTCGCGGGCCTTGGCGTGGATCGCGGCCGGGTTGCAGGAGACGCCCCGGTTCCAGTAGGCGCCGTAGACCGCGAGGTTGGGGTCCAGGGAGCGGCGCAGGTCGGCGCGGTAGGCGGCGCGCATGGCGCGGGCCCGCAGGTCCTTCTTGCGCCGCCGCAGCTGCCGGGTGAGGCGCAGGCGGCGCGTCTCGGCCTTGCGGATCCCTTCGTAGGCGGCGTACGAGCCGGTGGCCAGGGCCTTGCCCTCGGGGGTGCCGGGTGCGGTGCCGCCGGGTGCGTAGGTCCGGTGCAGGCGGGACGCCTCACGGAAGAAGTCGCGCCGGTCGCCCTCCGTGATCCGCCCGGTGTCCTCCAGGACGGCGAACAGGTGTGCGGCGGCGATCGGCAGGAGGCGCGCGCGTTCCTCGGCGTCCGCGGCGGCGAGCAGCTGTTCGTAGCGCTCGACGACGGCGAAGTGTGTCCGGCCCGGCGTCTTGGAGAAGCTGCCGGCGCGGCGCTCGCGCCAGCGCACGCACGGCCGGTCCAGGACGGCGACGCGCTCGCCCGCGCGCAGGGTCGCCGTCTGGACCGGCACCACGTCCTCGTAGGCGCCGGGCGAGAAGGCGAGCCGCTGCGCGTGCCAGAAGGCGCGCCGGAAGACGCGGTTCCAGGCGGCGGGGGTGACGGCGAGGGGGTCGCCGGTGAGGTCGTCGCCGCCGGGGCGGACGTTCTCCCACCAGTCGACGCGGTCGTGGGCGCAGAGCAGCACGTCCGGGTCGTCCGCCGCCGAGAGCGCGGCGTCGATCGCCGCGAGGGCGCCGGGGAGCAGCAGGTCGTCGCCGTCCAGGAAGAGCAGGTGGTCGCCGGTGGCGCGGTCGGTGCCGATGTTGCGGGCGGGTCCCGGCCCGGCCCGGTCGGGCACGCGGACGAGTTGCAGGCGGGGGTCGCGCTCCGCATACTCCGCGGCGATCGCGGCGCAGGCGTCGGGCGACGCGTCGTCGACGACGATCAGTTCGAGGTCGCCGAAGGACTGGGTGAGCACCGAGTCCAGGCATGCGCGCAGGTAGCCCTGGACGCGGTGAGCGGGGACGACAACCGAGAAGCGCGTCATGGATACCGACCGTAGCCATCCGGACACCGCCTGTCGAAGACCGCGCGTCACTCGTTGGGGTGGTCGAGGGCAAAGAAGTTGACGATCGGGACCCGAGAACGGGCAAAGGGGACGAAGACGCCCGTATTCCCACGAAAGGCCGGTCGCCGTGCAGCCCCGTCTCAGCGTCGTCGTACCCATCTACAACGTCGAGGAGTTTCTGGAGGAGTGCCTGGAGTCGATCGCCGGGCAGACCATGGACGGTCCCGGCCTGCTGGGCGGTCCCGAGGCGCGCGGCGGCCTGGAGTGCATCCTCGTCGACGACGGCTCGACGGACGGCAGCCCCCGCATCGCCCGTGAGTTCGCCGCCAAGGACCCCCGCTTCGTCTACGTGCGCCAGCGCAACGCCGGCCTGAGCGCCGCCCGCAACACCGGGGTGCGCAAGGCCTCCCCCACCGCCGAGTTCCTCACCTTCGTCGACAGCGACGACGTCGTGCCGCACGACGCGTACGCGCGGATGATCGCGAGCCTGGACGAGACCGGATCCGACTTCGCGAGCGGCAACGTCTGGCGGCTCAACGAACGCGGCCGCTCCCAGGCCTGGCAGTACCAGTGGCTCACCGAGCCGCGCACCCGCACCCACATCGCCCGCGACCTGGACCTGCTCTCCGACCGGGTGGCCTGGAACAAGGTGTTCCGCCGCGCCTTCTGGGACCGGCACCGCTTCACCTTCCCCGAGGGCAAGCTCTACGAGGACACCCCCGTGATGATCCCGGCGCACTTCCTCGCCGGATCCGTGGACGTGCTCAGCGACCACGTCTACTACTGGCGGGTCCGCGAGGGCTCCATCACCCGGCGGCGCACCGACGTCAAGGGCGTGCGCGACCGGATCGCGGCGTGCGCGCACGTCAGCGCCTTCCTCGCCGAGCACGCGCCGGAGATGAAGAAGACGTACGACGTCTCCTGCCTGCGCGACGACTTCGTGTACTTCCTGGAGGGGCTGCCGATGGGCGGCCCCGAGTACCGCACGGCGTTCATGACGGACACGGCCGCCTTCCTGCGGCGCGCCGACCCGGACGTCATCGCGGGGCTCCCCGTCGACCTGCGCGTCAAGTGGCAGCTCGTCCGCGAGTCGCGCACCGCCGAGCTCATCGACCTGCTCTCCTTCGAGCGGGCCAACGGCACCGCCTTCCACGTGCGCGGGAAGGTCCGCCGCAGCGCCGTCTACCCGGGCGTGGGCCCCGTCCCCGAGAAGCTGTCGCGCATCGGCCGGGGCGAACTGCCCTCGGTGGCGCGGGTCGGCGAGGCGCGGTGGGGCGACGACGGGAAGCTGCGGATCAGCGGTTACGCGTACGTCCGCAACCTGGAGGCCACCCGGCCGGGGCACTCCCTGAAGGCCGGGCTCCTCAAGTCGGCGCACAGCAGGGGCCAGTTCCGCCGCGTGCCGACCAGGACGGTCGCCGCGCCGCAGGCCACCGAGAAGTCCCGGCAGCAGCTGCACTGCTACGACCTGTCCGGCTTCGAGATGACCGTCGACCCCGAGCAGCTGAAGACCGGGGGCCGCTGGCGGCCGGGGAACTGGCTGTTCGGCGTGGTCGTCGCCGGCCACGGCTCGGTGCGCAGGGCCGCCGTGCGGGCCGCGGAGGGCGCGTCCGCGCAGTCCGTGGTGCGCGAACTGGCGGACGGGCTGCGGCTCGTCCTCGGCTTCAGCAAGGGCCGGCTCGTGCTGCGCGTCCAGGAGTACGCGGCGCGCGTGGACGCCCACCGGCGCGACGGGGACGACGTGGTCCTCTCCGGCAGCCTGCCGGGACGCGTGCGGCCCACCGCCCTGCGCCTGACCCACGCCGCCACCAGGACCGACTTCGACTACCCGGCGCACCTCACGGGCGACCGCTTCGAGGTCCGCGTGCGCCTGGCCGACCTGGAGGGCGTGGCGCCCACACCGCACCGCGCGCCCAAGGAGGTCGAGCCGCCGCACGGCGACCGCTGGCAGGCCAACCTCGTCCTGCCCGACGGCACCCTGAAGTCCCTGGCCGCCACCCTCGACCTGCCCCCGGGCCGGTACGCCTCCCGTGCGGGCCGCGAGCTGTGCGCCACCGCCAACGACCAGGGCCGTCTGGTCGTCGAGCTGACCCGGCAGCCGATCGCCGACCGCGTCACGTGGGACGCGGACGGCACGCTGACCGTGGCGGGCACGGCGGCCGCGGCCAGCTGGGCCGAGCCCGAGCTGGTGCTGCGGCACAGCGGCCGCGACGAGGAGCTGACGGTGCCGGTCACCCGGGACGGCGACCGCTTCACCGCGCGGGTCGCGCCGGGCGGCGGGGCGCTGCGCGAAGGCCGCTGGTACGCGTTCCTGCGGGAGGCCGCAGGGGCGACAGGACCCGCCGAAGGGGCCCCCGGGCGCACCGAGGACGGCATGCCCGTGCGGCTGCTCGCCGCCGCCTCCTGCACGCTGCCCCTCCACCAGCACGTGCAGGGACGGGAGTTCACCGTCGACCGGCGGTTCGGGGACCGGCTGCTCCTGGAGGCGGGCTCCGTGCTCGCGCGCTCCGAGCGCGGGGCGTACCGGCGCAACCGGCTGCGCACCGTCCACTACCCGAGCCGCCGCCGGCAGCCCCTGACCGACGCCGTCCTCTACTTCGACGGGGACTCGCCGCGCGCCGTCCACGAGGAGCTGGTGCGGCGCGGCGCCGACGTCGAGCACCTGTGGGTCACCCACGACCAGCAGACCCGCGTCCCGGCGGGCGCGAAGAGCGTCGAGGAGCACAGCGCCGCCTGGTACGAGGCGCTGGCCCGCTGCCGCCGCATCGTCACCGCGGGCCACCTGCCGGACTTCTTCGAGCGGCGCGCGGGCCAGACCGTCGTGCAGACGTGGAACGGCGCCCCGCTCAAGCGCATCGGCACCGACCTGACCGACACCCTGTACGCCGACCACGGCCACCTGGACGCGCTGCCGAAGCTGTCCCGCCAGTGGGACGTCCTCGTCTCGCCGAACCGGTTCTCCACCCCGCACCTGGGCCGCGCCCTCGCCTACGACGGGGAGGTCCTGGAGGCGGGCTCGCCCCGCAACGACGTGCTGTTCACCGAGGACCGCGGCAAGGTCGCCGAGCGGGTCCGCCGCGAGCTCGGCATCACGCCGGACAAGAAGATCGTGCTGTACGCGCCGACCTACCGGGACCATCTCGCGTACTCCCCGGGCAGGTTCCGCTACGAGCCCGCGCTGGACTTCCGCGCCGCCGAGTCGGTGCTCGGCGACGACCACGTCCTGCTCGTGCGCAAGCACCCGCTGACCTCGGGCCGCCTGCCGGGCGCCCACGCGCCCTTCGTCCGGGACGTCTCCACACACCCCCGCACGGCCGAGCTGCTGCTCTGCGCCGACGTGCTGGTGACGGACTACTCCTCGCTGATGTTCGACTTCGCGCACACCGGGCGTCCGATGCTCTTCCACGCGTACGACCTGGAGCACTACCGCGACACGGTGCGCGGCTTCTACCTCGACTTCGAGACACGCGCCCCGGGCCCGCTGCTCGCCTCCACCGGCGAGGTCGTCGAGGCGCTGCGCGACCTGGACGCGATCACGGCACGGCACGCGGACGCGTACGCGGCGTTCCGCGACGCGTACTGCGACCTGGACGACGGCGGGGCCGCGGCCCGCGTCGCGGAGAGGCTCATGCGGTGAGCGGGGCGCTGCTCACCCGCCGGATCGCCCACGGCTCCACGGCCCTGGGCGGCGGCCGGCGCCGGCGGCCCACCCCGTACCTCGTGTTCGGCGGGCTGTTCTGGCTGGTGATGTCGCTGGCGTTCTGGCGGGTGCCGATGTGCTGCGACTTCGGGCAGCACGCGGCCGTCGTCGAACGCCTCAGGGACGACCTGCTCCACCCGGCGCACCCGATGGCGGACCTGCCGGGCGAGGGCAGCCCGTACTACTCGCCGTACGCCGTCGCGCAGGGCCTGTTCGCCAAGGTGACGGGCCTCGCGGGCTGGGAGGTCGTGAAGCTCTCGGGCCCGCTGAACCTCCTGGTCCTGCTCACCGGCATCGGCCGCTTCGTGCGCGTCCTGACGCCCCGGCCGTGGGCACCGGTGCTCGCGCTGGGCGCGATGGTGCTGCTGTGGGGCACCAAGATGGCGTGGTGGAGCGGCTATCTGGGCCTGATGTCGATGACGGGGAACCTCGGCTACCCGTCGACGTTCGGGATCGGCCTGGCGTTCTGGGCGTGGGCCTGGGCGGGTGCGCTGACCCGGGGCGCGGGGCGCGGCTGGTGGCCGTACGCGGGGCTCGGCGCCCTGTGCGGCCTGATCCTGCTCGTCCACCCCATCTCGTCGGTGGCCGCGGTCATCGGCGTCGTCGCCTTCGCGGCGTCGGGCCGCAGGGTGTGGCCGTGGACGGCGACCGCGCTCACCGCGGTGGTGGTGGCCGCGCTCTGGCCGTACTACAGCGTCTTCTCGCTGGTCGGGGACGAGTCCGTCGACTGGATCCACCGTCAGCTCTACACCGGGATGCCGCAGCGCTTCTGGCTGGCGCTGCTGGGTCTTCCCGCCCTGTGGCTGCGCTTTCGCAGGAACCGCAGGGATCCCCTGGTCCTGATGTTCGCCCTGGAGTGCGCGGTCGTCGCGTACGGCTGGCTCAGCGGCCACTACACGTACGGCCGCATCCTCGGCCTGACCCTGGTGCCCCTGCAGTTCGCGCTGGCGATCGAGCTCGCGGCGCCCCGCCCCTGGGGCTGGCGCAGGGGCGCGCTCGCCGGGGCGGCCGCGCTGGGGGCCTGTGTCGGCTTCTTCCAGATCCAGGCGGGCGCCGTCGTGCCGCGCGCCCTGGACCCCGTCGGCTTCGACCAGCCGCCGCGCTGGCCCGGGTACGGGTGGGCACTCGATCACCTGCACCGGGGCGACGTCGTCCTCACCAACGGCTACCACGCCACCCGCTCCGTGCCGGGCTACGACGTGAACCTCGTCGCCCCCGCCTGGCCGGACCCCGCCCTCGACGAGAGGGTCCGCGACCGCCGGCTCGCCGCCGTGCGCGCCTATCTCTCCCCCGGCTCCACCCCCGCCGAGCGCTCGACGATCGCCCGCCGCTACGACGTACGGTGGCTGCTCCTCTCGCCCGACCAGCGGGTTCCCCCGGAGGCCGTGGTGGTCGACTGGAGCTCGCGCACCGGCGAGGTCCTCGCGCGGGTGCCCGCCCCTCCCGCGCGGGAGTGACGCCGGGCGTCCGGGCCGCCAAAACCCCCTTAGTCGGATAATTGACGGAAGCCTCTAACATTTCCCCCGTGGAACGCTCCCTGCCTCATTCGCCCGCCCAGCACCAGACCACCCAGGCCTCCCCGACCTCTCACAGCGCCCGGGCCGCCCGGGTATCCGTCGTCGTGATCGGGTACAACGACGCGGCCCATGTCGCCGACGCGGTGCGTTCCGCGCTCGCGCAGGGACCCGCGGTCCACGAGGTGATCGCCGTCGACGACTGCTCGACGGACGGCAGCGGCGACATCCTGGGCACGCTCGCCGCCGCCGACGGCCGGGTGCGGGTGATCCGCCGCACGGCCAACAGCGGCGGCTGCGGCACCCCCCGCAACGAGGGGATCGACGCGGCACGGGCGCCGTACGTGATGTTCCTCGACAGCGACGACGTGCTGCCGCCCGGCGCGGTGGACGCGCTGCTCGGCGCCGCGCTGCGGCACCGCGCGGAGGTCGCCTCCGGACTGTGCGTGCGCCGCGAGCTGCCCTCGGGACGCGAGATCCCCTGGCAGCCGGAGCTCTACAAGAAGACGCAGCTCGTGGCCCGTCCCGAGCTGCGCACCCGCCTGGTGCACGACACGCTCTGCGTCAACAAGCTCTACCGCACCGACTTCCTGCGCGAGCACGGCGTCCGCTTCCCCGAAGGCCGCTTCATCTACGAGGACTTCGTCTTCACCGCCCGGGTCCTGGCCGCCGCGCCACGCATCGCGCTCGTGCCCGACACGGTCTACGTCTGGCACGTGCGCCGCACCGCCGCCAAGCTGTCGATCTCCCTGGACCGCGCCGGGGTCGCCAACTGGCAGGCCCGCATGGAGGCCCACCGCCAGTCCGTGGAGATCCTGCGGGACGCGCGCGGCACCGGCGGCAAGCGGCTCGCGCGGGCCGCCCGCGCCAAGTTCGTCGACCACGGCCTGCGCATGTACACCCGTGAACTCCCCGCGCGCGACGAGGCGTACCGGCACGAGTGGTGGGCCCTCACCCGCGCCTACCTGGCGACGTTCGACACCGCCGACCTCGACGCGGCGCCCGCGCCGGGACGCGTCATCGCCCAGGTGATCCTCGCCTCCGACGAGCCGCGCGACCTGAACCGGCTCAGGCAGGTCGCCGCCCGCCCCGCCCGGCTCGCGCCGCCCTACCCGAGGGCCGCCGACGCCACCCCCATCTGGGCCGACGACCTCCCCCAGGTCACCCTGGAGCACCTGCTCGTCCGCCCGCTGCGGCTGCTGCCCCTCGCGGTCGACGGCGAGCTGCGCCCGGGCGCGGGCGGCACGCGGCTCACCCTGCGGCTGCGCGAGCTGTACGGGCGGGTGGCGGACGCGGGTCCCGCCACGGTCGACGTCGAGCTGACGCACCGGCAGGGCGGTCTTCCGGGGCTGCGGCGGACGGCGGCGTTCCGCGCCGAGGAGCCCGGCGCCACCTGGGCCGCCACGGTCATGATCGACCTCGGGTCGCTGGCCGACGGCGTCTGGGACGTGCGGCTGCGGCTCCACTTCGAGGACGGGACGACGCGCGACACGACCGCGCACGCCGTCGCGGGGCCCGGCCTGCTGCGCCGCACGGTGGTGCCGAGCAGGCGGCGCGGCGTGCTGCTCGTCCAGCCGTACGCCACCCAGGCGGGGAACCTCTCGGTGCGGCTCGCCCCCGGCGTGCGCGGGGTCGCCGGGGTCGCGAAGCGGCGGCTGACCCGCCTGCTGCGTCCGGCCCGCGGCGCCACGGGCCGCTGACGCGGGCCGGACAACGCCTCTGCGAGACTGCACCTCACGCATCACACTCGCGACAAGACAGGACAAGACGACCATGACCTGGCTGATCACCGGCGGCGCCGGATACATCGGGGCGCACGTCGTCCGCGCCATGACGGAGGCGGGCGAGCGGGCCGTGGTCTACGACGACCTGTCGACCGGCATCGCCGGGCGGGTCCCCGACGGCGTACCGCTGGTGGTCGGCTCGGTCCTCGACGGCGAGCTGCTCGCCCGCACCTTCGCGGAACACGCGGTCACCGGCATCGTGCACCTGGCGGGCAAGAAGCAGGTCGGCGAGTCGGTGGAGCGCCCGCTGCACTACTACCGGGAGAACGTGGAGGGCCTGCGGGTCCTTCTGGAGGCGGCGGTCGCGGGCGGCGTCGCCCACGTCGTCTTCTCCTCCTCCGCCTCGGTGTACGGCATGCCCGACGTCGACCTCGTCACCGAGGAGACGCCGTGCCTGCCGATGAGCCCGTACGGCGAGACGAAGCTGGCCGGCGAGTGGCTGGTCCGCGCCACGGGCCGCGCGCACGGTCTGACGACGGCGTCCCTGCGCTACTTCAACGTGGCGGGCGCGGCGGCCCCCGAGCTCGCGGACACCGGCGTGTTCAACCTCGTCCCGATGGTCTTCGAGAAGCTCACCGAAGGGGCGGCCCCGCGCGTCTTCGGCGCGGACTACCCCACGCCCGACGGCACGTGCGTACGGGACTACATCCACGTCGTCGACCTCGCCGAGGCCCACGTGGCGACGGCCCGCAGGCTGGCGTCGGCCGCGCCCGGCACGGACCTCACCCTCAACATCGGCCGCGGCGAGGGCGTTTCGGTCCGCGAGATGACCGACCTGATCAACGAGGTCACCGGCCACGACACCCCCGCCGAGATCACGGACCGCCGCCCCGGCGACCCGGCCCGCGTGGTGGCGTCGGCGGCCCGCATCGCCACCGAACTGGGCTGGTCCGCCAAGCACGACGTGCGCGACATGGTCGCATCGGCGTGGGCGGGCTGGGTGCGGCTGCACCCTTAGGCGGCGCGCGACGGGGTGCGGCGGGCTCCGTCCCCCGGGGGCGCGGGGTCAGGCCGGGGCGCCGGGCCCGAGTCCGGCGAACAGCGACCGGCTCACCATGTCCGCCCCCTGGGCCGGGGTCAGCTCCGGCATCTCGTGGGAGGCGATGTTGGTGAGGTGGACCAGCAGGGAGCGGGCCCACCGGTCCGGGAGCCCCGGCCGCAGGGCCCCCTCGCGCACCGCGCGGGCCACGAAGGCGTCGAGCTCCCCGATCAGCAGGCGCAGCCGTTCGGCCCCGGCCTCGTCCCGCACCTGCCCCACGTCCACCGGCCACCGCCGGCCGGCGGTGATGATGCCCTCCGCGTACCGGTGCAGGGCCACCGTCACCGGCGCCTCGTCGAGCCGGGTCTCGGCCACGACCGTCTCGCAGGCGTCGAGCTTGGCCTCGTACACGGCGTCCAGCAGCGCCTCGCGGGTCTCGAAGCGGCGGTAGACCGTGCGCCGGTCGACGCCCGCGGCCGCCGCGATCGCCGCGACGCTCGCGCCGGGATCCCGGGCGAGCAGGCGTGCGCCGGTCTGCAGGACCGCGCGCTTAAGGCACACACCCAAGGAGCTGCGTGATGAGCCCGACCGCGATCCCCCTGTCGGCGGAGCTGAAGGCCGCCCTCGACGCCAAGGTCTTCGTCACGGTGGCGACCCTGCGGCCCGACGGCAGCCCGCACCAGTCCGTGGTCTGGGTGGGGCGCGAGGGCGACGCCCTGTTCTTCGTGACGGGCGTCGACAAGGTCAAGGCGGTCCGCCCGCTCCTGCGCCTCCTGGACGAGCCGCCCGCGGCACCGCTCAGCGCCTACCTCCGCGACAGCGAACTCGGCACGCACGGGCCCGGGTTCTCCCCGGCCGAGGCGCAGCGGCTCCACCGGTGCACCGAGGGGCTCCTGGCCGCCCGCTGACGCAATGAAAGGATCACGTCAGGAACCGCCCCGCAACCGAAGGACAGATCCACCGTGAAGGCCTTTCTCCTGGTCGTGCTCGTCGCCGCGCTCACCGTCAACATAGCCAGCAGCTTCGTCCTCGACGGCGGCCTGCAGGCCCTGATCAGTGTGGTCACCGGGCTGATCTCGCTCGCCTGCGGCATCACGATCTACGTCACCCGCGAGAAGCGCGCCTGACCGCGGCCGGGCCGGTCCCCCGCCCCCGGTTCAGGTAGGCGAGCACCGCCAGCACCCGCCGGTGTCCGCTGTCGCTCGGCGGCAGCCCCAGCTTCACGAACACGTTGCCGATGTGTTTGCTGACCGCACGGTCGGACACCACGAGGAGGGACGCGATCGTCGCGTTGTCCCGGCCCTCCGCCATCAGGTGCAGCACCTCCCGCTCACGCGGCGTCAGCGACTCCAGCGGATCGTCGCGGCGCCGCGTCAGCAGCTCCGTCACGACCTCCGGATCCAGTGCCGTGCCGCCGGCGGCCACCCGCTCCAGCGCGTCCAGGAACTCCTCGACCCGGCCCACCCGGTCCTTCAGCAGATAGCCGACGCCGCTCGCGCCGCCGCCGAGCAGCTCGGCCGCGTACGCCTCCTCGACGTACTGGGAGAGGACGAGGACCGGCAGGCCGGGGATCTCGGCCCGTGCCGCGAGCGCGGCCCGCAGCCCTTCGTCACGGAAGCCCGGCGGCATCCGCACGTCCAGCACCGCGATGTCCGGCCGGTGTCCGAGCAGCGCGGGCAGCACCTCGGGCCCGCTGGAGGCGACCGCCACCACCTCGTGCCCCGCGGAGGTGAGCAGCAGCACCACGCCCTCCCGCAGCAACGCGTTGTCCTCGGCGATCACCACGCGCACGGCAGCCCCACTTCGATCACGGTCGGCCCCCCGGCGGGGCTCGACACGGCCACGGTCCCGTCGAGCGCCGCGACGCGCCGCCGCATGCCGAGCAGCCCGCTGCCGCCCGACGCGTCGGCGCCGCCCCGCCCCTCGTCACGTACCGCAATCCTCAACATGCCGCCGCCCCGGGAAAGTTCCACACCGGCCCGCTCGGCCCCGCTGTGCTTGGCGGCGTTGGTCAGCGCTTCGGCGACGACGAAATAGGCGGCGGCCTCCACGGCCGCGGGAGCCCGCACGGCCTCCCCCGTCGCGTCCTCGACGCCCTCCGCCACCACCGCCACGTCGAGCCCGCTGCTCGCGGCGAGCGCCCGCACCGCGCCCACCAGACCCCGGTCCGTGAGGATCGGCGGGTGGATGCCGCGCACGACGTGGCGCAGCTCGGAGAGCGCCTCCTCGGCCTGGTCCTGCGCGTCGTCGAGGAGCTTGCGCGCCGCCTCGGGGTCCGTGTCCCAGGCGCGGCGCGCGAGCCCCACCCGCATCGACAGGGCGACGAGCCGGGCCTGCGTCCCGTCGTGCAGGTCCCGCTCGATGCGCCGCAGTTCGGCGCCGTGCGCGGCGACGGCACCGGCGCGGGTGACGGTCAGTTCCTCGACGCGCTCGGCGAGTTCGGCGCCGCGCCGCGCGTGGGGCGAGGGCGTGAGCAGGGCGCCCGACCAGCGCGCGTCGAGGTCGGCGAGGCGGGCGACGAGCGGCAGCAGGACCGCGGGCCGCCGCGCGAGGCCGCACCACGCCCCGTCGACGAGCAGGCCGAGGAGGAACAGGGGCAGCGCGACGTACAGCAGGAGCAGGCCGTAGACGAAGTGGGCGCCGAGCCAGCGCAGGTCGCGCCAGGTGCCGGGGTCCTTGAGGGCGGCGGCCACCCGCTCGCGGACCTCCCCGGTGAGCGGCAGGTAGGCCTCGGGGACCGGCTGCCCGCGCCACCGCCCGACAAGGCGCCGCTTGTACCCGGCGGTCCTGCGCAGCAGCCCTACCGTCTCGGGCAGCACGGCGGCGCCGACCACCAGCGCGGTGACGACGGCGGTGAAGAGGAGGAGCGCCAGGAAGAGGTACGAGAGGAGCGCGAGTCCGGCCCCCCTGCCCAGCTGGGCCATGGCGAGTCCTGCCCGCCGCACGGTCGCCCTCATGCAGGTCAGGCTAGGCCACAGGGTTCGGGGGCGGGAGGGGGCGGGGTGCCGGGCGAGGGTGTAGCGGGCTACACCCTCGGTTCGGGAGGGCACTCCCTCGTTCCGGCGGTCCGCGGTGGCCAGGATGGATCACAGGCCGCCGCACGAGGCGCCGGCCGCCCCGTCCGGAAGGCAGCACCCCATGAAGGCCCTGCTCTGGCTCGTCCTCGCCGCCGCGGTCGTCGTCAACGTCTCCACCGGCTTCGCCCTGGAGGGCGTGCAGCAGGTCCTGGTCAGCGTCGGCACGGGTGTCGCGGCGCTGGCGACGGGCGTGACCCTGTACGTGACGCACCGCCGTGCGGCCTGAGCCGCTGCCCGGTCCGCCGGCTCAGAGCGCCCGCAGCGCCGCCGCCGTCGCCGTCGCCAGCCTGCCCAGATACCCCTTGGGCAGCTCGGCCCGCACCACCACGGAACGCCAGTAGAGCGGCCCCGACACCAGGTCGAGCGCCAGGTCCTCGTCGGCGCCCTCCCGCATCTCGCCGCGCGCCGCGGCGGCCCGCACGATGCCGCTCGCGACGCCGTACTGCCCCTCCCGCAGCGCCTTCTGGAGCGCCTGGGCGATCTCGGGATTGCGCGCGGCCTCGGCCTGCAGGTCGGGGATGACCTGGGAGGCGACGGGGTGGCGCAGGGCGCGCGACGTCACCTCGTACAGCAGCCGCAGATCGCCCTCCAGGGAGCCGGTGTCCGGCGCGGGCAGTCCCTGCACCGCTATCGCCGAGACCAGGTCGAGCACGAGGTGCAGCTTGGAGCGCCAGCGGCGGTAGACGGCGGTCTTGCCGACGCCCGCGCGGCGCGCGATGCCCTCGATCGACATGCGGGCGTACCCCACGGAGGCGAGCTCCTCGAAGACGGCGGACCTGATGGCCTCGGTCACGTCCTCGCGCAGCACGGCGGCTCCCGCGGGGGCCCTGCGGCGCGGTTGTTCACCCTGTGGCCTGCTCGTCGTCATGCGAACAGCATAAAGCGCGACGACGATACGGTTGCGTTCCGACGTAACGACGTCCTACTCTCGGCGTTGCGACGATACGGGTCCGTCCCGACGTACCCCGACGTACGCGTCCCCGCTTCCCCGAGCGAAAGCAGCGGATGTGAGCCAGGCCCTCGACACACCGCCCCACCACGCGTCCCTGACGCCCGCGGGTCCCGCCGCCCCCTCGGCCCCGGCACCCTCCGCGGCCGATCTCGCGGCCATGCACGGCCTGACCGTCAGCGGCGCCCGCCCCTCCCTGCCCGCCTACGTGCGGCAGCTGTGGCAGCGGCGCCACTTCATCACCGCCTTCTCGACCGCCAAGCTGACGGCCCAGTACAGCCAGGCCAAGCTGGGCCAGGTCTGGCAGGTGATGACGCCGCTCCTGAACGCGGCGGTCTACTACTTCATCTTCGGCATGCTGATGAACACCCGGCGCGACGTCGACGACTTCGTCCCGTTCCTGGTCACCGGCGTCTTCATCTTCACGTTCACCCAGCAGTCCGTGATGGCGGGGACGCGCGCCATCTCCGGCAGCCTCGGCCTGGTCCGGGCCCTGCACTTCCCCCGGGCCGCGCTGCCGATCTCGTACTGCCTGCAGCAGCTCCAGCAGTTGCTGTTCTCCATGTGCGCGCTGCTCGTGATCCTCCTCTGCTTCGGCGTCCCGCCCACGGCGGCCTGGTTCCTGGCGCTCCCGGCCCTGGCGCTGCAGTTCACGTTCAACACCGGCCTGGCGCTCGTCATGGCGCGGCTCGGCAGCAGGACGCCGGACATCGCGCAGCTGATGCCGTTCGTGCTGCGCACCTGGATGTACGTGTCCGGGGTGATGTGGAGCATCGACGCGGTGCTGAAGGACCAGCGCCTGCCGCACGCGGTACAGGTACTCCTGGAGGCCAATCCGGCCGCCGTCTACATCGACCTGATGCGGTTCGCGCTGATCGACAGCTTCCGGCGGGACCAGCTCCCGCACCACGTGTGGGCCTGGGCCCTGGGCTGGGCGCTGCTCGCCGGGGTCGGCGGGTTCATCTACTTCTGGAAGGCAGAGGAGACGTACGGCCGTGGCTGACGACAAGGGCATCAAGAGCGACGAGAACGACCCGCAGACCGGGCAGGCCGGCAAGGCGGCGCCGAGCAGCGCCCCCACCGTCATCGCCGACCGCGTCGACATCGTCTACCGCGTGCACGGCACCGGCGCGGGCCGCGGCAGCGCGACCGCCGCCCTCAACCGGATCCTCGGCGGGCGCAGGAAGGCCGAGGCACGGGCGGGCGTGCGCAAGGTGCACGCGGTCCGGCAGGTCTCCTTCACCGCGTACAAGGGCGAGGCCATCGGCCTGATCGGCACGAACGGCTCGGGGAAGTCGACTCTGCTCAAGGCGGTGGCCGGGCTGCTCCCCGTGGAGCGCGGGCACATCTACACCGACGGCCAGCCCTCGCTGCTCGGCGTGAACGCGGCGATGATGAACGACCTGACGGGCGAGCGCAACGTACGCCTCGGCGGGCTCGCGATGGGCATGAGCCGCGAGCAGGTCCAGGAGCGCTACGAGGACATCGTCGACTTCTCCGGGATCAACGAGAAGGGCGACTTCATCACGCTGCCGATGCGTACGTACTCCTCCGGCATGGCCGCCCGCCTGCGCTTCTCCATCGCCGCCGCCAAGGACCACGACGTCCTGATGATCGACGAGGCCCTGGCCACCGGTGACCGCTCCTTCCAGAAGCGTTCCGAGGCCCGCATCCGCGAGCTGCGCAAGCGCGCCGGCACGGTCTTCCTGGTCAGCCACAACAACAAGTCGATCCGTGACACCTGCGACCGCGTGCTGTGGCTGGAGCGCGGCGAGCTGCGGATGGACGGCCCCACGGCGGACGTCCTGAAGGAGTACGAGCGGTTCACGGGCGGCGGCAAGGACTGACCCCGGCCCCGGCGGGCCATCCGGCCCGCACCCCGGCCCCCGCTCCGGCCCGCATCCCTAGCCGTATCCCTTTTGTCGCATCAATACGCAGATCCTTACACTATGGGAGCGTTTAGCAACAGAAGGAGTACGCGTGCAGCCACGGCTGAGTGTTGTCGTCCCCGTCTACAACGTCGAGCTCTACCTCGACGAGTGCCTGGAGTCCCTGGCCGCCCAGACGTTCCAGGACTTCGAAGTGATCATGGTCGATGACGGGTCGACGGACGGCAGCGCGGCGATCGCGGAGACCTTCGCGGCGGCCGATCCCCGGTTCCGGCTGATATCCCAGGAGAACAAGGGCCTGGGCGCGGCGCGCAACACCGGCGTGCGGGAGATGGCCCCGGGCAGCGAGTTCCTCGCGTTCGTGGACAGCGACGACACGCTGCCCGCCACGGCGTACGCGCTGATGATCGAGACGCTCGACGAGACGGGCTCCGACTTCGCGGCGGGCAACGTGACCCGCTTCCGCTCCGCCGGGCACGTCCAGTCGCCCGTGCACCGCGTGCCCTTCGCCGCGACCCGGCTGCGCACCCACGTCTCGAAGTTCCGGCCGCTGCTCACCGACCGGACCGCGTGGAACAAGGTCTACCGCCGCTCCTTCTGGGAGACCCACCAGCTGGCGTACCCGGAGGCCATGCTCTACGAGGACGCGCCCGTCAGCGTCCCCGCGCACTACCTCGCCGACTCCGTGGACGTGCTGAGCGAGCCGATCTACAACTGGCGCGAGCGCGAGATCGGCGAGCGCTCCATCACGCAGAACCGCACCAACCCGCAGGGGCTGATCGACCGCGTCCGCTCGATCCGCATGGTCCGCGAGTTCATGCTCGCCCACCTCGACGACGACCCCATGTACGCGGAGCACCTGAAGGTCTACGACAACAACGCGCTCGCCGAGGAGATCCCCCTCTTCTGGAAGGTGCTGCCCGGCTCGGACGCCGCCTACCAGGAGGCCTTCCTGGAGCACGTGGGCCGCCTGGTCCGCGAGATCGGCCAGGAAGCGGTGCGCGCGCTGCACGTGCCGCACAAGCTGAAGCTGTACCTGACCGTGCACCGGCGCCTCGACGAGCTGATCGGGCAGCTGGAGTTCGAGAAGGAGCACCCCGGCTCGATCCCCGTCTCCGGCACCCTGCACCCCAAGGCCGACTACCCCTTCCTCGACCCGGCCGACCCCGTGCCGGACGCGGTGCTCCGCCTCGACGCCGAGCTGCGCCTTCGCAGCCGGCTGGACGAGGCCGCCTGGCACGACGACAAGCTGTGGCTGTCCGGCTGGGCGTTCGCGCGCCAGCTCGGCGCCGAGTCGCGCGGCAAGTCGCTCAAGACGCTGATCCTGAAGGAGAAGGGCAGCCGCCGCAGGGTCGTCGTGCCCGCGCGCAGCCATCTGGACCCCGAGGCGACGGTGGCCTCCGGCGCCGAGTTCCGACACGCCGACTGGGCCGGTTTCCGCGCGCTGGTGAACCCCGCGCGGCTGCGCCACCGCGGCAAGTGGGTCGACGGCCTGTGGCGGGTGCGGATCGCCGTGGCAGGCACCGGCTCGACGCCGCGGCGCGGTCCGCTGGCCGGCGCGGGCACGGGCTCGGGCCAGACGCCGCCCGCGCACTGGGTCACCCAGGACGTCCGCGTCGCCCCGCAGATCCAGGACGGCGAGCTGGCCATCCGCGTGGAGACGGCGCACGCCCGCGCCCTGGAGGTCCGCGCCGAGGACGCCCACCTCCTCGTCCGCGGCATCCTGCGCACGGCCCCGCGGGGCGAGCCCCGCCTGCGCATGCGCCACCGCGAGTCCGGCACGGTCCTGAGCGTCCCGCTGGACCTCGGCGTCCCGCAGGACGGCCGCGTCCCCTTCA
Source organism: Streptomyces sp. NPDC040622 (assembly GCF_055593965.1). NCBI lineage: Bacteria > Bacillati > Actinomycetota > Actinomycetes > Kitasatosporales > Streptomycetaceae > Streptomyces > Streptomyces sp. NPDC040622. Next base: position 20,941 of record NZ_JBVIXD010000009.1, on the reverse strand, counting down.
CCGCGCGCGTCGGCACTCGGTCCCTCACCGACGTCCGTACGAACCACGAGCGCCTGCGCCCGACCCAGGCGGAACGTTCCATCGCCCGCTGGGACATGTCGGTGGAGGTCGTCGACACCACCGCCGCCGAGCCCGCCTCGACGCGCCTCGCCCTGATCCTCGACGACCGCGAGGGCTTCTCCGGCGCCCAGTTCGCGCAGGCGGACGCCACCCGTACCGTCTACGCCCGGCGCAGCCCCGGAGGCTACCTCCAGCTCTGCGACCAGCCCGTCCAGCCCCTCGTCGACCGCGTCGCCGTCGACCCCGACGGCACCGTCGCCCTCACCGGCAGCTACCCGGCGCCCGGCACCCACGACCTGTCACTCGTACTCCGCCAGACCTGGTCGGGCCACGAGTACACGTTCCCCGCGAAGGCCGCGGACGGCCGGTTCGAGGCACGCTTCGTGCCCGCCCCCACCGACCCGCACGCCGGCGCGACCCCGCTGCGCGCCGGATTCTGGTGGCCCAGCGTCCAGAAACCCGACGGCTCCCGCACCGCCGTCCAGCTCGCCCCGCCCGTCCACGCCCAGCTCCCCCTGGAGGTCGCGGCGCACGGCAAGCGCGTCGAGCTGCAGGCCCGCCAGTACGACCAGCTGGCCCTGATGGCCCACTCCGAGCTGCGCCCCGAGGAGCGCAGCCGACACCGCCAGACCCGGCTGCGCACCGAGGCCTACCCGGCCGCCCGCCACGAGCCGCTGCGCGAGGCCGTCCTGTACGACGTCTTCGGCGGCCGCATGTACGGCGACTCGCCGCGCGCCCTGCACGAGGAGCTGGTCCGCCGCGCCCTGCCCCTCGAACACCTGTGGGTCGTCAGGGACGGGCAGTGCGAGGTACCGGCCACCGCGCGGGCGGTCCGCGTGCACAGCCCCGGGTACTACGAGGCGATGGCCCGCTCCCGCTACCTCGTCGGCAACACGCACTTCCCGCGCTGGCTGGAGCGCCGCGAGGGCCAGCAGGTCGTCCAGACCTGGCACGGCACCCCGCTCAAGCGCATCGGCTTCGACTTCGACAACGACCACTTCGCGAGCACCCAGTACCTCACGGACCTGGACCGCGAGCGCCACCAGTGGACGATGCTGCTCTCCCCCAACCGGTTCAGCACGCCGATCCTGCGCAGCGCCTTCCGGTTCGGCGGCGACGTGGACGGCGAGCTCCTGGAGGCGGGCTACCCCCGCAACGACGTGCTGCTCGCCCCCGGCCGCGCCAAGCGCGCCGAGGAGGTGCGCCGCGTCCTGGGCCTGCCCGAGGGCAAGAAGGTCGTCCTGTACGCGCCGACGTGGCGCGAGGACAAGCAGCGCCACCGCGGCGGCTTCCTCCTCGACCTGCGCATCGACCTGGCGAAGGCCCGCGCCGAGCTGGGCGAGGACCACGTCCTGCTGGTGCGGCCGCACGCCCACATCGTGGAGCCGGTGCCGGGCGCGGGCGACGGCTTCGTCTGGGACGTGGCGAGCTACCCGGACATCATGGACCTGCTCCTGATCGCCGACGTCCTGGTCACCGACTACTCCTCGGTGATGTTCGACTTCGCCGTGACGGGCCGCCCGATGCTGTTCTTCACCTACGACCTGGAGCACTACCGCGACCGGCTGCGCGGCTTCTACTTCGACTTCGAGAAGCGCGCGCCCGGCCCGCTGGTGCCCACCTCCGACGAGCTGATCGCCGCGCTGCGGGACCTCGACGCGACGCGCGCGCCCTACGAGAAGGCGTACGACGCGTTCCGCGCCGAGTTCTGCGACCTGGACGACGGCGAGGCCGCGCGCCGCGTCGTCGACCGGATGCTCGCCCACCGAGGGACGGCCACCGCATGACCACACGAGAGGGGGGCGCCGCCGTGCCCGAGCAGCCCGAGCAGCCCGAGCAGCCCGAGCTGAGCGTCATCGTCCACGGCCGCAACGTGCAGGGCCACCTCGGCGCCTGCCTGGACGCCCTCGGCGCGCAGGCGTCGCCCGGCGTCGAGGTGATCGTCGCCGCGGTGGGCGCCTCCGCGCAGGCCGCCGCGGCGGACCGCCCCGGCGTCACCGTCGTGCCGCTGCCCGAGGGCACCGGCGACGGCGCGGCCCGCACCGCGGGCGCCGAGCGCGCGGGCGGCCGGTGGCTGCACTTCGTGCAGAGCAAGGACAGTGTCCCGACGGGCGCCCCGCGCGCCGTCGCCGACCGCACGGCAGGCCTGCCGGACGGCGTGGACGTCCTGGTCGTCGACCACGTCCGCTCGACGTGGCGGCACCAGGGGATGCCCGGCCCCGACGGCAGGCACCTCGCCAAACAGGGCCGCCGCGACCTGCCGCTCGCCGACTGCCCGAACCTCCTGAAGGTCACTCCGCTGCTCGGCAACCGGGTGCTGCGGGCGGAGTTCTGGCGGACCCACCGCGCCGAACTGGCCGTCGACGACGACACGTTCGCCGCGTACGCCGCGCTGCTCGTCGCCGACCGGCTCGCCACGCTCGACCAGGTGGCCCTCAACGTCCGTGAACTGCGCGCCGAGAGCCTGCCGCAGGGCGCGCCCGAGGAACGCTACGGCGTCATCGACCGCTACGAGTCGCTGCTGCGGCTCGCCGCCGGACGCGGCCTGCCGACGGCGCCCCGCGCCGCGCTGTACGACGTGATGGTCGGCCACTGCCTGCGCGTGGTGGCCCGCGAGAAGCTGCCGGACGCGGTCCGCAGGGAGTTCTTCCACCGCGCCTCGAAGGCCGCCGTCGCCTGGCGGCCCGAGGGACACCAGCGGCCCGGCGGCCTGGAGGGCGTGCGGCGCCGCCTCCTCGAAGAGGACGCGTACACCAAGTACCGCACGTTCCAGACGGCCAACCAGCAGCGGCGCAAGCTCAGGTCGGCGGTCCTCTCCCGCAAGCACCGGGTGGGCCTGAAGGTCCGCGACCTGCGCTACCGCAAGGCCTTGGAGCGGCCCGTCGACCCCGACCTCGCGGTGTTCACGGCGTACTGGGACCGGGGCGTGGCCTGCAACCCCGCGGCCATCGCCGCGAAGCTCGCCGAACTCGCCCCGCACATCCACCCGGTGTGGGTCGTCTCGGCCGCGAACGTGCCGCTGCTGCCGCCCGGCACCGACCACATCGTGCCCGGCACACCCCGCTACTGGGAGGTCCTCGCGCGCGCCAAGTACCTGGTGAACAACGTCAACTTCCCCAACGCGGTCGTCAAGCGCCCCGACGCGGTCCACCTCCAGACCCACCACGGCACACCGCTCAAGCGCATGGGCCTCGACCAGCTGGACTACCCGGCCGCGTCCAAGGGCCTCAACTTCCACAGCCTGCTGGCGCGCATCGACAAGTGGGACTACAGCGTCTCCGCGAACGGCCACTCCACCGAGATGTGGGAGCGCGCCTACCCCTCGCACTACACCTCGCTCGACCACGGCTACCCCCGCAACGACGTGTACTACGGCGCGGGCGCCGCCGACGTCCGCGCGGTGCGGGAGCGGCTCGGCATCGCACCCGGCAAGCGGGCGATCCTCTACGCGCCCACCCACCGCGACTACGAGGCGGCATGGACCCCCCGCCTGGACCTGGCCACGCTCGCCGACCGGCTCGGCGAGGACACCGTCCTGCTGGTGCGCGGCCACTACTTCTACGGCGGCGCCGCGTCCCCCCTCGCGGACCTGCGCAGGAGCGGCCGGGTCATCGACGTCTCCTCCTACGACCCGGTGGAGGAGCTGGCGCTCGCGGCGGACGCCCTCGTCACGGACTACTCGTCGATCATGTTCGACTACGCCAACCTCGACCGGCCGATCGTCATCTACGCCGACGACTGGGAGACGTACGCCAAGACGCGCGGCGTCTACTTCGACCTCATGGAGCAGCCGCCGGGCAAGGTGGCGCGCACCCAGGAGGAGCTGACGGACTTCTTCACCTCCGACGCCTGGCGTGACGAGGCCGCCGCCACGGCACGCCGCGCCTTCCGCCTGCGCTTTTGCGAGTACGACGACGGGCGCGCGGCCGAGCGGGTCGTGCGCCGCGTCTTCCTCGGCGAGCCCGAGGAGTCCCTGCCGCCCGTGACCCCGGTCGACGAGCGCACCCCGGCACCGACGCCCGAGGAGGCGGACCAGCGATGACCACCATCCCCGATGTCACCGTGACCGTCATCGTCTACAACGACGCGGAACGGCTGCCGCGCGCGGTCGCCTCGCTGCGGCGCCAGACGCACGACAACATCGAGATCATCATCAGCGACGACCACTCGACGGACCACACCCCGGACGTGGCACGGCGGTTGGCGTCCGAGGACGACCGCGTCAGCTATCTGCGGCTGCCGGAGAACAGCGGCGGGTGCAGCGCGCCGCGCAACCGGGCACTGGAGATCGCGCGCGCCCCGTTCCTGATGTTCCTGGACAGCGACGACGAACTGCCCGAGCGGGCCGTGGAGTTGCTGCTCGCGGCCCACCGGGAGCAGGACGTGGACTTCGCGATGGGGGCGGTGGAGCGGGTCCGCGTCGACACGGGCCGCACCTCCACGTGGATGCCGCACCTGGTGGCGGAGCGCCGCACGGTCCACGGCATCGAGGCGGAACCGGGCCTGTTCTTCGAGCACCTCTCGACGAGCAAGATGTACCGCCGCGAGTTCCTTGACCGCAACAACCTCCGCTTCCCCGAGGGCATCCACTACGAGGACCAGCTGTTCTCGGCGCAGGCGTACTGCCTGGCGAAGTCCTTCACGGTGATCCCCGACCCCGTCTACCGCTGGTACATCGCTCCCTACGAGGCGGCCGAGTCGGCGTCGATCTCCAACCAGCGCCACAAGCTGACGAACGTCCGCGACCGCATACACGTGCAGCGCCTCATCGACGCGTTCCTCGTGTCGAGCGGCCACGCGGACGTCCGGGAGGCCAAGGACTACAAGTTCCTCAAGCACGACTTCCGCATGTACGCGGGCGACCTCCCCTTCCGCGACGAGGAGTGGCTGAGCGGCTTCGCGGACATCGTGAACCCGTACCTGGCGGAGCTCGCCCCCGGCGCGTACGCCCGGCTGCCCCGCGCCGAGCGGGTCGTCCTCCGGCTCGTCCGCGACGGCCGCCTGGCCGAGGCCCGGCTGGCGGCGCGCGGCCTCGGCCACGGCGTGGCCCCCCGCGAAACGTCCATGGCCCCCTCCGGTCACCTCTACTGGGGCGGGCACGTCCCCGAATCGGCCGCGGCCCGCGCCGACCTCGACCTCACGGACCAGGGCCTGGACTCCCGGCCGTTCCCGAGCGCACAGTTCCGCCACGAGATCACGCGGGTGGCACAGGGCCCCGGCGCCTGCGTCGACCTCACCGTGCGCACCTACGACCCCGGGCTCCGGCTGCCCGTCGGCCCCCAGGTGGCCACGCTCCTCCTGGCCCCCGGCCGGCGCCGCATGAAGACCCCCTTCCGCCTGGACCCGGTCCGCCCCGGCGTCTTCGAAGGCGCGGTCCGCCTGAACCTGGCCACGGCCCCGCTCCCCCTGAACGGCTTCGCGGGGGCCCGCCACCCCGTCCTCCAGCTCACCCAGGGCCAACTCCGCAACACCTCCCTGCTCCTGGCACCCCTCACCTTCCCCACCCTCAGGGCCCGCGTCGACTACCGGGGCGGCGCGCTCCCGCACGAGGTCACGGTGGAACCGGAGGGCCGCGCCTCGGGCCGCCTCCAGATCCGCTGGACCCCGGTGGGCGTGACGTCGAAGGTCATACGCCCCCTGGCCCGCAAGGCAGGCGCGAAGGCCAACTCCCGCCTCCGCAGGGCGGCCCGCCTGGCCTCAAGCCTGACCCGCTGACGCGGCCGGCCCTGCCCCGGGGAACGCCCGCCCCACCCCGGGGCCCCAGCCGGCTCGCCCCACCGGCCGGCCCCGGACCTACGCCCCACCGGCCGACACCGGCCCACCCCCGGGCCGCACCCGTGCGCCCGCCCCCTCCCCGCCCCCCGTGGCGACCGCCCCGAAGCCCTCGCCCCTCACCCTGCGCGGACCCACCCGGACCTCTGCCGCCTTCCTCCTCGGCACCCGGGCTCGGCACCGCAGGCCTCCTTGAGGGTCTCGACAGCGAAGGTGCACGGAGCACCCACAGATCCGAGAGGGCGACGGGGTGCCGCCATCACGGACAAGCGGAAGATCAGGGGCGGCACCCCGGCCCTCCTCGCCGGACTCGGCTTCCCTCCGCGCCTGAGCGTGGACCGGGTGTCGGCCAGGGTCCCCACTCAGGAGCGGTTCCTCGCCCTGAACCTCCCCGGCTATCTCCCCGTCCTCCGCACCCTGCGCGTCGTGCACAGCGACGGGGACAGCCCGATCGAAGCCACCGTCATGGTGAAGGCCGGACACCTCCACGAGGTGCGGTACGAGTTCCCGCCCGCCTGAACCCACGTGAGCGCCCCGCCCGCCTCAGCCCGCCACCCCCACCACCTCATAAAGCACCTGCCCCCGGGGCCCCGCCCCCGCCCGCCGCAGCGCGGGGTCGTCCGGGCGCAGGCCGCCGTCCCCCGGGTACTCCACGATCCACCGCACCCCGTACCGCCGCAGGATGTCCAGGCGTTCCGGGCGAGGGGTCGAGGGCGCGAAGTAGGCGCGTACCGCCGCCAGGCGTTCCTCCTGGTCCGGCAGGAAGAAGTCCGGGTAGCCGGGGGCCACCGTGTAGGGGCCGTAGGCGGGGATCTGGCGGGCCGGGAAGGTCTTGGCCAGGACGACGTCGCCGTACTTCACCTGCGGGGTCAGCCAGTGGTAACCGGGCCACGGGGGTGTGTACTTGGCCGCGACGCGGGCCGGCAGCGCGTCGCGCGGGACCACGTGGCCGAGCGTGCCCGCCTGGGTCCACGCGCCCAGGAGGAGCGCCGCCGCGAGCACCCCCGCGAAAGCGCGCCGCACCACCGCGCCGCCCGCCTCGAAGACCTCCAGGGCCATCGCCAGCTGCGCCGGGATCAGGACCGCGGGCAGCACCCTGCCCCACGAGTAGTGGCCGCTCAGGCCGCCCGCCGCGAACACCAGCGCGCCGAGCAGGAAGAAGAGCGCCAGCGGGTCGCGGCGGTCCCTGCGCAGGCGCAGCCCGAGCGCCACGACGCCCGGCAGGACCAGGCCGAAGTGCGGCAGCAGGTCGCGGTAGAGGGAGCGGTGGATCGCCTCCAGGCCGCCCGCTCCCAGGAGTCCGAAGAAGGAGTAGTAGGGCCAGGCCGCGAGGACGGCGAGGCCCAGCGCGAGGCCGCAGGCCAGGCGCAGGAGCACCGCCCGTGAGGGCCACGGCCGCGCGCCGAGCACCATCGCCAGCGCCCCGAACGACGCCACCACACCCGTGAACTGGTGGCTGAGCAGGATCACCGACCAGAGCGCCCCGAGCCCGAGGAAGGACCACCGGCCCGCGCCGCCCCGCAGGGCCGTGCGCAGCAGCGCCCAGAAGTGGAAGGACAGGCCGAGCGCGAACGTGCTCGGGTACGAGATCGTCAGGGCGAGGGAGTTGAGGCCGGGGAAGCCGCTCCAGTTGAAGAGCCGCGGGCCCCAGAGGAGGAGCAGGCAGAGCAGGGCCAGCGGCGGCGCCGCCCGGCGCGCGCTCAGCGTGCGGACGAAGTGCCACACGCCGGTGGCCAGGAGGGCGAGTCCGGCCAGCGCGGCCACCCGCAGCACCACGAACGTGCCGAGCCCGGTCGCCCTGGCCAGGCCGCCGAGCAGCAGCATCCACGGGGAGTAGTACGGGCTGGGGGTGTCGGCGTCGACGAGGGGGTTGCCCGGGTCGACGAGATCGTGGCGCAGGCGCTCGACGGTCGCCGCGTGGATGCCGAGGTCGCCGGCCCAGGGCAGCCGGACGATCACGAGGAGGAGCAGGACGAGGAGGAGCAGGGCCGCGGCCCAGGTGATCCGCCGTACGACCGCGTTAGTGGCGACGCGCATCGTGCTGGAAGACCCACGTCCGGTAGACCAGGAAACGGAAGGCCGAGGCCAGGACGATCGACAGCGCCTTGGCGATGTTCGAGGCGAGCGGCCCGCTCATGTCCGCGCCGTGGTATCCCGCGTAGAACAGGACGCTCTCCATCGCCACGCCGATCCCGCTGAAGGCGAAGAAGAGGGCGATCTGCCGCTTGGTGCGCGCGGCACGGTCGCGGTAGGCGAAGAAGCGGAACCCGAGGTAGTTCGTGCCCATGGCGACACAGCTGGCCAGCACCGTCGCCGTCATCGGGCCCGAGGACAGTCCGTGCAGCAGCAGGTTGAAGACGACGAGGTTCACGGCCACGCCGCTGCCGCCGACCACGCCGAACTTCACGACCTCCAGGAACAGCCTGCGCAGCCGGGCGAGGGTGAGCCGGCGCGCGGGTGCCGGCGCGGGTGCCGGCGGGGCCGCCGCGGGCGCGGGCGCCGCGGTCGACGGCGCCTCGCGCAGGGTGGGCGCACTCATCCACGTACCCCCGGACCGCGGCCGCCCGCTCTCGCGTCCAGACGCAGCTTCCACGGCATGACGACCGACTCCAGCTGCACCATCAGGTTCATCTTCGACTCGCCGACCGTGCGGTCCTCGAAGTGGATCGGCACCTCCATGACGTCGAAGCCGCGGCGCAGCGCCCGGTACTTCATCTCGACCTGGAAGCTGTAGCCCGCGCTGTCCACCGAGGCCAGGTCGATGGCGCGCAGCGCGTCGGCGCGCCACAGGTTGAAGCCGCCGGTGATGTCGCGGACGCGGGTGCCGAGGATGGTGCCCGCGTAGGCGTTGGCCCAGCGGGAGAGCAGCTTGCGGTGGGCGCCCCACGCGTCGGAGAGGGTGCCGCCCTGCACGTACCGGCTGCCGATGACGACGCCCGCGTCCGTGGCGAGGGCGACGCCGAGCAGTGCGGCGGCCTTCTCCACGGGGTGGCTGCCGTCGGCGTCCATCTGCAGGACGTAGTGCGCGCCCTCGGCGACGGCCTGCGCCATGCCGGCCGCGTAGGCCCGGCCGAGGCCGTCCTTCTCGGTGCGGTGCAGGACGCTCATGCGGGCGCTGCCGTACCGCTCGGCGAAGCGTTCGGCGATGTCGCCGGTGCCGTCGGGGCTGGAGTCGTCGACGACGAGCAGGCGCAGACCGGGCAGCGGGAGCGCCATGAGGGCCTCGGCCATGCCGGGCAGGTTGCCCGCTTCGTTGTACGTCGGCATGACGACGGTCAGCGGGGTCGCGGCCCAGGCTTCGGGAAGCCGGGCGGCGAGGTCTTCGTGGAGGTGCGCCGAGATGTCCTGGGGGGAGTTCGCAGTCATGCCTCAAGCCCTTCGGTGGTCAGGGTTCGCTGTCCGTCGGGGACGCAGGGGACGCAGGGGGCGCCTGGGTCGTGGGGGATGGCGGGGACGTCAGGGATGCCGGCGACGCCTGGGAGTTCAGCGCCGCCCGGGATGCCCGGGGCGCCCGGGACGTCGGGCGAGAAGCGGAGCGCCGCGTCGGGCAGCACCGCCTCGCACCACACCCGCGCCCCGGTGCGCAGTTCGTTGTCGGCCCCCACGCGCGCGCCGTCCCCCACGACCGCGCCTTCGAGGACGGTGCGGTGCCCGATGCGGGCCCCCGCGCCGATCAGGCTCCGGCGGACGTCGGCGCCCGCGCCCACCTCCGCCCCGTCGAGCACGACCGAGCCGTGCACGAGCGCTCCCGCCCCGATGCGGGCCCCCGCCCCCACGACGGTGCCCGCGGCGAGCCGGGCGTCCGCGGCGACGTGCGCGCCCGGCAGGACGAGCGCCTCGCCCCGCTCGCCGGGCAGGGCGGGCGAGTGGATGACGCCGCGCACGAGGTCGGCGGAGGCCTGGACGAGCGCCTCGGGGCGGCCGAGGTCCAGCCAGTAGGTGTTCTCGACCTGGCCGTGCAGGTACGCGCCGAGGGCGAGCAGTCCGGGGAAGGTCTCGCGCTCCACGGAGACGGGACGGCCCTCGGGGATGGTGTCGATGACGGACCGGCGGAAGACGTAGGCGCCGGCGTTGATCTGGTCGGTGACGATCTCCTCGGGCGTCTGCGGCTTCTCGGTGAAGGCGAGGACGCGTCCGTCGGCGTCCGTCGGCACGAGGCCGAAGGCGCGGGGGTCGTCGACGCGGGCGAGGTGGAGCGTGACGTCGGCGCCGCGCTCCGCGTGCACGGCGACCAGGCCGCGGATGTCGACGCCGCTGAGGATGTCGCCGTTGAGGACGAGGACGGGCTCCTCGGCGCCGCAGCGCAGCCGCCGGGCGGCGTGGCGGATGGCGCCGCCGGTGCCCAGGGGCTCGTCCTCGACGACGTACTCCAGGGTCAGGCCGTACGCGGATCCGTCACCGAAGTGCGGTTCGAAGACCTCGGCGAGATAGCAGGTCGCCATCACGACGTGGTCCACGCCGACGGCGGCGAGACGCGCGAGCTGATGGGCGAGGAAGGGCACCCCGGCCGCGGGGACCATCGGCTTCGGCGTGTGGACCGTGACCGGCCGCAGCCGGGTGCCCTGCCCGCCGACCAGGAGAATCGCTTCCGTCATCGCCGTGCCCGCGACCTTTCCTGCGTTTCGGATCTCGTACCTCCATCAGACAATCTCACCCACCTTAGACCAAATGTCTGAATTGATGGGGTATGGCGAATCTCATCACCCATTCCGCGCCATCCGGGCAACCAATCCCGCCACGCCGGACTCCGCCCCATACAGGGACGCGAGAACGACGGCAACACCTCCCAGTGCCCCGCATCCGCCCCGCCACGCGCCCCGGCGCCCCGCCCCACCCGCGCGCCGGGCGCACGAGACGGGGGCGGGGGGGGGGGGGGGGGGGGGGGGGGGGGGGGGGGGGGGGGGGGGTGGGGGGGGGGGGTGGGGGGGGGAGGGAGGGGTGGGG
>NZ_JBVIXD010000009.1:0-10156 GCF_055593965.1 Streptomyces sp. NPDC040622 | reverse complement strand
ACCCATCCCCCCCCCCCCCCCCCCCCCCCCCCCCCCCCCCCCCCCCCCCCCCCTCCTCTGCCCACCCCGGGTGTTTCCCCCTGTCCCCTTTCTCCCTTTCCCGCCCCCGTCTCACCTACCGCCGAGAACTACGAGTGCGTACGCAGCAGCGTCCGCATCGTGCGCATGGCGACCGACAGGTTCGCCAGGTCGAACGCGTCCGAGCTCTGGATCTCCTCCAGGGTCGTCCGCGCCCGGCTCAGGATCGGCGCGTTCTTCTCCTCCCACGCCTTGAAGCGCTGCTCCGGCGTGGATCCGCCGTCGCCGACGGCCAGGATGTCCGCCGTCAGCGCGGCGTGCGCCGCGTACAGGTCCTCGCGAATGGAGGCGCGCGCCATGGACTGCCAGCGGTCAGCCCGCGGCAGCTCGATGATGCGGTCCATGAGCTGGGTGATGCGCAGCCGGTCGGCGAGGTCGTAGTACACCTCGGCGACGGTCATCGGCTCCTTGCCCATCCGGTCGGCGACCGCCACGATGTCGAGCGCCGGGAAGGCGGACGAGAATCCGGCGACGCGCTGCGCCAGCTCCTCGGGGACGCCCGCCTCGGTCAGCTCGTCGCAGATGCCCTGGTACCACTCCAGGTCGGAGCCGCGCAGCAGGCTCGGCAGCTCCTCCCAGACCTGGGCGACACCCTCGCTGAAGAACTCGATGGTCTCGGCGAGCTGCAACGGCTGCGGCCTGTTGTTGAGCAGCCAGCGCGCGCCGCGCTCGACCAGGCGCCGCGAGTGCAGCCGGATCCGGGTCTGGACGTCGGCGGCGACGACGTTGTCGAGCGCCTCGACCGCGTCCCACACCTTGCTCAGGCCGAAGATCTCACGGGCGGCGAGCTGCGCCCGCACGATCTCCTCCAGGGAGGCGCCCGTCTCCTCGCGCAGCCGGTGCAGGAAGGTCGAGCCACCGGTGTTCACCGTGTCGTTGACCAGCACGGTCGTGATGATCTCGCGGTGCAGCGCGTGCCCGTCGATCTGCTCGGGGAACCGCTCGCGCAGCGCCTCGGGGAAGTACGCGTGCAGCAGCCGCCGCAGGTACGCGTCGTCCGGCAGCGTCGTCTGGATCAGCTCGTCCGCGGCCGTGATCTTCGTGTACGCGAGGAGCACGGCGAGCTCGGGCTGGGACAGGCCCCGGCCGGAGTTGAGCAGTTCGCGGATCTGCCGGTCGTTGGGCAGGAACTCCAGGCCCCGGTCGAGGTGACCCTGCTTGCCGAGCCTGCGCATGAAGCGCTGGTGGGCGTGGAGCAGGGACGGCGACTGGGCGACGGCGTTGGCCAGCGCGGTGTTCTGCGCGTAGTTGTTGCGCAGCACCAGATGGCCGACCTCGTCGGTCATCTCCGCGAGCAGCTTGTTGCGCTGCTTGACCGTCATGTCGCCGTCGGCGACGACCGCGTTGAGCAGGATCTTGATGTTCACCTCGTGGTCGGAGGTGTCCACGCCCGCGCTGTTGTCGATGGCGTCGGTGTTGATGCGGCCGCCGCCGCGGGCGAACTCGATGCGGCCCAGCTGGGTCAGACCGAGGTTGCCGCCCTCGCCGACGACCTTGACCCGCAGGTCCTGGCCGTCCACCCGGATCGCGTCGTTGGCCTTGTCGCCGACGTCCGCGTTCGACTCGGCCGACGACTTCACGTAGGTACCGATGCCGCCGTTCCACAGCAGGTCGACCGGCGACTGCAGGATGGCCTTCATCAGGTCGGCGGGGGTCATCTTGGCGACGCCGGTCTCGATGCCGAGGGCCTCGCGGATGTGGGCGTTGAGCTGGATCGCCTTGGCGCTGCGCGGGAAGATCCCGCCGCCCGCCGAGAGCAGGTCCTTGTCGTAGTCCGCCCAGGAGGAGCGCGGCAGTTCGAAGAGGCGGCGGCGCTCGGCGTACGAGGTCGCCGCGTCCGGCTTCGGGTCGATGAAGATGTGCCGGTGGTCGAAGGCGGCGACCAGGCGGATGTGCTCGCTCAGCAGCATCCCGTTGCCGAAGACGTCACCGGACATGTCACCCACGCCGACGACCGTGAAGTCCTCGCTCTGGGTGTCGGTGCCCAGCTCCCGGAAGTGCCGCTTGACGGACTCCCAGGCGCCGCGGGCGGTGATGCCCATGCCCTTGTGGTCGTAGCCGGCCGAGCCGCCGGAGGCGAAGGCGTCGCCGAGCCAGAAGTTGTAGGACTCGGCGACCTGGTTGGCGATGTCCGAGAACGTCGCGGTGCCCTTGTCGGCGGCGACCACGAGGTAGGTGTCGTCCTCGTCGTGGCGCACCACGTCGGCGGGCGGCACGACCTCGCCGGCCACCAGGTTGTCGGTGATGTCGAGCAGCGCCGAGATGAACGTCTTGTAGCAGGCCACACCCTCGGCCAGCCACGCGTCACGGTCCACCGACGGGTCCGGCAGCTGCTTGGCGACGAAACCGCCCTTGGCGCCGACCGGGACGATGACGGTGTTCTTCACCATCTGCGCCTTGACCAGACCGAGGATCTCCGTACGGAAGTCCTCCTTCCGGTCGGACCAGCGCAGACCGCCGCGCGCGACCTTGCCGAAGCGCAGGTGCACGCCCTCGACGCGGGGCGAGTACACCCAGATCTCGTACGCGGGACGGGGCGCGGGCAGGTCGGGGATGGCCTGCGGGTCGAACTTCATGGAGACGTAGTTGTGCGGCTTCCCGCCCTCCGACTCCTGGAAGAAGTTGGTGCGCAGCGTCGCCTTGATGACGGTGAGGAAGGACCGCAGGATCCGGTCCTCGTCCAGGCTCGCGACCTGGTCGAGCGCCCCGTCCAGCTCCTCCAGGAGCCCGTCGGTCAGCTCGGTCCCGGCGCGCTGGCGATCCGGCGACATCCGCGCCTCGAAGAGCGAGACGAGCAGCCGGGTGGTGTGGACGTTGTTGCGGAGGGTGTCCTCCATGTAGTCCTGGCTGAACGTCGAGCCCGCCTGGCGCAGGTACTTGGCGTAGGCGCGGAGCACCATCGCCTGGCGCCAGTTGAGCCCCGCCCGCAGCACCAGCGAGTTGAACCCGTCGACCTCGGCGGCACCGGTCCAGGCGGCCCCGAAGGCCTCCTGGAAGCGCTCGCGGCCGTCGTCACCGAGGTAGTCGCCGTTGCCGTTCGGGGACTTGGGCATGCGCAGCCCGAAGTCGTAGATCCACGCGTGCGTACGGTCCGCGCAGCGCAGCTCGTAGGGACGCTCGTCGGTGACCTCCACGCCCAGGCGCTGCAGCACGGGCAGCACCGCGGACAGGGAGACCTGCTCGCCGGAACGGTAGATCTTGAAGCGGCGCTCGCCGGGGGCGGCGCCCACCGGCTCGTACAGGGAGAGCGCGAAGTCCTTGTCCCCCTGGGTGAGGTCTTCCAGGTGCTGGAGGTCGGCGACGGCCGCGCGCGGCGTGTGGTCGGCCTTGTAGCCCTCGGGGAAGGCACCCCCGTAGCGGCGCAGCAGCTCGGCGGCACGCTCCTCGCCGCACTCGGCGGTCAGCGCCTCGCCGAAGCCGTCGGCCCAGGAGCGGGCGGCCTCGACGAGCCGTCCCTCGATGCGCTCGACGTCGGCGTCGGAGAGGTCGGGGACCGCGGCGCCCTTGGGCACCCTGACCACGAAGTGGATGCGGGAGAGGATCGACTCCGTGTTCCAGGCGGTGAAGTCGACGCTGGCGCCGTTCAGCTCCTCCTTGAGGATGTCGATGACCCGCAGCCGGACACCGGTGGTGTAGCGGTCGCGCGGCAGGTAGACCAGGGCGGAGTAGTAGCGCCCGTACTCGTCCTTGCGCAGGTACAGCCGGAGGCGGCGGCGCTCCTGGAGGTAGAGGACGCTCGTCACGATGGACCGGAGCTCGTCCGCCGGAGTCTGGAACAGCTCGTCGCGCGGGTACGTCTCCAGGATCTGGAGCAGGTCGCGGCCGTCGTGGCTGTTGGCCGAGAACCCGGCGCCCTTCAGCACCTCGGCGACCTTGCGGCGGATGACGGGCACGCGCCGCACCGACTCGGTGTACGCGGCGGAGGAGAAGAGCCCGAGGAAGCGCCGCTCACCGACGACGTTGCCCTCGGCGTCGAATTTCTTCACGCCGACGTAGTCGAGGTAGCTGGGGCGGTGGACGGTCGCCCGGCTGTTGGCCTTCGTCAGGACGAGGAGCTTGTGCTCGCGGGCCTTGGCGCGCGCGTCGGCGGGCAGCCGGTCGAAGGACGGGCTCACCGGGTGGTGATCGTCGCCGTCGTGCTGCGGGTCGGCGCGCAGGATGCCGAGGCCGGTGCCGGGCACGGCGGCCAGGGAGTCGTCGTCGCGCAGCTCGTACTCGCGAAAGCCCAGGAAGGTGAAGTGGTTGTCGGCGAGCCAGCGCAGCAGCTCGCGCGCCTCGTCGACCTCCTGATCGCGCAGGTCACCGGCGGTGGGCTCGGCGGGCAGGTCGTCGGCGATGCGCAGCGCGGCGTCGCGCATCTTGTCCCAGTCCTCGACCGTCTCGCGCACGTCGGAGAGGATCCGCAGCAGGTCGGCGGTGATCTGCTTCAGGTCCGCGCGGTCCGTCTCGCGGTCCATCTCGACGTGGATCCACGACTCGACGAGCGCGTCGTGCGGCAGCTCGGCGCCCCCCTCGGGGGAAAGGACCTCAAGCAGCTTCCCGGTCAGATCACGCCGTACGACGACCTGCGGATGGATCACGACATGGATGCCGCGGCCCTGACGGGACAGCTCATTGGTGACGGAGTCGACGAGGAAGGGCATGTCGTCGGTGACCACCTCGACGACGGAGTGGCTGCAGGTCCAGCCGTTCTCCTCGACCGTCGGGGTGTGGACCCGCACGTTGGCCGTCCCCTGGGGGCGGTTCTCGGCGAGCCGGTAGTGCGAGAAGGCGGCTCCGAAGACGTCGACCGGATCGCGGTCCGCAAGATCCTCGGGAGCGGTGTGCAGGTAGTAGCGCTGGAGGAACGCGAGAGCCATGTCCTGGTCCGGCGTGGCCTCGCTCGTCGTCCCGGTCGGTAGGCGCCCCCCGGCCGGGCTGTTCTCAGCTACCCGGGCGGCCCGCGCGAGCAGCTCGGTCTTGGCTTCGTCCAGCTTGGTCTGCATTGTCCTCTGACTCCTGTCGCGCGCCGTTGCGTGACGTAGAAGGAAGTGATGTGCCGTAACGCCGCGACGCGGGGTCTCCGGTCGGCTTCGACGCTATGCCGCGGTGATGGAAGAGCGGACAGCTTTCCGCCATTTTCAATGGTTTCGCTGACTGACGGCTCGATCGGCCCGGTCGGCCCCACCGCGAAGAAGCGTCAGCGAGGGCCCGGGCACGGATGTCCTCCGTGAGCACCGGGCGCAGGGCGGGGGCGTCGGTGCCCCCGCGGGATATCGCGCTGATCACGGGTCAAGGCTATCGCTCCCCACCGGGAAGCCGTCATGAGCCGTATGTGTACAAAAGCAGGGGTCGAACTTTGACAGTCTGCACAGTCGTGTCGACCGTCGGCCCTCTTGGCAAAGCGGCACCGCACGGGCACGTTGGCCCAAGGGTCCGGCCGACGGAGGCGGTACCCGCCCCGAGGGGAGCGCAGCAAGATGGCAGCCAAGATCCTGATCGTGACCGGCGACGCGGCGGAGTCGCTCGAAGTCCTCTATCCCTACCAGCGTCTGCGCGAGGAGGGGTACGACGTCCACATCGCCGCCCCCGCCCGCAAGACGCTCCGGTTCGTCGTGCACGACTTCGAGCCGGGCTTCGACACGTACACCGAGAAGCCGGGCTACACCTGGCCCGCGGACCTCGCCTTCTCCGAAGTCGACCCCGGCCAGTACGCCGCCCTGGTGATCCCGGGCGGCCGGGCCCCTGAGTACCTGCGCAACGACCCCGAGCTCCGGAAGATCCTCAAGTCCTTCTTCGACGCGGACAAGCCGGTCGCCCAGATCTGCCACGGCCCGCTCCTGACCGCCGCCATCGGCAGCCTGAGCGGCCGCAGGGTCACGGCGTACCCGGCACTGGAGATGGACATGCAGGCCGCCGGCGCGACGTTCCAGGACGCGGAGGCGGTGGTGGACGGCACGCTGGTCTCGGCGCGCGCGTGGCCGGACCACTCGGGCTGGATGCGGGAGTTCCTCACGGTGCTGCGCGCGAAGGCACCGGTCTCGTCCCACTAAGGCCCGTGCGGGGTCTCCCAGGCCCTAGGTATACGGATTCCACGGCACCCCGCACCACATCGGTATGCGGATCCTCGCGCATACCGATGCCGGGAGGCGCCCGCACCCGGCAGGCTCTGTCCTGCACCGCCTCGACAGGGGCGGGAAGGGCGGGCGGGGTGCCGGCAGTGCCTGGTCAACTCCCCCACGGCTGTCGTGGCAAGGCACCCCGCCGCCTCCAAGACGGCCTGCCCTTGTCGGCGAGGGCAGGCCCCTGGGCCCTGGACGGTCCTGGGTGCGTTTTCGTCTGCGGGTGTGGTGTGGCTGGTCGCGCAGTTCCCCGCGCCCCTGGGGTTCGGCTGTGGGGCGGGGTCGCGGGGGTATGTACGTACTCGCTATCCCTGCGCCACGCTGCACGAACAAAGACGCTATGGCCGGCTCGGTGCTCCGTGCGCACATACCCCCGCGCCCCCTCCGGCCGGTTGGGTGTCTGCGGCCCGGCTGTTGCTCTCAGGGGCGCGAGGAACGGCGCGACAAGCCACGACACACCCGCACCCGCCAAGCGTCCGGGCCCTCCGCGGCGGGTGGGTCTTTAGGGGCGCGGGGAACTGCGCGAACAGCCACAACGAACCCGCACCCGCCCACACAGCACGGCCCGCAACGGCGGGTGGGCTTTCAGGGGCGCGGGGAACTGCGCGAACAGCCACAACGAACCCGCACCCCCAAACCGCCCTAGGCCCCGGGGCCAGCCGCCGCGATCTCGGTCCGCGACCCCACCCCCAACTTCGCCAGAATGTGCTCCACATGCGCATCCGCGGTCCGCTTGGAGATCACCAGCCGCTCCGCGATCTCCCGGTTGGAGAGCCCCTGTGCCACCAGCACGGCGACCTCCCGCTCCCGCCGCGTCAACACGTCACTCCCCGCCCGCCGCCCCGCATCCGCCCCCCGCCCCGGCGTATCCGCGTCCCCCCGCACCGCCTCCAGCACCTGCCGCCCGGACAGCCGGGCCCCCACCGCGTGCCACCGCTCGAACTGCCGGCCCCCCAACGCCTCCCGCACCGACTTCCGCGCGGCCTCCTGGTGCTCGAAGAGCGAGGGGAGCATCCCGATCGGGTCCCCGCCCAGCCGCCGCGCGTTCTCCGCGTACCCGAACAGCCACGCGGCCCGCACTTGCCGCCCCTCGTGCGCGGCCGCCCACGCCAGCCCGTGGCAGCACATCGCGGCGACGAGGATCTCGTCGACCTCGCCCGCCGCCTCCATGCCCCGGCACAGCGAGACGACGCCCGCCTCCCGCTCCCCCGCGAGCCACCGTACGAGTCCCTGCGCCATCAGCGTGGAGCCGTAGATCTGCCGCTCACCGGTAGCTTCCAGCAGGTCAAGGCCTTGCGCGCACAGCTCGAGGGCCCCCTCCGTGTCCCCGAGAACGGCCCGCAACAGCGCCGCCTCGTAGCTCATGACCACGAGCCCGAGCCGGTTGTCGATCTCGGCCATCCGCAGCCGCACGCCCGCGAGCCGCGCAAGCCCGTCCTCGTCGCCGCACAGCGCGGCGAGCCCGTGCCCGTACGCCTCGGCGAACTGCGCGACCTTCTCGTCGCCCGCCCGTACCGCGGACTCGCGCGCCAGCGCCATCCGTTCGACGGCGGTGGCGAGGTCCGCGGTCCAGACGCCGAAGGCGCCGGTCGCCAGGAGCCCCCACGCCCGCGCCGAGCAGTCCTCGGGGACACGCTCCAGGCCCTTCTCGATCCAGTAACCGCCCTCGGAGAGCGTCCCGGAGGCCCGCCAGTACGGCCACAGCCGGGCGGCCAGGCGCAGTCCTTCCTGCGCGCGCCCGTCGGTCCCGTAGGCGTACTCGAGGGCGGCCCGCAGCCCGGACAGCTCCGCGCGGACGACCCGGTGCAACTCCGGCTGCCCGGCGCCGAGGAACCCCTCCTCGAAGCGCCGGCCCAGATCCCGGTAGTACGCGAAGTGCCGCGCCCGCAGCGCCGCGCCCCCGTCGCCCTCGACCGCACCGAGCCGCTCGGCCCCGTACTCACGGAGGGTGTCGAGCAGCCGGTAGCGGTTCCCGGACTCCCCGAGACGCTGGACGACGGACTTGTCGACGAGCCCGATCAGCTGCCCGAGCACGTCCGCGACGGGCAGCGTCTCGTCCCCGCAGACCTGTTCGGCCGCCGAGAGCTCGAAAGATCCCGCGAACACCGACAGCCTCGCCCACAGCAACTGCTCGGCCGGGGTGCACAGTTCATGCGACCAGTCGATGGCCGTACGCAACGTCTGGTGCCGTGACAGAGCGGTCCGCCGCCCCCCGGTGAGCACTTGGAACCGGTCGTCGAGCCGTGCCACCAACTCGTCCATCGACACGGCCCGCAGCCGCACGGCGGCGAGTTCCAGGGCGAGCGGGATGCAGTCGAGCCGGTGGGCCAGCGCGAGGAGTTGCTCGCGGTTCGCCTCGCCCGCGGCGAAGCCGGGCGCGACCGCGGCGGCCCGCTGGACGAAGAGCTCGACGGCGTCGTCGTCGGCGAGCGGCGAGACGGGACAGCAGTGCTCGCCCGGCACGTCCAACGGCTGCCGGCTGGTGGCGAGCACGCACACGTCCGCGGCCTCGCGCAGCAGGATGTCCGAGAGCATGGCGCACGCGTCGACCAGGTGCTCGCAGGTGTCGAGGACGATGAGCAGCCGCCGCCCCTGCAGATGCGCGACGACCGCGTCGAGCGGCGCCATCCCCGACTGCTCGGGCAGCTCCAGGACCGCGGCGAGCGTGGCCGGGATCAACTCCGGGTCCCGCAGGGCGGACAGCTCGGCCAGCCACACCCCGTCGGGGAACCGCTCGCCGAGGCCGGCCGCGGCCCGCAGCGCGGTACGGCTCTTGCCGACGCCGCCGGGACCGACGAGCGTGACGAGCCGTGCGTACCCGAACGCGTCCCGCACTTGCGCCAGTTCGTCCACCCGGCCGACGAAGGAGGTCAATTCGGCGGGCAGTTGCCCGCCCCGTCGCTGCCCGAAGCCGAAACCCATCGCGCTACCGCCCCCGTCACGTCGTCCCGCAAGGCCCACCACCCGGCCGAGGATCCCACCTCAGCGTACGCAGGGAGACGCGGAGCGTGAACGGAATCACGCAACCCTCTCAGGCGACGAGCCGCTCCGCCACGTCGACGGCGTCCGCCAGACTGTCGACGACGGGCACGCCCGCGGTCTCCAGACTCACCCGGCTGTGCGACCCGCCGGTGTAGAGCACGGCCCGCGCGCCCACGTGCGCGGCGGCGACGGCGTCATCGACGGCGTCGCCGATCACCACGACCCGGTCGACGTCGGGACGGTCCCGGAGCGCGGCCAGGTGCCGCACCATCCGGTCGGCCTTGCCTGCGTGCGAGGTGTCGGTCCGCCCGTCGATCCGTACGAAGTACTCGTGGATCCCGTGCCGACGCACGATCGGCACCAGGTGCTCGTGCGGGGCCAGCGACAGCAACGACTGCGTCCGCCCGTCGTCCCGCCGCGCGGCCAGCAGCTCGGAGGCCCCTTCGGCCAGCGCACAGGCTTCCACCCGCGCCCAGTAGTGCTTGTGGAACACGGCGTCCATGACCTGCCACTCGGCCTCACTGGGCAGCCGCCCCATCAGCCGCTCGTAGAACACGGGTATGGGCACGCAGTACAGATCGCGATACCGCTCCAACGTGATCGGTTCGAGCCCGATCTCCGCGAAGGACGCGTTCGTCGCGTCGATCACCGCATGAATGTCATGCAGCAGAGTCCCGTTCCAGTCCCACACGATATGCGCCCCGCGCAGCAGCTTCCCCATACCAAAAAGTTACCCTCTCCTGGCCCCTGGGCCTTGGGCGGTCCTGGGTGGGTGGGGTCCGCCCTGCGCGGGCGGGTGCGGGTCCGTCGTGCCTGGTCGCGCAGTTCCCCGCGCCCCTGAAGACCCACCCGCCGCTGGGCGACCGGACGCTCTGCGGGTGCGGGCCCGCTGCGGCTGGCCGCGCAGTTCCCCGCGCCCCTAAAAGCCCACTCGCCCCTGCGGGGCTTGTCCACCACCGATGACCGGCAGCCTCCCAACCGGCCGGAGGGGGCGC